>CAWAGY010000006.1:0-39462 GCA_963781645.1 uncultured Alphaproteobacteria bacterium | reverse complement strand
CTGCGTGGTCTCGTCCGCCAGATGATGGATCTGAAAATGAAGACGGCGGCGCAGCGCCTCGGCGGCTATCTCCTCGATCTGGCGCCGGGGCGCGAAGGATCCTGCGAAATCCGTCTGCCTTTCGAAAAGAAGCTTCTCGCACGCCACCTCGGTATGCAGCCGGAAACGCTGTCGCGTATTCTCCTCAAACTGCAAGGCGTCGGCGTTCGCTATCATCGCTCGATCGAGGCCTTCCGCATCCGCGACATCGCCGTCCTGCGGGAATTCTGCGACGAAGGCGGGCCCGACAACGCGCCGGTGGCAGGTCATGCGGCCGAGCACTGAAGATGTCGCAACCATCGCCGCAACACCGCTCTTTTGCGGTTTGGCGGCGGAGGAAACGGCGAACATCCTCCGTGGCGCATCCGTCCGCCACTACAACGAGGACACGCTGCTTTTTTCAGCCGGCGACCAGGCCGAACGCTTTTTCGTCACCCTGCAGGGCTCTGTGCGGCTGTTTGCGCTGAACAAGGATGGCGACGAGGCGATCATCGAAGTGGTGGGTGCCGGCCATTCCTTTGCCGAAGCCGCGATCTTTAACTTGGCGCGGTACCCGGTGAACGCCGAAGCGATGGCGGGTGCCCGCGTCGCCGCCATTGGCGCCACCCCCATCCTGGAAACGCTGCGCGCCAACAGCGCCGTCGCCACCTGCATGCTGTCTTCGCTCTGCCGCTGGCAGCTCCACCTGTTGGCCGAGATCCGGCGGCTGAAGGGCCAGTCGCCGGCGCAGCGGCTCGCTTGGTTCTTGGTGTCTCTCGCCGAGGGCGCCGATGAGACCGCTGTCGTGCGCCTGCCCTATCGCAAGTCGATCATTGCCGGGCGTATCGGCATTACCCCGGAGAGCCTGTCGCGGGCCTTGGCGCGGCTTGCGGATCTCGGTGTCGAGAGCAAGGGGGACGTCGTCGCACTGCGCGACATCCCGGCGCTGCGCCGGTTCTGCCGAACGTGAATACTGCCGCACTTGCCATCGGATAAACGGGTTGACGTTCGTCAAGGAGCTCTGGCCGGCAATCTCCGACAGTCGCCTCGGAGCGCAGGCGGCACAACGGTGGCCGGGCGAACGGCGGACGGCAGGCCTTGCGAAAGGACGAGAGAAATGGCCCCCTCTATTCCGGAAGGCCGATCCGGCGGTGCGTCTGACACCGACCCCGCGGAAGGCGGCAAAGTCTGGTCGGATACCGACGGCGTCCACATCGATGTCCGCGGCCTGCAGCCGCCCGCTCCCCTCGTCGCCATCCTCCGCCTCATCGGCAGTGACCGCCATAACGGCGTCATCATTGCCCACCTGCACCGCGATCCGATCCACTTGTACCCCGAGCTCGCCGAGCGCGGTTGGCTTTCGGCGCAGCTCGACGGCGATCCGGGCGAAGTTCGCATCCGGTTGCACCGGCCTGGAGCGTAATGCTCAGCCCGGTCAGCCTCGGCGGAGCGAAGCAGCGCCTGCTACCCGAACGAATCGCTGCCTTGTTCTTCGGCACCGCCGTGCTCGCGCACATCCTTGCGTGGGCGGCGCTGATCATCGTCGCCGCCGACTTGCCATGGTTCGCCGGGGGGCCGGGACCGGTGCTGGCGGCGGTGCATATCCTCACCCTCGGCGTTCTCCTGTGTACCGCGATCGGGGCGTCATTGCAGATGCTGCCGGTGATCCTCGCCCGGCCGGCCGCGAGCGAAGCGATCTGCTTCGGCTTATTCTGGTCCCTGATCGGCGGAGCGTGCCTGCTCGTCGCCGGCTTTGCCTCGATCCATACGGCCGTCATCGCCTGCGGCGCCGCCCTCCTCCTCGCCGCCGTATCCCTCTACGGCGGCGAACTCCTGCGGCTGCTGCGCACCGACGACGGGACGACCCTGCTGCGCCGATACGTCGCAATGGCGCTCGCGTCGCTGGCGGCGGCGGTGGTGCTTGCCCTCGCTCTCGCCGGAAACTATGCGCTCGACTACCTGCCCGACCACGGCCGGCTCGCCCTCGCCCATGCAACGCTGGCGGGCTTCGGCTTCATGGGCATGCTGGCGCTCGGCTTGAGCCAAATCTTGATTCCGATGTTCGCCGTCGCCGAGGCGCCTTCGGACGCTGCGCTCGCCCCCACCCTATGGATGGCGATGTCTGCCCTCATCCTCGCGGTTGCCGGCGAGGTGAGCGGCCTTCCCCTGGTGACGGCGGGCGCCTCCATCAGCGCGCTTGTCGGCGCGGCCTGGCACATCCGGGCGATGCGCCGTGCCGTCGCCGGCCGGATGCGCCGGCGTCTCGGCCCCGAGTTCGTCTTGATCTTCGTCTCGTGGGCCCTGCTGCCGATCGGCCTCATCGTCGCCACTGCCCTGTCGCTCGGTTTGCTACCGCCGCAGGGAGGCCCGCTTGTGATGGTCATCGTCCTCTACGGCTGGCTTCTGTCGCTGCTGACGGGCGTGCTGCAACGCGTCCTGCCGTTTCTCGCTTCGATGCAGGTGGCGCGGCTCAAGGCACGGCCTCTCGCCCCGACCAAGCTGGTCACCCAAAACCCGCTGAAAGTCCATCTGTGCGGACACCTCATCGGGATCTCGGCGCTGATCGCCGGGACGTTCTTTGCCGTCCCCGAGCTGATCGCGACGGCGGGCGTCGTCGGCGCCATCGGCGCCATCGCCTTCGCCTGGTTCGCGATCACCGTGCTTCGGCGCACGCGGACACACCTAAAAACATACCCGGCCGGCTGGAAGGGAACGATCGCATGACGGACGCTGAGGATATCGGCGAAACGCTGCACCGGGAGCATCTGCATACGCTCGCCGTCACCAACGCCCTTGAGGCGCGAATTTTCGGCGAGCGGGACCGGCCGCTCGATCCGAAACATGCCGGGGATGCCGGCTTCATCGACGATCTGCTCGCCACCATCGATGCCGATATTTACCGCCACTTCCAGTTCGAGGAGGAGGTCTTGTTCCCGAGGGTGAACGAGGCCGGCCTGCACGAGGTGACGGCAATGCTCCTTGACGAGCACGCTATGATCCGGACGATGGCAGACGACCTCCGCTCGCTCGCTCAATCGGCCCGCAGCGACCCGCTCGACGCCCGGCAGTGGGCGCGTTTCCGGGATACCGCCATGGACTTCATCCATGCCGCGATGTTCCACATCCAGAAGGAGGAAATGGGCGTCGTCCGCAGCCTGCCCTTGACGCTCGGCACCGCCGTCAGCCGCGAGTTGGCCGCCGACTATGCGGCCTTCCAGAGGTGAAGCCCGCCTCCCCTTGATCAGGGTCAATGCAGCCGTGGCGTCATACGCCGACGATGCCGCGTCTCTCGCAGCCGAGCACCCAACTCGTGGCGGCATCTCTATTGGAATGGACCGACGCCTGTCGCATCGGGATCGACATGCTCGACTACGAGCATCGGGATCTGTTTGCGCGACTGAATGAACTGCATGACGAGCTGATGAGACACGAGGATCGCGGGTCCATCGAAGCCTGCCTCGGCGAAATCCATGCGCGCATGGCCGCCCACTTCGCACTCGAAGAGAAGTTCATGCGCGACAAGCGCTACAAGGACTACGAGGCGCACAAAGCCGAGCACGACGATCTGCTGGACGAATTTATCGAGTTCATGATGCGCTTTTCGCGCGATCCGGATCTCGAGTACGGGCAGGCGGAACACCTCACCCTCAAGCGCTGGGTCATCGACCATATGCAGACCACCGATCGACGGATGAGCGAAATCGCGGCCGGCCCGTCCGGCCGCCGCTAAGGCCGGCGAGAGGAAGAAAGGTCCGCTCCTTTGGCCCTGATCATTTGGAACACCGCCTATAGCGTCGGCGTCGACAGCCTCGATGCCGATCACGTCATCATCACCAGCCTCATCAATCACCTCGATGACGCCAAGCTCAGCGGCAGCGACGAGGCGGCGGTCGCGATGATTCTTCGTACGCTTATTGCCTATGCCCTGCGCCATTTCCGACGGGAGGAGGCGCAGATGCGGCGGAGCGGCTACGTCGACCTTGCCGCCCACATCGAGCAGCACCGCCTTCTCCAGCATCAATTGCGCGAGCTGCACGAGGAATATCAGAATTGCTTATCCCTGAGCGTCCGGGTTGATCAAGATGTCGTAGGTGATGGGGCTGGTTTTGGTGCCGATGCTCAGGAGGGAGCGGAAGGCGGCTTTCGGGGAGTAGCGTCGATTGAAGCGGAACACGAACTCGTCGAGGTAGGATTGGAGATGCTTGCGGCGCAGGCCGTGATAGACGCCGAGGCCCCAGCGTTTGAGGTTGGCGAAGAGGCGATGAACCTAGGGCAGCAGCACGTGGGCGGCCGCCGGCCCGACGATCTTGGCGTCGTGTTTGACGTCCTTCAGCTTGGCATAGCCGGACCAGCCGTCGCTGGCCACGGTGGCGCCGGGAGCGACCGCGGCGGCGACGAAGCCGCTCAGGCTGTCGGCGGAGTAGTCGGCTATCGTCCGCAACCGGGCGCGACCGGGACGGTTTCCGGCGATCTCGACGGCGCCCGCGACCAGCAACTTGCCGGTGTGGCTCCGCCCCGGCCCACCGGCCGGTGGGTCGTCCTTGGTCCGGTACGAAACGCTGGTCTCGTCGGCTTCCACCAGTCCCTTCAAGGGGTTGCGCTCAGAAAACACCCGACCCCGACATAAGCCGCGAGATTATGGAGCTCCTCAACTTCTGGATTGTTGACCACATCCTGAAGATAGACATGAAATACAAACCTTTTCTCAAAAGGTAACCCTTTTTTTAGCACGTACGGCTCGCGGAGCGGCGGGATTAGTTTAGCCTGTGAACTTCCAGATCGTTTATTTCCTCATCGTCTCGGTTGCATTGTACTGGCTCGCAAGCCGGATCCTGAGTTCTGCTGGAAGCGAAACACGGAAAAGAGCTGGAGCATCGCTCGGTTGTTTTTTTCGCGATCTTGCTCGGCCTCGCCCTCCTCACGTTTTGGCTTATTCGGCGGTTTGCATCCGGCTAGGGCGCCTGCTTGACAAACGTCAAGGCCGGCGCCAGTCGGCGAGGCACACCATCGCTGAAAACGTCCGCTCGCGGGAGGCTCTTGCGCCCGGTTTCGTTGGGGACGGCAACGGTGCGGAGAAAGCCATGACTGACGGGCACGGGCCTGCCGGCAGCGATGCGAGCACGCCGCCGGAAGGGACGAGCGGAGTTCCGATCATGCAGGCGTAGTGGATAACCCCTTCCTGCTTTTATTTGTAGGAGTCGCCGTTCCCGCCGTTTTCTACTTGATCTGGGGAATCATGGACATCGTTTTGATCCCGATTGCCAAATAGGCTGGGAGGCATAAATGGCTCTGACGTCCCCGGAAAACCGGCTCTGGTGGAAAGAGCCGCTCCATCGGATGGAGATCATCTGGATCGCCATCGCGTTCCTCTGGGGCGTCGTCATGTTTTTCACCATGATCTTCTGGCACATAAATGGCGAACAGAACCTGTCGAACGAGGCCTACCGGGTCGATCCCGAGGCTTACGGGCAGCGGGTCGAAGCGTGGGCCGAGGAGAACAAGGTCCGCGAAGAGGGCGATACCGGCATCCCCGTCGTCCGGCCGCCCGCAGGCGGCGACGCCTACATGCTGGCGCGATCTGTGGCAGTGGTGGCCGATCCTCGAACTGAAGAAGGGACAGTCCTATCGCCTGCATCTGTCGTCGATGGACTGGCTGCACGGCTGGTCGTTGCAGCCGACCAACATCAATATCGAAGTCCACCCGAACTACGAAATGGTCATCACCATTACGCCGAGCAAGAGCGGCATCTTTGGTGTGGTCTGCAACGAATACTGCGGCGTCGGCCATTCGACGATGGTCGGCCGGATCTACGTCGTCGATTAAAGCAGGGAGGAAACAATGACCGTGCCGGCCGCTTTCCGCATCTGTCCCGAAACCGGTCTCAAAATTTACCGCTCCGCCGAGACTCTGATCAAGATCAACGCGGTCGTCAGCCGTGCTCTTTCTCGCCTTCGGCGGCACCCTCGGCCTGCTGGTCGCGATGACGCGCTGGCCGGCCGTGCATCTGTTGTCGGTCGACTGGTTTTATCTCGTCCTGACGGCACATGGCATCAATGTCCTGATCTTCTGGATCATATTCTTTGAAATTGCCGTTCTTTACTTTGCGGCGACCGTTCTGCTCAACTGCCGGCTGGCGACGCCGAAGATCGCCTGGGCCGCGCTTTCTTCTGATGATCATCGGCGCCGTGATGAACAACGTCGCCGTGTTCCAGGGCGAATCGAGCGTCATGTTCACCTCTTATGTGCCGATGCCGGCGAAGCCGCACTTTTATCTCGGCCTGATCCTGTTCGCCGTCGGCGCCCTCGTCGCCGTGTTCGTCTTCTTCGGCACCCTCGTCGTCGCCCGGCAGGAGCGGACCTACGAGGGCTCGGTGCCGCTCGTCACCTTCGGCGCCATCACCGCGGCGATCATCGCCGTGTGGTCGATCACGTCCGGCGCCATCGCCCTTGTTCCCGCGTTCTTCTGGTCGATCGGCCTCGTCAGTCACATGGACTCGCTGATGTACAGGGTGATCTGGTGGGGGCTCGGCCATTCGTCGCAGCAGGTCAACGTCGCCGCCCACGTCTCCGTCTGGTACCTGATCGCCGCCCTCGTCCTCGGCGCCAAGCCGCTCTCCGAGAAGGTCAGCCGTACGGCGTTTCTGCTCTACATCGCCTTCCTGCAGCTTGCGTCCGCCCACCACATTCTGGTCGATCCCGGCGTCACCTCCGAGTGGAAGATCTTCAATACCAGCTACGCGATGTATCTCGCCGTGCTCGGCAGCATGATCCATGGCCTGAGCATTCCGGGCGCGATCGAGGCGGCGCAGCGGCGCAACGGCTTCACCCATGGGGTCTTCGAGTGGCTGCGCAAGGGCCCGTGGGGCAATCCCGCCTTCGCCGCGCTGGTCCTCTCGGTCGCCATGTTCGGCATCGCCGGTGGTATCACCGGCGTCGTGCTCGGCGCCGAGCAGCTCAATCTCCTAATGCACAATACCCTCTATGTGCCCGGGCACTTCCACGCGACCGTCGTCGCCGGAACCACCCTCGCCTTCATGGGGATCACCTATCCGCTCGTCCCCCTGATCTTCCGGCGCGAGATCGTCTTCAAGAAAGTGGCGCAGTGGCAGCCGTACCTGTTCGGGATCGGCGCACTCGGCATTTCGATGTTCATGATGGGCGCCGGCACGCTTGGCGTGTCGCGCCGGAACTGGGACATCGCCTTCTACCGATGCGCCCGTCCCCTACGACTATCCGCCGGCCGCCTTCCTGATGCTCGGCCTGAACGGTCTGTTCGCCATCATGGCGACCATCGGCGGCATCATGTTCGTCGTCGTCATCGTCTCCTCGATCCTGTTCGGGGCCAAGCGCGGCGAGGCGGAAGTCCGCGCCAACCCGGTCGTCTTCCGCGGCGGCGCGACGGCGGTCTCCACCTACGGCGGCGAGGCGACGCTGAAGCTGCCCGGCACCGTTGTCCTAGTCACCCTCTTCTTCGTCTCGTTCGTGCTGTACTACTACATCAACTGGAAATACTTATCGGAGGTATGGCCGCTTCACTGAATGTCGCCAGAGAGCGATGCAACAACGCGCCGGTGCGGCCCGCCTCTTGCCGCCGCAATCGACCTGTCCCGGGCGTGGCGGTGGGCGTTGGTCCGGGCTGGCGATGGCCGTCGCTCGTCGGTTACGCCGCTGCCCCGCCCGAGCGCGGCGCCGCAGACGCTCGACCGGGAAACGGCGCTCGGCACCAGCCAGGCGGTGATCGGTCGCGCCGGTCGGCGACTATACGTTCACCGACACGCTTAATCGGACGGTGCGGCTGGCCGACTTCCGCGGCCGGCCGCTGGTCGTGAACATGGTTTACACCGGCTGTTCCGATATCTGCCCGACCGTCTCCGAGGCGCTCGCCGACGCCGTCGACGTGGCGCGCGACGCACTCGGCAACGACAGCTTTTCCGTCGTCACCGTCGGCTTCGATGCCCGCCGCGACACGCCGGAGCGCATGCGGTCCTTTGCGCGAGCCCATGGCCTGACAACGGACGGCTGGGACTTCCTGAGCGGTGCCGGCGATACCGCCGGCCGCCTCGCCGAAGATCTCGGCTTCCTCTTCTTCGCGGCTCCCCAGGGCTTCGATCACGTGGCGCAGACGACGATCGTCGACGCCGATGGCCGGGTCTATCGCCAGATTTATGGCGCCACCTTCGAGCCGCCCGCGCTCGTCGAACCGCTGAAGGAGCTGATCTGGGGCAGACCCGCCGGGACGAGTGCGGGGGCCGGCCTCGTCGAGCGGATCAGGCTGATCTGCACGGTCTACGACGCGTCCAGCGGTCGTTACCGGTTCAGCTACGCGATCTTCATCGGCATCGGCGTCAGCGGCCTGACCCTTTGCGTGACCGGCTTCGTCATCGCGCGCGCCTGGCTGCGTACTCGCCGCAGCGGCACCCCCCTCACCCCGGTAAGCAAGCAAGGAACGCGGACTTTTTAGATGGTTGTGCAGCGCCCCTTGCGTTCGGCCTTCATGTGGTTCGAAGGATGGCTGGACCGTGCCTTCGGAACGCGGAACAATCCTTTTTATTCCCTGGGCGGACTGGGGTTCTTTCTCTACTGGATCGTCGCCGTCAGCGGCATCTACGTCTATGCCTTTTTCGACACCGGCCTGACCGCGGCGTATCAGTCCGTCGAGTCCCTCACCCATGCGCAATGGTGGCTCGGCGGCGTCATGCGCAGTCTGCATCGCTACGCATCCGACGGCCTGATCCTGGTCATGGCGGTTCACCTCCTCAGGGTCTTCGCGTTCGATCAATATCGTGGAACGCGCTGGTATTCCTGGGTTCTCGGCGTTCCGACCATCGCTCTCGCCTTCGGTGCCGGCATTACCGGCTACTGGCTGGTCTGGGACAGGCTCGCCCAGTACGTAGCCGAAGCGACCGCCGAATTGCTGGACTGGCTGCCGATCTTCGGCTCGCCCATCGCCCGCAACTTCCTGGCGCCGAGTTACGTGGACGACCGCTTCTTCACCCTGATGCTGTTCATCCACATCGCTCTGCCGCTGGTGATGCTGTTCATCATGTGGTTCCACGTCAACCGGGTGACCCGCCCGCACATCAACCCGCCCCGTTACACGGCCATCGCCACGCTCACGATGCTGCTCGTCCTCAGCCTCGCCCATCCGGCGACCAGTCAGGGACCGGCCGATCTTTCGCGCATCCCGTCGCCGGTGGGTCTCGACTGGTTTTATCTGTGGTTCTATCCGATTGTCGACGCGTGGGGCCCGGGGGGCGTATGGCTGCTCTTCTTCGGCGGCACCCTCCTTCTCATGCTGATGCCTTGGCTGCCTCCGCTGGCGAAACGCCCACCCGCCGTCGTCGATCTCGACAACTGCAACGGCTGTACGCGGTGCGCCGCGGATTGTCCCTACGGCGCCATCCGCATGGGCGTGCGCACCGACGGCAAGCCGTTCGAGCGTCAGGCCGTGGTCGATCCGTCCTTGTGCGTTTCATGCGGGATCTGCACCGGGTCGTGTCCGACGGCGACACCGTTCCGCCGGGCTGCGGCGCTGGTACCCGGCATCGATCTGGGCGGGCTGCCGCTGACCGAGGTCCGCGAGCGGACGCATCGGGTGGCGGCGAAGCTGAGCGGGCCGGCGCGGATCGTCGTCTTCGGCTGCGAGCACGGCATTTCCGTCGACACGCTGGCGAGCCCGGCGGTGGGAGGCGTCGCTCTGCCCTGTACGGGAATGCTGCCGCCGCCGATGATCGATTACGTCCTCAGCCGCGGCCTGGCCGACGGGATCGTCGTCACCGGATGCCGCAACGGCGAGTGCCGTTTCCGGTACGGACCCCTGTGGACCGACGCCCGCATCGACGGGGAGCGGGATCCGCACCTGCGCTCCCGCGTGCCGCGCGATCGCATTCTGCGCGTCTGGGCGGCGCCCGTCGAACGGCGGACATTGGCGAAAGACATCGAAGCCTTCCGGCGGCGCCTCGAAGACATGGCTCAGCCGACCGAAACCGCGAACCGGGCCGGCATCGAGGAGGCGGCAGCGGAATGAAGGCGTTTCGCTATCTCGGCCAGGTCCTCTTCTTCGCGGCGGTCGCCCTCGTCATCGGCTACTTCTCGGCTTCGCCGCCCTATGCGCGCGTGCCGCCGGCCGAGGCCTTGATCAAGCTGAGCTTCGCCCATGGAGCCGAAAAGAAGGGCGAGTGCCGGAAGCTGTCGCAGGAAGAACTGGCGAAGCTCGCGCCCAACATGCGACGGCCGACGATTTGCCCGCGCGAACGTCTTCCCGTCGACATCGAGGTCGTCATCGACGGCGCCGTCGCCTACGCCGCCCGGTTGCCGCCGACCGGCCTCTCCGGCGACGGGCCATCACGGACCTACGAGCGGTTTGTCGTCCCCGCCGGCGAGCACGATCTCATTCTCCGCCTGAGGGACAGCGACCGGGCGGACGGATTTCGACTATATAACGGAGCGACGGGTGAGCTTGGCCGCGGGTCAGAGCCTCGCCATCGATTTTCACCCGGGTCAAGGAGGGTTCAGGTTTGAGTGAGGCTCTTGCGCGCGTGCTTTGGCGGGACGATTTTTCGGTCGGCGTCGCTTCGATCGATCACGAGCATCGGGAACTGATCGCTCTCATCAACCAGATTTTCGAACACCTGGACGGCGGCGACAGAGACGCGGTCGCCGACGAGCTCGGCGAGACCTACGCACGCATCAGCGCGCACTTTGCGCTCGAAGAGCAGATGATGCGCGCGGAGACGTATGATCAGTATCCGGACCACAAGACGGATCACGAGCGGCTGCTCGACGATATCCGCGAGATCATGGATGCGTATGAAGACGGGACCTACGCGGAGCGCAAGGAGGCGCTCGCAGAGCGGCTCCAGCACTGGTTCGTCGATCACTTCAAGACGAAAGACGCGCGGCTCCACCGGCACGTCACGACTTGACGCGGGCCGAAGCGCAACTTCACTTCGGCTCAGGCCACCGATATCCGCCCGACCTCGCCGGACGGCTCCGTCACATAGGCGGCAACGCTTCGGAACCGGCCGAGAATGGACGGGATCCGCTCCGCCGGCAGCACATAAAGAGCCGTCGACAAGGCATCGGCCTGGGTCGCCCGCGGGGCCGTCACCGTCAGCGAGACGAAGCTGCCGGCGCTCCGCCCGGTTCGCGGCGAGAACAGATGATGCGCGCGCCTCGTCGGCTCGAAGGCGGTGGCGTAGCCGGCCGAGGTGGCGACGGCGCCGTCGGCGACGGCGATACGGACCGGCGCGCGGTCGAGCCCGGCGGCACCGCGATACCGACCGACCAGGCCGCCCTTTCCGGCCGGTGGCCGAGCGCCCGCATTTCGCCCATGTCGACGAAGACGCGCGACCAGCCGCGCGCATGCAACAAGCGTCGCCACGCGATCGGTGATGTAGCCCTGGGCAATGCCGTTGAGCGTGACCGCCATCCCCGCGCCGAGGGCGATCCGTTCCGGAGCCATCCGCAGCCGGCGGAAGTCGACGCGCGCCCGCGCCGCCGCCACGAGCCGCCTCCGACGGACCGAAGGCCGAGGCCGCGCCGACGGCCGAAATGATCGGCGTACGCCTGCCACAGCGGCTGCACCGTGATGTCGAAGGCGCCTTCCGTCAGCTCGCCGAAGCGAACGCAGAGCGGAGAAGCCGGACCAGATCGAGCGAGGGCGCATCGAGGCTTCCCTGCCGGTTCAGCCGCGACAGCGCCGAACTCCGGCCGATAGAGGCTGAACTCCCGTTCCAGCCGTTCGACCTCGTCGACGCAGGCGACGACCGCCGCCCGCGCCTCCGCCCGGCCGGCGCCGCAGAGAACGAGGCGCGCCGGAGCGCCGAGCGCCGTCCCCTCCCAGACGTAGGGATCATCCGCGGCCCGAACGCGCTTACCCGCGAGCAGCGCCGCCGCACCGCCGGCCACGATCAAGAGCGCCCGGCGGCGGCTGACATGGGCCCACGCACCATTCGCTACGACCTGCGCGGCCGTCGGTCATCTATGCCTCCTCCATCGCGCCGCTTCTTCCCGTCATCAATGCCTCGCGCCGCTCCCGCCGTTTGCGCCGCGCCGCCAGCGGCGGACAGACTGTCATCGGCGTAGATGCGCTGACAGAGCAGGCAGTGGATGCATTCGTTGGGATTGATCTGCCCCTCCGGATGAATGGCCTGGACGGGCAGCGCTGGAAGCAGATCTGACATTCGCGCCCGCATTGAGGGCGCCTTTTCAGCCATTCGAACATCCTGAGGCGGGCCGGGATCGCCAATGCCGCCCCGAGGGGGCAGAGGTAACGGCAAAAGAACCGTTCGATGAACAGCCCGGCGCCGAGGAGGCCGACGGCGTAAAGGACGAACGGCCATTCGCGCACGAACTTGAGAGAGATGGCCGTCTTGAACGGCTCCACCTCGGCGCCGACGAAGGCGAGTTCCGTCGAGGTCAGGGACACCGCGAACAGGCCGAGAAAGACGACGTACTTGATGGGCCACAAGCGCTCGTGCAAGGCGAACGGCACCCGCACCTGCGGGAGGCGGAGCCGGCGTGCCGCCTCGCTGGCGAACTCCTGCAACGCTCCGAACGGACACAGCCAGCCGCAGAAGACGCCCCGTCCCCAGAACAACAGGACGACGGCAACGTAGCTCCATAAAATGAAGATCACCGGATCGAGGAGGAAGAACTCCCACTTGAAGTCGGTCATCAGCGAGTGTGCGAAGGTCAGCACGTTGACCACCGAGAGCTGTCCGCCCGCATACCAGCCGAGCCATACGAGAGTGACGGCGAGGAAGGTAAGACGAAGCCGGTGATAGAGGAGCGGGCGCTGGATCACCGGGTCTTGGAACACCAGGATTGCGGTCAACGCCGCCAGCATCAGCGAAACGATGATAATGGCCGGCCAGCGCTTCCGCCAGTTCTGCTGCCACAGCGGCGCGCCGCTGACGCTGGTCTCGTCGGCGGTGACCGCCGGCGCCAGCAGATAGCGATCAGGCAGCCCATAGCTGACGGAGAGCACTGCGGGTGCGCCGGTGCCGGAAGCGTCTTCCGGAACCAGGATTTCCAGCCGCCACGGTGCGGATGGATCGAATCCGGCGCCGGCACGGATGACGAAGACACCGATCTCGCGGAAAGCGGGCGCGCCTTCGATGCGCAACGATTCGACGTTGGCGTAACCGTCCGTCGTCAGGGCGTAGGTCCGCTCTCCTTGCACGATCTGCAGTCGCTCGAAGCGCTGGGAGCGGACGAAGGCCGTACCCTTGACCGAGAACAGGCCGTTCGCGGCGATGAGGATCGCCTGATCGTCGGCCGCGAGGCCGGCAATGAGGCGATTGAAGTCAAGCTTGCCGAGCAGGTTCTCGCCGATCCGTGCGGGTGTCAGCAGCGCGACGCACACGTCGAGGAAACGGTCGCCGGCATCCGAGGGCGTCGGTTGATCTCCTTCCTCCAGGTCGCGACGGGAAAAGGACCGACAGTCGATCGACCCGTCGGCGGTGAGTTCGGGCCATGTGGCCGGCGCGAACGTCGCCACGTCGATACGGCCGGCGGCAGGCGAGGTTCCGCCCAAACCGCGCGACGCAGCCACGGCTCTCGCCGAGCGAATAACCGCATCGCGAATGACACCGCTGCTGATCGTGGCACCGGAAATCGCCTCCGGATATCGCTTGGCGCCGCCAGGTTCCGTCTTGAGGGTGCCGCGCAATCCGATGTCGAAGCCGGCGAAGCCGCCGACATAGTCGCGGATCTGCTGTTCGGTAATGCCGATGACGAGGATCGGCTCCGTCTGCCGCACCAAGAGGGCGCCGGTAATGATGCCTTGCAGGTCGATGCCGACGAGCACGTCAAGCGGCTTGCCGGAGTAGCCGGTCGAGCCGACCACGTCGTAGGTCGACACGGCATAACCGACGATCCGCCCGTCCCGCCGGATTTCCGCCGCCTCCGGTTGCCCTTCGAACGGGCCGGCCGCGTCGGCGCCCGGAAAAATCCGGGCGAGATCTTCCCGCGATATCGACCTCGCTTCAGCGAGCGCGGCTCCTGCGGTGAAGATGGCGGCAGAGACCGCGACGAGAAGGACGCCGATGGCGACCAGAAGAGCGTCGATGTACGGCCGGATGAGGTCAAGTCGGTGTTGTTGATTCATTGTTTCGACGGCCGTGCACCCGCGGGGTTTCGACGGCCGTGCCCCCGCGGGCGACCGGCGCCCGGCACCGCCAGTTTATCCCGCCTGTCCCCCTTGGCCTTGACGCCGGTTAAGCGCGCGTATACCCGCAGAGCACGTGTGGGAACTTGACCAAAGTTAAGGCACTCCGTCCCGCCCGTTTCCTAAGCTCGTGATGTTGGGGTTTGGAGGGTGGGAGATGCGCACAATCATGAAGAGTTCTGCTGGTGTCGACGGCGATCAGCATCGCCGCGACCGCGTCATACGCGCAGCAGGCGCAGCCGGCTCAGCAACCTCCCCCGGCCGAGCTCAAGAAGCATGAGACGTCGCCGGGGGATAAATACGTGCCCAGCCTCGACGTGCTCCAACAAAAGCAGCTCGAGGCACCGGGGTCGAGGCCCGGGGTCCCGTCCTTGACGCAAGCCGAGTTCGATCAGGCCAACCAGATTTACTTTCAGCGATGCGCCGGCTGCCATGGGGTGCTGCGCAAGGGAGCGACCGGCAAGGCCCTGACACCCGACATCACCCGTGAGAAAGGCTTCGAATACCTCCGTGACTTCATCACGTATGGCTCGCCCGCCGGTATGCCGAACTGGGGAACGTCCGGCGAATTGAAGGAGAACGAAGTCGAGCTGATGGCGAAGTACCTGCTGAACGACCCGACGCCGCCGCCGGAGTTCGGCATGAAGGAGATGAAGGCGACCTGGAAGGTGCTCGTCCCCGTCGACAAGCGGCCGACCAAGCAGATGAACAAGCTCGATCTCGACAACCTGTTCTCGGTCACCCTGCGCGATACCGGCCAGGTCGCCCTGATCGACGGCGGCACCAAGAAGATCGTCGAGATCATCCCGACCGGCTACGCCGTGCACATTTCGCGGGTTTCAGCCTCCGGCCGCTACCTCTACGTCATCGGGCGCGACGGCAAGATCGACCTGATCGATCTGTGGATGGAGAAACCTTCGACGGTGGCCGAATTGAAGATCGGCAACGAGGCGCGCTCGGTCGAAACCTCGAAGGCGAAGGGCTGGGAGGACAAATACGCCATCGCCGGCGCCTACTGGCCGCCGCAGTACGTGATCATGGACGGCGCTACGCTGGAGCCGCTGAAGATCGTCTCAACGCGCGGCATGACCGTCGATACGCAGGAGTATCATCCCGAGCCGCGTGTCGCATCGATCGTCGCGTCGCACTTCAAGCCGGAATTCCTGGTGAACGTCAAGGAGATCGGCAAGACGTTGATGGTCGATTACTCCGACATCAAAAATCTGAAGACGACGGAGATCGGGTCGGCGCGCTTCCTCCACGACGGCGGCTTCGATTCGACCAAGCGCTACTTCCTCGTTGCCGCCAACGCGTCGAACAAGGTCGCCATCATCGACACCAAGGAAGACAAGCTGGTCGGCATCGTCGAGACCGGCGAGAAGCCGCATCCGGGCCGGGGCGCCAACTTCGTCCATCCAAAGTTTGGCCCGGTGTGGGCGACCAGCCACCTCGGCGACGAGACCATCGCCCTGATCGGCACCGATCCGATCAAGCACCCGAAGGAGGCCTGGAAGGTCGTCCAGACCCTGAAGGGTCAGGGCGGCGGCTCACTGTTCGTGAAGACCCATCCGAAATCGAAGCACCTTTACGTCGATACTCCGCTAAACCCCGAAGCTTCCATCGCGTCGTCGGTCGCCGTCTTCGACATCTCCGATCTCGACAAGGAGCCCGTCATCCTCGATATCGGCGCGATGTCCGGCATCTCGGAAGGCGTCCGCCGCGTCGTTCAGGGCGAATTCAACAAGGCGGGCGACGAGGTCTGGTTCTCCGTCTGGAACAGCAAGTCCCAGGAGTTGGCGATCGTCGTCCTCGATGACAAGACGATGAAGCTGAAAGACGTGATCAAGGGCAAGGACATCATCACTCCGACCGGCAAGTTCAACGTCTTCAACACGCGCAACGACGTCTACTAGTCGGTTTCGAAACAAAAAGCGGCCGGGATGTCGATCGGGCCCGGCCGGAAGACGGTGCGGGCGACGTCATGGTGACAAGGCAAGGGATCGTCTATCTCGTCGGGGCCGGCCCCGGCGATCCCGATTTGCTGACGATCAAGGCGCGCCGACTTCTGGACGAGGCCGACGTCGTCGTCTACGACCGGCTCGTCTCGACCGCGATCCTCGCCCTGATCCCGGCCGGAACCGCACGGATCAGCGTCGGCAAACAGCCGCGAAGCCATCCGGTGCCGCAGGCGGAGATCAACACGCTGCTGGTCCGCCTGGCGGAAGGTGGGCGGACCGTGGTCCGGCTCAAGGGCGGCGATCCGTATCTCTTCGGTCGCGGCAGCGAGGAAGCCGAACATCTGGTTGCGCACGGTCTGCGCTTCGAAGTCGTGCCGGGCGTCACGTCGGCGTCCGGTTGCGCCGCGGCGTTCGGGATGCCGCTGACCCACCGCGGCCTCGCGTCCGGCGTGCGCTTCATGACCGGGCATTGCCGCGACGACATGGAACTCGATGTCGACTGGCAGGGCCTCGCCGACCCCGACACCACTCTCGTCATCTACATGGGGATGGCGAACATTCCGCAGATCGCCGTTCGGCTGATCTCGCACGGCCTGTCGGAAGCAACCCCCGTTGCCGCCATCTGCAACGGCACGCGGCCGGGACGAGCGATGCATCGTCTCGACGCTCGGCGAGATTGCCGCTGCCGTTGCCGACGCCGGCCTCGACGGCCCTACCCTCTTCTACATCGGACGCATCGTCGAACTCGCGTCCGTTCTCGCTCCCGGTCGGATCACCCGTTCCCGCTCGGGCCCGGTTCCGCATGCACGCCTCGCTTAGCTTCTCCGCCGCCCTGGCCGCCACGGTCGTCGCCACGTCGTCGTCCACGGGCGTCGCCACCGCGGCGCACGCCGACGGCATCACCGCGGCGCGGAAGGCGTACCTCGCCAGTCTTCTCTCTCAGGACTGCGGGTCCTGCCACGGGATGACGATGAAGGGAGGCCTCGGCCCCCCGCTCCTGCCGCACGTTCTCGCCGACAAGGACGACGCCGTGCTCGTCGAGGCGATCCTCGACGGCCGGCCCGGCACGCCGATGCCGCCCTGGCGGTCCGAGCTCACGCCGGAAGAGGCGGCGTGGCTGGTGGCGACCCTGAAAGGGGAGCGGCAATGAGCGGACGCGGACGCCGTTGCCGCCTCCGGGCCTTGTTCGGCGCCGTGCTGATTGCGTGGGCGATGGTCAGCGGTGTGAGGGCAGACGCCGCGCCTCAGCCCGGTGCCATCATCCGCGGCACCGGCGATCTCGGCATCGTCGTCGAACGCGCCTCGGGGCGGGTGCTGATCGTCGAGTACAGCAACCGCACCCGCATCGGCGAGGTCGAGGGCCTCGGCGACCTCAGCCACGCCTCGGCGGTGTTCTCGCGCGACGGACGCTTCGCCTACGTCTTCGGCCGCGACGGCGGTCTCAGCAAGGTCGATCTGCTGGAAGGCAAGCTCGCGAAGCGGATCATCCAGGCCGGCAATGCCATCGGCGGCGCGATCTCGCCGGACGGGCGGCTGATCGCCGTTTCCAACTACGAGCCGGGCGGGATCAAGGTCTTCGACGCCGGCACCCTCGATCTCGTCGCCGATCTGCCGGCGGAAAGCGGCGGCGTCGCCAGCAAGGTCGTCGGCCTGGTCGAGACGGCGGATGGCCGCTTCGTCTATGCCCTCTACGACGCGGGCGAAATCTGGATCGCCGACGTCGCCGATCGCACGCGGCCGACAATCCGCAAATATGCCGGCATCGGCAGGCAGCCGTACGACGGCGTGACCGTCGACAGCGGACGGTATTACGTCGCCGGCCTGTTCGGCGAGGACGGCCTTGCCGTTCTCGATCTGTGGAACCCGGACGCGGGCGTGCGCCGGGTGATGGACGGCTACGGCAAGGGCGAAGAACCGCTGCCCGTCTACAAGATGCCGCATCTGGAAGGGGTGGCGGTCGCAGGCGGCCTCATCTTCCTGCCGGCGGTGGGGCGGCACGAGCTGCTCGTCGCCGATGCCCGCACCTGGCAGGAGGTGGCGCGCATCCCGGTCCACGGCCAGCCGGTGTTCGCCGTCGCCCGTCCCGACGGCCGGCAGGTCTGGGTCAATTTCGCCCACCCGCTGAATGACACGGTGCAGGTGATCGACGTGCCGTCGCTCGCCGTCGTCGAGACGCTGACGCCGGGCAAGGCGGTCATGCATCTGGAGTTCACGCCGAAGGGCGATCAGGTGTGGATCTCGGCCCGCGACGACGATCGTGTCTGCATCTATGACCCACGAACGTTTGCCGAGCTGGGATCGATCGAGCGCCGACAAGCCGAGCGGCATCTTTTTCACCGACCGCGGCAACCGGCTGGGGTCCTGATGATGCCGAGCGACGACGCTGTCCCATCGGCTCCTTGATGCGTACCAGCGGGATTTTCCGCTGGAACCACGGCCGTTTGCCCGGATCGCCGCCGATCTCGGCGTGTCGGAGGAGGACGTGCTCGACGACCTCGCCGATCTGCGTGACGCCGGCAAGATCAGTCGCATCGGCGCCGTCGTCCAGCCGAACGCGATCGGCGCCAGCACGCTCGCCGCCCTATCCGTCGCGGGCCACGACCTGGCACGTATCGCCGCCCTCGTCTCGGCGCACCGCGAGGTCAACCACTGCTATGAGCGGGAGCACGCGATCAATCTGTGGTTTGTCATCACCGCGCCCGATGCCGCCGCCGTCGCCCGCAGTCCTGCGGACCATCGAGGAAGAGACGCGGCCTCGCCTGCCTCGACCTGCCGCTGGTCGAGGCCTACCACATCGATCTCGGATTTCCGCTGTCGATGACGATCGATGCAACCGACCGTGCCCTGCTCGCGGCGCTGGAGAGAGGCCTGCCGCTGCTCGGCCCGTCCCTACGCGGCGATAGGCGAGACGATCGACCTTGCCGAACACGAGGTCATCGCCCGGCTTCGACGGCTGCTTGCCGACGGCGTCGTCAAACGCTTCGGAGTCGTCGTCCACCACCGCGCGCTCGGTTACCGCGACAACGCGATGGTCGTCTGGGATGTCCCGGACGACAGGATCGTGGACGCTGCCCGCCGCCTTTCGGCCCTGCCGTTCGTCAACCTCTGTTATCGGCGGCCGCGGCGGCCCGGCTGGCCGTACAACCTCTTCTGCATGATCCACGGCAAGGATCGGCGGATCGTTCGCGATCAGATTGCGGAGGCGAACGAGGCGGCCGGGATCGGCAAGCTTCCGCAGGCGGTGCTGTTCAGCACCCGCGCCTTCAAGCAGCGCGGCGCCCGCTATGCGCCGCTTCCGGCGATGGAGCGGGCGTGATGGACGACCTCGACCGGCGCATCGTCAATGGCTTGCAGGGCGGCTTTCCGATCACCGAGTATCCGTTCGCCGACGCCGCGGCCGCTCTCGCCATCTCCGAGGCGACGCTGATCGAGCGCATCGAGCGCCTGTGCCGGGAAGGCTGGCTGAGCCGCTTCGGGCCGATGTTCAACGCCGATCGCCTCGGCGGCGCGACGACGCTCGCGGCAATGGCGGTGCCGGCGGCCGACTTCGATCGCATCGCGGCGATCGTCAACGCCTTCCCGGAGGTGGCGCACAACTACGCGCGCGAGCACGCGCTGAATATGTGGTTCGTCATCGCCACCGAAACGCCGGAGCGCATCGGCGGGATCTTGGGCGCCATCGAGGCGGCGACCGGTCTTGCGGTCTACACCATGCCGAAACTCGAAGAGTTCTTCGTCGAGGCGAGGTTCGCGGCATGACCGGGAGCGTGCCTGAGGCGCCGATCGATGCCACGGACCGCCGTCTGATCAAAGCAACGCAAGAGGGATTGCCGCTGACGCGCCGGCCCTATCACAGCGTCGGCGAAACCATCGGGATCGAGGGCGAAGAGGTGATGGCGCGACTTCGGCGGATGCAGGAGATGGGCGTCGTTCGCCGGATCGGCGCCGTGCCCAACCATTACCGCCTCGGCTACGGCGCCAACGGCATGTCGGTATGGGACGTCGACGACGCGGAGGTCACCGCCGCCGGCAAGGATGTCGGCCGGCTCGATTTCGTCACCCATTGCTATCGCCGGCCGCGGCACCTGCCGATCTGGCCCTACAATCTCTTCGCGATGGTCCACGGCCGCAGCCGCGAGGAGGTCGCCTGCAAGGTCGCCGAAATCGCGGAGCTCCTGGGCCCGCGCGCCCGCCGCCACGACGTCCTCTATTCAACCCGGATCCTCAAGAAGACCGGCCTGCGTCTGGTCGATTAGGAAGCGACGCCATGTTCCGGATCAGCCAGTTCATGCACGAAATCCTCCGGCCGACGCCGCTCGGGCCCCCTCGCCGACCGGCCGGCCCGGTCGTCATCTGGAATCTGATCCGGCGCTGCAACCTCACCTGCAAGCACTGCTATTCGATCTCGGCCGACACCGATTTCCCGGGCGAGCTGTCGACGGACGAGATATTCGGGGTGATGGACGACCTGCGGGCCTTCAAGGTGCCGGTCCTGATCCTCTCCGGCGGCGAGCCGCTGTTGCGGCCGGACATCTTCGAGATCTCGGAGCGGGCGAAGGCGCTCGGCTTCTACGTCGGTCTGTCGACGAACGGCACGCTGATCGACGAGGCGATGATCGGGCGCATCGCCGCGGTCGGCTACGACTACGTCGGCATCAGCCTCGACGGCATCGGCGCCACCCACGACGCCTTCCGCCGCAAGAAGGGCGCTTTCGCCGCCAGCCTGCATGGTGTCCGCCTCTGCCGGTCGGCCGGCATCAAGGTCGGCCTGCGCTTCACGATGACCGTCGATAACGCCCGCCAGCTGCCGGATCTGCTCCGTCTCGCCGAGGCCGAAGGAGTCGACAAGTTCTACCTCTCGCACCTCAACTATGCCGGGCGCGGTAACAAGAACCGTCGCGACGACGCCACCTTCGGCGAAACGCGGCGGGCGATGGACATCCTGTTCGAAGCCGCACTCGCGAGCGCTTATCGCGGCGACGGCAAGGAGTTCGTCACCGGCAACAACGACGCCGACGGCGTCTACCTCTTGCACTGGACGCATCGCCGCTTTCCCGAGCGCGCCGATCACATCCGCGCCAAGCTGGTGCAATGGGGCGGCAACTCCTCCGGCGTGAACATCGCCAACATCGACAACCTCGGCAACGTTCATCCCGACACGTTCTGGTGGCACTACACGCTCGGCAACGTGCGCACGCGGCCGTTCTCGGCAATCTGGCCGGACACCTCCGATCCGATCATGGCCGGACTGAAGCGCGCGCCGCGGCGGATCAAGGGCCGCTGCGGCGAATGCGCCCACTTCGATATCTGCGGCGGCAACACCCGGATCCGCGCCCTGCAAGTGACCGGCGATCCGTGGGAGGCCGATCCCGGCTGCTACCTCGGCCGACGACGAAATCGGGATCCGCGAAGCGGATTCGCTGCCGGAGCGCCGATGTCCCGGCGTGTGCGTGAGCTCCTGTTGGCGAGCTGACCGCAGCCGCGCTCGCCGCCGCCGCGCAGGCGGTCCCCCCGTCACCGACGGCGATACGTTCGTATCGGCAGCACTGCGCGTCCTGTCACGGCGCCGACCGCCTGGGCCTCAGCGGGCCGGCGCTGCTTCCGGACAACCTGCAGCGGCTGCGCCGGGAAGATGCGGCGAAGACGATCACGGACGGGCGGGCGGCAACGCAGATGCCGGCCTTCGGCGCCGTGCTCTCCGCCGCCGAGACCGCAGCCCTGGTCGAGCTGATCTACCGGCCGCTGCCCGAGGCGCCGTCGTGGTCGATCGAGCAGATCAAGGCGAGCCGCATCGTCTATACGCCGGTCGCCGAGCTGCCGGCAAAGCCGGTCCACGATGCCGATCCGCTCAACCTGTTCACCGTCGTCGAGGCCGGCGACCATCACGTCACCATCCTCGATGGCGACCGCTTCGAGCCGCTGTGGCGGTTTCCCTCGCGCTTCGCCCTGCACGGCGGCGCCAAGTATTCGCCGGACGGCCGCTTCGTCTACCTCGGCTCGCGCGACGGCTGGGTCAGCAAATACGATCTCTATTCCCTGAAGCCGGTGGCGGAGGTGCGCGCCGGCATCAATCTGCGCAACATCGCGGTCTCGGCCGATGGTCGCTACGTTGCCGCCGGAAATTATCTGCCGCCGTCGCTCGTCATTCTCGACAGCGGCGATCTTGCACCCTTGAAGGTGCTGCCCGGCATCGACCGGCTGGGCAAGACCTCGCGGATCAGCGCCGTTTACGCCGCGCCGCCGCGGGCGAGCTTCATCGTCGCCCTGAAGGATGCGGAAGAGATGTGGGAGATCTCCACCGCCGATCGCCCGGAGCCGGTGGCAAGCGGTCTCGTCCACAGTTATGAGCCCGAGATGCTGGAAGGGGCGTTCGACCGCGGCCCGTTTCCGTTGCGCCGCATTGCCCTCGACGACGTGCTCGACGATTTCTTTTTCGATCCCTCCTACCGGAACGCCTTCGGAGCCGCGCGCAACGGCCGCGCCGGCCAGGTCATCAACCTCAACGTCGGCCGCAAGGTTGCCGACGTTCCGATCGAAGGCATGCCGCACCTCGCCTCCGGTATCACCTTCGAATATGAGGGCCGGCCGGTGCTGGCGACGCCGGTCCTGAACGAGCCGGTGATCGCCGTCTTCGACATGGAAACCTGGCAGCCGATCCGGCGCATCGCCACCGCCGGTCCCGGCTTCTTCCTGCGCAGCCACGAGAACACCCCCTTTGCCTGGACCGACACGTCGCTCGGGCCCGACCGCGATCAGATTCAGATCATCGACAAGCGAACCCTCGAGGTCGTCCGGACGCTGCGGCCGGCGCCGGGCAAGCTCACCTCGCACGTCGAGTTCACCCGCGACGGCCGCTATGCCCTTGTCAGCGTTGCCGAGATGGACGGCGCCCTCGTCGTCTACGACGCTGCGACGTTTACCGAAGTCAAACGCCTGCCGATGTGCAAGCCGTCGGGAAAATACAATGTCTACAACAAGATCAGCCTGTCTTCGGGCACAAGTCACTGAGCCGCCGACGCCGGCCCTCGCCGATGCTGCCGTCATTCTCGTCGGTCACGGCTCGACGAAGGGAGCCGAGCACTTGGCCGGTCTCGATCGCCACGCCGCCCGGCTGGTTGCCAGCGAGGGCTTCGCCGAAGTGCACGTGGCGATGTTGCACGGGCCCGGTTTGCGGCCGGGCGAGGTCCTCAGCCGCGTCCGGCGCCGGCCGATCTTCGTCGTCCCGGTGATGATGTGCGACGGTGGGACGATGAGCCGCGACATGAGGGCGGCGTTTCAAAGCTATGACCCGGACTCTCTGCACTTTTGTCCGCCGGTCGGGATACAGCCGCGCCTGGCGAGGCTCATCGCCGACCGCGTCGTCGCCGCGGCGAGACGGATGCACGTTCGCCCCGCCGATGCGGCCTTGCTCCTGATCGCGCACGGCTCGCTCAACAGTGAGGCCTCGGCGGATGCGGGTCGCGGCCAGGCGGATGCGTTGCGCGAGATGCGGCTGTTTGCCGAAGTCGCCGTTGCCTTCCTTGACCAGCCGCCGCATCCGGCGACCGTGCTGGGCCGCCTCACCGGGCCGGTTGTAATTGTCGGTCTGTTCGCCGGGGCCGGCCGGCATGCGACGGAAGACGTTGCAGCAGCGATCACCGCCGCCGGCCGGCACGACGTTGTCGACCTCGGACCGATCGGCGCGGACCAGGCGGTCGCATCGGTGATCGCATCGATGGTGCGCAAGATCGCGAGAGCGTCCGCACTCGAGGTGGGCGCGGTCCGATGACGTATGCTTGGGAGCGGTTGCGCCGGGCTCCCGTCCCTTCTCGGCGCCTTGGCAGGGAGAAGAAGACATGCAAAAGACACGTCTGACAATGCTCGTCGCGACCGCATTGCTCATCGGCGCCGGTCACGCCGGTGCGGCCGATGCCGAGGCGGGCAAGAAGGTCTTCAACAAGTGCGCGGCGTGCCATTCCGTCGAGCCGGGAAAGAACAAGATCGGGCCGTCGCTGTTCGGCGTCTACGGCCGGAAGGCCGGCACGGATCCGACCTATAAGTATTCGGACAACATGAAAAACTCGGGGCTGACCTGGGACGAGAAGACTCTCGATGCCTACCTCGAGAAGCCGCAGGAGGTCGTTAAGGGCAGCAAGATGACCTTCGCCGGGCTCAAGGATCCGACCGACCGCGCCAATGTCATCGCCTATCTGCAGACGCTGAAGTAAGCCGTCACCCATCCTCGGGGCAGAGGCCGGCGCCCGCGCCGGCCTCTGCCGTGTCGTGTCCGGACCAGTGCATCTATGCACGTTTCTCGCAGACGACGGCGCAGACATTGTTCCAACGCAGGGCGCCGCGTTAAGGTCGCGGCCGACGCGCCGGATGGGTGGCCGAGCGGCTGAAGGCACCGGTCTTGAAAACCGGCAGGCCCGCAAGGGCCTCGTGGGTTCGAATCCCACCCCATCCGCCAGCCACAAGTCATAACCCGTTTAGACATGCACGATAATTTGAAGCTCCCTCGCCAGGCACCCCACAGAACGGCCCACATTAACATCCCGTTGGGCGGTTTGAGGAAAGTCTCGGGAGGCCGGGGTGAATGAAGAAGGTAGATGACGGAGACGCCCATTCGCATCCGGGGCCGGACTCCGGGGACCTCAGATTTTCCGGCGACCGGGCGCCTGAATAAGGGCCGGCGTGCCCATGCTCTCGATTGAATGCCGGTTGAATAACGACAGCATTTCGGTTCGGCAACGGCGACGGTGATGCACAGCTGGGGTGCGATCCAATCTGGAACCGCGTTATACCAGCATGGAGGATGGATGACCGCCCCCGCTTGCGATCGCTATATCTTCATCGCGGGCTTGGTGAGCGTCGCCGGAGGGTGACGTAGGAGGCCAGGATCCGCTGCCCCGTGCCTCCCGGTACGCGGCAACGGTTAGCCGTCAAGGTGATTGACCGGCCTGGCCCAAGCCCGCGCGACAATATTCCGCATCTTTGCCGATAATGCCGCCCACGTGGCAAGGTGCCGCGCGTCGGCTCGCCACAGGCGGAACCGGGATACCCTCACCGTTCCCTATCTGGGGTTTGTCCCTCGCCCTCGACCAGTCCTATACTTTCTGTTGGGCCCGCTCCCGCCTCATCCGACGACCCTCTTGGCTGAGGCGCGTAGCTCGGGTCGGTGGCTAAAGGCTGATCAGAAGCACCGGGGCCATCCCGGGCTCGCCCTCGTCTAGGTCCACCCCTTTCCTTCCAGTCTGGGGTTTGCCGGTGATCTCGCCGCGGGCTATCTTGATCAGGCGATCCGACGGACTGTCGCCGCGAGGCGACGGAGGTGCCGCCTGGACGTTGGTCTCGGGCAACCGGGAGAACTCCAGCAATTCAGGAGTCCCCCTGGCGTCGGATCGCTCGCTCTGGCCGCGCCATCAAGGGGGCCGCGGGACCCTGATGAACTGGGGATTACCACGACGCTTCGGCGCCGGTCCCGGTCCCGTCCCGTCACAAGGCCCTGACGCCGGAGCTGGGAGCAGCGCTCCCCCTCCCAGAGAGGTTATGGTCCGCTGCGTGCCCGCCCGCGGCTCACCTCCGAACGGGAATCGCGCAGCCCCTCGTGTCGCGGCTCCCAATCAAGCGGCGCCCGTGGCTGCTGAACTTCAATAGCGAGCCGCATCTTTTCGTTCCGATGTCGCACGTGACCTCGCGCTTGCGCGCGCTTGGGGCGCAGGAAGCGCGGATTGCGGACTTCCTCGATCGCTGTGCCGAGGTGGCGGCCGGCACGCCGAAGTTCATCTACGGTCCGTTCGGGCAAAAGCCTCGTTCCTTGCGCGATCTTCCCGCGACACCCCCGGTAGAAGCCCTCACCGAGTTCTTCTGCGGCTTGCAGTGGAACCTCGCCTGGGAGCTCTGCACCGACGGCGAGACCCCGGACTCGGCGAAGATGCAGGAGTGGCGAGATGGCCGTCGTCCGCTGGTCCACGAGCTGGAACGGCGGTTGGAATGCCAGCTCTACCATTACGCCGCCGACGGCGACGAGTTCGACGACGACTACGTGCACCGCAATCTCTGTCTCGACTACTTCTGCCACATGCTCCCGGATTCGCCGTTCGTGGCGTTCCTGATCGAGTCGACCGGCGCCCGTGACGTGGCGGATTCTGCGCGCGGCTCTGCTCTCGCCGGAAGCCTACAAGGTACCGTTTGCGCTTTACTATCTCGGCAGTAGCGAGGCGATGGTCGCCGAGCCGTTCGTCTGGTGCCGCCGATCGAACAGGACCGGGTGCTCGGCATCGCCGCCGGAGGACCACGCGCCGCTTCCGTGGCCGCCAGCCTGTTGTTTCCGCACCACGGCGGCCGGGTCGTCATCGCCGCGCCGGATCGCGAGACGCACGAGCGGATCAGCTCCGTCGCCGAGGAGCGCGGGATGAAGGTGTGGGGAGAGCCGGGTCTGAAGGATCAGCTCCCATTCCTCGCCCGCGTCGATGTTCTTTACATCATCGCCGACTGGACCGATGGGCCAAGGTGGGATGGAGACGCGAAACACGAGCGGTCGCTGTTGCGGTTGGCGGCTCTGGCCGAGAGTGTCGGGGTGCCGATGGTTTGGTTCGATGCGTGCGGGCGGACGCCACCGACACTGCGGAGGCAGATCGAGGCATCGGGCGTTCTCAAGGACGTTGCCGATAGTCGAGAGGAGGCGCGGGCCGCGACCCGGACGCTGAAGCGCATTCGGCTCGCTTCCTGATTGGGGCAGCTCCGGCATCTGAGGTGGTCGAGGACGGCGCGGGATGCGATGAGGAGGGAGTGATCGGTTACGACGAACTCGACGTGCCGTTTGCGCTGACCCGCGACCTCGTCCGCTGGCACGACCGGTTTAATGACTTGTCCCCATACCAAGACCAAGAGCCGCCTGACGGCTTCTGGGAGGCGTTCAAGGAGGAAAAGAAGGCGTTGACGGTGCGACTTGCCGAGGTTCTGGGTCCGGACGTGCGGGTCGAGTGAAGCACACGCCGGGCGGGCGTGGAGCCGACCAGGCTGCTTTTCCGTTCAGCCCCACGATCACCGGGCGGGGCTAATGCCAGACGCGGACGTCCTCGAAAAGCCGCCGACGGCGCATAAGGATCCCGTTGCTGTGATCGCCGGCCAGGCAGACCTCTTCGATGCCGGCCATACTCTCCGCCAGGTGCTGTGCGTGAAGGGGTGAGCGATGGCGTCCGATGGCGATGAAGGTGGTGGGGGCGACTACGTCCGCTTCCGCGTGGTCGCTTATTGGCTGGCCGGCCGGGACGGCTGTGACCTCGCAGGAGACGGCGTTGTCACTGGAGGAGTTCGGCAGCGCGCTGGCGCCGTTTCAGGACCCCAGCCGACAGACATCAGCCTTCTCTCCAGCGGATCGTCCCAATGAAACAGAGCGCTGCAAATTCTTCTCTTCCGCAGCGGCGGATGTGGGAGCATGCCGATCGTCGCCTTCGGGTTCATAAGGATTCGTATTTCTTATCAAGGTGATCGAACAGCGGCTTCTGCACCAGCTCCTGCCGTTCGAGGAATGTCGCAACGAGGGCCGGATCTTCCGGAAGCTCACCCTTGCGCTGCAACTCTCTGAGAGCATTCATCATCCCGCGCACGGCACCCTGCAAAGCGGCGTTGGCGTAGAGCACCATGCCGAATCCCATCCGGGCGAACTCAGACGCTGGCAAGGCAGGAGTCTTGCCGCCGATCACGATGTTGACCACCTGCGGACAAGGCAACTCCCTGACAATTCGTCCCAGTTCGTCCACGCCTGCGGGGGCTTCCACAAAGGTCACGTCGGCACCGGCTTCAGCGAATGCCGCCGCCCGGTCGATCGCATCATCAAGGCCGTGGACGGCTCGAGCATCGGTGCGGGCGACGATGAGGAAATCGCCACTCTGACGTGCGTCCACCGCCGCTTTGACTTTCGAGACCATCTCCGCCGTTTCAACGACCCCCTTGCCGGAGAAGTGACCGCATTTCTTCGGCATGATCTGATCTTCGAGCTGGACGGCATTGGCGCCGGCGCGCTCGAGGACACGCACAGTCCGACGCACGTTAAGCGCATTGCCGAAGCCGGTGTCGGCGTCCACGAGCAGCGGAAGCGCGATCGCATCGCGAATTGCAGCCGTATGTAGCGCTACGTCGTTGAGGCTGATGAAGCCGAGGTCGGGAATGCCGTAGAAGTTGTTGGTCAGGCCGGCGCCGCTCAGGTAGACCGCCTCGAACCCCAGGCTTTCAATGACGCGCGCAGCAAGCGCATTTCCGGCACCGGGCACGAGTAAGCCGCGGCGATCGTTCAGGTCGCGACGCAGAAGCGCCCCTGGATTAAGGGTCATAGCTGAAACTCAATACGAAGTTATAATACGCAGCATCTCCGCCCCTGCGAGGCACCAGCTGCACTACGAAATAGGCGGGATGTCGCTCGTGCCATGGTCAGTCCTTCGGCGTACCTCCGGTCGAACTCCCAGATATCTTCAAATCCCATAAGTTTGCTGAAAGCCATGAAGTCATACTTGGACGCGCTGCTACCGAGCGAGCTGCATGTGGCGCGCAGATGGGCATAGACCGTGTGCAGCGCCTGAGCCGCGGTAAGAAAACCGGCGGCGGGAAAGATGGCCAGGGAAAAGCCAAGCGCCTCCAGCCGCGCCGCCGGCAGCAGAGGGGTGCGTCCGCCTTCGACGACGTTGATGAGCACCGGCACATCGAATGCACTGCCGATGCGTGCCATTTCTTCTTCGGTTTCGGGCAATTCAACGAAGAGTATGTCCGCGCCCGCCTTGGCAAAACGCTCGGCACGGCGTAATGCCTCGTCCAATCCCAATGACGTGCGCGCATCGGTGCGCGCGACAATGAGAAAGTCGTCGGACAACCGCGCGTCGGCGGCCACGCGGATCTTGCGCTCCATCTCCTCGGATGGGATCACGCGTCGTCCCGGCGTGTGCCCGCACTTCTTCGGAAACTCCTGGTCTTCAAGCTGGATCGCCGCCGCACCCGCCTGCTCGTAGCCCCGAACCGTGTGTGCGACGTTAAGCAGCCCGCCATAGCCGGTATCTGCGTCGCAGATCAGCGGTGTCTTGGCTTGCGCGCAGAAGGAAGCAACCCGATCCACCATGTCGGTGTAGGTGGCAAGGCCCGCGTCGGGCAGCCCAAGATGCGAGGCTACGGTTCCGTAGCCTGTCACATACAGCGCCTCAAAACCCAGGCGATCGGCGATCTTGAGGGAAATGTGGTCGTAAATTCCGGGCGCGGCGATCAGTCGGCCCTTATTCAGCACGTCGCGAAGGGTGGGCTTTTGGCTCATGCCGAGGCCTCTTCAGCCGTACAAGGTTTCAAAGTCAGCCTGTCCCGACGCTCATATGCACACCACCGCTTTTCCGATCTGCTGGCGTCCTTCGATGAGGGCAAGACCGTCTTGCACGTTGTCGAGGGTATAACGCGCGGCTACCTTGACGTGCAGCGTCCCCTCTAGCATAGAGGCGAAGATGTCGTCGGCCCGGCACTGCACCGTCGCTGCCTCCTCCATGTGGTCGGCAAGGCGCGGACGCGTCAGGTACAGCGATCCCGCTTCGCCCAATTCGATGGGGTCAAGATCGTTGATTGATCCGGAGACAGCCCCGTAGTTCACCACCAGCCCGCGCGTCCTCGTCGCGCGAAAGCTGTCGCGCAGCGTCGTCTTGCCCACCGCATCGAAGACCACGTCGACGCCGCGGCCGTCGGTGGCTGCGCGGATCGCATCGGCGAAGCCGCCGTCGTCGTAGGCCATGACATAATCGGCGCCACGTTCCGTCGCGACCGCTCGCTTTTCCGCCGTGCTCGCTGTGGCGAACACCGTCGCACCCCGCCGCTTCGCCATCTGCACCAGCAACTGTCCGATGTTACCCGAAGCGGCGTGAACCAGGCAGGTGCTGCCGGCCTGCAGCTTGGCTACGTCCTGAACCAGGTAATGCGCGGTGCAGCCCTGGAACATCGAGGCCGCAGCCAGATCGTAGCCGATGTCGGCCGGAAACCGAGCTGCAAGTGCGGCCGGAATGCTCGCGTACTCCGCATAGCTGCCCCAGGCGGTGCACCACGCCACCCGGTCGCCCACCGCCAGGTGATGCACACCGCAGCCGACAGTCAGCACGTCGCCGGCGCCTTCCATTCCCAGGGTGCAAGGGAGTCGAACCGGATAGGTGCGCGAGTTGGCGTACTTGCCCTGCCGGGGGAGGATGTCCATGAAATTGATACCGGCGCATACCACCCGCACCAGGACCTCGCCGGGACCGGCGATGGGTGGGGGCAGATTGTCGCGTTTTTGCAGGACTTCGGGGCCTCCGTACTGCTCGATGGTAATCGCTTTCATACCTTCACTCCGGCTGGAACGGCCGCTGCTCAGCACGCGCGCGCCAGCTGCCAGCCCACCAGGGTCAGCGGCAGCGCCAAAAGCGCAAAGGAAAAAGCGAGCGAGCCCGACCAGCCGCCGACAATCCCGAACAGCGGCGGTCCAACGACCACGCCAAGGAAGGTAAAGAACAGGCTGCCACCCGTCGCCATCGCCACGTCCTCGCGCGCTACCAGGCGCGCCACCCCCGCGAGGAAGACACCGTTCCAGCCGATTGCCGTGGCGCCGTAGATCACCGCCAGCGCCGCCATCGCGCCGTGCGGAGTGCCGACGCCGACGAATGGCATGACCAGTCCGCACAGGGCCATCGTGGCCATCAGGCCCAAGAGGGTCTGCCGCTCCGCCTGTGTGCGGTCGGCTACCACGCCCCACAGGATGCGCCCGACCACGCCGCCGACCTGTGCCGCCGACAGCGCCAGGCCAGCCGCGATCAGATCCCAGCCCAGCTCGCCGTGCAGAAAGGTGACGAGGTAGGAAATGAAGCTAACCTGCACCGCCGACAGCACCAGGGTGCTGAGCGCCAGCGGGCGCAATAGCGGATGCGAAAGCGCGAAGAATAGCGGCCGCGCCGCGCTCTCCAGCGTCGGCCACGGGCTCTCGACATCACGCCCGTCGTCGAAAGCAGCACGCAGCGAGTGCGCCAATGTAAGGGCGACGGCGCACAGGGCCGCCATCTGCATCAGGGCCAACGGCACCCCGCTGCTTTCCAGCACCACCGGCATCATGAGCGCGGCGACGGCGGTTCCCAGCGGCACGCCGGTCTGCCTGATCGAGAACACCAGCGCGTATTTGTCGGGCGGCGTTACGCGCCAACATCTCGGAGCTCGCCGGCGTGAGCGGACCATAGCCCAAGCCCATCAAAAGCGCGCCGAGCGCCACCGTTTCCAGCCGCATCGTCGCCACCAGCAGCAGCCCGGCTATACACAGCACCAGGCACCCCTGGCTGGTGCGGATCGGGCCCCAGTGCTGCACCAGCGCGTCGCTCAGCTGGCCGGAGAGCATAGCGCCGAAATAGACGATGGCGACATATACGCCGACGCCAACGGGTCCCAGCCCCAGCGTCGGCAACAGCACCGGCGCGGCGATCACCGGCGCCACGTTGGCCGCCGTGGCCGTGGCTTGGACGAACAAATTGATCGGCAAGGCGCCGTTTCGGACCCCGCGCACCGGGCTGCTACCTCAACCGCCATCGGAAACCGCCTCGTTCGGCGGCACGCGAACCCAGCCCTCCATCAGCCGTCGCGCCGAACGGCTCATCACCACCTTCGTCGCCAGCCATTGGCCGTTCCGCTGGCCTACCTCGGCGCCCACCTGCAGTGTCCCGGACGGGATGGCCGAAGCGCACGCGTTCGGGGCTGGCAGCCGACGAGGCGCGCTGCACCACCGTGCCCGGAATCGCCGCCGCGACCGCGATGGCCACGGCGCCGGTGCCGGTCATCGCGTGGTGCATCTCCCCATAGAGAACACGCGCGCCAGTAAATCGATGGAGTCCGCCTCTACCGCCCGGCCATCGGAGGCCACGTAAGCCGCCGGCGGGGCGACGAAGACAGCTTCGGCGTATGGGGATCGCGTGCCGCCTGCTCCATCGACGTCGCCCCAGCGCCCATCGCCACCGCGGCGGAGGCGCGGATCGCCTCGACACGCGCCAGCAGTTCGGGCGACCCGTTCACCTCGGGCTGCAACTCGGTGCCGGAGAGGCCCAGGTTGGCGGCATCGACGAACACCGTCGGGATGCCGGCATTGATCAAGGAGGCCTCGACCGGGCCGGCGCCGGGAACTTCCATCGTTTCGATGGCGCGGCCGGTGGGTAACATGGCGCCGCCGGCCTCGTCCTCCGAAACCGGGTCGAGGAACTCGATGGGCACCTCGGCGCCGGGAAAGGCCACCCCGTCGAGGGTAAAGTCGCCTTCCTCCATCGGCTCGCCGTCCGCCATGCGCACCCGCGCATGGATGCGCTTGCCGATGTTGACTTGCCAGATGCGTACGCATTCCTCGCCGTCGGCTGGCGCCTCGACCAGGCCCATGGCGATGGCGGCCGGGCCGACGGCGGCGCTCAGGTTGCCGCAGTTGCCGCTCCAGTCGATCATCGGCGAGCGGACCGCCACCTGGCCGAACAGGTAGTCGACGTCGCTGTCGGCTCGGGCCGAACGCGACAGGATCACCACCTTGCTGGTGCTGGAGGTGGCGCCCCCCATGCCGTCGGTGTGCTTGCCATACGGGTCAGGGCTGCCAATCACCCGCAGCAGCAGGTGGTCGCGCGCGACCGGGTCGGCGGGCAGGTCGCTCTTTTGAAAAAAGACGCCCTTACTGGTGCCGCCGCGCATGTAGAGGGCGGGAATGCGGAGTTGAAGTCATGGCAAGAATTCTCGAAGGGTTGACATGCTAGAAATAGAACTCGCGCGCTAGGAGCCTGTCCGGGTAACGGCCAGTTTTGGGTAGCGCGAGGGCGGCGATTTTGATTCAAGGTTTTCATGAAAAAGACCTTCCGTCCCTGGCAGGTGGACCAGAGCCTGCTGCTGCCGCCATCGGTGCATGATTTTGTGCCGGCGGGTCACGTGGCCCATTTCGTGCGTGATCTGGTGCGCGAGGAACTCGACCTGTCGGCGATCACCGACGCTTATGAGGAGGCGCGCGGCTATCCGCCCTATGATCCGTGGATGATGACGGCGCTGCTTCTGTATGGGTATGCGCAAGGCGTCTATTCCTCGCGCCGGCTGGCGCGGGCCTGCGAGGAGCGGGTGGACTTTATGGCGGTCACCGCGTTGAACCAGCCCGACTTCCGCACCATTGCCGATTTCCGCAAGCGGCATCTGGCGGCGCTTTGCGGCCTGTTCGTGCAGGTGCTGCGCCTGTGCCAGACGGCGGGGTTGGTCAAGCTCGGCCATGTCGCGCTCGACGGCACCAAAATCAAGGCCAATGCGTCGAAACACAAGGCGATGAGCTATGGCCGGATGGTGAAGAAGGAAACCGAACTGGCCGCCGAGGTGGAGGGCTGGCTCAAGGCGGCGGCGGCGGCGGACGCGGAGGAAGACGCCCGCCATGGCGCCGACGGGCGCGGCGACGAGATGCCTGAGTGGATGGCGCAGAAGGCCAGGCGGCTTGCGAAGATCAGAGAGGCCAAGGCGGCGCTGGCGGCCGAAGCGAAGGCTGAGGCTGAGCAGAAGGCTGCACAGCCCAACAAATACCGCGGTGGCCGCAAGCCGAAGACGGCGCCGGGCGTGCCCAAGGACAAGGCGCAGCGCAACTTCACCGATCCCGACAGCCGCATCATGAAGGGCCGCGACGGCTTCATTCAGGGCTACAACGCCCAGGCCGCCGTCGATGGCGCCCACCACATCATCGTCGCCCAGTCGCTCACCGACAATGCGTCCGACCAAGGGCAATTGGAGCCCCTCATCGATGGCATCGAGGCGGGTACCGGCCGCAAGCCCAGGGAGGTCTCGGCCGATGTCGGCTATTGCTCGGAGGCCAATCTGGCGGTGCTGGCGGCATGCCATATCCGCGCCTATGTGGCCACCGGCCGGCAGAAACATCCCGATGAGGGCCAGGACAAAAAGCGCGGGCCGCGCGTCGAGACCATGCGAAAGCGCCTGAAATGTGCCGGCCGTCGCAGCCGCTATCGGCTCCGTAAGCAGATCGTCGAACCCGTCTTCGGCCAGATCAAGCAGGCCAGGGGCTTTCGCCAGTTCCTCATGCGCGGCATCGACAAGGTCCGCGCCGAATGGGCGCTCATCTGCACCGTCCATAACCTCCTCAAGCTCGCCAAGGCCGTTTGAGGAGGGCCCGGTTCCTTCCCCAAAACAACTCTCGGAAGAGCAACCCCGATCAGAACGGATTACGCGGACAGGCTCCTAGTTCGGCATGATCCTTCTGCAGCTCCGTCGCCTCGCCTTGCGCCACTAAGGCACCGGTGCGCAGGATGTAGAAGCGGTTGACCACCTGCGCCGCAAGCAGCATGTTCTGCTCGACCAGCAGGATCGAAACGTCGCCTTTGTCGCGAAGCGACTTCATCATGTTGCCGTTCTCGGTGACGAACAGCGGCGACAGGCCGGCCGAGGGCTCATCCAACAGGAGGAATCTCGGCTCGGCCATCAGCGCCCGACCCATCGCCAGCATCTGCTGCTCGCCGCCCGACATGGTGGCCGCGCGCTGGCCGGCCCGCTCCTTCAGCCGCGGGAAGAAGGTATAAACGCGCTCGACGTTGCTCTCGAAGCGCGATTCCGGTGGGCCCAGCGCACCTAAGCGCAGGTTATCCAGCACCGTGAGGTCGCCGAACAGGTCGCGCTCCTGCGACACGTGCGGCAGGCCGCGGCGCACGATGCGGTGCGGCGGCAGTCCGCTTATCGAGTTCTTAACCTTCGCCTTGCTCAGCCCGTTGATGGGTTTCGTCCCCATCGTGGTAGAGAAGGCGAACGCGCCTGGATCGTTTGAGAACCGGCGTATGGAGCGCAACAACTCAACCGCCTGATCACTGAGCGGCACCCGCTGAAGCCGCCCCTGCTTGTTTTGCGCGGCCGGGATTTCCCACACCGCTGCATCGAGCTCGAAATCCCGCCAGCGCGCGGTCACCGTCTCCGTCCGACGCTGGCCGCAGAGGACGAGCAGCCGGATGTAGGGGCCGAACGGTTCGCCCAGGCCGTCGGCTGCCCGCCACACCGCGGCAACCTCTGCATCGGATAGCACTTGCTCCCGCGATAATTCCTTGACGGCGCTGCGCAGCTTCGTCGCCGGGTTCCGCTCACAGCGGCCTTCCCCGATCGCCCAGTTGTAGAGCGCCCGCAAAGTCTGGATCACCCGGTTCGCCTGCACGCTGCCGTTCTCGGTTTCCAGTCGCCCGAGGAGGCCCTTGCAGTCGCTACGCGGGATGTCGTCGACCTGGCGGGTCAACCAGTCGGTCGGCACGTACCGGCGCAGGTGCCGTTCGCGCTCTCGCCACCGCCGCTGCCCCGCCTTCTCGCAATGATCCACGAAGTCGGAAATTGCCCGGCTCAGCGTATTGTTCGCCGTGCGCTCGGCTTCCGCGCGAGCCGCTTCCGCTTCCAGCATTAGCCGCTCCGCTTCCTTCGCCCTTCAAGTGTTGTCGAGGGTCGATCCCCTTCTCAATCAGCGCCCGGTAGGCACCCCCGTCTCGCGGGCGGAAGCAAGCCCGGTCTCCGGGTATTCACCGATGCGGATTTTGGCGGGCTTCCCGCCGTTAGGGTTGCGGAAGGAGAGAGCGCTGCGAGACCCGAAGGATCAATCCCTTCACGTCGGCACCGTCGCTCTCGTCCACCTGCCCCGACGCCGGTGGCTTCAGGGCTTTAATCGTCCGATCCGTCAGCAAAACTCTGCAATTCTAGGGAACCCTTAGGGAACCAATTGAGCGGCTCCCCGCGCACGTCCACGAACGAATATGGACGAAACGTTTTTAGGAAGCAAACAGTTTCAACTCGTTATCTGCCGACGGCGGACATGCACGAACGTGCAAGGGCCCCGGATTATGCTTAGAAGGCAGTTGCTCTATCCGCTGAGCTACGGGCGCTTTGTATAAATCTCGACGGCTTCGTTGATATGCCTTGATCTTCCTTCGCCAAAGCATATTGGAGGGAAACATTGGACAACGTTAGATCCGACTGAGGATACTGGGCCAATCCTACCGCCTCAACCAAGTCGCGTCTTTCTTCGATAACTGGCGGCTGCCAACGGTACGATATCTGCGAGATTGGCCTGCCCCGTCCGGAACAGCCGCCCGGTTAAACAATCGGGAAATGGGGCATCTGTGGATGCCGTTTTCGGTGTTGTCTAAGTCGCCCTTTGCCCTCACGCCGAGCCTTGGTCAGGTCCTCATAGCGGATCGTCTCGCCCGGGCCATCCTCGTCGGCAAGTGCCGACTACGGCGCTCCCGGCCGTTCGAGCCATACCTGCGGATCGATCGCCGGATTGAGAACGGGAGCGCAACGCTTCAAGATGCCCGCGCCCTGCAACCGGGCGAGAACTTCGTCCTGCGCCGCGGCGAGGTTGTCCATAGCGCTCTGCGGCGCGGCGCCGCGATGCACGGCGGCGGCGATTTGGGTCCACCAGAGCTGCGCCAGCTTCGGATAGTCCGGGACGTTGGTCCCGGTGGGGTCCAGGCGACGCGGGCCGGGCTGCGATAGAACTCGACCAGGCCGCCGAGCGTGGCGCGCCCTCGGTCATCGGCTCCGAGCGGATGTCCGACTCGCGGATCGGCGTCAGACCGACGAGGGTCTTCTTGAGCGAGACCGTCTTGCAGACGGTGAACTGGGCGTACAGCCAGGCCGCCTTGCGGCGCTCGACGCGGCGTGCTCGAGAAGAACGTCCACGAGCCGCAGTCCTGGTAGCCGAGCTTCATGCCCTCCTCCCAGTAGGGGCCGTGCGGGGACGGCGCCATGCGCCACTTGGGCGTGCCGTCGGCATTGACCACCGGCAGGCCGGGCTTGGTCAGGTCGGCGGTGAAGGCGGTGTACCAGAAGATCTGCTGGGCGATGTCGCCCCTGGCCGGGCACCGGGCCGGCCTCGGAGAACGTCATGCCCGGCGGCTTCGGGCGGCGCGTACGCCTTGAGCCAGTCGAGGTACTTGCGCGAGCGCGTAGACCGCGGCCGGCCGTTGGTCGCGCCGCCGCGGCTGACGCTCGAGCCGACCGGCCGGCAGTCCTCCACCCGGATGCCCCATTCGTCGACCGGCAGCCCGTTCGGGATCCCGGTCGCCGTCGCCCGCCATCGACAGCCACGCATCGGTGAAGCGCCAGCCGAGCGACGGGTCCTTCTTGCCGTAGTCCATGTGCCCGTAACACGCGCTCGCCGTCGATCTCGCGTACGTCGTTGGTGAAGAAGTCGGCGATGTCCTCGTAGGCCGACCAGTTGACGCGGCACGCCCAGCTCGTAGCCGTACTTGTCCTTCGAACGTCCTTGCAGGTCGGGGCGCGTGAACCAGTCGTCGCGGAACCAGTACAGGTTGGCGAACTGCTGGTCGGGGAGCTGGTAAGCTTGCCGTCCGGCGCGGTGGTGAACGACTTGCCGATGAAGTCGTCGACGTCCAGGGTCGGCAGGGTCAGTCGGCGCCCTCGCCGGTCATATTCGGTAGCGGGACGCCTGGCCGTAGCGATAGTGCGTCCCGATCAGGTCGCTGTCGTTGACGTAGGCGTCGTAGAGGTTGCGGCCCGACTGCATCTGCGTTTCCAGGCGCTGTATCAGCTCGCCCTCCCCGGATCAGATCCTGAACGACGCTGATATCGGTGATCTCGCGAAAGGCGCGGGCGAGATAGCGCGCCTCGTACTCATGCGTCGCCAGGAGATAATCATCGACGACGTAGATCTGCTGGCCGCGGAACGGCTCTGCGGCGCGAATGAAGAACGCCATCTCCGCCATCTGCTCGTCGACGGTGAGGGTCGAGGGGGTGAACTTCGCCCACCACCCAGCGCCTGGCGGCGGCCATGCGGAGCGGGTCGTCGTCGGCGTACGCTCGCATCGGTGCCGAGGCTCGCGCCCCGACCCAGACGCCGCCCAAAACGCACGAAGGATGTCCACGTCATCGCCGTCTCCTCGGCCCGCAGCTTTGCTTCCGTACGCCATACTGCCCTCCTGAGAGCAGGCGTCTGTCGGTTGATGGTTATTTCAAAAACCGGCACCCTCGTTGTCGCTGAAAGCCCAAAAGCGCGCTCATGAATTAAAATGAACCACGGACCGCGCCTGCGCCTATCGATCAAATTGGAAACGGCCAGGCGGATGTCCAGACACATCAGAACATCAGAATGAATATTGACCATGATGTCTGTGGTTTGTCTTTCACAGCGGATGAGAATGTGTATTCCGTGGGCCACCCAAATCTGTTACTGGAACTCGCCACACAGCAGGTCAACTGTTCTGATTATTGATCAGGATGCCGATCTTGAAGGCCACGCCTGTTGGGAACTGGCTGCGGACGACTCCGAAGCCCGGCTGGGTCGAGCACGAGCCCGGAGAAATTCTTACCTCGCGCGTTATCGATTGGCCGCTCTGATAGCGGCGCGATCGGCGCGAGATCGCGCGGCGATCGGCATCACCAATCAGCGGGAAACGACGGTGTTGTGGGACCGCAGACCGGGCAACCGCTCCACAACGCTATCGTTTGGCAGGACCGTCGGACCGCCGCTTTCTGCGACGCGCTCAAGGCCGATGGTCATGGGCCGTTGTTCCGACGCAAGGCCGGCCTCGTGATCGATGCCTACTTTTCCGGCAGCAAGCTGCGTTGGTTGCTGGACACGTTCCCGGCGCGCGAACGCGCGCGCAACGTGGCGAGTTGGCCTTCGGCACCGTGGACACCTGGCTCCTCTGGAATTTACCGGCGGAGCGCTCCACGTCACGGATCCCACGAACGCCTGTCGCACGATGGGCTTCAACCTCCACACGGGCACCTGGGACGACGAACTGTTGGCCGTACTGGGGATTCCTCGGGAGGTCCTGCCGGAGATCCGATCCTCCGCGAGGTTTACGGCGAGACAGCATCAGGCGTGTTCGATGGCGCCGATCCGGTCGCGGGCATCGCCGGCGATCAACAGGCCGCGCTGTTCGGCCAGGCCTGCTACGGTCAGGGGCTCGCCAAGAATACCTACGGCACCGGTTCGTTCGTCTTGATGAACACGGGTAACGAAGTCGTCCCCAGCGAGCATCACCTGTTGACGACGATCGCCTGGAAAATCGGCGACGAGCCGGTCGAATACGCGCTCAAGGGAGCCGTCTTTATCACCGGCGCCGGTGTGCAGTGGTTGCGCGACGGCCTCGGCATCATCGAGCGCGCCGCCGAAACCGAGGAACTGGCGCGTTCGCTGCAATCCAACGACGGCGTCTACTTCGTTCCCGGCACTCGTTGGTCTCGGTGCACCGCACTGGGATCCCTATGCACGCGGCGCGCTGATCGGCATCACCCGCGGCACGTCGCGCGCGCATGTGGCGCGCGCGGTGCTGGAGGCGATTTGT
>CAWAGY010000005.1:0-249667 GCA_963781645.1 uncultured Alphaproteobacteria bacterium | reverse complement strand
GATGCGGCGTCCCATTTCGACAGGTCGAAACCGGTGACGGCGCCGACGTCCCAGCGCAGGCCGCCCACCGTCGTGCCCTGGAGCGCAACGCCGCCCTCGCGCCAGGTCAACGGGATGATCGCCGTCTCCACGTTGTTGCGGAACACGCCGTAGTAGCGCGGGGGCTCGTGCGCCTCGTTGAGCATGCCGCTCGGCACGAGCACGAGTCCGGCGCGCCCGTAGAACCCCGCGGCCGAGATCGCGCTCCACATAGGCCTGCTCGATCTCCACCTCGCCCGGATCGTCGGCGGAGCTCACGGCGTGCTCCACCTCCACTTCGCTGGCGAAGCGCGTGCGCTCGTCGAAGGCGTAGCCGATGCCGAACACGAAGCGTCCGACGTCCGCCGTCGTTGCGGCATCGTCGTCGCGCGGGCGCAGATAGTTGATCTCGCCGTAGCCGAAGAAGTTCGGGCCGTCCGCGGCGCCGCTGCCGGCCGCATCGTAGGCAGCCAGGGACGGACTGGCGGCCGGCGCGGTGTCATGCGCCTTCATCGCGTCCAGCTCCGCACGCAGCGCGTCGAGTTGTGCCGACAACTGCTGCACGCGCGCTTCGAGCTCGGCCGTGCTGGCGGCGCTCGGCGGACGGCGAGATCAGCACCTGTCCGGCCAGCAGCACGCCGAGACTCCACCACGACGCGCGACGCTCGTTGCAATCAGGGAAACGTGCCGACACCACAGTACCTCGCTCAAGGTTGATAGCCGTCCGTGAGCGTCTCGAGAAAGCTCACGACATCTTCGATTTCACTCTCGGACAGGGCCGGGATATCGCCGGGGTGGCGGTTGTAGGGCGACTTCCGTCGTGTTGACGTTGCGCGCATATGCCGTCCGGCAAGTCGTCGAACTTGCGCGGCAATCCATCGAGCCCCAGCGGATACCACTCCTCCGGATGCGTATCGCGGCGCACGTAGAAGCTGACGGTCTCGCGCAGCGTCTGGAAGCGTCCGTTGTGGAAATACGGCGCCGTCAGCGCGACATTGCGCAGAGTCGGTACCTTGAACGCGCCGCACAGAGCCGGCGTGCAGCGTCAGGTCCGTGCGGAAGGGTCCGCACAGGCCGAGATCGTAGTAATCGGGATCGTCGTTGGCCGGAATGTCGGCGTTGCGCGGCACGCCGAGGTTGTCGTAAGTGAAGTCCGTGAACAGCGGCGGCTCGCCACTCGGACCGCGCGCGCTCGGGTGGCAGGCCGCGCAGTTGCCCTTCTTCGGATCGTTGTAGAGCGCGAGTCCGCGCAACTCGGCGCGGCTCAGCTCCACGCGCCCGGCGAGGAAGGCGTCGTACTTGCTCGTGAACGGCGCGAACTCGGGCGATTCGAGCTGATAGGCGGCGAGCGCGTTGCGCGCGGCGAGAAAGGCACGGTCGGGATCCTCGAACACAGCGTCGCCGTAGACGGCGCGAAACTCGGCTGCGTACGCCGCCTCGCCGAGCTTGCGCGAGACCTCTGCGACCGATGCATTGGCCATCTCGAAGTCCGTCAGAAACGGGCGCATGGCCTGGGCCGTCAGGCTGTCGGCGCGGCCATCGCGATCGAATCCGCCCGTGGGCGTGCCTTCGCCATCGAAGTGAAAGGGCGGTGTCAGCCTGAGATATGCGAGCGAAGGCGCGTTGCGCCGCCCGGCCTGGTCGAGGTCCGCCCCGCCGGGCGGCACGGCCTGGGCTGCGGGCTGTGCGAAGGCGTGCGCGGGGTCGTGGCAACTCGCACACGAGATGCGACCGCTGGCCGAAAGGCTCTCATCGTCGAAGATCTGCTCGCCCAATGCGGCCTGTGCCGACAGCGCGCTCGCGGGGGCAACCGCCGGGGGCCCGCCAGATCCACGACAGCCCGCGAGCCCGCCGGCAGCGGCGACCGCCACCGCGATCGGACCCCATCGGAACCGCGGACCCATCCGGCGCGCGACGGATGCACTTTCCGGCATCTACGACCCTCAAACGCAAATACGAATGCGAATCATTCTTACTTGCATTCATGATAGGTCGCTCGTTCCGCGGGCGTCAAGCCCGAAGCGGAGAGGTCGCAGCGATCGAACGAACGCGCTGGCCGGCGCGGTCTCAGCGGCGTGGCGTCGCCATCGGCAGATCGAGACCGCGTTCGCGCGCGACATTGAGCGCGCGCTCGTAGCCGGCGTCTGCGTGACGCATGACGCCGGTGCCGGGATCGTTGACGAGCACGCGCGAGAGCGCGCGCTCCGCGCGCTCGGAGCCGTCGGCGACGATGACGACGCCCGGCGTGCAGCGAATAGCCCATGCCGACGCCGCCGCCGTGATGGAAGCTCACCCACGACGCGCCGCTCGCGGTGTTCAGCAGTGCGTTCAGCAGCGGCCAGTCGGCCACCGCGTCGGAGCCGTCGCGCATGCTTTCGGTCTCGCGATTCGGCGAGGCGACCGAGCCGGCGTCGAGATGATCGCGGCCGATGACGATGGGCGCTTCCAGTTCGCCGTTGCGCACCATCTCGTTGAAGGCGAGACCGAGGCGATGACGCTCCTGGTAGCCGAGCCAGCAGATGCGGCACGGCAAACCCTGGAAGTGGATGCGCTCGCGCGCGTGATCGAGCCACCGGTGCAGCTCGCGCTTTTCCGGGAACAGCGCCTTCGCCTTCGCGTCGGTGCGATAGATGTCCTCCGGATTGCCCGACAGCGCAGCCCAGCGGAACGGCCCCATGCCCTCGCAGAACAACGGCCGGATGTACAGCGGCACGAAGCCCTTGAAGTCGAAGGCGTTGGTCGACGCCCGCATCCTGCGCCATCGCGCGGATGTTGTTGCCGTAGTCGAAAGTCGGGACGCCGGCGGCGTGAAACGCGAGCATGGCGCGCACCTGGCGCGCCATCGATTGCTTCGACAGCCGCACGTATTCCTTCGGATCGCTGGCGCGAAGCCCGGCGGCGCGCTCCAGGTCGAAGCCGACGGGAATGTACCCGTTCAACGGGTCGTGCGCGGAGGTCTGATCGGTCACCAGGTGCGGCTGATCGTCGCCGCGCTGAATCTGTTCGAACACCTCGGCGGCATTGCCGAGCAGGCCGACCGAGATGGCCTGCCCGCGATCCATCGCCTCGTGCAGCATCGCGAGCGCCTCGTCGAGCCGCTCCGCCTTTCGATCCAGGTAGCCGGTCGCGAGGCGCTTGTCGATGCGCGATGCATCGACCTCGACGGCGAGGCAGCACAGTCCGGCGAACACCGCCGCCAGCGGCTGCGCGCCGCCCATGCCGCCGAGTCCGCCGGTGAGCAGCCACTTGCCGCTCGCATCACCGGCGTAGTGCTGGCGCACGGCCTCGGCGAAGGTCTCGTAGGTGCCTTGCACGATGCCCTGCGAGCCGATGTAGATCCACGAGCCGGCCGTCATCTGGCCGTACATCATCAGGCCCTTGCGATCCAGCTCGAAGAAATGCTCCCAGGTCGCCCAGTGCCCGACCAGGTTGGAGTTGGCGATCAGCACGCGCGGCGCCTGCTCGTGGGTCTTGAACACGCCCACCGGCTTGCCCGACTGCACCAGCAGCGTCTCGTCGTTCTCCAGCCGCTGCAACGTGGCGACGATGGCGTCGTAGCATTCCCAGTCGCGCGCGGCGCGCCCGATGCCGCCGTAGACGACCAGCTCCTTCGGATTCTCGGCGACGTCCGGGTCCAGATTGTTCATCAACATGCGCAGTGCCGCTTCCTGCACCCAGCCCTTGCAGCGCAGCTGCGCGCCGTGCGGCGCATGGATCTCGACGTCGCGAAAGCGTGTGCTCATGACCTGACCTCGTTCAACCGACCCAGGCGCGCGCATTGCGGAACATGCGCATCCAGGGGCCGTCTTCCTGCCACTCGGCCGGATGCCACGAGTGCTGCACCGTGCGGTGCACGCGCTCGGGATGCGGCATCAGTATCGTCACCCGCCCGTCGGCATTGGTCAAACCGGCGATGCCGCGCGGCGAGCCGTTGGGATTGGCCGGATAGAGCTTGAGTGACGACGCCGCGATTGTTCGACGTATTGCGCGACGATCAGGCGTGCCGCGCTCGCTTCGTGCGCCTCGTCCTCGAACTCCGCCCGCCCTTCGCCGTGTGCGGTGACGACGGGCAGCATGCTGCCGTCCATGCCGCGAGCAAGAGCGAGGGCGACGGCGCCACCCGCACCCGGCACAACCGCGCCTTCGAACTGCTCCGAGCGATTGCGCACGAAGCGTGGCCAATCCTCGGCGCCGGGCACGATCGAGCGCAACGCCGCCAGCATCTGGCAGCCGTTGCAGACGCCGAGCGCGAAGCTGTCCTCGCGCGCGAAGAACGCGTCAGCTCGTCGCGCGCGCGCTGATGGAACAGGATCGACTTGGCCCAGCCCTCCCCGGCCCCGAGCACGTCGCCGAAAGAAAATCCGCCGCAGGCGACGAAACCCTTGTAATCCGCCAGCGTCGCGGCGCCGGCGAGCAGGTCGGTCATGTGCACGTCGACGCGACTCGAAGCCGGCACGGTGGAAGGCCGCGGCCATCTCCACCTGCCCGTTGACCCCCTGCTCGCGCAGGATCGCGATGCGCGGACGGTGCCCGGTCGCGATGAAGGGCGCGGCCATGTCTTCGGCCGGATCGAAGTGCACGAGCGCACGCAGTCCGGGATCGCCGGTGTCGAGGCGGGCCGCGTGCTCTTCGTCGGCGCACGCGGGATCGTCACGCAGGCGCTGCAACGCGTAGCTGGTCTCCGACCACGCGCGCCGCAGCGACTTGCGCGTCGTGCGCAGCAGCGTGCGATCGCCCGCGCAGATCTCGATGCGATCCTTCGGCGACGGGCCGTCCGAGCGGCGCGCACAGTTCGCCGAGGCCGTGGCGCTCGACGATCTCACGCATCGCGCGCGTGTCTTCGTCGCGCACCTGAAGCACGGCGCCCAGCTCCTCGCTGAACAACTGCGCGAGCGCGTCGCGATCCGCGCGCAGCTCGATCTCGAGACCGCAGCCGCCGGCGAAAGCCATTTCGCACAACGTCGCGAGCAGCCCGCCGTCGGAGCGGTCGTGATAGGCAAGCAGCAATCCGGCGCGCCGCAGCTCGATGATGGCCGCGCCGAAGGCGGCGAGCTGCGCCGGCGCGTCAACGTCGGGCGCGTGCGTGCCGAGGCCGCCGTAGGCCTGCGCCAGACAGGAGCCTCCGAGGCGGTCGCGACCGGCGCCGAGATCGAGCAGCCACAGCCGGCTGGCGCCGCGATCCAGGCGTAGCTGCGGTGTCAGCGTGCGGCGCACGTCGTCCACCGGCGCGAACGCGGACACGATCAGCGACAACGGCGCGACGACGGCGTAGCGGTTGCCGTCCGCCTCCCAGACCGTCTTCATGGACAGCGAATCCTTGCCGACCGGAATGGCGATGCCGAGCGCGGGGCACAGTGCTTCGCCGATCGCGCGCACGGCGTCGTACAGGGCGGCGTCTTCGCCGGGATGTCCGCACGCCGCCATCCAGTTCGCCGACAGCCGCACCTCGCGCGACGGCGGCGATGTCCGCGGCGAGGATGTTGGTGAGCGCTTCGCCGACCGCCATGCGCGCCGACGCGGCCGGATCGATGAGCGCGAGCGGCGTGCGCTCGCCCATGGCCATCGCCTCGCCGGTGTAGCCTTCGAAGCCGGCCGCGGTCACGGCCACGTCGCTCACGGGCACCTGCCACGGCCCCACCATCTGATCGCGCGCGATCAGACCGCCGACGCTGCGATCGCCGATGGTGACGAGAAAAGTCTTGTCGGCCACCGCCGGCATGTGCAGCACGCGCAGGGCCGCTTCTTCGATATCGATGCGCGCCGGGATCGAAGGGTCGCGGCGCGGGCGCAACGTGCGTGACGTCGCGCTGCGTGCGCGGCGGCTTGCCGAGCAGCACGCTCATCGGCAGGTCGACCGGATCCTCGCCGAGCACGGTGTCGCGCACGCGCAGGCGGTCGTCGTCGGTGGCCACGCCGATCACCGCGAACGGGCAGCGCTCGCGCCGGCAGATGGCTTCGAATTCCGCGAGGCGCTGCGGATCGAGCGCGAGCACGTAGCGCTCCTGCGCCTCGTTGCACCACAGCTCGGCGGGACTCATGCCGGGCTCGTCGTTCGGCACCGCGCGCAGATCCAGCAGCCCGCCGCGCTCGCTCTGATGCAACAGCTCGGGCACGGCATTGGAGAGCCCGCCGGCGCCGACGTCGTGGATGGAGAGAATGGGATTGGCGGCGCCGCGCATCCAGCAGCGATCGATGACCTCCTGCGCGCGGCGCTCCATCTCCGGATTGCCGCGCTGCACCGACGCGAAATCGAGCTCCGCCGAGCTGGAGCCGCTCGCCATGGACGAAGCCGCGCCGCCGCCGAGACCGATGCGCAAGGCCGGCCCGCCGAGCACGACGACCGGCGCGCCGGCGGCGAACGGCGCCTTCTCCACGTGCTCGGGCAGCACGTTGCCGAGGCCGCCGGCGATCATGATCGGCTTGTGATAGCCGCGGGTGACGCCGTCGCTGCCCGGCTCGGCCTGCTCGAAGGTGCGGAAGTAACCGAGGATGTTGGGACGCCCGAATTCGTTGTTGAACGACGCGGCGCCGATGGGCCCGTCGAGCATGATCTCCAACGCCGTGGCGATGCGCCGCGGATAGTGCGCGTCGCCTTCCCACGGCTGCTCGCAGCCGGGAATGCGCAGGTGCGATACCGAAAAGCCCGCGAGTCCCGCCTTGGGTTTGGCGCCGCGCCCGGTCGCGCCTTCGTCGCGAATTTCCCCGCCGGCGCCGGTCGCCGCGCCCGGGAAGGGCGAGATCGCCGTCGGGTGATTGTGCGTCTCCACCTTGATCATGATGTGTGCGTCGGTGGGTATGCGGCGCGTACACGGCGTCGTCGCGCGCGCGGGAAGAAGCGCACGGCCGGACGGCCGGCAATCACCGCGGCGTTGTCGCGATAGGCCGAGAGCACGCCGCGCGGGTTGCACGCGTGGGTGTTGACGGATCATGTCGAACAGCGAGTGCGCGCGCGGCCACGCCGTCCACCGTCCACTGCGCGTTGAAGATCTTGTGGCGGCAGTGTTCGGAATTCGCCTGCGCGAACATCAGCAGCTCGGTGTCGGTGGGATCGCGCTCCACGGCGCGAAAGCACTCGAGCAGGTAGTCGATCTCGGCGGCGTTCAGCGCCAGCCCGAGCTCGATGTTGGCGCGCTCCAGCGCGACGCGCCCGTCCGGCGCGAGCGCGATGCGCCGGCCGCGCGCGGGCGCGCGTGTCAGGAACAACGCCTGCGCGTCGCCGGCGTCGCGCACGACGCTCTCGGTCATGCGGTCGTGCATGGCTCGGCGACCGCTTCGAGCTCCGCGTCGGTCAGCGCAGTCGAGGCTCTCGAGCGTATAGGCGACCCCGCGCTCCACGCGGATCGACGGCATCGAGCCCGCACACGTGCACGATGTCGGTGGCCTTGCTCGACCACGGCGAAATCGTGCCGAAGCGGGGCAACACGAACAGCGCCGGATCCACGGCGCGCGGGCTCCAGCGCGGCCCGTAGCGCAGCAGCGCGCGCAGGCGCTCGTGCTCGGCGTCGGTGAGTGCACGCTGCATCTCGATGAAGTGCAGGTAGTGGCTGCTCAGACCCATGACGGCCGGAGCCAGGTCCTGGAGCTCGCGCAAATGCCGCTCGATACGGAACGCCGACAGTGCCGGACCGCCGGGGAGTATCAGAGAGCTTCTGGCTAGGCGCTTCGTTGGACACAGTGAGCGCGACCATGATAGCGAAGCGGACGCGCCGGCGGGAATGCGCCGCGCCCCGGGCGGCACGGGCGCCGTCGCACGCAAGCACGGCCGCGGAGCTCAGTCGCTCGGCCCCGGAGGCGCGATCAGCGGGCTCGGGAAGGGCATGACGTTGCCCTTGGCCTCGCTGATCTTGCTGACGCCGCGCTTATCGACTTCGTCGATGCGCAGCACGCAATGCATCGGCAGATAGGTGCGTTTGACGCCTTCGAACTCGGCCTTGATGCGCTCCTCGGAGGGGTCGAGCACGATGCGTTGCCGCTGCCCGAAATCGAGCTGCTCGACTTCGATGAATCCGAGCAGCCCGCCGTGGCTCACCTTGCGCGCGTAGATCTCGTAGATCTTGCCCTGCGCCTGGAAGATGACCTTGTAGACGTGCCGCTCCGCCATGACGGCGGAGCATAGCACAGCGCCGCAGCGCGCCTCCTGCGCCGGCCGGCGCCGCCTACTCCGGCAATCCGCCGTCGATCCAGGCCTGAATCAGGTCCTGCTCCAGCTGCGTCGTGCACGAAGCATTGTCGGCATCCTGTACGGGATTGCCGGTACAGCCGCGTCCCAAAGGCATGTCGCCGCGCGGATGCGGACGATCGTGCACTGGCCGACGTTGAGACCCGGACAAACCACGTTGTGAGCCGGCAGAAACGCATCCTGATAGTTGATGCCGATGTTGTGACCGCCGGAGCCGCCGCCGGTGTGGCACGGCGAGCACTTGGCGAAATAGATCGGCTGCGTGTCTTCGGTGTAAGTGACGAAGCCGAGACCCCCGCAGGTGCTCTCGATACCGCTCGGTCCCGGCGCCTGGAAGAAGCCTGCCTTCAGCAGTCCGAGATCCGCGAAGTTGGTCGTGCCGTCGCCGTTCATGTCGGTATCGAGAAGGCCCGGCAGGAAGAAGTTGGCCTTCATCTGACCCAGGTCGTTGAAGTTGACGGCGCAGTCGCCCGTGAAATCGCCGTCGCAGGCGTTGCCGATGCCGTCGCCGTCCGTGTCGAGCTGATCGGCGTTGGCGACGTTGATGCAGTTGTCGGCGCTGTCGCTGAGCCCGTCGGAATCGGTGTCCGTGATCGTGGCCATGGCCGGCGCAGCCAGTGCCAGCAGCGCCGGAATCACGATGATTGCGGCGATCCCTGATATCACTTTCATGGAAGCTCCCCTGCGTGTTCGTTGATCGTTGGTCACGGACCCCTCCGGTCCGTGCCTCTATGTTCCCGGCATCGCAGGGGAGGTTCAGGGTGGGCGCCGCGGCCCGCGCCGTGCGCAGCGCTAGCGCGGCGCCGCCGCCAGCTCGCGATACAAGGCGTGGGTCTGCTCGATCGTCGCGTCGATACGAAAGTGATCGCGGATACGTGCGCGCGCGGCCATGCCCATGCGTTCGCGCGCCGCCGGATCCTGCATGAGCCGCGTGACCGCGGCGGCGATGGCGGGCGCGTCGTGCGGCGGCACGACCATGCCGCTGTCGCCGTTGACGACGAGCTCGGGACTGCCGCCGGCGCTGGTGACGATCGGCGGCGTGCCGTAGCACATCGCTTCGATCACGCCTCGCGGCAGACCTTCGCGGCGCAGGGTCGGCAGCACGAAGACATCGGCCGCCGCGGCCATCGATGCGGCATCCTTGCGATAGCCGGTAACGTGGATGCGATCGCGTCGCGGGCTCGCGGCGATGCGCCGCTGCAGATCAGGCGCGTCCATGCCCGCACCCACCAGCAGCAGGCGTACCGGCGCCGTGCTCGGGAGATGCGCCATCGCGTTGACCAGCACGCCGATACCCTTGCGCGGGCGGTTGTTCGCGACGGTGATGATGACGAAGTCCCCGTCCTTTACCCCAACCGAGGCGAGCTCCGCCGGGGGCTGCTGATACCACTCGAGGTCGTGACCCTTGTAGATGCGCACGGGCCGTTGCGGCGGGAGGCGCTTGCCGAGCAGGCGCATGGACAGCAGGAAGGCGCGCACGGCCTCGCACACGCACACGATGCGATCGACGCGGGGATGCAGGAATGTCGTGTAGTCGATCGGGTTGAGGAAGCTCAGATTCCCGACGATGCCCCGATACAGCACGATCTTCACCGGAATGCCGTGCGCGGCGCGGATGCCACTGGAGATCGTCGGGTTGGTGAAACAGTGCAGCACGTCGTAGCGCTTCGCGCGCAGCCGGGCGCGGATGACGCGCTGTGCCTGCAGGTCGAAGCGGCCCTTGGCCTCGAGATCGATGACCGGCACGCCGGCGTCGAGCAGCCGCGCGCGATTCGGCGCACTCGGCGGGCACATCACCTCCACGTCGACACCGCGGCGGCGCAGCCCGATGAAGGTCTCCGTCTCCGGCCGGTCGCTGTACGAAGCTACGCAGAGCGCGCTCAAAGTCACGGGAATATTCGTCTGCCTGGCAGCGTGCGGCGCGTTCATTATGTGCCCTTCGATCTGATCCCCTGCACCTGCAGAATCCTTATGCCGAATCAGTGGTTTGGGAATACAAACTCATCGAAGCCTCTAAATATTCCACCTCCTATGGCGCCGTGGCCACCGCCTCCCTACAGGAGCTTAAGGCCCGGACCGAAGCCCTGAAAAAGCTGCCCACGGTTTCTCATGTGGAGTCGGTGCTCTCATTTCTCCCCCAACAGGTGAAGGAAAAACGCAAGATCCTCGGGGAGATGCTGCCGGTCGTCAGCAACCTCCGCTTCCCTGACGCGAAACGCTCGACCTACTGTGCGGCCTGAACGTCCTCATCGGCAAGACGCTCACCTACCAGCCGCGGGACACGGAAGGAACGCAGACGCCGACCGAGACGCTGGCCCTCGGCTCCGGCAGCTGCCGCGACTTCGCGCTCCTGTTCATGGAAACCGCCCGACAGCTCGGCCTCGCCGCCCGCTTCGTCACCGGATACCTGGTTGACGCGACGACGCTGGACCAAGGCGCCGTGACCCCGCGGGGCGGAGGCGCCACCCACGCCTGGGCGCAGGTTTATGTGCCCGGCCTGGGTTGGGTGGAATTCGATCCGACCAACGAGATTCGTCGGTTCCAATCAACTCATCCGGGTGGCGGTCACCCGCGATCCGTCCCAGGCGGTGCCGATCGCCGGCTCGTACACCGGGCCCGCCGGGGCGCTGGCGGCGATGCGGGTCAATGTCGCCGTTTCGCTTGCCCACTGCTGAACGGCGCGCCTCGTCGCCAGCCCTCGCGCGGGTACCAGCCTCATCCAATAGGGCTATGGAACCAACTAGTCCATCCAACGGTTTCTTGACGTATGGTAACATGGAGGTCTTCTCGCGATCCGGGAGAATAACAAGGATGTTCGGGGCAAGAATTGTTGCAATAGCTAACACTCAAAGCGCGCGCGCAGCAGAACCGGTGTCCGGCGAAGCGCTCGCCATCCAGCGAGCGGCTCGCGAATCGCAGCGATGGTGGCAGCGATTGCTCGCGGCATTTGCAAATGTCGGCCGGCTCGGACGCCCCAGGAGATGCCCGTGCCGGCCGTGGTGATGGCTGAGCCGCCGGATTTCGAGGTGCGCCTCGGCCGGCCATTCGTCTCGACCCGGCCCGCGGTCTGCGTCGAGTAGCACTCGCACGTCGCGCCGGTCTGATGGCGTCCGCTCTGCCGCCCTCTAGCTCGCACGTACGGTTACGGCCATGTACATTCCGCAATCTCTACAGCTAACCGAACCGTTCTTCGCCGGCTGGCGCGGGCCAAAGCGGCCGCAGTTACGAATTTGCCGTGCTCAATCCGGAGCGGCTGCTGATCGACGGCGCCCGCGTCTTTATTCTCGTCCGCCAGCGCATGGACGCGCCGACGCCCTCTACATCGGTCATACCGATCGCCTCTGGCGCCGGTGCGCACGGAAGCAAAATGGATCGCCGCCCGCGAATTGGGCATGACCCACGTTCATGTCAGCTTCGACGCCGTGTGGCACCCGGCGCGGGCTGCGCAAATGGCCGCGATCTGATCGCGGCATTGGCCCCGCCATTGAACGCGTCGGCGACGGAAGCCGCCGCGGAGCCCGCGTCCGGCGGCGCAGGCGCAGGTCTATCGACTGCCGGTCTCGCGACGAGATAATTCGAGCGACCGTTCATCCGAGAGCGCGGCCGCATCCGCCGCCGATGCGGAGCGCTCTGCCGTTCCTGTCGCGGCCGACGCATCGCCTTGGCGTCCGACCGACTTCGGGCGATCATTCGCGGCCGCCGGGGACACCGTAAAAGGCTCGTCCTGCGGCGCATCAGATCGAGCCGGCCTCGCCGCCTCTGGAGGACGCCGAGGGGCTGGTTGTTTCCGCAGCCGGAGGTCCGCGGCTTTCGCCGGCGAAGTCGGCGGCCGACGCAAACGATGCTGTTGACCGCACCGAGACGAGGCGAGGACGACTGATCCGAACGAGGCGCAAGATGACGATATCGAGCCGGCGCAACCGGAGCCGGCCGCAGCCATCCGCGCCCGCCTCGATATTCCGCACGGCGGCACCGGTGTTCTCTTCGCCGGCGAGATGTCCGCAAACGTCCGGCATCGTCATCCTCATCGATGCCATCATCACCGTTACCTCCGGGCATCCGGATGTGCACTTCGTCCTTGCCGGCAGCGGGTCGCTGCGCGATGCGGCGGAGGCGCGCGCAGCGGACGCCAATCTCGGCGAGCGCTGCCGCTTTACCGGAGATCTCGCCGCCGATGCCTGCCGCGACTATCTGACGGTCGCGGACTGCGTGGTCGTTCCGGCACACGGGCCATCGACGGACGGGTTCGCCGAGGCGGCACTTGCCGCCGGCAAACCCGTGTTGACGACGCATCAGGCCCAGCTCGCCGCCGTGCGCCACGGCGTCAATGGCCTTGTCGCCTACGACAATCCGAATTCGCTGGTCTGGGGCCTGCGCGAACTGCTGAGCATGTGGGCGGAGAACCGCCTCCTGTTCGAAGCACCTCGCCGTGTCGCCTGATCCCGCTTGCGCCGTGCCCGGACGGCCCTGCGGTCAGTCCTTGCCGTAGGGGTCGGCCGTTGGCTTGCCGGGCGTCCTGCCGGGTTGATCGGGTAGTTGTTCGTAAGCATGTATGGCCGCATCGAGCGTCGCCAGCTCCGTCGACGTCTCGGCCGACTGGCCGCGACCGCGCAGTTGGTTGGCTCGCTCGATGGCTTCAGCGTATTCGGCGCGGCTGGTGATCTTCATCGGCGCTTTCCCGTTGCTTGAGCATTTCGGAGGTTATGGACGGTGCAGATGAGCGCCCATTCGGGTCGGACCTTGTCGATGCCGCGCATGAGGAACTGGCGAAAGCCCCTGGCCTGCTTGATCTGGCCGAAGACGGGTTCGACGATCTGCTTACGGAGCCGATAGCGGCTGCGACGGCCGGCACATTTCAGGCGCTTTCGCATGGTCTCGACGCGCGGCCCGCGCTTTTTGTCCTGGCCCTCATCGGGATGTTTCTGCCGGCCGGTGGCCACATAGGCGCGGATATGGCATGCCGCCAGCACCGCCAGATTGGCCTCCGAGCAATAGCCGACATCGGCCGAGACCTCCCTGGGCTTGCGGCCGGTACCCGCCTCGATGCCATCGATGAGGGGCTCCAATTACCCTTGGTCGGACGCATTGTCGGTGAGCGACTGGGCGACGATGATGTGGTGGGCGCCATCGACGGCGGCCTGGGCGTTGTAGCCCTGAATGAAGCCGTCGCGGCCCTTCATGATGCGGCTGTCGGGATCGGTGAAGTTGCGCTGCGCCTTGTCCTTGGGCACGCCCGGCGCCGTCTTCGGCTTGCGGCCACCGCGGTATTTGTTGGGCTGTGCAGCCTTCTGCTCAGCCTCAGCCTTCGCTTCGGCCGACAGCGCCGCCTTGGCCTCTCTGATCTTCGCAAGCCGCCTGGCCTTCTGCGCCATCCACTCAGGCATCTCGTCGCCGCGCCCGTCGGCGCCATGGCGGCGTCTTCCTCCGCGTCCGCCGCCGCCGCCGCCTTGAGCCAGCCCTCCACCTCGGCGGCCAGTTCGGTTTCCTTCTTCACCATCCGGCCATAGCTCATCGCCTTGTGTTTCGACGCATTGGCCTTGATTTTGGTGCCGTCGAGCGCGACATGGCCGAGCTTGACCAACCCCGCCGTCTGGCACAGGCGCAGCACCTGCACGAACAGGCCGCAAAGCGCCGCCAGATGCCGCTTGCGGAAATCGGCAATGGTGCGGAAGTCGGGCTGGTTCAACGCGGTTAACGCCATAAGATACGGACACTTGTTATAACCGGCGAGGAGCAGCCCTGTTCCGGCTCGCCACCCACAACCCGCGGCCGATGGCGACACGTTCAACCCTCGAGAGACTGCAGGAACGCGGCCAGGCCCGAAACCGGCACGATCAGCCAGTCCGGGCGGTTCGCCGCCTCGTAGCAGATTTCGTACAAGGCTTTTTCGAGAATGAAGAAGCGCACCATCCGGTTGAACGCCAGCGGGTCGGACGGAATTGACGGACAGTCGCCGATCCCGGCGCGATAGCCGTCGAGGACGGCGGCGAGCGCCATATCCTTCCATTGCTGCACGGCCAGGGCGATCTCCGCCTCCTCGCGCTCCGTGGGCCTGCATCAGAGCCGCATGGCTGGCATAATCGAAGGAGCGGATCAGCCCGGCGAGATCGCGCAAGGGCGAGTGCTTCTGCCGCCTCTCGGCGAGTGCGCGCAGCGGCTCGCCCTCGAAGTCGAGAATGTAGAAATCATCGTTGACGACGACGGTCTGCCCCAGATGGAAGTCGCCCTGGTGACGGGTTCTGAGGCCGAGGCCGGCCGTGGCGGCGGGTGGTGCGGCGAGATCGAGGATGGCGTCCCACTCGCCGAGCAGCCTCTCCGCCTGGGAGCTCGCCGACGACGAGGCGTCGGCGGCGGCGGCGCGGAGGTACTGATAGGCCTGCTCTGCGATTTCGGCGACTTGCCGGCGCCAGCGGGCAAGATCCTCGCTCGTCGACCGGCTCGGGGCTGAATGCCGGATCGTCGACCGGCAGAGCAAACGCCCGGTGAATTCGCCGAGCCGCCGTCCCAGGTTATGGGCGAGAACGCGATAGACGGGATGATTGGACTCGCCGACATCCTCCGGGCCCGCTTTCAGCGTCAGTTCACGAAGATGGCGTTGCAGATAATCAAGGGTGAACCCCCAGCCGTCGCCCTGATTGCGCACGAACTCCTGGAGGATGGCGCAGGCCCAGGTTTCGCCCGTGGCATCGACCAGTTCGACCGCGCCCAGCGTCCGCGGCGTATTGCCGTAGTGGGCAACATCGGTGAGGAAGCGGCCGATTTCGATCTCGGGGTGAATTCCCGGCTGGATGCGTCGGAGCAACTTGAGGACCATCAGATCGCCGCCGATCCGCATCGACGTATTGCTCTGCTCGCCGGAGAGCCGTTCGATCTGCAAGCGTCTCCAGGTCCGGCGGGCAGACGAACGCCGAGGTGGTCGAAAACCGCAGCTGCCCTCCTTTGTGGGTGGGAACCACCGCGTTCTCGGCGAACCGGGTGAGTACGCCGCGGGCCAGTCCCGGCGCGGCGGGCGCATCGTGGACAACGCCGAGCTTCGCGCCGCGCCGTACCCGGCCGAGAACGAACGGCTGCAGCAGCGTCAACGGATCGCTCTCGCGGGTTTCCCAACTCGCCGTCAGCGGCAGCGCATAGCGCTGCGGCTCGCCCGAGTTCGAACGCCACGTCGATGAAGCAGACGAGAGTTTTCGCGAGATCGTCGCCGAGGCAGGTCCAGTCGACGAAGTCCACCCGGGCTGACTGTTCGCCCCTTGCCGCCGAACCAGCGCTGGTTCGGCAGGAAGGCGCTGAGAGCCTGGCCCAGCATTTTCGCGTGCACCGGGTTGAGCACCAGCAATTCGACGTCCGGAGCGAGAATGAAGGTCTGAAATTCGGGCAACGGCACTCCCTCGGGCGTGTACCAGTTGGGCGCCTCCGCCTCCTCGGCGAGCAGCAGCCACTAGGAAGCCGTATCCGGAGAGGGTGAGAAAGTATGGCAGAACGCCGATCGGCGGCAGCAGACTCTTGTCGAGCAGCTCGATCGGGATGCGACCGTTGTACATCGACAGATCGAGTTGCACCGACTGCACGGTCGGCGCCAAATTGGCGACGCAAAGAATATACTCTCCCTCGAATGACGCAGAAAGGCGAGGACCTTACGGTTGCCGGGAGCGAGCAGGATCAGGTCGCCGCGGCCGAATGTCCGGTGACCGGAGCGGACTCTCAAAAGCTGGCGCATCCAGTTGAGCAGCGAAGACGGCCGACGGAGCTGCGATTCGACATTGATCGACGGGATAGCCGTAGACCGCATCCATCAGCATCGGCAGCGCCAGTTGTTCCGGTTCGGCCCTGGAGAAGCCGCCGTTGCGGTCGGGCGACCACTGCATCGGCGTGCGCACGCCGTTGCGGTCACCGAGGAAGACGTTGTCCCCCATGCCGATCTCGTCGCCGTAATAGAGGATCGGCGTTCCCGGAATCGCCATCAACAGCGCGGTCAGCAGCTGATCTTGCGGCCGTCGCCGTGCAGCAGCGGCGCCAGCCGCCGGCGGATGCCGAGGTTGATGCGGGCGCGGGGGTCCGCGGCGTAGAACTGCCACAAATAATCGCGCTCGCGGTCGGTAACCATCTCGAGCGTCAGTTCATCGTGGTTGCGCAGAAAGGTCGCCCACTGGCAATCGGCCGGGATTTCCGGCGTCTGCCGGAGGATGTCGGTGATCGGATAGCGGTCCTCCCGCGCCAGCGCCATGTACATGCGCGGCATCAGAGGGAAGTGGAAGCACATGTGGCATTCGTCGCCGTCGCCGAAATAGGCGCGGACGTCCTCCGGCCACTGATTCGCCTCGGCGAGCAGCATGCGGTCCGGATAGTTGGCATCGACCCAGGCGCGGAGCTGCTTGAGAATGGCGTGGGTCTCCGGCAGGTTCTCGTTGTTGGTGCCTTCGCGCTCGCACAGATAGGGGACGGCATCGAGGCGCAGCCCGTCGATCCCGAGATCGAACCAGAACTGCATGACGCGAATCACCTCCTCGACCACCACCGGATTATCGAAATTCAGGTCCGGTTGATGGGAGAAAAAGCGGTGCCAGAAGTAGGCGCCGGCCACCGGATCCCAGGTCCAGTTCGAGGTCTCGGTATCGCAGAAGATGATTCGCGTGCCCTCGTAGCGGTTGAAAGTGTCGCTCCACACGTAGAATTCCCGCTCCGGCGATCCGGGCGGCGCGTGGCGCGCCCGCTGGAACCACGGGTGTTGGTCCGACGTGTGATTGATGACCAGCTCCGTAATAACCTTTAAATTGCGCCGATGTGCCTCATTTACAAATAATTTGACATCCTCGAGGACGCCGTAGGCCGGATTTACGCCGAAGTAGTCCGCTATATCATAGCCGTCATCCCGCAAGTGGTGAGGGGTAGAACGGCAATAACCATATTGCGCTGACTCCAATACTTGCAATGTAATCCAGCTTGTCTATTACTCCTCGAAAATCCCCTATGCCATCCGCATTACTGTCATAAAACGATTTGACATGCAGTTGATAGATAACTGCATCTCGGTACCAACGAATGTCGTCAGTTGCCACGGAGGCTCTCCCTTTTCAGTAGCGGGGCGTTGGCATTCAGGATTCGCGAAGCGGCGGCGGCGAGATCCCGGGTCTTATTTGTAATCCCATTCTCTTAGGGATAACCAAGACGCCGCCGTTGACGGGCCCGGGAGGGGCCGGACCTTTCGTCGGCTTAACAAGATTGCGTTCGGCCATCAAGTTCCAGACCTTTGGGGGGAACATCCGCCCGGTGGCGCCGTTGTCCGCGGTGACGCCCACGTACGGGGCGGCCACGCCGATCCGCGCCGCAGAGGGAGAGCAGCATGGGCATACTGTCTTGGATCGTCTTCGGCCTGATCGCCGGACTGATCGCCAAACTTCTGATGCCGGGACGCGATCCCGGCGGCTTCATCATTACCTGTACTTCTCGGCATCGCCGGCGCGGTCGTCGGCGGTTTTATCGGAACGTCGCTCGGTTACGGCGCCGTCGACGGCTTCAACTTCGGCAGCTTCGTCATCGCCGTTCTCGGGGCTATAGTGCTGCTGATACTCTATCAGGCTGCTTGTCGGGCGGCGGACGTCCACCTGACAGAGCCGCTCTTAGAGCGAGGCGGGCCGGTCGAGCCGCGCGTTCGCCGCCCTGCCTGCCATTCCGGACCGTGCTGGAGATACCGATGAACCTGCGCGCCCTCGCCATCGTCCTTGCCGGCGGCAAGGGCACGCGTCTTGCGCCCTTGACCAGCGAGCGCGCGAAGCCGGCGGTATCGTTCGCCGGCAAGTACCGCATCGTCGACTTCGTCCTCAGCAATCTGGTCAACAGCGGCATCTATTCGATCTACGTGCTGGTGCAGTTCAAGAGCCAGTCGTTGCTCTTGCACCTGAAGGATGGCTGGCAGTTCGCCAACGTGCTCGGCAGCCAGTTTATCATCCCGGTGCCGGCACAGATGCGGGCGCCGGGCGAAACCTGGTACCGCGGCACCGCCGATGCGATCTACCAGAACATCAATCTGATCGAGCAATCGAAGCCGGACGTGGTCGCCGTCTTCGGCGCCGATCACGTCTACCGGATGAATATCGGCGAAATGATCGAGGCGCACCGGCAGATGATGGCCGACATTACCGTCGCCACCATTCCGGTCGACCGCCGCCACGCCACCGAGTTCGGCGTCGTCGAGTGCATGGGCGACGGCCGCATCGTCCGCTTCATCGAAAAGGACCCGGAGGCGCCCGGCCTGCCCGGGCAGCCGGACACCATCCTCGCCTCGATGGGCAACTACGTCTTCTCGGCCGAGGCTCTGGTCCGCATGGTCCAGGCGGACGCGGCCGATCCGCGCAGCGCGCACGACTTCGGCAAGGACGTGCTGCCGGCGCGCGTCGATACGGATCGCATCTTCGCCTACGACTTCGACTCCAACCGCATCCCCGGCGAGCTCACCCACAGCGGCAATTACTGGCGGGATGTCGGCACCATCGACGCCTACTTCGAGGCGAACATGGAAGCCCGCGCGCCCGGATTCGCCGCTCAATCTCTATAATACGCGCTGGCCGCTGCGGACGGCGAGCTATCCCGACCCGCCGGCGAGCTTCACCTGCGGTCACAACGACAAGCCCGGCTTCGCCCATCGCTCGCTGGTCGCCGGCGGCTGCGTCATCTCGCGGGGCGGTGACGGATTCCATTCTCGGCCGCCGCGTGCACGTGCACCCCGACGCAACCGTGGAAGAATGCGTCATCCTCGACAACTGCCAGATCGGACCGGGCGCTCACATCCGCCGGACGATCATCGACAAGAACGCGCACGTCGCCGCCGGCGAAAAGATCGGCTTCGACGGCAACTCCGACCGGCAGAAGTATCACGTCAGCCCGGGCGGGATCGTCGTCGTTCCCGGCAAGCGCTCTCCGGTCGAGCTGTCGTCGATCGGTGTGTGAGTCGGCGGCTCGCCTTTCAACGGCCGGACGTTTCGCTCCAGTAAAAGGACTGATCGGCCGAGCCGTGCGCTCCGACGCTGACCGTCCGCGTCATCGCGGTGCTGCCCGTCCCCGCCGTCACCCGATATCGCCCGGCCGGCAGCCGGGCAAAAAAGAAGGGCCCCTCGGCCTTCGCCTCGACGAGGACCCGGCCCTTCGCATCGGCGATCGTCACCGGAATGTCGGCCAGATACTCGCCCGAGCCCTTCACCGCGAACAGCAGGTGAAGATTGTAATTGCTCTCCACGGCGCGAAGCTCGCGCTGATTTTGCGACCCCACGCCGCCCGAGACGTAGGCAATGCCGTTTTGCATCTGCGGCTCGATTTGCGTCTCGAACCTCGGCTGGGTCTGGGCGTGGCCTGCGGTTACGAGGCAGGTGAGCGTGGCGAGAGCGAAGACCATTGGGACTGAAGAAGGCAACCTCATGCTGTGATCTCCGTGGCTGCGGTGTCAAACTCCTATCGGCGTCCTCGACTACATGTTGCGAGGAGAATCCGGCTCAGGTAGAGCGCAAACCAGACGGCGAACGGCGCGGCGATGGCGACGACACGATCAAGAGGACGAGGAACGTCCTGCCCTCTCGTTGTTGAGCCTCGACCTCCCCGGTCCAGTCGTGTGAATTGACGGCCATCGTCGGGCTCCGAACGGGCGCGGCTTTGCTTCGCCATCATGCCCTGCAAGGGCCGAAAAAATCCTCGCTGCGCTGCTGCCGTCGGCATTGTCCGGCCGGGAGTGGCTCCTCATGATCCGGCCGCACATGCACGGCATCTCTTGGCGCTGCGCACATCTCAGTTGCCTTTGGCCGGCCGGGACGAGGGTATGGCGGCCGTCCGCCGCCGCAGTTTGAGAGCGAGGATTATGGCGGACAGGATCAGGCTGGCCGTATTGAAGATGACGATCGGCAAGCTTCCGATCATGGCCCCGTAAACGATCCATAACGAAAACGCGGTCACCGTAATGACATACATCCGCTTCGAGATTGCCGCAGTATCCCCTTCCCGCCACGCCTTAAGGACTTGCGGCACAAAACTCGATGTTGAACAGATGCCGGCAGCGGTACCGATCACCTCGGCCATCGATACCGTCGCCAGCGGCCCGTTCTCCAGCATTGACACGCGCCGTCCGGAACGCTTCTTCGATCAGGTATGCCCCATCTTATCGACGATCGCTTTCGCCTTCGCAAGGTGCTCGCGCAGCGTCGGCAGGGTCTTGCCGGCAAACTCCTTCAGTTTGGCGTTGTCGCCGTCCTCACTGTAATCTTTAAACAGATCGACCGCGTCTTCATGATCTTCGACCATGTACTTCATATAGGCGCGATCAAAATCTGCGCCCTTGAGCGTCGCCAGTTTTTGCTCAATATCCTTAGCTTCGTCATCCGCCTTGGTGGACAAACGAATATTCTCTTGAGCGACAATTTTCTGAAGCTTTTCGTTGGCGGCGGTATGATCTTTGATCATCAGATTGGCGAAATCCTTCACCTGCGCATTGTTGGAGTTCCTCAGAGCCATCCGGGCTAGCGCGACCTCGGCGTTGCCATCGTCCGTCGCTTTCTGCGCAAATTCGGCGGTGTCCGACTTGAGTAGGCCGCCGACGACCGGCACGCTCTCCAGCGGATGGCCAGGACGCGCTTCCTCGGCGGCGACGGCGGGCGACACGGCAAACGAGATGACGGCTGCAAGAATCAGCGGTCGCATGAGCGATTGCTCCTTCCGTTCATTCGGCCATTCCAATTCAGGCGTTTCAAATTCGGATTAAGAACGATCGGACGCGCAAAAAGTTTCGCCGCGCGAGAGGATCAGAATGGCCAGAACCGAGTGATGAGGAACGGCGCAAGCAAGAGGATCAACAACGACAAGGGAGCACCCAGCCTGGCGTAGTCTCCGAAACGATAGCCGCCGGGGCCCATCACCAACGTATTGCATTGATGGCCGACCGGAGTGAGGAAGTCGCAACCGGCGCCGATCGCCACCGCCATCAGGAAGGGATCGATGCTGAGGCCGAGCCGCTGGGCGACGCCGGCGCCGATCGGTGCCATGACGAGCACGGTTGCGGCATTGTTGAGGAAGGGTGTAACCAGCATGGCGGCCGCCAGCGTCAAGGTCAGAGCGCCGATCGGCGGCAGCGGCATTGCCGCCTTGGATAGCCAGCCCGCCAAAAGATCGGTCGCCCCGGTCGACTGCAGCGCGCCCGAGACCGGGATCAGCGCGCCGATAAGAATAAGGATCGGCCACTCCATACGCGTATAGGCGTCCTTCAGCGTCAGGGACCGGGTCAGGAGCATGACCACGGCCGCGCCGAAGAAGGCAACGGTGACCGGCACGATTTCGAGCGCGACCAGCGCCACCGCGACGGCAAGGATGCTCACCGCCGGCCAGGCCCGACGCTGGCGGCCGAGTTGCAGATCGCGCTCAGCGAGCGGCAGACAGCCGAGCACGGAAAGGATTTCCGGCATGTCTTCGTTGCGACCGTGGAGGACGAGCAGGTCGCCCGCCTGGAAGCGGACCTGTCTGAGGCGCTGGCGGAGACGCCGGCCCTGCCGGCTGAGCGCCAACAGGATCACGCGGTAGCGGTCACGAAGGCGCAAGTCCTGGGCCGTGCCGCCGATCAGCACCGAGCCTTCGGTCACCACCGCTTCGTACGCGCCGAACGCATCCGAATCCGACGCCTGCGCCGTATCGGCGAGTTCGGTGGTCGCAAGCTCGAGCCCGCTGGCGCCGATCAACTTGCGCAGGGCATCCGCCTCGCCTTCGAGGATGAGAATGTCGTTCTCGTAAAGGACCCAGTGCGCGGCCGGCACATAGCGATGCTGCTTCTCCCGGATGATGGCGATCACCGCGACATCGCCGTCGCTCAGCGCTTCCAGTTCCCGAACCGTCTTGTTGGCCATCGGCGATTTCGGCGGGATCGTCGCCTCCGTCGTGTACCCGGCGATCTCGAACATCGGCTGGCTCGCTGACGTGCCCTTGCGATCGGCCGGCAGCAGCCGCCAGGCCACGCTGAGAAAGATGATGCCGATCAGCGCCAGGCTGGCACCGACCGGCGCAAAATCGAACATGCGGAACGGCTCGCCGGTCAGTTCGCCGCGGACACGGGAGACGACGATATTCGGCGAGGTGCCGATCAGCGTCATCAGTCCGCCGAGCAGCGATCCGAAGGCGAGCGGCATCAGCAGCCGGCCGGCGGCCGATCCGGTCTGCTTCGACAACTGCAGGCTGATCGGCAGCAGGATGGCGAGGGCGCCGACATTCTTGATCATCGCCGAAAGCACGGTGACGACGGTCACCAGCACCGGCACCTGCGTCTCTATGCGACGCAGATACGGCTCGATCGGCCGGATGACGCGTTCGACCACGCCCGAACGGCTGATGCCGGCGCTAACCACCAGGGCAGAGCCGACGATGATGACGATGTCGTCGCTAAAGCCCTTGAACGCCTGATCCGGCGGAACAATTCCGCTCGCGACCGAGGCCAGCAAGGCGGCGAGCGCGACCAGATCGTAGCGGATCCGCCCCCAAATGAGCAGAATGATCGCGCCCGCAAGAATGGCGAACGCCAGCCCCTGATCGACGGTCATGCGGTCCCCTCGGGAGAGCGTTAAGGCGTTCCGGCCGGCAACGCCCTCCCCGATCGGTCAGGGGGTGCCGTCTTTGGCGACAGGAGGTCAGTCGCGCTTTTTTCGCTCCGGTGAGCCTGCTGTCGAGCCGCTCATCGCCGGCGGGTCGCTCGCCGGAAAGGAGTCGTCACTGGCCTCGTCGATCAGCTCGTCTTCCGTCTTCGGCAGCATCCGGAACGACTTCGGGTTTCTTTTTTTTGTCGGGCCCTACGTCCGATGTAATCGACATCTGTTGTTTCCTCGGCATTGGAAGGATGCATTCAATAAAACGCCGTCGCGCGCCGCGGGGTTCCGCGTAGCCCCTTCCGTCCCGCATCCGCAGCCCGATCGACGTTCAGCAACGCGCAAGGACCGACCAGCACAGGGCCGCCGGTTGAACGTCCGGCTTGACAATCATCCCGGGCAAGCGCACCTACGGCAAACGATTTCTCGCGATCGCGCGATCTTTGCTGCCGGCCGCCGCTGTTTTCGGCTGGCTAACTCCGGCGGCAATTACCTGTCCCGAGACAATCCCCGAAACATCGTCCGTCCCAAGTGCGCGTGGGTACAGGCGGCCAGCGTCGCCAGACCGCGCGCCCCGACGGGCAGCGCCTTGCCGGCGCCTGAAGGAATAAACAGACTTGATCTCTTCCGATTTTACCGACCTCGGTGTTGCCGCGCCCCTGGCGCGCGCGCTGATTTCCGAAAACCATGCCGTGCCGACGCCGATTCAGGCCGAGGCCATTCCCTTGATCCTCGAAGGCCGCGATCTGCTCGGCGTCGCCCAGACCGGCACCGGCAAGACCGCCGCATTCGTCCTGCCGATCCTGCAGGGCCTCGCCCTGCGCGCTGAGCCCGCGAAAGCGAAGACGGTGCGGGCGTTGATCCTGGCGCCGACGCGCGAACTGGCGCTGCAGATCGGCGAGCGGATCGCCGCCTACGGCCGGCACACCAAGCTTCGCCACACGGTGATCCTCGGCGGCGTCGGCCAGAACTCACAGGTAAAGGCGCTCGCCCGTGGCATCGACATCCTCGTCGCCACGCCCGGGCGCCTTCTCGATCTCGTCGGCCAGGGCCATGTCATCCTCGGCCGCGTCGGCTTCTTCGTCCTTGACGAAGCCGACCGCATGCTCGACATGGGCTTCATCCGCGATGTTCGGAAAATCATCGCGCTTCCTGCCCAAGAATCGGCAGTCGCTGCTGTTTTCGGCGACGATGCCGGCGGACGTGGCGGCGCTCGCCGCCGATATGCTGAAGACGCCCGTCCGCATCGACGTGTCGCCCGCGGCGCCCGCCGTCGAGCGGATCGACCAGCGGGTCTTCTTCGTCGATGCGCCCGGCAAGCGGGTGCTGCTCGCATCCTTGCTGACGGATCCCGCCCTCGCCCGCGTGCTCGTGTTCACCCGCACCAAGCACGGCGCCAACCGTGTCGCCGAACAGCTCGAGCGCTCCGGCATCGCCGCCGAGGCGATCCACGGCAACAAGTCGCAGAGCGCCCGGCAACGCGCTCTGGAAGGGTTCCGGTCCGGTCGCGCCCGCGTCCTCGTCGCCACCGACATCGCCGCCCGCGGCATCGATGTCGACAGCGTCACCCACGTCATCAATTACGAGCTGCCGAATGTCCCCGAGAGCTACGTCCACCGCATCGGCCGGACGGCACGGGCCGGAGCGTCGGGGATCGCCTTCTCCTTTTGCGATCCGAGCGAGCGGCCGCATCTGCAGGGAGATCGAGGCGCTGACCAAGCGGCGGCTCACCGTCGAGGGCGAGCAGCCCGGCCGAGCGGGTGGCACCACTCCTTCGCGGACCGTGCGAACAGCCGGCTCGGGATCCGGCCGGCGTCGGCGGGCGCGCGGCGGCACCTCGCGGTTCGCGGCATAACGCCCTGGCGTCTGATCACGCTCGCCCTCGCCCATCACACGCAACAGACGCGGAGACGATTCATGGCCACAGGCACGGTAAAATGGTTCAATATGCAGAAGGGCTTCGGCTTCATCCAGCCGGACGACGGCGGTCAGGATGTCTTCCTGCACATCAGCGCCGTCGAGCGGTCGGGCATCGGCAATCCCCAGGAAGGCCAGAAGCTGAGCTACGAGCTGCAGCGCGACCCGAAGAAGGGGCGCGTTGCCGCCGCTAACCTGAAGGCGGTCTGAACCGTTTTCGACGACGATTTTCCCCGCCGGAGGGCGAGGGCGCGGCGAACTTGCGGGTTCAGCGCCCCGCCCGCGCCGGTCATCGGCAGCATGTCTCGCGATGGAGGCACCAGAACATGCCCCGCAAGCCAAATTACCGCTTCGAACGGGCCGAACGCGATCGCGCAAAGGCGGCGAAGAAGGCCGAGCGTCTGAAGGCGAGAAAGGAACGCGCGAATAGCGAGGACGGCGATAACACCGAGGACAATGCCGGCGGCGAGGACGATGCCGACCACGCCGAAACCGGCGAACGCCCGGCCGGCGAAGACTGAGCCCTTCGCGGTTCACCTCGTCTCGGCCTTATAGGGCTGGCCTCCTCGCCGCGCCGGGTGCGAGGCCGATAAGCGCCCGCCGGATTGGGGGAGAGGCCTGGCAGCGATGACGTCGAGCCTGAACATCGTCACCTGCTTCGTGGCGTTGCTCGCCATCATGAATCCGGTCGGCAACATCCCCTTGTTCCTGGCGATGACCGAGGGCGACGATCCGGCGCAGCGCCGGCGCACGGCGCTGGTTACGGCGCTCGCCGCCATGGTCACGCTTCTCGTCGTCGCCGTCGCCGGCACCAATATTCTCGGTGCGTTCGGCATCACGATCGAGCGATCTGCGCATCGCGGGCGGGCTCGTGGTCCTGCTCATCGGCATCAGCATGCTGCATTCCGAGACCAGCGGCATCCACAATTCCGCCGCCGAGACCGAGGAAGGCCGGCACAAGGCGAGCCCCGCCATCGTCCCATTGGCGATCCCCCTCACCGCCGGTCCCGGCGCCATGGCCACCGTCATCGTCTATGCCCAGAGCGCGCACGGACCGCTCGATTATGCTCGCCATCGCCGGTGCCATCGCCGCCGCTTCGCTCGCCACTTATCTGACCTTCCGCGCCGGCACCGCCGTACAGCGCGCGCTCGGCGTCTCCGGCATGAACATCATGGTGCGGATCATGGGCTTGCTTCTGGCATCGATCGCCGTCGGCATGATCGGCGCCGGGCTGAAAGGTGTGTTTCCGGCCCTCGCCGGTTGATGATCCGTCACGCCGCCGGCCGGACGACCGCCCGATAGGCGTGCCAGCTCGCATGGCCGATCAAGGGCAGCGTCACCGCCAGCCCGATGTAGGCCGTCAGCACGCCGGCGGCGGTGAAGACGACGATCACCGCCGCCCACAGCGCCATCACCCGCAGGTTTATGAGCACCGCCACAACGCTCGTCGCCACCCCTTCGACCAGCCCCGCCTTGCGGTCGAGGAGGAGCGGCAGTGAGAAGACCCCGGTCGCGAAGGCGATGCCCGCCATCAGGCAGCCGACCGCCGTGCCGAGAATGAGGAAGAGGTTGCCGTCGGTCGTGAACAGTACGGTGTTGACGAGGCTCTGTAGGTCCAGCCGCTCGTAGGGAAACGTCAGCGCGAAGATCAGCACGGCGAGGCGGATCCAGACGATGAGGAAGAGCACGAGCGCCAGCCCGAGGCCAAGAAGCGGCGCCGGATTGACGCGCCACGCCAGTCAGCGCGCTGCCGCAGGCTCGGCCGCCGCCCCGCCTCCAGGTCGCGGCTGATCGCATAAAATCCGACGGTCAACGCCGGGCCGACGAAAAGAAAGCCGGCGGTGAACGGTGCGATCAGGTACTCGATGCGCTCGAGGTAAAGCCCGAGCGTCAGGACGATGCCGATCGCGATCACGATCAGGCCGTAAGAGAGGCTGACCCGGCGCGCCCGGCGGAAATCGCGCCAGCCTGCGGCGAGCCATTTGAACGGATCTTCGCTGGTGACGAGGTTGATCGCGATCGGCGAACGGCAGGTTGCTTCCCCGCGTAACCGATGCCTTGTGATCCGACATGACCCCTCCCCCCGGAGCAAGGTCGGGCGCCGCCGCCTGCGGGACATCCCCGGTTGATTTTCTTGTCCGCAGTCTGCGCAAGCGGGCGATGGCATGTCAAGCCGTGACGGCGCCGCCGCCGCGGGCGGGCGAGAGGCGATGGCGGGCGCGGTCTGCTCATCCGGCCCGCCGTCACCGTCGACCGCCAGAGAACCGGCCAGAAGTCGGGGGACGCCGCGGCAGGCGTGCATAGCCGCATACGAAACCATCTCGAAGCCCTCGCCCGTCCAGGCGTAGACGCCGCGGGACCCGCAGTCGCCGGGACCGCGGGACGCGGGAGAAAAAAGCTGACCAGGCCGGTCGCCGGATCAAACTCGCTGTTGAACAGGATGTTTGTGGACGCCGGGCGCCCGTCGCCCTTTCCCCCGGCTGCGGGAAATCGGCCCGGCGGGCGCTGCTCCGGATCGCCCGCCTCGACGATGTAATATTCGGTTGCGAAATTGTAGGCGCCGCCGCCGCAGGCGAAGCCAACGAGGATCCGGCTTTCGCCAAGGGCGAACGCTTACGCGTCCTTCTTTGCAGTCCCTCGTCTTTCCGCCCGCGGCAATCGCTTGTCGACGGCGGCGGCAAGGTCGGGAGCGACGGTCGCGCCGGCCGCCGCCGGGCGTGGCGACCACCGGCGGCGGTGGAAGCGGCGGGAACGATCGTCGCCGGCCGCAGTCCGCGGCGGATGAGCGCGTTCACGGTATCCAGCCGGCCCTGCACGTCATCGATGAACAGCAGCGCTGCCACCGCGCCGTCGAGGGAAACCTCCGCCCGCGCGCCGTCCTTGTCGCAAGCCGCAGCCGCTTGCCGGACCGCATGGCCTCGACCAACGGCACCACTTCGTTCGCGCCGAGCCTGATCGTCGGATAGGCGCTGTTCGGTCTCCAGACTGTCGATGGTGCGGCGCGAGGCGACGCCGGTCATCGGCGCGCCGTCGATGGTCAGCGTAACGGGATCACCCGGCGCCAGCCCTTCCTTCGACAGAACCGCGCGGATCGCGGCTACCGCGTCGCCCCCGGCGGCCCGCTCGATGCGCAGGAAGGCGATGATATCGGCGTAGTCCTCCGGCTGCAGGCCGATCACCGTGCAGCGGCGGGTGTTGTCGCACCCGACCTCCCAGTCCTTGAACGAGCGATAGACCGGAACGTCCGGTGGCTCGGCGCGCACGACCTCGCCGACGAGGAGAAAGAAGAAGACCGCGAACACCACGCGCCGGACCGTTCGTTCCATCGCTTGCCTCCTTTCGCCTTCGCCCGAAGAGCTGACGATACGGACCCTTTATACGGGGAACCTGCCGTGCTAGACACCAGTGCAATTCTAGTAATAGACCGGCAGGGGAAATTCCGATTGCGCGAGCGAGAATATCGTTTTCGTAACTCTGCGCCACGACCGCGGCCACGTGAAATAGCGGTAGAGAAAATTTCTGCTCGCTGCCCCGCTGCCGCTGTGCTACCGTCGTGGATAAGGGGATATATAGTCTAAGCCCGCAAGATCAGCAAGAACGCCAGGAGCGGGCCTGCGGCTTACGGACTAACCGAAGGCGTGGGGAGGCGCCGGTGGTCCCCAGAGCGGCGGGTTCAGCAGAGCTTTTGGGCTCCCACGCTCTTTTTCATCCAAATCAGTTCCTCCCGATGATCGTCGCATTGGGCAACTCGGCGGCGCAAGCTGGACGCGTCTGGTCGTGCGGGCGGCTCGACGACTTGGACCAAAATACGGCTTGTTCAACGCGACCGGCCACTAGGATAGGAGGGGAAAATGCCGAGCAACTTCCAACCAGGACAGAATCACGGCGGTGTGCGGGGGCCGATCTGTCCCGCCAGTCGCCAATGTTCGAGGGTCGTTTCGGCCGGATATTCCGGACATTAAAGCCGGCCAGGTTTTCGGAAGGAGCGCTGGCGGAGCTGGCGGAACTGATGATCGCCGAGAGCGAAGATGCACCGACGCCCGAGACGGAGGTCGACAACGAGGAAAACCAGGGCATCAGCGCCGGCTACACCTATCTCGGACAATTCATCGACCACGATCTCACCTTCGATCCCGCAAGCTCGTTGCAGAAGCAGAACGATCCGGACGCCCTTGTCGATTTCCGCACGCCCCGCTTCGATCTCGACAACGTCTACGGCCGCGGTCCCGATGATCAGCCCTATTTGTATGAGGACGATGGGCGCCGGCTTCGGCTCGGACGGAAGCTCACGGGAAATCCCAATGATGCGAATTCCCGCGATGTGCCGCGATACACCTCGGAACCCGGCGATTCAGGCTCTCGCGCCCGCGCGCTCATCGGCGACCCTCGTAACGATGAGAATGTCATCGTGTCGCAGCTGCAAGCGACGATGCTGCGCTTCCACAACCGACTCGCCGACGACAACAAGAACAAGAGCTTTCGGAAAGTGCAGGACCTCGTCCGCTGGCATTATCAGTGGGTCGTGCTGCATGATTTCCTGCCGACGATCGTGGGACACAGGAGATCGTGCACGCGGTGCTGCCGCACTTGAAGACGGGCAAGTCGATCCTCGAAGACAAGCCGAAGCTCCTCTTCTACCACTGGCGGAAAGAACCGTTCATTCCGATCGAATTCTCGGTCGCCGCCTATCGGTTCGGCCATTCGATGGTTCGGCCCATTTATCGCCTGAATACGACCCTTGGACAGAACCCGCCTCCGGCTGATGACCCGGTCAATGGCCGCCAGTTTATTTTCCATCCCGATGACGACTTCCAGTCGCTCAACGGCTTCCGCGCGTTTCCGGCGAACTGGGCGATCGACTGGAGTCTGTTCTTCGACATGGGCAACAACCCTCCGCAGTTGGGCGTCGATCGGCTGCAGCGGGCCTACAAGATTGATACGTCTTTGGTGAATCCGCTCGGCAGATTGCCGCAGTCCGTCGCCGCGGACGTCCGCTCGCTCGCCCAGCGCAATCTGTTGCGGGGTCTGAGAATGGGCCTGCCGTCCGGTCAGGATGTGGCGCGCGCCATGGGGGTGCCGGTCCTCGGCGACGACGTGCTTAAGGTGGGCAAGGCGACCGAGGAGGATACGCCCAACAACCCGCGGCTCGTCGACATTCCGCAGTTCGGGCACGAATTCGTCGGCAAGGCCCCCTTGTGGTATTACGTGCTCGCCGAAGCGCAGCAGCAGTTCCAAACCGACGCCACGCCCATCCGGCTCGGACCCGTCGGCGGCCGCATCGTCGCCGAAACCTTCATCGGACTGATGCTGGGCGATAGCCACTCCTTCCTCGCTCAGCGCCCGGAATGGGCTCCCAACGCGCAGCGTCACTTCACGATGAGCGACTTGATCAAGATGGCGATCGCGGCGTGATTGTCGGTGCGCCGCCGGCTTACGCAAGATTGCAGGCGGTCGCGCCGCTCCGTTATCGGCAGAGAGTGCCCGTGCGCGCCGCCCGTGGTCACGTAAACGAAGGTGGAGGGGGAAGACAGCATGCCAGACCAGTTTCGTGAAATTCCGGACTGGTTCTCCTTCGAGAACCAGGGCGCCGGCGTGGCGCTGGCGGACCTAAGCGGCGGTTCGCGCGATCTCGTCGTGCTAATGGCCGACAGTCCGCCCGGGCAGAACCGTGGGTTCTACCGGGTGGGCAAGGGTATCCAGGCAGACGGGACGGCCGCCGGCGGATGGACCGACTGGAGAGAGATCCCCGACTGGTTCTCCTTTGAGAACCAGGGCGCCGGCGTGGCGGTCGCCGATCTCGACGGCGACGGCCGGCCCGAACTCGTCGTCTTCATGATCGACAACCCTGAGGGGAAGAACCAAGGCTACTACCGCGTCGGTCGCAGTCTCGACGCCGACGGCGCCGTCACCGGCGGCTGGGGGGACTGGACGGCAATCCCGGACTGGTTCCCGTTCGAGAACCAGCACGGCGGCATTGCGGTCGCCGATCTCGACGGTGATGGCAGGCCCGAGCTGATCGTCTTCATGGTCGATAATCCGGCTGGACAGAACCAAGGCTACTACCGCATCGGCCGCAGTCTCGACGCCGACGGCGTCGTCGCCGGCGGCTGGGGCGACTGGCAGCAGGTGCCGGGCTGGTTCTCCTGGGAGAATCAGGCAGGCAGCCTTACCGTCGCCGACTTGGGCACGGGCACCACCGATATCCTCGTCTATCAAGTCGACAACCCACCCGGACTCAACCAGGGCTTCTACAAGATCGGCAAAAACCTTGATGCGGACGGCCACGTCCAGCACGGGTGGAGCTCCTGGACGGTCCTGCCCGGTTGGTTCTCCTGGGAAAATGCGGGGGGCGGCATCGCGGTCACCCGGAGCGACGGCAAGCACAAGCTGATCACGATGTTCGTCGATGAGCCGGTCGGCCAGAACGGCGGCTTCTACCGAGTGCTTGACCTCGATACCGATCCGGCCACCGCAGGTTCGTGGGAGGAACTGCCGTTCCATTCCGAGGTGCTGGCGGTGCACGCCGCCCTTCTCCCCACCGGCAAGGTGATGTTCTTCGCCGGATCCGGCAACGTCGCGCAGCGACAACGAGAGTCCGGACTTCGGCAGCATCGACAAGAAGATTTACACAAGCGTGGTGTGGGACCCGGCCGTTACGCCGTCGAACGGCGATGAGAACTTCTTTCATCCCGCGGCCATCATCGGCAACAACGGCAAGGTCTTCGACTTCTTCTGCGGCGGCGACAGCTTCCTCGCCGACGGGCGGATGCTGTCCGCCGGCGGCACCCTCGCCTACCCCGGCCACATCTCCGGGCGCGCCGATGCGGTCGTGTTCGATCCCGCCACCCAGAAATGGGTGGCGGCCGGGCACATGGCGCACGGCCGCTGGTACCCGACCCTGGTGACGCTGGGGGACGGCCGGATCCTCGCCGCCAGCGGGCTGAACGAGGACGGCAACCTCAACGGCACCATTGAGGTCTACACGCCGGCGACCGACACGTGGCAGGTGTTGCACCTGCCCCAGGGTTTCCCGGGCCTACCGCTCTACGCCCACCTGTTCCTCATTGCCGACGGCCGGATCCTGTTCACCGGCGGCCAAGTGGAGGGGCCGGGTGTGGCGCAAGGTCCGTGCCTCCTCGACATTGCCCACGCCCAGGTCGGCGTCGCCAACCTGCATAACCTGCGGGAGCCGGGTTCGCGCAACCAGTCGGCAAGCGTGCTGCTGCCCCCCGCCCAGGACCAGAAGGCGATGATCATCGGCGGCGGCACCGGCGAGGAGGGCATCGATGCCACCGCCGCCGTCGACGTGATCGATCTGAAGGCGGCGGCCCCCGCGTTCCAGGCGGCGGCGTCGATGAATCTGCCGCGCACCCACGTCAACGCGGTCCTCCTCCCCGATCGAACGGTGCTCGCCACCGGCGGCGGGCTGAAGCGGGAGGACATCCCGACCGCCACCCTGCAGCCCGAAATTTACGATCCGGCGACGGACGCGTGGACCATCGGTGCGTCCTCCAAGGTTCCCCGCCTCTATCATTCGGTCGCCCTGCTGCTCCCCGACGGCCGCGTCATCGCCGCCGGCGGCAATCCCGAGCCGGGTACGCACGTCGAGTGGGACAATGACCCGAACGAGGAGATGCGGCTCGACATCTACAGCCCGCCCTACCTCTTCAAGGGCCCGCGGCCGGTGATCGCGGCGGCGCCCGAGGACTGGCATTACGGCGAGACCGTTGACATTGCCTCGCCGCAAGCTGGCGGCATTCGCTGGGTGCATATCATCCGCAACGGGGTGACCACACACTCGTTCAACAACGGCCAGCGCCTGGTCGACTGCCCCATCGTCTCCCAGGCCGGCGGCACGATCAGGGTCACCGCGACGAACGAACCCAACATCGCGCCGCCCGGCTGGTACATGCTGTTCATCGTCGATCAGCAGCGGCGGCCCTCCGTCGCCAGGTGGATCCATCTCACATAGATCGTGTCGGAAGGGAGAGAGAAGCGCCCTTTAGTTGCGGGCCTTCAAAAGTTTGGTAGCGGAGGGACTCGAACCCCCGACACGCGGATTATGATGCGAGTCAGCACCTGGCCCAAATTTTCCGTCTTTGCTTCGGAAAGACTTACCTGACGAGAACCCGAAACGACTCCGCCGGCTGCGTCAAAATTTCGGTATTCCAATGTTAGCCGCTATGCTCTGCCCCAGTAGAAACATGCAAAAAATCAAACTTAGTTGCACGACACGCAACTCTTCGCCTGCACACCTGAATTGCCGTCGCCAGACCCGCGCCTCACACCTCGGGGGGGGCGAACATCGGGGCGAGTTCGGCGGCGCGGAGGAGCGCCATGGCTTTGTTGACGGTTTCCTGCCATTCGACGGGGGGATCGGAATCGGCGACGACGCCGCCGCCGGCCTGCACGTAGACGCGGCCGTCCTTGACGACGGCGGTGCGGAGCGCGATGCAGGTGTCGACCTCGCCGGTCGCGCCGAAGTAGCCGATGCAGCCGCCGTAGATCCCGCGCCGCTCCGGTTCGAGCTCGTCGATGATCTCCATCGCCCGCACCTTCGGTGCCCCGGAGACGGTGCCGGCGGGAAAGCCGGCGAACACCGCGTCGATGGCGTCGTAGCGCGCATTGAGCGCGCCGGTCACGTTGGAGACGATGTGCATGACGTGGCTGTAGCGCTCGATGATCATCTTCTCGCTGACGCGGACGCTGCCGACGCGCGCCACCCGGCCGACGTCGTTGCGGCCGAGATCAAGCAGCATTAGGTGTTCCGCCAGTTCCTTCGGATCAGCGAGGAGATCGGCGGCGAGTACCCGGTCTTCCTCCGCCGACATTCCACGCGGCCGGGTGCCGGCAATGGGCCGGATGGTGACCTCGCCGCCCCTGACGCGGACCATGATCTCCGGGCTTGATCCGACCACGGCGAAGTCGTCGAAGCGCAGGAAGAACAGGAACGGCGACGGATTGAGCCGGCGCAGCGCCCGGTAGAGGCAGAACGGGTCGAGCGGAAAGGGCGCCCGGAACCGCTGCGAGGGAACCACCTGAAAGATGTCGCCGGCGACGATGTACTCCTTCGCCCGGGCGACGAGTGCCAGATAGTCGTCGCGGCTGATGTTGGAGATGGGATCCGCGGGGGACGCTAGTGGCACCGCGCCGGGCTCGGGATTGGCGGCGGGATAGGCGACCGTGCGCTCGAGATCGGCCGCCGTCGCCGCGAGGCGGTCGAGGGCGGCCCCGTAGGCGGCATCGGCGCCCACGCCCGGCCGCGGCCAGACCGGCGTCACCATCGTCACCTTATCGGCGATGGAATCGAAGACGGCGATCACCGTCGGCCGCACGAACAGGGCATCGGGGACACGAAGGATATCCGGATTGCCGTCCGGCAGCCGCTCGATGAGACGAACGACATCGTAACCGAGATAGCCGACGAGACCGGCGGCCATCGGCGGCAGCCCCGGCGGCAGCGCGATCAGCGTTTCCTCGACCAGCGCCCGCAGCGAGGAGATGGCGCCGTTCCGGATGCCGACGGGACAAGGGTGAAACGCGGCGGGATCGGTGGACGCGTCGCGGTTGATCTCGGCGCGGTTGCCGAAGCACCGCCAGATCAGGTCGGGATCGATGCCGATGAACGAATAGCGGCCGCGGGCGGCGCCGCCCTTCGACCGATTCCAGGAGAAAGGAGTTCGGCCGGCTGCCGGCGATCTTCAGCATCGCCGAAACGGGCGTCTCCAGATCGGCGACCAGATCGGTCCAGACGACCTGAGGCCGGCCGGCCGTGTACGCTGCGGCGAAGTCGGCCGGCTCCGGCGACACCCGCATCGCGGTCAGTTCGGGCGCGGTGTCTGCATGACCACCGCCTCGTTGATGGCGACGGAATAGCGGGTCTTCAGCGCCGCCAGATACTGCGAAAGAAGATCCTCACGCAGCGCTCTCGTCGCCTCGTCGAGCTGGCGGCGGACGGCGGGGGTGGTTTCGGCGGGCGCCGTCGCCGGCACCTCTGTCGTCTTCAGGACGAACACCGCATCTGCGGTCGGCACCGTCGCCACCTGACCGGCCGTACCTTCGAGGGCGCGCCGCACCACCTCCGCCGGCACACCGACATCGCCGCCGCTGCCGCCGCGATCGACCGGCCCGGCGGTGGCGACGACAAGGCCGAAGTCGCGGGCGGCATCGGCGAGGGACGCACCGCCGCCGGCCCGCTCCGCAACCTTGGCGGCGACATCGGTCGGCCTGCTGCCGGCGCGCATCGGCGCGCCAGGCGTCGCGGACGGCATCTTCGACAGCGGCGAAGTCACGCTCGACCGCCGGCGTTACGTCGTCGACGCGGACGAGAAAGTACTGATCGCCCTCCCCCTCGACGAGGTCGCTCGTCGCTCCCTTCGCCGTGGCGAATGCCGTCGCCGCCAGCTTCGCCGGCAGATCGACCACCGGCTGGCCGGCGGCGTCCTTGCCGTCGGCGGTGATGGCCGGGATCGAGCGCAGGGTGAGGCCGAGGCTGCCGGCAATCTCGTCGAGCGACTGGCCGCGGCCGAGCGCGTCCTCGATCTTGTTGCTGAGATCGATCACCCGTTCCTCCGCCTTCTCCCGGATCAGGTCGTCGCGCAGCTGCGGAGCGACCTCCGTGAGCGGCTTAACGCTGCCGGGATCGATGCCGACGATGTCGATGACGTGCCAGCCGAGGCTGCTGTGCACCGGATCGGCCAGCGCTCCCGCCGCCTTGGCGGCGAACACCGGGCCGCGCAGATCGGCCGGCAACTGGTTCTTCGGCCACCGGGCCGATGTGCGTCACCGCCGTCTCGCCGAGACCGGCGGCACGCGCCGCATCCTCCAGGCTCGCGCCCGCCTTCAGCCGATCGACTGCCTGGCGCGCCGCCGCCTCGTCCGGCAGAAGGATCTGCGCGAAACGTCGCCGCTCGGGGACGGAGAACTCGTCGACCCGCTCGTCGTAAGCGGCCTTGATCTCGGCCTCGTCGACCGTCACCTGCGGGGCGACGGCGGCGCGATCGACGACGAGCGCGGTGACCGCGCGCACCTCCGGCGTCATGTAGTCCTGGATATGCTTCGCGTAGTAGGCGCGGAGCGTCGCCTCGTCCGGCTCGGCGGCAAGGCGCTGTTGATCGAAGGCGATCCGCACGTAGTCGATCGTCCGCTTCTCGGTCTCGTAGTCGCGGATCGCATCGGCGAGCGCCGCCGGCAGCACCGCACCGCCCTGAATGCTCTGCAAGATGGCGCCGATGTCGAGTTCGCTGCGCAGTTCGGCGAAGAACTCCTGCTCGCTCATTCCGGTCTGGCGGATGAACGCTTGCAGGACGCGCGGGTCGAACTGACCCTCGGCGTTGCGGAAGCGCCGGTCGTCTGAGATCAGCTTGCGCACGGCGTCGTCGCTGCTGGCGATGCCGAGCGCCGCCGCCTCCTGTTCGATCAGCGCGCGGTTGACCATCTGGTTGATGACGTTGCGGCCGAGGCCGAGGGAGCGCATGGCCTCGGCATCGAAGCGACCACCGAGCTGCTGCTGCACCTGTCGCGCCGTCGCTTGGTATTCCTTGTCGAAGGCGGCCCGGCTGATCTCCCGGTCACCGACCTTGGCCGCCCAGTCCGGTCCCTTTTTCGGCTTGATGACGTCGGCGATGCCCCAGACGAAGAAGCTGAGGATGAGGACGGCGAACAGGATCTTGACGATGAAGGATCCCGCGTACTTTCGGATGTTCTGCAGCATCGGAGCCGATCGCGTGGAGGAAGGAGACGGAACCGGTCGGCCGCGCGCCGAAGTTGATGACGGGCGGCGGCAGGCATTCGGTCACCGCCCTTTAACACGCCCACTTCCGGTCGCCAAGCGAAGCCGTCGAACGGCCGACCGGGTGGCATTCGCCCTGACACGCACTATCGCCTTCCGAGGCGGCGGGAGCGGGTGAGGAGAGTCAGGCAACGATCGTTGGCCCCATCCGTACGTCCTCGGCCTTGGTCACGGCGAAGGCGTATGCTAAGAAACACGCGCCCGGAGGCAGCGGCGCGGAGGCGAGGCGGCCGGGCGTGAGTCGGGTGTTGACCACGCCGATCACATTGCTCACATCGAACCGAGCCACATTAACCACATCAAGAAAGGGACAGGGGCTATGGCGCGGCGCAAACTGATCGCGGGCAATTGGAAGATGAACTGTCTGAAGGCGGACGCGAAGGCGCTGGCCTCCGACCTCGCCGCGCGGATGAAGGGCGCCCCCGGCGCCCGCTTCGACATGCTGGTCTGCCCGCCGTTTCCGTTGATCCCGGTGGTCGCAGACACGGTTGCGGGATCCGGTATTTCCGTCGGCGGCCAGGACTGTCACGCCAAGGAAAAGGGTGCGCATACCGGCGATACCAGTGCCTGGATGCTGAAGGACGTGGGCTGCACGCGCGTGATCGTCGGCCATTCCGAGCGTCGCACCAACCACGCCGAGACAGACGCCCAGATCAAGGCGAAGGCGGAAGCGCGCACTCGCGGCAGGACTGTCGCCATCGTCTGCATCGGCGAGACGCTCGCGGAGCGCGACGCCGGCAAGACGCCTCGAGGTCAACCGGACGCAGCTGCACGGCTCGCTCGCCGGATCGAGCGCACGGCGGCGAACACCGTCATCGCCTACGAGCCGGTCTGGGCGATCGGCACCGGCCGCAACGGCGACGCCGGAGCAGGCGCAGGAAGTGCACGCGATGATTCGCGCCGAATTGAAGGGCCGGCTCGCCGATGGCGACGCCATGCGCATCCTCTACGGCGGCTCGATGAACGCCGGAGAACGCCGCCGAGCTGTTGACAGCACCGGACATCGACGGCGGCCTGATCGGCGGAGCCTCGCTGAAGGCCGGCGATTTCTGGACGGTCGCCGAAGGCAGTCCGCGCTGATGCGCAACCGCTGTGACCGCGCACGGGACGAGGGTTGATGCTCGCACTTCTTTTAACCTTCCACATTCTGGTGGCGATCGGCCTCGTCGGCATCATCCTCGTCCAACGGAGCGAGGGCGGCGCGCTCGGCATCGGCGGCTCCGGCGGCATGGGCGGCTTCCTTGCGGGCCGGCAGACGGCGAATCTGCTGACACGGACGACCGCCGTTCTCGCCGCCGTGTTCATCCTGACCAGCCTTGGCCTCGCCCGCCTCGGCGGCGATCAGCGGGCCGGCAACCGGATCCTGATGGAGCCAGCGCCGGTGAGCGCGCCGGCAACGCCGTCTCCCACTGCGCCTACGCCTGCGCCAACAGCTCCCATGGCGCCTCCCCTGGCACCCCCCTCGGCGACCACCCCGGCTCCCGCTCCCGCCGCACCGGTACCGCCGACGGCGCCGCTCGCCCGCTGACGGCACCGTCGACCAGCTCGGGCTACCGCCGCCGGCAGTTTCGGATTGCGCATGTGCGGGCGGCTGCAACTGGATAGCTTCGACAGTGACATCGAGGGCCAAACCACTTACAAGCCCGGGGCGAGGATCGCGCTGCTGATATCGAGCCAGGTGCCATGACTCGCTTCATCTTCATCACCGGCGGCGTGGTCTCCTCGCTCGGCAAGGGTCTGGCGACCGCCGCGCTGGGCGCGCTGCTGCAGGCGCGCGGCTTCCGGGTGCGGCTGCGCAAGCTCGACCCCTACATCAACGTCGATCCGGGGACGATGAGCCCGTACCAGCACGGCGAGGTCTTCGTCACCGACGACGGCGCCGAGACCGACCTCGACCTCGGCCACTACGAGCGCTTCACCGGCGTGCCGGCGAGGCGCAGCGACAGCGTCACCACCGGCAAGATCTACTCGCAGGTGATCGCCGCGCGAACGCCACGGCGACTATCTCGGCGCCACGATCCAGGTCATTCCGCACGTCACCGACGCGATCAAGGAGTTCATCCAGGCCGACCTGGACGACGAGGATTTCGTCCTCGTGCGAGATCGGCGGCACCGTCGGCGACATCGAGAGCCTGCCGTTCCTGGAAGCCATCCGCCAGATGGGCAACGATCTCGGCCGCGACCGGGTGATGTACATGCACCTGACGCTGATGCCCTATCTGCCGGCGGCGGGCGAACTGAAGACCAAGCCGACGCAGCACTCGGTCAAGGAGCTGCTCGGCCTCGGCATCCAGCCGGACGTGCTGCTGTGCCGCGCCGACCGGCCGATCCCGGACAGCGACCGGAAGAAGATCGCGCTGTTCTGCAATGTCCGCGAGCGGAGCGGTGATCCCGGCCCTCGACGTCGAGACGATCTACGCGGTGCCGATCAGCTATCACGAGCAGGGCCTCGACGAGGAGGTCTGCCGCCACTTCGGCCTGCAGGCGCCGGCACCCGATCTCAGCCGCTGGCGGGAGATCGTCGCGCCGGGCGACGCGGCCGGAAGGCGAGGTGACGATCGCCGTCGTCGGCAAGTACACCGGCCTGCCCGATGCCTACAAGTCGCTTGACGAGGCGCTGGCCCACGGCGGCATCGCCAACAACGTGCGGGTCAACATCGACTGGATCGACAGCCGAGCTCTTCGAGAACGCCGACGCCGACCGAAAGCCTCGAGGGCGTCCACGGCATCCTGGTGCCGGGCGGCTTCGGCGAGCGCGGCGCGCGCGGCAAGATCGCCGCGGCGCAGTTCGCCCGCGAGCGGCAAGTTCCCTATTTCGGCATCTGCTTCGGCATGCAGATGGCGGTGATCGAGGCGGCGCGCAATCTGGCCGGCATCCCCGATGCCGGCTCGACCGAATTCGGCCGGTGCGCGGCAGCCGGTCGTCGGCCTGATGACCGAATGGATGCGCGGCAACCAGATGGAGCGGCGCGGCGACCGGCGGCGACCTCGGCGGCACCATGCGGCTGGGCGCCTACGAGTGCGTGCTCAAGCCGGACTCGCGCGTGCACGACATCTACGCGCAGGACCGCATCAGCGAGCGCCACCGCCACCGCTACGAGGTCAACATCAACTACCTCGGCACGCCTGGAAGCGCTGCGGCCTGATCTTCTCCGGCATGTCGCCGGACGGCGCTGTTGCCGGAGATCGTCGAGATCCCGACCATCCCTGGTTCATCGGCGTCCAGTTCCACCCGGAGCTGAGGTCCCGGCCGTTCGAGCCGCATCCGCTGTTCGCATCGTTCATCCAGGCGGCGATCGACCAGTCGCGCCTGGTCTGAGCGAGACGGCGCCGTCAAGGAGGACAGACGACCGTGGTCAATCATGTGCCCCGACATGTCGAGGTGGGCGGCCTTGCCATCGGCAACGATCTGCCGCTCGTCCTCATCGCCGGACCGTGCGTCATGGAAAGCCGCACGCACGCCCTCGAAACCGCATCGGCCCTGGTCGAGGCGGCAGCGCAGCCTCGGCATCGGCGCTGATCTACAAGACCTCGTTCGACAAGGCCAACCGCACGTCGCATCTCCGGCGCCCGCGGCCTGGGCATGGACAAGCGCCTGCGAGTCCTCGCCGAGATGCGCGAGACCCTCGGCGTGCCGGTGCTCACCGATGTGCACGAGCCAGATCAGTGCGCGCCGGTCGCCGCCAGTCGTCGATGTCCTGCAGATCCCGGCCTTCCTCTGCCGCCAGACCGACCTTCTGGTCGCCGCCGCCGGCACCGGCAGGGCCATCAACGTCAAGAAGGGCCAGTTCCTGGCGCCCTGGGACATGGAGAACGTCGTCAACAAGCTGGTCGGCGCCGGCAACGAGCGAGTGATGGTCTGCGAGCGCGGCGTCAGCTTCGGCTATAACACGCTCGGTCAGCGACATGCGCGCGCTGCCGATCCTCGCCGCGACCGGCTTCCCGATGGTCTTCGATGCAACGCACTCGGTGCAGCAGCCGGGCGGCAAGGGCTCGGCGTCGCGGCGGCCAGCGGGAGTTCGTGCCGGTGCTGGCGCGCGCGGCGGTTGCCGTCGGCGTCGCCGCGGTGTTCATCGAGACGCATCAGGATCCCGACAACGCGCCCTCCGACGGCCCGAACATGATACCTATGCGCCAGCTGCCGGAGCTTCTGGCGACGCTGCAGGATCTCGACCGCTGGTCGAAGGCACATCCCTTGGCGCCGATCACCTGAGGAGCCGCGGAGTTCGGTTTCGCCCGCGGGACCGGGTGCGCCGAACGAGCGACCGGCCCGGCGGCGCCGGCGGGTCGCATCCATCCTGGCCGGTGACGTTCGTCGTCGGCTTTACTTTGCAACTGGAGGGTTAACAACATGAGCGCAATCGACGACGTGAAGGCCGCGAGATCCTCGACAGCCGCGGCAACCCGACCGTCGAGGTCGACGTGCTGCTCGAGGACGGCGCCATGGGCCGCGCCGCCGTCCCCTCGGGCGCCTCGACCGGCGCCCACGAGGCGGTGGAGCTGCGCGACGGCGACACGAAGCGCTACGGCGGCAAGGGCGTGCGGCAAGGCGGTCGATGCCGTCAACGGCGAGATCTGCGATGCCATCGGCGGCATGAACGCGACCGACCAGGCCGAGATCGACCGGATGATGATCGAGCTCGACGGCACCGCCAACAAGGGCCGGCTCGGCGCCAACGCCATCCTCGGCGTCAGCCTGGCGGTCGCCAAGGCGGCGGCGCAGGAAAGCCGGCTGCCGCTCTACCGCTACATCGGCGGCCGCTCGGCCCGCGTCCTGCCGGTGCCGATGATGAACATCATCAACGGCGGCGCCCATGCCGACAACCCGATCGACATCCAGGAATTCATGATCATGCCGGTCGGCGCCGCCACCTTCGCCGAGGCGGTGCGCATGGGCGCGGAGGTGTTCCACGCGCTGAAGAAGGAGCTGAAGGCGCCGGCCACAACACCAACGTCGGCGACGAGGGCGGCTTCGCGCCGAACCTGCAAGCGCCGACGAAGCGCTCGGCTTCATCATGAAGGCGATCGAGAAGGCCGGCTACAAGCCCGGCGAGGATGTCTCCTCGCCCTCGACTGCGCTCCTCGCGAGTACTACAAGAACGGCAAGTACGAGCTGGCAGGCGAGAAGCAAGTCGCTCGATTCCGCCGGCAACGTCAAGTACCTCGCCGATCTGGTCGACGCGCTACCCGATCGTCTCGATCGAGGACGGCATGGCCGAGGACGACTGGGAGGGCTGGAAGCTGCTGACCGAGCAGACTCGGCGGCAAGATCCCAGCTGGTCGGCGACGACCTCTTCGTCACCAACTCACCCGGCTCGCCGAAGGGCATCGACAAGGGCGTCGCCAACTCGATCCTGGTCAAGGTCAACCAGATCGGCACGCTGACGGAGACGCTCGACGCCGGTCGAGATGGCGCACAAGGCGGGCTACACGGCGGTGATCTCGCACCGCTCCGGCGAGACCGAGGATTCGACCATCGCCGACCTCGCCGTCGCCACCAACTGCGGCCAGATCAAGACCGGCTCGCTCTCCCGCTCCGACCGCATCGCCAAGTACAACCAGCTGATCCGCATCGAGGAGGAACTGGGCTCGGCCGCGCAATTCGCCGGCAAGCGGGCGCTGAAGCAGCTCTAGGCCTTTTTAACAGGCCGCCCTCAGTCAAGTAGCGGCTGGGGGTGCGGTTCGAGCCTCTCACCCTCCCGCTGTGCGGGCCCCTCCCTCTCCCGGTTGCGGGAGAGGGTCGGGGTGAGCGGCCGCTTCAGGCGGCGCGGACCTGGGCAATGAAGTGGTCGACAAAGCGCTTCATGTTGGCCGAATTTTCGAACAGCCGGTCGGCGGTGGTGAGCACGGTTGTCGCCGCAGAGCCGGTTTCGCCGGCGGCCTGGGTGACGCCCGCGGTATTGGCCGAGACCTCGTCGGTGCCGGCCGCGGCCTGCTCGACGTTGCGGGCGATTTCGCCGGTGGCGGCACCCTGTTCTTCGACGGCGGCGGCGATGGAGCCGGCGATTTCCTTGATCCGCGCGATGGTCTGACGATGCTCTCGATGGCCTCGACGGTGGTCTCGATCTCGCCCTGTACCGCATGGATCTGCGCGGCGATCTCCTCGGTCGCCTTGGCGGTCTGGCCGGCAAGCGCCTTCACTTCGCCGGCGACGACGGCGAAGCCCTTGCCGGCGTCACCGGCGCGCGCCGCCTCGATCGTCGCATTCAGCGCGAGCAGGTTGGTCTGGCCGGCGATGCTGTTGATCAGGTCGACCACCTCGCCGATCTTCTGGGCCGTCGACGCGAGGTTGCGGACGGTCGCCTCGGTCTTCTCCGCCTGGGCGACGGCGGTTTCGGCGACGGTATTGGATTGGTTGGTCTGACGGCCGATCTCGCCGATCGAAGCGGCGAGTTCCTCGGCGGCGGCGGCGACGGTCTGGACGTTGCCGGACGCCTGCTCCGAGGCCTGGGCCACGGCCGCCGCCTGACGCGAGGTTTCCTCGGCGGTCGCCGACATCGCTTGCGACGTTGCCCGCATCTCGGCGGCCGAGCCGGCAAGCGCATCGACAAACTCCTTGACCTCGGCCTCGAACTGGTCGGCGAGCGCCAGCATCGCCTCTTTGCGCTCGGCCTCTGCGCGCTGCTGCAGTGCCGTCTGCTCCGCCGTCAGCCGCTCCTTCTCGATCGCGTTTTCCTTGAACACCGCGACTGCCCGCGCCATCTCGCCGAACTCGTCCCTGTGATCAACGAGGGGGATCTCGCTCGTCGTGTCGCCGCCGGCCAGATTCCGCATGCGCGCAGAGAGGAGCGAGAGACGACGAATAATGCTGCGACCGATGACGAGGCTGCCGATGCTGACGACGAGCAACAAGACGACGGCGACGAGCGCCAGCCGTTCGGCTTCCGCCCAGAACACGGCATCGATATCGTCGACATAGTCGCCGGTCCCCACCATCCACTGCCACGGCTCGAAGCCGGTTGCGTAGCTGAGTTTGGCGATCGGCCGGGCCGATCCGGCCCGCGGCCAGTGATAGTTGAGAAAGCCGCCGCCCTTTTTCGCTCTGTCGATCAGTTCGGCGATCACCTGCACGCCGTTCGGATCGGTGACGTTGAGCATCTGCGTACCTTCTTTTTCCGGCGCCGGTCCGTAGACGCGGTTCGTCCCCGAGTATTCGTATACGAAAATATAGTTATTATTGCCAAAACGAATCTCTCTCAGCGCTTTCTGCGCCTGCGCTTTCGCTTCATCTTCGCTGATGTGACCTTTTTTCATTTCCGCATGATAGAAGTCGATGGTCGCGCGAGCGACGGCGACAGTTTCCTGCATCTTCTGCTGCCGGCTTTCCATCAGCGAAGAATGAAGATCAAACAGGTCGATCGTCGTCAGCACCGCCATGCCGATGACGACGATCAGACCGCTCGCCATCAGCCGGCGAGCCACCATTGACCGGAGGAGAATCATTGCCTGCAATCCCTGTGGACGACGTGATCGGAAAATCCGTCCGGTTATAGGAGTGTCAGGCTTAACCGCTCCCTAACGGCGACGATCCTCGGCCGGAGCCGGGTCCGGCCGCGGCGGATTGGCGACGACTTCGACGGCCGCGCGCGGACGAGCCGGCGCGATAGACGAGATCCTGGAACGTTGTCTCGTGCGGACGTCGAAGGCGCCGGCGACCTCGAGGATCGTCGTTCCATCGCGCTCGAGGCGGAAGACCAGCCGCCTCGGGGCCAGTGCTGTATCCCTTATTCCGCCGCCCGGACCGCCGGCACCTCCGGCGGCAGGCCTTCGTCGAGAAGGCCGGCATCGGCGAGCTTCGCCCGCGCCGCGTCCGCCTCCTGCTGCCGCGCCCACATCGCCGCATAGCGGCCGTCGGCGGCGAGCAGGTCCCGATGGCGGCCGCGCTCGATGATCCGACCGGCGTCGAGGACGACGATCTCGTCGGCATCGACGACCGTCGACAGGCGATGGGCGATGATCAGGGTCGTCCGGCCGCGGGCGACCTCCTGCAAAGACGCCTGGATCTCCTTTTCCGTGTGCGTATCGAGCGCCGATGTCGCCTCGTCGAAGAGCAGGATCGGCGGGTCCTTGAGGATGGTCCGGGCGATCGCCACCCGCTGCTTCTCGCCGCCGGAGAGCTTCAGCCCGCGCTCGCCGACGGTGGTCTCGTAGCCGTCCGGCAGGCCCATGATAAAGTCGTGGATGCGGGCGAGCCGCGCCGCATCCTCGATTTCCGCATCCTCGGCGGCCGGCCGGCCATAGGCGATGTTGTAGCGGATGGTGTCGTTGAACAGCACCGCATCCTGGGGGACGATGCCGATGGCGGCACGCAGGCTCCTCTGGCTGACGTCGCGGATGTCCTGGCCGTCGATCAGGATGCGGCCTTCGGTGACGTCGTAGAAGCGGTAGAGCAGCCGCGAGATCGTCGACTTGCCGGCCCCGCTCGCACCGACGATGGCCAGCGTCCGGCCGGCGCCGACGCTGAACGACAGATGTTCGAGAACGGCCCGCCTCGCATCGTAGGCGAAGCTCACGTCCTCGAAGTCGATGCGTCCGGCGCCGACCGAGATCGGCCGGGCATCGGGGACGTCCTGCACCTCCGGCGGCCACGCCCAGCAGGCCGAACATCGCCTCCATGTCGGTCAGCGACTGCTTGATCTCGCGGTAGACGAACCCGAGGAAGTTGAGCGGCATGTAGAGCTGGATCAGATAGGCGTTGACCATGACGAAGTCGCCGACGGTCATCGCCTTCGCCGCCACCGCCTTCGCCGCCATCAGCATCAGGACGATCAGGCCGATGGCGATGATCGCGCCCTGGCCGATGTTGAGGAGGCTGAGCGTCACCTTGCTCTTGACCGCGGCCGATTCGTAAGCCCGCAGCGCTCGGTCGAAGCGCCGGCCCTCATGCGCCTCGTTGCCGAAGTACTTGACGGTCTCGAAGTTGAGCAGGCTGTCGATGGCTTTGGCGTGCGCTTCCGAATCGGTCCGGTTCATCTGCCGGCGATATTTTGTCCGCCACTCGGTGACGCCGACGGTGAAGACGATGTAGACGCCGATGCAGACGAAGGTCACCGCGGCATAGGCGAAGCCGAACAGGGCCCAGAGGATGCCGCAGACCAGGAAAATTTCGATGATCGTCGGCAGGATGTTGAACAGCATGAAGTTGAGGACGAACTCGATGCCCTTGGTGCCGCGCTCGATCGCCCGGCTGACGGCGCCGGTGCGGCGGTCGAGATGGAAGCGGAGGCTCAACTGGTGGAGATGCCGGAACGTATTGAGGCCGGCGGTGCGGATGGCGCGCTGCGCCACCTTGGCGAAGACGGCGTCACGCAGCTCGCCGAATGCCTGCGCCAGAGTCCGGGCAACGCCGTAGGCGATGATCAGGATGATGGGAACGATGGCGAGCGTGGTGAAGGTGTCGGCGGCCAGCGCATCGACGACGTGCTTGTAGACGATGGGGACGCCGACGTTGATCGCCTTGGCGGCCACGAGGAAGACGATCGCGGCGACGACGCGGCGCCGCAGGCCGGGCGCGTCTTTCGGCCAGAGGTAAGGCAAGAGGGTGCCGATGACGGCGATCTCGCCGCCAATGCCGGTGGGTCGCGCCGTCGTCCGCCCCGTCGACTCGCCGTCTCGATCGCATACCCGCCCGCTCCGCGTCCTCTTCGCGTCGGTTTTCCCGACGTTCCGGTTCAAGAAGCGACGCTTTCCGCTCCTCGCCGGATTTCGCCGCGGACGATCATAGGCTCGGATACCCCGTCTTCCAAGCTTCGCGCCTCCTCGCTCCTGGCCGCGCCGGCCCGAATCGGCCTAATTCGCCCCTCCTGGCTACCAGGCGCCGCTCGCAATCCGAATGGCGTCGGGCGTGACGGCGACGAGGGTGTCGCGGGATCGCGGCCGGTCGGGGCGAATGAACCCATAAGCGGGGTAGGCGCTCGCACCCATCTGCCCGGCCGGCGGCCACCAGACGCGAACGAGCGTCCAGTCGTTCGCGGCCGACAGATCGACGACCGGCATATCAGCATACACCCGGTGGCGCACCCAGTTGGCCTGCGTCACCCGGATCTCCCGGTCCGAGATCACCGCCGAGACGACGCCGACATGGCCGTGCGCAAGCCGGAACGAGCGGCGGAAAACGAGGACGCTGCCGATCTCGGGCGTGCTGGTCCGGGCGTAAAGCCCGTCCGCCTTCTCCCACCAGTCGGCGGCATCGCCGTAAAGCTGCACCCCCGACAGCGCGCGGGCGAACGGCCCGCATTCGACGGCAGCATTTTCGCCCTCGGTCGGCCCGGCGATGCCGCGGCCGGAGACAGGCGCCGGTAATGAGGACGTGCAGGCCGCGAGCGCCAGCGACGCGGGCATCAGCGCGATGAACAGAGCGGCGGTGCGGCGGGCCGCTCCGTAGCGTCGAAGGCGGCCTACGTGTCCTTTGTCCATGAGGCATAAGCGTAGACGATCGGCGGTGATTTCGGCAAACCCGCGCCGACAGGGCGCACACGCGAACCTACCCCGATCGTTCGCGATCAGCGGACGAGGACGACGGCGTGGCGCTTTTTCCCGGCCGACACCTTGATGCGGCCCTCGCTATCCGCATCGGTCGCGCCGACGAGGCGGGTCTCGTCCGTGATCGGCCGATTGTTGAGGCGGCCGCCGCCGCCGCGAATCAGACGCCTCGCCTCCCCATTCGAAGCCGCGAGGCCGGCCAGCCGGAACAGCTCGAACACCGGTACGCCCGATGCCAGCGCATCGACCGTGATCTCGACCGTCGGCAAGGCGTCGCCCGCCCCCTGTTCGCCGAAGGTCGCCGCCGCCGTCGCCGCCGCCTCCCGCCGCGCCTCCTCGCCGTGGCAAAGCCGGGTCGCCGCGTCGGCGAGGACGACCTTGGCGGCATTGAGCTCGGCTCCTTCCAGCGCCTCGAGGCGGACGATCTCGTCCTCCGGCAGCTCGGTGAACAGGCGGAGGAAGCGGCCGACGTCGGCATCCTCGCTGTTGCGCCAGAACTGCCAGTAGGCATAGGGCGAGAGCATGCCGGCATCCAGCCAGACGGCGCCCGCGGCGGTCTTGCCCATCTTCGCGCCGGCCTGGGTGGTGATCAGGGGCGTCGTCAGGCCGAAGAGCTGGCGATCGTCGACGCGTCTCGCCAGTTCGACGCCGGCGACGATATTCCCCCACTGGTCGGAGCCGCCCATCTGCAAGACGCAGCCGCAGCGGCGGGCCAGTTCCAGGAAATCGTAAGCCTGCAGGATCATGTAGTTGAATTCGAGAAAGGACAGCGGTTGCTCGCGCTCCAGCCGCAGCTTGACCGATTCGAATCCCAGCATGCGGTTGACCGAGAAATGCCGGCCGTAGTCGCGGAGAAACGGGATGTAGGCGAGGCGGTCGAGCCAGGCGGCATTGTCGACCATCAGCGCGTCGCCCGGCCCGTCGCCGAAGCGGAGGAACTTCTCGAAGACGCGGCGGATGCCGGCCATGTTGGCCGCAATCTCCTCGTCCGAAAGCAGGCGGCGCGCCTCGTCGCGGCCGGACGGATCGCCGATGCGGGTGGTGCCGCCGCCCATCAGCACGATCGGCCGGTGGCCGGTCTGCTGCAGCCGGCGGAGCAGCATGATCGAGACGAGGCTGCCGACATGCAGGCTGGGCGCGGTACAGTCGAAGCCGATATAAGCGGTGATCGGGCCGGATTCGGCCAGCCTGTCGAGCGCCTCGAGATCGGTGCACTGGTGCAAGCGAGCGCGCGGTCGCGGACGGTGGCCAGGAAGGACGAGCGGAGAACGGTCATATGTCGATGGATGCCGGGTTGCCGGGCGGATGGCCGGGCATCGGAGAGGGCTCCGTCGCCGCATCGGCGAGGGCGGCGGCGGCGGGTTTAGCATGCCCGTCGCAGCAGGAACAGCGTCCGCCGGCGATGCGGGCGCCTTCACCGCCGCGCGGCCGCGGTCCGCTCACCGCGATCGGCCTGATGAGCGGGACCTCGCTCGACGGCGTCGACGCCGCGCTCGTCGTCACCGACGGCCGGACGATTGCCGCCCACGGCGCCGCCATGACGCTCCCCTACCCGGCCGGCTTTCGCGCCCGGCTGCGGCGCCTCCTTCGGCCGCACCCCGGAGCCGGACGATGCGCCGGTGATCGCGGAGCTGACGGACCGCCACGCCGAGGCGGTCGAACGCCTGCTCGCCGCAGGCCGGGCTCGCCGCCGGCGCCGTCGATCTGATCGGCTTCCACGGGCAGACGGTCCTCCACGAGCCGGTGGCGGCGCGGACGATCCAGATCGGCGATGCCGCGCGCCTCGCCGATCGCCTCGGCATCGCCGTCGTCGCCGATTTTCGCGAAGCCGACGTCGCCGCCGGCGGCGAGGGCGCACCGCTCGTCCCCCTCTATCACGCCGCCCTCGCCCGGCCGTTGGCCAAGCCGCTCGCCGTGCTCAATCTCGGCGGCGTCGGCAACCTCACGTGGATCGGCACCGATGCCGACGGCCGGACGATCCGCCGCTCCTCGCGTTCGATACCGGCCCCGGCAACGCGCTTATCGACGACTGGGTGCGCGCGCGCACCGGCCGCGCCTTCGACGACGGACGGCCGGCTCGCGGCGAGCGGCCGGATCGATGCGACGCGGCTCGCCCGCTGGCTCGATCATCCGTATTTCCGGCAGCCGCCGCCGAAATCCCTCGATCGCGACGCGTTCGCCGCCACCCTTGCCGACGATCGAAGACCTCGGCGCCGCCGACGGCGCGGCGACGCTGACCGCCCTGACCGCGGCGTGCGGTGGCCGCGGCGCTGACGCTCCTGCCGGCACCGCCCCGACGCTGGCTCGTCACCGGCGGTGGCCGCCACAATCCGGTGCTGATGCGCATGCTGGCGGACCGGTTGTCGGCGCCGGACGCGCCGGTTGCCGTCGAGCCGGTGGAAGCCGTCGGCTGGCGGGGCGATGCGCTGGAGGCGGAAGCCTTCGCCTTTCTCGCCGTGCGCTCGGTGCGGGGCCTGCCGCTCAGCCTGCCGACGACGACGGGGGCGCCTCGACCGCAACCGGGCGGCCGCCTGGTCCTGCCGCGGAACCGGCGCCGAGCCGGCGCCTAGGCGGCCTTGATCGAGAACGCGATCGAGGTACTTATCGACCGCGGCGCCGAGCTGCCGCATGTGGTCGGAGAACGAATGGCCGGCGCCCTCGATCTTCGTCAGCTCGACGCGGACGCTCTTCTGATGGCTGAGCTTTTTCGCCAGCTTCTCGGCATCGGCGATGGCGAACACCTCGTCCTTCTCACCGTGGATGATGGCCCCCGACGCCGGACACGGAGCGAGAAAGGTGAAATCGAGGGCTCCCGCCGGCGGTGCGACGGCGATGAAGCCGTCGATCTCCGGGCGGCGCATCAGGAGCTGCATGCCGATCCAGGCGCCGAACGAATACCCGGCGATCCAGCAGGATGACGCGGTGGGGTTGACGTTCTGCATCCAGTCGAGCGCCGCCGCCGCATCCGAAAGCTCGCCCTGGCCGCCGTCGAAGCGGCCCTGCGAGCGGCCGACGCCGCGGAAATTGAACCGCAGCACCGAAAAGCCGCGCTTCTGATAGGCCTGAAAGAGGGCGAAGACGACGCGGTTGTTCATCGTCCCGCCGTGCAGCGGGTGCGGATGCAGAACGAGCGCGACCGGCGCCCCCGGCTGCTTCGAATGATGGTAGCGCCCTTCGAGCCGCCCCTCCATTCCGTTGAATATCACTTCGGCCATGTCGCTCGGATGTTGTTGCTGGTTGGGCGGTCGCCCGGCTGCGGTCGCAGGCGGGCCGGCGCTTCGGTTCGGCGGATCGTGACCTCAGCCCGAAAAACTTGATCGATTTAGTCGGACATCATATATACGGTGGCGTCAGTCGGTGCCAACGACGAGCAACCTGCCGCGTCGTGTTCGCGAGAAAAAGCCTTACACCATATCGATCGGACCATGTTTTTCAAGATATTCAAGGAAGATGTGGACGCCTTTATGGCGCGCGATCCGGCGGCCCGGTCGCGTGTGGAGATCGCGCTTGTGCTATCCTGGGTTGCATGCCATTTATATCTATCGCATTTCCCACTGGCTGTGGCGGCGTCGCCTCAAGCTGCTCGCCCGCTGCGTTTCACATCTGGGTCGGCTGGCGACGGGAATCGAGATCCATCCTGGTGCGACCATCGGCCGCCGCTTCGTCATCGATCACGGTCAGGGCGTGGTGATCGGCGAGACGACCGACATCGAGGATGATGTCACTCTTTACCAGGGCGTGACCCTCGGCGGTATATCGCCCGCCGTCGATTCCCGGGCTCAGGTCAGCGTCAAGCGGCACCCCACCTTGAAGTCCGGCGTCATCGTCGGCTCGGGGGCGCAGGTCCTCGGGCCGATCACTATCGGTGAGGGCGCGAGGATCGGCGCCAACTCGGTCGTCACCCGCGATGTCGCCGCCCGGCGTCTCGGCGGTCGGCATCCCGGCGCACGTGGTACTGCCGAAGGATCGCAGCGAGGCGGCACGTTTCTCCGCTTACGGCACCCCGGCGGGCGGCTGTCCCGATCCCGTGGAGGTCGATATCGACAATCTGCGGGCGCAGGTCTCCGGTCTCCTCGACGAGGTTGAAGACCTGCGCGCCCGTCTCCACGCGCTCGAAGGGGAGACCCGTCGCATTGCGGCGACGCCGGAGACGACGCGTGCAGGCGACACTACGCGTGCATGGCGATCGCGGGCCGGCGGCAAGGGGTTCAAAAAATCGGGGATATGGAGAAAGACAATGAAGCTCAGCACCAAGGGGCGTTACGCCGTCATGGCGATGGCCGACCTCGCGCACCATGCGAGCGGTAAGCCGATCGCGCTGGCGGAAGTCGCCGAACGCCAGGAGATTTCACTGTCGTATCTCGAACAGTTGTTCGGCCGGCTGCGGCGCGGCGGCCTCGTCTCCAGCGTCCGCGGACCGGGCGGCGGCTACATGCTGGCGCGCGATCCGGAGGCGATGCGTATCGCCGACATCATCCTCGCCGTCGACGAGCCGATCAAGGCGACGCGCTGTACCCCCGGCTCGCCGCAAGGCTGCCATTCGCACCGCGGCCGCTGCCTCACCCACGATCTGTGGGAGGAACTCGGCAACCAGATCTATCTCTACCTCAGTTCCGTCACCCTCGCCGACGTCTGCGAGCGGCGTATCCTCGGGACCAGCCGGATGCTGTTCTCGATGGGCCGCGACGGCATGCCGGCGGCGAGGCAGGCGAGCTGAGACGGCCGACGTCGGCTCTGTTCGGCAGCGCATGCATCGGTTCGTTTACCTCGACCACAACGCCACGGTCCCGATGACGCCGGCGGCGATCGCCGCCATCGACGACGCCGCCGACCATTGATCGGCAATCCGTCGTCGGTTCACCGGTTCGGTCGCGCCGCCCGCCGGCTGATCGAGGATGCGCGGGATGACGGTGGCGGCGCTGGTCGGCGCCGATCCGGCCGCCGTCGTCTTCACCTCGGGCGCGACGGAAGCCAACACGCTGGCGATCGCCGGGTTCGGCCGGCGCCGTCTTCTCGTCTGCGCGACCGAACACGCATCGCTGCTGGCGGCCGCCGTCGGCGCCGAACGGATCCCCGTCGATCGGACCGGCATGTCATCGACCTCGAACACCTTGAGCGCCGCCTTGCCGCATCGACCGAGCCGGCCCTCGTCGCCGTGATGCTCGCCAACAACGAAACGGGCGTCATCCAGCCGGTCGCCGAGGTGAGCCGCATCGCCAGCGGCTTCGGCGCCATCGTCCACACCGATGCGGTACAGGCGGCGGGCCGGATCGCCCTCGATATCAGCGCGCTTGGCGTCGCCTCCCTCGCCCTGTCGGCCCACAAGTTCGGCGGCCCGCCGGGCACGGGCGCCCTCGTCCTCGATCCCGCCGCTGCCGATTGCGGCGATGTTCGCGGGCGGCGGACAGGAACGCGGCCGGCGCGCCGGCACCGAAAACCTTCTCGGCATCGCCGGTTTTGCCGCCGCCGCCGCGGCGGTCGGACGAGGCGCTCGCCGAGCAGCCGCGACTGGCCCGGCTGCGCGATCGGTTGGAGGCGGCCGTCCGGGCGGCGGTGCCGACGGCAACCATCGTCGGTGCCGGGGCACCCCGGCTCGCCAACACGAGCTGTCTCGTCATGCCGGGAGTGGCGAGCGAAACGCAAGTGATCGCCTTCGATCTCGCCGGCATCGCGGTTTCCGCCGGGGCGGCCTGTTCCTCCGGCAAGGTTGCGCGGAGCCACGTCCTGGCGGCGATGGATGTTGGCGAGGAAATTGCTAGATCGGCTATACGGATCAGCCTCGGCTGGACGACGACGGAGGACGACATCGATCGCTTTCTCGCCGCATGGCACGCGATCTACGCCAAGGCCGGCCGCGCCCGCGCCCCGGCACCGGCCGCGGTCGAGGCGTGAGCGGAATGGCCGCAGCGGTCCTGCAGGAGGATCCACGGACGGATCTGCGGACACCCGTCTATCTCGACTACCAGGCGACGACGCCGACAGATCCGCGCGTTGTCCAGGCGATGCTGCCGTATTTCTTCGAGACGTTCGGCAATCCGCATTCGCGGAGCCATGGCTTCGGCCTCGCCGCCGAGGAGGCGGTCGAACGGGCGCGGCGCCAGGTCGCCCAGCTGATCGGCGCCGAGCCCCGCGAGATCGTCTTCACCTCCGGTGCGACGGAGGCCAACAATCTCGCGATCAAGGGAGCCGCCCGCTTCGCCGCCGCCCATTACGACGCCGACGGCGCTGGAGGTCGGCACGCTCGCCGGCGGATCGTCACCGCCGTCACCGAACATAAGTGCGTGCTCGAGAGCTGCCGGGCTCTCGCCGACGAAGGTTTCGACGTTGCCTGGCTGCCGGTCGAGCCGTCCGGGCTGATCGATCTTGACCGTCTCGCTGCCGCCCTCGACGAGACCACCCTTCTCGTCTCGATCATGGCCGTCAACAACGAGATCGGCGTCATCCAGCCGCTGGCCGAAATCGGCCGGCTCGCCCGCGCCCGCGGCGTGTTGTTTCATACCGATGCGGCGCAGGCGGCGGGCAAGATCCCGCTCGATGTGACGGCGATGAACATCGATCTCGCCAGCCTTTCCGCTCATAAGCTGTACGGACCGAAAGGCATCGGCGCCCTTTACGTCCGCCGCCGACCGCGCGTCCGGCTGGCGCCGCTGCTCTCGGGCGGCGGCCAGGAACGCGGCCTGCGCTCCGGCACGCTGCCGACGCCGCTCATTGTCGGGTTCGGCGAAGCCTGCCGCATCGCCGGCGAAGAAATGGCCGAGGAGTCCGCCCGCCTCACCCGCCTCCGCGACCGGCTGCGGCAGGGACTTGCCGAGCGGCTGGCGCGCATCTATCTCAATGGTGATGCCGATCGGCGCGTCGCCGGAAACCTCAATCTCGCCTTCGAAGGCGTCGACGGCGAGGCGTTGATCGCGGCGCTCGACGATGTTGCGGTTTCCTCCGGCTCGGCCTGTACGTCGGCGTCAATCGAGCCGTCTTACGTCATCCGGGCGCTGGGGCGGGACAAGGCGCTGGCGGAGGCGAGTATCCGCATCGGAATGGGCCGCTTTACGACGCCGGCCGAAATCGACTATGCCGTCGATCGGATCGCCGGCGAGGTCGAGCGGATCAGGGCCGGCCGGCCACGCGCGGGCGGCTTGCCGATGCCGGTGCCCGCGATAGAGAGGACGACAGGCGATGACTGCACGACCGATGCCGCAACCGATCACCGTAACCGCCGCCGCCGCCGCCCGCGTTCGGGCGCTGCTCGCGGCCCACGCCGAACCGACGGCCGGCCTGCGCATCGGCGTCAGCTCGCGCGGCTGCTCCGGTCTGTCCTACACCATGGAATACGCCGATCAGAAAAAGGTCGACCGACGCCGTCGTCGAGGTGGAAGGGGCGACGATCCTGATCGATCCGAAGGCAACGATGTTCATCTTCGGCACCGAGATGGACTACGTCGAAAGCCAGCTCGAATCCGGGTTCGTCTTCCGCAATCCGAACGAGAAGGGCCGCTGTGGGTGCGGCGAGTCGTTCCACGTCTGATCCGCCACCTCTGACGACCGGCGCCCGCTGACGCACCGCGGCTGACGATCGTCGCGTCTTTCTCGCTCCGAGCCGGCCATTTCCGTCAGAGAATTTTCCCGCCATGCCGAAGATGACCTTCGTCTCCCCGGACGGACAGACCCGCAAGGAGGTCGAGGCGCCGCTTGGTTTGTCCGTGCTGGAGATCGCCCATCGTCACGGCATCGACCTTGAGGGCGCCTGCGAGGGGTCGCTCGCGTGCTCGACCTGCCATGTGATCGTCGACCCGGAGTGGTACGAGGAGCTCGATCCGGCGACCGAGGAGGAGGAAGACATGCTCGACCTCGCCTTCGGCCTGACCCATACCTCGCGACTTGGATGTCAGATTCCGGATGTCGGATGCGCTCGACGGCCTCACCGTCACCCTGCCGTCGGCGACCCGCAACATGATGTCGGGGGACTGAGGGCAGCGGAAGCCGGTACGCGGCAGCGCCGGCCTTGCGCTCGGGGACCGTCAGCGGCGACCGCGAGCTAACGGGCGGGCGGCCGTCGCCGCACGCAAGGAGGGGCCGCCGTCCGCAACGTCGCGGCGAGCGCGTTCGTCGAACAGATCGGCGAGGCTCTGCATCATCGTCCCGCCGAGCTCATCGGCATCGACCAGCGTCACCGCGCGGCGGTAATAGCGGGTAACGTCGTGGCCGATGCCGATGGCGGTCAGCTCCACCGGCGACCGCGTCTCGATCCACTGGATGACGTCGCGCAGATGGCGCTCGAGAAAATTGCCGGGGTTGGCGGACAAGGTGGCGTCGTCGACCGGTGCGCCGTCGGAAATCACCATCAGGATCCGGCGCTGTTCGCTGCGGGCGATCAGACGGTTGTGCGCCCACAGCAGCGCCTCGCCGTCGATGTTTTCCTTCAGACAGGCCCTCGCGCAGCATCAGCCCGAGACAGCGCCGGGCCCGCCGCCACGGCTGGTCGGCCGACTTGTAGACGATGTGGCGGAGGTCGTTCAGCCGGCCCGGCGCCTTCGGCCGGCCCTCCGAGACCCAGCGCTCGCGGGCCAGTCCGCCCTTCCAGGCGCGCGTCGTGAAGCCCAGGATCTCCACCTTGACGCCGCATCGCTCGAGCGTGCGGGCGAGGATGTCGGCGCTCATCGCCGCCACCGAGATCGGCCGCCCCCGCATCGAGCCCGAGTTGTCGATGAGGAGCGAGACCACGGTGTCGCGGAACTCGGTCTCCTTCTCCTGCTTGAACGACAGGGGATGCACCGGATCGACGACGATGCGGGCGAGGCGGCCGGCGTCGAGCAGGCCGTCCTCGAGATCGAAATGCCAGGCGCGCGTCTGCTTCGCCATCAGCCGCCGCTGCAGGCGATTGGCGAGGCGGGCGACGACGCCTTCAAGATTGGCGAGTTGCTGGTCGAGCTGCTCGCGCAGCCGGGCGAGCTCCTCGGCGTCGCACAGAGGACGCGGCGTCGATGACCTCGTCATAGGCCTGGGTGTAGGCGTGATAGGGCGGCACCTGCGCCGCCGGCGGCGGCGATGGAACCGCGCCTCGGACGGTCGGCCCGGCCGGCGATGAAGCCCCCGTCGCCCGGCTGCTGATCGTCGCCGACGGCGTCTTCCGGCTGTGCCGCCTGCTCCTCGCCTTCGCTGCCGCCGGTCACCGAAGTCGCCGGCTTCGCCACCACGATCGGAGCCGCTCTCTCCTCGGAGCGCGCCGTCATCCGCTTCGGCGTCGTCACCGTCGCCGTTCTCCTCGGCGTCGCTCTGCAAGGACGGATCGTCCTGATCGATCAGGCCCAGCGACAGGATCATCCCCAGCGCCGCCTCGGCGAACGCCGCCTGGTCGCCGATCGCGTCGGCCATTCGCTTCAGGTACGGGCACGGCGTGCTCCTGCAGGTGCGGCCGCCACGGATCGACGAGCGGGGCGGCCTGCACCGGCGCGCGCAGGCCCGTCAGCCGCTCGCGCAACAAGAGGCCGATAGCGTCGGCGGCGAGCGCCTCGTCGCGGCCCTCGATGCGGGCGTAGCCCTTGATCCGGCAGGTGTGGTCGAGCAGCGCTTCGAGATTGGCCGAAACGCCGGTCATTCGCTTGCTGCCGAGGGCCTGGACGCGCGCCTGCTCCATGGCGTCGAAAACGGCGCGGCCCGGCTGCGACGCCGGCGTCCGTCGGCGGTGCAGGGCGCGTCGTGATAGCGGAGCAGCAGCGCCGCAGCGTCGGCGGTCCCGCGGAGCCGGGCAACATCCTGCGCCACCGGCCGCGGCGCCGGATTCGGCAGGCGGACGCGATTGCCGCGAAGATCACCCTCGCCGGTCCCGTAGCTGATGCCGACGTCGGCGCGCCCGGACATCGCCCGCAGCGCCGCCGCGGTGACGCGCTTGAGGAGCGACGAGGTTATCTTCGTTGCGTTTCGGCACGGTCGCGCAGCACCACCGCTCGCAGCGCCGAGTCCGGCAGATCCTCGCCGAAGCAGCGCTGATAATACTCGGCCACCGTCGGCCGCTCGACCTCGTCGCACTTGTTGAGGAAGGTGAGCCGGAAGGCGGTGCCGATCTCGCCGAAGATGCTGGCGTTTTCCGCCCAGGTGATCACCGTCCGCGGCGACATCACCGTCGAAATGTCGCCGTTGATGAAGCCGGCGCGGGTGAGATCGGCCAGTTCGACCATCGCCGAGACCTTCTCGCGGCCGTCGCGGGTCTTGTAGCCCGGCACCTTGGCGAGGACGATCTCGACCTCGGAATCGTGGTCGAGATAGTTGAGCGTCGCGACGACGTTCCAGCGGTCCATCTGCCCCTGATTGATCTGCTGGGTGCCGTGATAGAGGCCGGTGGTGTCGCCGAGGCCGATCGTGTTGGTCGTCGCGAACAGCCGGAAATAGGGGTGCGGGCGCAGGATCTTGTTCTGGTCGAGCAGGGTCAGCTTGCCCTCCACCTCGAGCACCCGCTGGATGACGAACATCACGTCCGGCCGGCCGGCGTCGTACTCGTCGAACACGAGCGCGGTCGGCCGCTGCAGCGCCCACGGCAGGATGCCCTCCCGGAACTCGGTCACCTGCGAGCCTTCGCGCAGGACGATCGCATCCTTGCCGACGAGATCGATGCGGCTGATGTGGCTGTCGAGGTTGACGCGGATGCACGGCCAGTTGAGCCGCGCCGCCACCTGCTCGATGTGCGTCGATTTGCCGGTGCCGTGATAGCCCTGGATCAGGACGCGGCGATTGAAGGCGAACCCGGCGATAATCGCCAGCGTCGTGTCGCGGTCGAAGCGGTAGGCATCGTCCAGGTCCGGAACGTGGTCATCGGCGACGCTGAACGCCGGCACCTCGATATCGCTGTCGATGCCGAAGGTCTGGCGGACCGAAAGAGTGATGTCGGGCGCGGTCGGCGCAGCCCCTTTGCGGACCAGATCGGCAGAGGGATCGAGGGTCATGCGCGGCTCACGGTAAAGTTTCGATTGCGGGACGGCGGTGTCGAGGGCGGCGCGCCGAGGACGGCGGCGTCCCTCCCTCTATGCATGTAGGCTGTTCATCAGCGTGCGGTAAGCCTCGCTGATGATCTTGAAGCGTTCTTCGGCCGCCTTATCGCCGTTGTTGGCGTCCGGATGATAGCGCTTGACCAGCGTCTTGTAGCGGGCCTTAACGATCTGCGTGCTGACCGGGGGCGTCAGTTCAAGAATGACGAGGGCATGCTCGGCGGCGGTGCGGGGTCGGACCGGCGGCGCCTCGGCGGTGGCATCGAGATGGTCGAACCAGTGCAGGTTCGGACGAAAGGACGGCGCCGAGCCCAGCGGCCAGGAGGGACGCTGCCAGACCGTATCCCGGCGCATGTCGGCCTCGATCTCGGCCCCCGACATTCCGATGTAGTAGTCCCACGCGGCGTTGTAGATGCGCACGTGCTCCAAGCAGAACCACCAGTATTCGCGGAGCTGAGAACGGGATCGCGGCGCCCGGTGCAGCCCTTCGCCGGCGCACCCGTGCCAGTCGCAGCCACGCCACGCGCACGGACGCTCCGCCCGTTGCACGCGCCGCTCGAACGGCTCGGGACGGCTGCGCTGATCCATAGGCTCACTATGGTTGTTCGCGGCAACGGGTGCAAGCGACGCCCGGGACGAAGCGGCGGACCGGCATCGGCCGACGGAAACCGCTTGCCCGATGCGCCGCCGGCCGGCGAAGCTGCGGGCGCTACCGCTCTCGTCAACCCGCGCGGAAAAAGCATGAGTGTCGCCGAACGGATCCGTCGCAAGCTGACCGAGGCGCTGGTACCGTCGCGGCTCGTCGTCTGCGACGACTCGCACCGCCACGCCGGCCACGCCGGGGCCCGGCCCGAGGGCGAGACGCACTTTTCGGTCGAGATCGTCAGCGACGCGTTCGCCGGCCTCTCGCGGCTCGAGCGTCACCGCCTCGTCCATGACGTGCTCGCCAGCGAACTCGCCGGCCCGGTCCACGCCCTCAGCCTGAAGATGCTTACGCCGTCGGAGGTCGACTCCCGCGGCTGATCGGCCGCCCCGGTCCCCGCTCCGCCGTCAAGCCTTGCGCGATATGGAATGCCGGCCACTGGCGGGCGACGATCTCCCCGTCCGCGGCCAGCGCGTGGCAGGTATCGATCACCGCCGGCCGGCCGCCGCCGCTCCCTTCCCGCCGCGACCGCGCCGCCATGATCGTCTGCATCGCCGTGGTGGTGACCGGCCCGAGCAGCAGTTCGGTCAGATGCGTGCAGCCGTTGACGCCGCCGAGCCGCTCGAGCACGCGCCGCCGCCAGCCGGGGCCGATGGTGAGTCCGGCAGAGGCGCCGTAAGCCGGAACGATGGCGCCGCACAGATCGAACGGCCCGGCCTCGGTCCGTGCCTCCGCCCCGTGGACCAGCAAGTCCTCATCGAGGGTGAGGCGGAGGTGCATCAGGTGGATCGGCTCGCCCGCGGCAATGCCGGCGCGGTCGTGGTTGGCAAACGAATAGGTCTTGGTGTCTTCGAGACCGCCCTCGATGTCCCACAGGCCGTCGTCCCGGCGGTAGCCGTGGCAGACGATCCGGCGCGTGTGGATCAGCTTTCGCGGCTCGGCCTTGCTCAACATCGGCATGGATCTCCCTAAGACGGATCTTCCGAGTGCTCAGCCGGACGCAGCGAAGACGCTGGCGGCCAGGCGATCGAACTCGCTTTCGAGGCAGCGGTGCAGGAGCTCGCACAGGCGGCGGCGAGAGACGATGCCGAGCAGCCGGCCGTCCGCGTCCACGACCGGCAGGTGATCGACGCCGCGCAGCCGCATCAGGTCCGCCGCATCGAGGCCGCTGTCGTCCGGCGCGAGGATATCGGGCGCGGGACGAGCGACAGCCGCGACCGGCCGGTCGAGGGCGGCGGCACCGGCTTCGGCGATGGCACGGACGATCGCGATGGGCTCGATCAGGCCAAACAGCCCGCCGGTCTCGTCGATGACGGCGAGCGCTTCGGCATCGCCGCCGGCCAGCCGCCGTGATCGCCTCGCTGAGCGACTCGTCGCCGGAATTGAGGCGGCGCCGGTGCCCTCGATCAGGTCGGGAACGACCGTGAAGCGGATCATGCAGCCGGCGGCGCCTGTTTCGCCGCCCCCGGTTCCGGCGTCACCCGGATGGCGGTGATCTGGTGGCGGTGGCGGCGCAGAATCTCGCAGTGCAGCCCGTGCACGTCGAAGGTATCGCCGGGCTCGGGAATGCGCCTCGCCTCGTGCAGGAGCAGGCCGGCCAGCGTCACCGCCTCCTCGTCCGGCAGCCGCCAGCCGAATTCGCGGTTAAGGTCGCGAATGGTGACCGTCCCGTGGATGACGAGCTGGCCACCCGGCTCGCGGCTCGACGCCAGGCATGGGCAGGTCGGTCTCATCGGCAATCTCGCCGACGATCTCTTCGAGGATGTCCTCGAGGGTGACGATTCCCATCAGACTGCCGTATTCGTCGACGACCAGGGCGAAGTGCTCGCGTCGCCGACGGAATGCCTCGAGTTGATCGAACAGCGTCGTCGTGTCCGGAACGAACCACGGCGCGCGCCGCCAGCTCGACGACCGTGCGATGATGAAGACCGCCGCCCTCCTGACCGTGCACGGCGCGCAGCAGCGCCTTGGCATGGATGACGCCGACGACATTGTCCGGCTCGCCCTGCCACACCGGAAAGCGGCTGAAAGGGCTGGCGAGGACCTGGGCGACGACCGCCACCGGCGCATCCTCGGCATTGATCATGGTGACCACCTTGCGATGGGTCATGACCTCGCCGATCTCGACCTCCTGCAGATCGAGGATGGAATGCAGCATCGCCTGTTCCTTGCGCGTCTCCTCGTCGCCGGAATAGAGCGCAATGGCGCCGCGCAACTCCGCCTGAGCGGGCACCGAGACCGCCGCGGGCACGCACCCCGCGCAAGCCGCAGCAGGCCTTGAACGAAGACGCTGATGGTGGCGGTGATCGGCGCCAGCACCCGCACCAGGAAGACGAGGACCGGCGCCACCCGCAGGACGACATGGTTGGCGCGGCGAACGGCATAGGTCTTCGGCAGCACCTCGCCGAAGACGAGCACCAGGAGCGTCATGCCGGCGGTGGCGTAGGCGACCCCGGCATCGCCGAAGAGAACGATGAGCGCGCTCGTCGCCAGCGACGAGGCGAGGATATTGACGAGGTTGTTGCCGAGCAGGATGGCGCCGAGAACGCGATCGGTCCGTGCCCGCAGCCGATTGACGACGGCCGCCCTGCGGTTGCCGCTCTGCTCGAGCTGGTACATGAGCGGCCGCGACGCCGCCGTGATCGCCGTCTCCGAGGCGGAAAAGAAGCCGGAGAGAAGGATGAGAACGAGGGTCGAAATGATGGTCAGCGTCATCGGCAAATCGATCGGTTGCAAGGAAAGCCCCACCTCAGGCGACAAGGGCATCGGCGAGGAGCGCCCGGACGGCGCTCGACGGGCGTGCTGCGATCGACGAAGGCATCGCCGATCCGGCGGGCGAGGATGAATGTGAGACGGCCGTCGACGACCTTCTTGTCGCCCTGCATGTGCTCGATCAGCCGCTCGGGCGGTGTCCGAGCGAGGAACGGAGATCGGTCGGCAGCCCCACCGCCGCCAGATGCCGCCGGACGCGGGCGGCGTCGGCCGGATCGCAATGGCCGAGTCGAACCGACAGATCGAAGGCGAGCACCATGCCGACGGCGACCGCCTCGCCGTGCAGCAGGCGTCTCGCCGAAGCCGGTTTCCGCTTCCAGCGCGTGGGCGAAGGTATGACCGAGGTTGAGGAGCGCCCGCACCCCGGCCTCACGTTCGTCGGCGGCGACGATGCCGGCCTTCGCCCGGCAGCTCACCCGCACCGCCTCGATCCGGGCCGCGACGTCGCCGGCGAGCAGCGCCGGGCCGTTCGCCTCCAGCCAGGCGAAGAACGGCGCATCGCCGATCAGCCCGTACTTGACCACTTCGGCGTAGCCGGCGCGGAGCTGGCGGCAGTCGAGGCTGTCGAGCGTGGCGACGTCGGCGATGCACCAGGCGCGGCTGATGGAACAGGCCGACGAGGTTCTTGCCGTTCGCGGGTGTTGATCCCGGTCTTGCCGCCGACGGCGCTGTCGACCTGCGCCAACAGAGTCGTCGGGATTTGCACGAAATCCAGCCCGCGCAAAAGGATGCCGGCGGCGAAGCCGGTGAGGTCGCCGATGACGCCGCCGCCGAGCGCGACGAGTATCGGTCCGCCGCTCGATGCGCAGCGCCAGCAGTCGTTCCGCCAGCTCTTCGAGGTGCGCGAAGCTCTTCGTCTGCTCGCCGGCCGGCAGGACCACGCCGCATGGGCGATGCCGGCAGCGGCGAGGGACCCGCGAGCGGCGGGAGATACAAGGGCCGACGTTGGCATCGGTGACGATGACGACGCGGGGCCGCGACAGAAGCGGCCGGATCAACTGGCCGGCATGGGCGAGCAGGCCCCGCCGATCCGGATGTCGTAGGCGCGCCGCCGAGATCGACGCGAAGCGGGCCGCCGGAAGCACCAGCGAATGCGGACCGTCGGCGTTCATCCGGCGGACGGCCCCCGCGCTACGGCCGTATCGGGCGATCGCCGCCGCCACCTTGTCGACCGTGCAGCTCGATCGGCACGTCCTCGGTTTCGACGGTGATGTCGGCGAGCGCATAGACGGGGTACCGCACCGCCATCAGCCGCTCGAGGATCGCCCTCGGATCGCCGGCATTGAGCAGCGGCCGGCCGGGACGCCCCTCGGTGCGACGCACGAGAACGTCGAGTTCGGCCCTCAACCAGACGGAGACACCGTGGGCGCGGATGCGGTCGCGGGTGTTCGGATCGAGAAAGGCACCGCCGCCGGTCGCCATCACCCGCGGCGATTCGGCCAACAGCCGGGCGATCACCCGGCGCTCGCCGTCGCGGAAGGCCGCCTCGCCGAAGCGGCGCGAAAATTTCTTGCACCGAACAGCCGGCGGCCTTGGCGATTTCGTCGTCGGTATCGACGAAGGCGACGCCGAGCCGTTTCGCCAGACGCCGGCCGATACTGGTCTTGCCGGCACCCATCAACCCGATCAGGATGATCGAACGAGCCGGTGGCAGGAGCGGGGCCGGACGGGCTGCCGGGATCATCGGCGGCTCGTCCGGCCGGCTCTGTTGAAAGCCTGCCATCGCGCGGTTTAGTCTCCCGTCGTTGTCGTCTGAACGGGAGCCTAGCAGACTTTCACGGTTTGTTGCGAGCGGCTATCGAACCGCGGCGAGTTTTTCGCCGCTGCCCTTCCCACCGCCCTATTGTCTTGCAAGAGTGATGTTCCCATGCCGCTTCTCCGCATCGCGCTTATCGTCGGCCTCGTCCTCATCATCGCCGTCGCCGTATTCGCGGTTCTCGGCAGCGGCGAATCCGCCGATCAGCCGGATCGAGCAGGTGGTGCCGAATGACCGCTTCCCGCGCTGATCGGGCGCCGTCGGCAAGCGCCGGAAGACGCGCCGCGGACGGGCGTCACGTCGAGACGTTTCTCGAGATGCTGGCGGTGGAGCGCGGTGCCGCCGCCAACACCATCGAGTTCGTACCGGCGCGACCTCGATTTGTTCGCCCGATTCGCACGGCGGGCAGGCGTCGCCGCCGAGGCCGCCGACGGCGATCTTCTCCGCGCCTTTCTCGCGGCCGAGACGGCGGCCGGGCGCTCGCCGCGCACCATCGCCCGCCGGCTGTCGGCGCTCCGCCAGTTTTTCCGCTTCCTCTACGGCGAGGACGTGCGCCCGGACGATCCGTCGGCCGGCATCGACCGGCCGCGCCAGGGCCGGCCCCTGCCGAAATACCTGAGCGAGGCCGAGGTGAGCCGGCTCTTCGATATCGCCGCGGCCGGCCAGCCGGTGCCGATGCCCTTCGCTTCGCGGCGTTGCTCGAAATCCTCTACGCCGCCGGTCTCCGCGTCTCCGAGCTGGTCGGGCTGCCGCTGTCGGCCCTCGCCGGCGACGGCACGGTGTTGCGCATCCGCGGCAAGGGCGGACGGGAGCGCCTCGTTCCTCTGACCGAGCCGGCGCAGGCGGCCATCGCCGCCTATCTGCCGGTGCGCGAGGCGTACGTGCCGGCGGCGGTGAAGCGGCGACGGGCGGGGGCCTCGCCCTGGCTGTTCCCGTCGCGCGCCGGCGGCGGCCATCTCACCCGCGTCCGGTTCGGCCAGCTCCTGAAAGAGACGGCGATCGCCGCCGGGCTCGATCCGGACCGGGTTTCGCCGCACGTGCTCCGGCATTCGTTCGCCAGCCACCTTGTCGCCCATGGCGCCGACCTGCGCAGCGTTCAGCAGATGCTCGGTCACGCCGACATCGCAACGACGCAGATCTACACCCACATCCTCGACGACCAGCTGAAACGCCTGGTGGAGACGGCCCACCCGCTCGCCCAGCGCAGGACGCGGGCACCGGGCCGCCGGCCGGGCAGCCGCCGGAGGCCACCGTCGTGAGCTTGACCCAGCCCCCCGTCCGGCCGATCCGCGCGAACCGCTCGCAGCTCACCGTCCCCGCCTCGAATACGCGCTTCATCGACAAGGCGCGCGGCCTCGCCGCCGATATCGTGCTGTTCGATCTGGAAGATGCGGTCCCGGTCGGCGAGAAGGAGCGGGCGCGCGCCAATGTTGTCGCCGCGATCAATGACCTCGACTGGGGCGATCGCACGCTGTCGGTACGCATCAACGGCCTCGATACGCCTTTCATGTACCGCGACGTGATCGACGTCGTCGAGCAGGCGGGCGAGCGGCTCGACCTGATCATGATCCCGAAGGCGGGACACCCCGCCGACATCTACACGGTCGACGTGCTGCTCACCCAGATCGAGGCGGCAAAACGGCGAACGAAGCGCATCGGTATCGAGGTGCTCATCGAATCGGCACTCGGCATGGAAAATGTCGGCGCCATCGCCGCCGCCAGCCCCCGCCTGGAATCCCTGCACTTCGGCTCCGGCGACTACGCCGCCTCGACCGGCATCCGGACCCTCGCCATCGGCGGCGATCATCCCGACTATGCCGTCCTCGGTCCCGAAGACGCACCCGGCGACGCGACCGCTTCATCCGGGCGACGTCTGGCACTATGCCCTGGCCCGCCTGATCGTCGCCGCCCGCGCCAACGGCCTCCGGCCGATCGACGGGCCCTATGCCAGCATCGCCGACGGCGACGGCTTTGCCGCGGCGGCAAGGCGGGCAGCGGCGCTCGGCTGCGCAGGGAAGTGGGTACTGCATCCGAGCCAGGTCGATCAGGCCAATGCCATCTTCACGCCGAGCGCCGAAGAGCTCGGCCGCGCCCGCGCCATCCTCGCCGCCCTGGCCGACGCCGGTGCCGCCGGCAAGGCCGCGGTCACCCTCGACGGCCGGATGATCGACATCGCCTCCATTCGCCAGGCCGAGACCCTCGTCGCCACCTACGAGGCGATGAGCCGACCAAGCAGTTCGGCCTGAGCGTGGGGCGGCGGGCGCGAACGGCGTCGCTGGCAGCCTTTCGCCTGTGCTAAGACACCGGCATGCGCAACTTCCTCGATTTTGAGAAGCCGATCGCCGAGCTCGAGGCGAAGATCGAAGAGCTCCGCCACCTGTCGAGTTCCAGCGAGATCAGCATCGCCGACGAGGTCGCCCGGCTGCACGGCAAGATCGAAAGCCAGCTCAGGCAGACCTACGGCAAGCTGACGGCGTGGCAGAAGTGCCAGGTCGGCCGCCACACCGACCGGCCGCACACGCTCGACTACGTCGCCCGGCTGATCGAAGACTTCACCCCGCTCGCCGGCGATCGCACCTTCGCCGAGGATGCGGCGATGATCGGCGGTCTCGGCCGCTTCCGCGGCTATACGGTGGTCGTCCTCGGGCAGGAGAAAGGGGCGACGACGGAAAGCCGGCTTCGCCACAACTTCGGCATGCCGCGGCCGGAGGGCTATCGCAAGGCGAAGCGGCTGATGCGGCTCGCCGAGCAATTCAAGGTGCCGGTGCTGACCTTCGTCGATACGCCGGGCGCCTATCCCGGCGTCGACGCCGAGGCGCGCGGCCAGGCGGAGGCCATCGCCCGCTGCATCGAGACCTGTCTCTCCCTGAAGGTGCCGCTGATCAGCGTCATCATCGGCGAAGGCGGCTCCGGTGGCGCCATCGCGCTCGCCGCCGCCGACCGCGTGCTGATCCTCGAACACGCCATCTATTCGGTGATTTCGCCGGAGGGCTGCGCCTCGATCCTCTGGCGCGACGGCGACAACGCCAAAGCCGCCGCCGAAGCGTTGAAGCTGACGGCCCAAGACCTGTTGCGCTTCGGCGTCGTCGATGCGGTTGTCCCCGAGCCGCTCGGCGGCGCCCATCGCGATCCGGCGGCGGCCATCGACAGCACCGGCGAGGCCATCTGGACCGCGCTCGCCGATCTGCTCGGCCGCGATGGCGACGCCCTTATCGCCGGCCGGCGCCAGCGGTTCCTTTCGATCGGCCAAGCTCTGTGATGACGAGGAGAAGCGGGAGATGACGGCGGACGATCGGATCTTCATCGGCAAGGCGGACGGCGCAGTCACGCTCGACCTGAAGTTCGCCAACCGGCACGGCCTGATCGCCGGCGCGACCGGCACCGGCAAGACGGTAACCCTCCAGCGCCTGGCCGAAGGATTTTCGGCGGCGGGAGTCCCGGTGTTCCTCGCCGATGTCAAGGGCGACCTGTCCGGCCTCTGCGTCGCCGGCACGGGCAGCGGCAAGCTTGCCGACCGGGCGCGCGAGATCGGCCTCGCCGATTATGCGCCTGCGTCTTTTCCCTGCCTGTTCTGGGACGTGCTTCATGCACAGGGGCATCCGGTGAGGGCGACGATCTCCGAAATCGGCCCTCTCCTCCTCTCGCGCCTCTTGCAGCTCAACGACACGCAGGCGGGCGTGCTCAACGCCGCCTTCGCCGTTGCCGACCACGAGGGTCTGCTTCTCCTCGATCTCAAGGATCTGCGGGCGATCCTCGGTTACGTCGCCGAGCATGCCGCCGCCTTGCAGAATACGTACGGCAACATCTCGTCATCTTCGATCGGCGCCATTCAGCGCGGCCTGCTTGTTCTCGAGCGGGAGGGCGGTGATCGGTTTTTCGGCGAGCCCGCCCTCAGGCTCGACGACATGATGCGCACCGACCGCCGCGGCTTCGGCTACGTCAGCATCCTCTCAGCCAGCGAGCTGATCCAGAAGCCCCGGCTTTACGCCGTCTTTCTCCTCTGGCTGATGTCGGAGCTGTTCGAGGAGCTGCCGGAGGTGGGCGACCGCGACAAGCCGAAGCTGGTGCTGTTTTTCGATGAAGCGCATCTGCTTTTCGAAGACGCGCCGAAGCCGCTGGTCGACAAGATCGAACAGGTCGTCCGCCTGATCCGCTCGAAAGGCGTCGGCGTCTACTTCATCACGCAGAGCCCGACCGATCTGCCGGAGGACGTGCTCGCCCAGCTCGGCAACCGGGTGCAGCACGCGCTGCGCGCCTTTACCGCCAAGGATCAGAAGGCGGTCAGGGCGGCGGCAGAGACGTTTCGCGCCAATCCGGCCTTCGACACGGCGAAGGTCATCCTCGAACTCGGCGTCGGCGAGGCTCTGGTCTCGACCCTGCAGGCGGGTGGCGTGCCCGGATGTCGTCGAACGCACCCTGATCGCGCCGCCGGTCTCACGGGTCGGCCCGGCCACGCCCGAGGAACGGGCGGTCGCCGTGAACGCAAGCCCGATCGCCGGTGTGTACGAACGGACCATCGACCGGGAGTCCGCCTATGAGATGTTGGGCAAACGGGCGAAGGAGGCGACCGCGGCGGCGGCGGCGTGCCGGCCGGGAGACGTCCCGGCCGCGGCCGGACCCGGCCGCCGGCATCGTCGACCACCGAGCAGATGGTCGCGCAGGTGGCGAGGAGTGCCGCCCGCTCACTCGGTTCGACCGTCGGCAGGCAGATCGTTCGCGGACTGCTCGGATCAATCTTCCGCGCGCGATGAACGATCTCGCCGCGCTCATCCAGGCGGACGCGCTGACGGCGCTCGCCTCGGTCGTCCTCATCGACATTGCGCTGGCCGGCGACAACGCCATCGCCGTCGGCATGGCGGCGGCGGGACTGCCGGCGGCGCAAAGGCGGCGGGCGATCGTCTTCGGCGTCATCGCCGCGGCGCTCTTGCGCATCGCCTTCGCCGTGTTCACGGTGCAGCTTCTCGACGTCATCGGCCTTTTGCTCGCGGGCGGCCTTTTGTTGTTGTGGGTCGCCTGGAAGCTGTGGCGGGAGTTGCAGGGCGGAACGTTCGACGACGTCGAGCGGGCGGCGGAAGCGGCGCTCGAAGATCACGACCCGATGGCGCCAAGGAAGACCCTCAGGGCGGCAGTCAGCCAGATCGTCGTCGCCGACGTTTCGATGTCGCTCGACAACGTTCTCGCGGTTGCCGGCGCGGCGCGCAATCACCAAGTGGTGCTGGTTCTCGGTCTTGTGCTGTCGGTCGCCCTGATGGGCCTTACCGCGACGCTGATCGCGCGGCTCTTGCGGCGTTGGCGATGGATTGCCTATCTGGGCCTGGCAATCATCGTCTACGTGGCGCTGGCGATGGTTTGGGACGGGGCGTCGTCTGTTCTCGCGGTGGTGCGGCCTTGACCGACCGCTCCGCCGGCGCGGCGGCAACCGCCACCTTCGGCCGCGGGGTCGCCATCGCCAGCCGCGGCTCCTCGCGGCGGCCCGTCCCGGACGTCGTCGAGGGCGCTCGACCGTTCTTGCGAGCGACGGTGGTCGCCGTCTCCGCCGCCGTACCCTTGCCGGATTTCGCGGCAACGGCCGTCTTGCCGCCCTTCCTGCTCTTGCTGCCGGACGCCGCCGACGAGGCAACCCGGGAATATTTGGATCGGGTCGCGGCGGCGACCGCCTTCGCTTCGGCGCTACGGGCGATCGCTGTTTCTTTCGTCTCCCAACCGGCTGCGGCCGAAGCCGCGCGGCCGCTGTGCGGGCTGCGAAGGCGGGCGGGGCGACGGCGGCCGGAGTTTGCGGCAGCGGCAGCGAAGTAGCGGCGGCGCCGATTTCCGGGGCGGCGGTCGCGGCCGCGAACCGGCTGACGCGTCATCGTCCGGGCGACGACCCGGTCACCGGCGATCTCGTTATTCGGGCCGGTCGCGGCCGCCGCGAACTGGGCCGTCCGCTCGGGATCGTCGCCATGCGCGGCAACCATGGTACCGGCGGCGGCGAGAGCGACCTGGGCGTCGGCGTGTCCCTGGTTGGCCGCGGCCTGCAACCACTTCCGCGCCTCGCCGGGATCCTGGGCAACCCCGCGCCCACGGGCGTAGGCCTGGCCGAGGCTGTACTGGGCGTCGGCCTGCCCCTTCGATGCGGCCATCTGCCAGAGGCGGAGCGCTTCGCCGTAGTCCCGTGGCACACCCTCGCCGTGGGCATAGAGATTGCCAAGGAAGGCGAGCGCGTCGACGTCGCCCTGGTCGGCGGACCGCTGGATCCATTCGGCGGCGGCGGCGCGGTCCGCACCTGTCTGCGCATTGACGAGAAGGTGAGCGCCGAGGTTGTACTGCGCCGGCGGATGGCCGAGAGCCGCCGCCTGCCGCCACAGGGCCATCGCCCGCACCTCGTCGCGCGGCAGGCCGATCCCCCGCGCATAGGCGATGCCGAGGGCATTCAGGCTGTCGGGATTACCCTGCTGGGCCGCCTGCTCCCAAAGTCCGATCGCCTTGTCGATGTCGGTGCCGCCGCTCCACCCCTCGGCGTAGCCCATGCCGAGGTTGAACCGTGCCTGCGGATCGCCGTGCTCGGCCAGGCCCTCCATCGAACTGAAGGCCGATGCATCGCCGCTCTTTGCCCGGGATGCGAGGCTGCCGACCTCCGACGTTTCGGTCTCGACGGCTGTCGGCGCCGCGCAACCGGCGACAAGCAGCGGCAGCAATAACAGGGCGAACGGCCACCGGTTCAGGGAAGCTTGACGCATCGGCTCCAACCTCTGGTGGGACAGACAAGCGGAAAGTCTACTCGCTGTAGCGGCAAAGGAAAGCGTGTAACGCGGATGGCCTCCGTCGTACCCCGGTTCGCGAGCCGCTGAAGGCGCTTACAAGCCATTGCCGGGCATCGAGTAAGGTCGGCCCGCCGGTGGATGAGCGTCGTTCGCCGGACGACGAGCCGGCGAACCCGGCGAATCGTCACGCCGCGCACCACTCGCTATCTGAGAGTCGGCAATAAATCCCCAAAAACAAACCAAACATAAAGCCTAAAGAAAACGGCGCCGTTCCTGCCCCCACAGGAAGCGGCGCCGAATTGCGCACCACATATTTGCGGGATGAGCTGGTCGAAGTAAACGCCCCACAGCGACCAAGGCAGCGGCCGCATTGGCGAGTTTAGCGGGTGCCGCCGATCGACAATAGCCCGAGCACGTCCGTAAGGGTTAACCCGTACAGCAGCTTGCGCGGGGAAGCTTCCTTGTCGCAGCCGCAGCCGGCTGCCGATGACTGCTCCCTTCGCTTGCTGCCGCGCGCGGCGTACGGTGCTGTCAGCGGTCGCCCGGCAGCGGGCGGTAGGCAATGCGACCGCCACCGTTGATGTCGCCGCACAGACGCATTCGATTCTGTCCGCGGTCGTAGATCCATTCGTCCGCCCGTTCTCCGCAGTACTGCACGAGTTGCTCCGGTGCCCGGACGCTGTCGAGATCACGTCCGATCAGCCGCTGCATCCCGCCGAGGATGCGATCGGTCAGGCTCTCGGGTGGTCTCGCCGCGACAGGCGCCGGCGCCACGCGGCGCCGCTGCGCTCGGCCGCGTCGTCACATCGCTGCGCAGGCGGGAAAGCATCGCCGGATCGATCCTGCCATCCACGGGCAGACCGGCCGCCCCCTCGTAAGCAATAACGGCGGCGGTGGTCTTCTTGCCCGGGTGGCCGTCGGCTGCACCGGGTTTGTAGCCGAGAAGGGCAAGCATCCTCTGCGCCTCGGCCACATTCGGATCGCCGGCGACAGCCTTGGTGGGCGGCTCGCCGCGGACGGATGCGGGGACTTGCGGCGCGACTTGCGCAGCTTTCGCCGGTTCCTCCCTCGGCCGCGGCGCCGCCGCGGGGAGACGTAACGGCTCCCCCCGCACCGGCCGCGGCACCGACACCGCGCGGGGCAGCCCGACCGGTCCGTTCGCCGGCGGCGGCAACGCTTCGATCGCGGGGGGTCTGCCCGGTTCACCGGCGGCAGGCTTGCCGTCATCACAGCCGGGATATCACCGGTGGCGCCTGGCGCCCGGTCCGCGCGCCGGGGCGACAGCCGTCTCGATCGAACCCGCGTTGCCTCGCCCAGCCTGCCGGTCGGCGGCGACCGCGCCGAACAGCTCGCGACGAAGCCGATCACGCAGTCCCTGGGCTAAGGGAACGGGATCGTTGCCGACGATAATCCCGGCCGCGGGGTCGGCATCGCTGGCGACCGCCGCCTCTGCCGGGCGGCGACTTCACGCACCTGCGGACGGGCGGCACCGACCGACCTCAGAGATAAGCAATCCGGCCGCAATTGCCCCCCACAACAGGCCGACCACGGCGATGCCGATCCGCCACATGCGAAGAAGTCCCGAATCCTGCTACCTCTATTATTCTCTTCATATATGATCGGCGGTTGTCAATGCCCGACGCGGCGCGCCCTTTCGGCCGCGTCGCGGTGCGAGGTGTCTCCCGCCCCGACTTTCCGCTCTCTCAGGAGGGATTTTCGGGCTCGACGAAATCCTTCAAGGGGCGCTTTAGCTGACTGAGGCGCCAGCCGGAGACCTGGTAGGCCCAGCCCTGCGTCCGCTCGGCGAGTGCGGCGGCCCGGGCCGCCGTTTCCGAAGACGCACCTTCGGCGGAGGACGGGGTGAGACGGATCCAGTTGACCTGGTCGTGTTCGACCAGGTCCATGTCGATAATCAGGCCGTCGAAGGTCTCGAAGCGCACCCGGGTCGTCTCCCCCGGTGGAAAGGCGACGTCGGCGACGGGCTTGACGTCGTCCAGTTCGACCCCGCTCAGCGCATTGGCGAAGCCGTCGGCGATGTCGGGGCTTTTCGGCCGCGACCCCCGCGGCACCGGACGCAGGCTGAAGTGCGGTGCGTCGGCACCGGTCTTGACCGCGGTGATCGTCTCGCCGTCCGGTCGCCGGATACGCACCTCCCGCACCTCGTTGGCGGCGATATCGACGACCTCGGGCGCGGCCCAGTCGCGGATGGCGAGGGAGAGATCGAGGGAACCGGCGGCAAGCCAAGCCCTCGCGTCCCCCGGAATGCGCACGTAGCGGCCATCGGTGCCACCCGCAAAGCTCTCATTACCAACCAGAAGGCGGGCGATCGGGGCGCCGTCGCGGTCCAGCAAGGAAATTTCGGTCGAGGCCGCACCCGGGCCGGCATCCTCGACACCGATGCGCGCGTAACGGTCGGGACGCTCGGTCTTCGGCTCGATCCGCCGGAGCCGGCCGAGGCCGACGACGAGCGATTTGATCTTTTCGAACGACGCCGGATAACGGTTGCGGTCCTCGATCACCCAGCCATCGTCGGTCTGCGCCAGGGTCAGCGTCGTTTCGCCGTTCTTCAAGACGATGCGGTCGATCCGGTTGGCATTTTCCAGCAGGCCCGGCAGTACAGGATCGCCGGCACCGGCAATCGCCGCGCGGTCGCGGCTGTTGCGCGACGAGAACCGCGGCGACGCCGACCGCGGCGACGGTGACGAGGAGAAGGACGAGGAAACTCTTCAACCGCATCGCCGATTTCCCTCAGACCGGCTGCCGGACCGCGCGCCTGCGGCGCATCCGCCGGACGACGACGACGACCAGGCCGACCGCCGCAAGAACGAGCGGCACCGCGGCGATATTGAGAAACTTGACCAGCCCCTCCAGGTTTTCGATGTCCTGGCGAAGGGCCAGCTGCACGTCGCGAAGCTGTTTGCGGACGGCGAGGATGTCGCCGCGGCCCTGCTCGATCGCCCGCTGATCTTCGGCGCTGACGAGACCCTGCCCCTCCTCACCCCGCTGCTTCTGGATGGCATCCAGCCGCTGCTGCAAACCCTTGAGCTGGTCCTGCAACGCTTGCTCTTTCGCCCGAAACTGCTGTTCCGCGTCCATCTGCAGGCTTTCGACCAGGGTAAACGGCCGGTAGGAAGAACCGCGCCCGCGCAGTCCGGCGAGCGACCCGCTGCCGGCCAGGTTTTCGAGCGCATTGATGATGAAGTCGCCGTTGTTGGCGGTCGGGATGGTGACCTGCTCGCCGAAGAAGTTGCCGCTGTTGATCCAGAACTGGTCGTAGACGAAATCGGCGTCGGCAACGACGATCAGATTGACCGGTTTCGCCGCCTCCGCATTGTCTCCCGCCTTTGCGTCGCCTGCCTTTGCGTCGCCGGCAGCAGCATCGGTCGGGAACGCCGCTTGCGCCGGGCCGGTGACGCGCGCCGCCAGCATCAGAGGCGTCCCGCCGGACTGGAAGCCTCGCAGGATCGCCGCCACGTCCGGGTTGAAGCGGACGCGATTGGCGTCGATCGGACCGGCGCGAGGCCCCGTCGAGATCAGGGGTGTGATCGTCGTCTCCGCCTGATCGGTCTTCTCAAGGATACCGGCGGTGGCCAGGTTGAGGCGCTCGATCGATGCCATCACCGGATCGCTGGCATCGACGTTCGCCCGCGACAGGCTGAGCCACGCGACGTAGTCGGCGACGCCGCCTCTCGCCGTACCGACACGCCTCGCCGCGTCGAGATCCCCCGCCACTTTGTCCGGGACCAGGCGCAGGCCCCAGGCCGCCATCAGCTTATCGACGTCTTCCGGCGGCGCCGGCTCGGTTGCGATCGGGCCGTGTCCCGGCAACGTCTCCAGCACCGGATCGATCAGCACCAGCGCCGGCTTGCCGGCATGGACGAACCGATCGACCGCCTTCAGCGCCGCATCGCCGATCCCCTTCAGATTAATGACGAACAGCGTCTGCACGGTGTCGGGAATGCTGTCGGTGTCGGGCGGCAGCATCTCGACCGAGAAGAATTCGCCGAGCTGGTCGAGGACCATCAGCGCCGGCGGCTGCGTCGGCATCCCCTGCGCATCGCGCTCGGGCGGCAGCGCCGAGATCACGCCCAGCACCGGCTTATCCACCACCGAGAGCCCGTGGATCAGCTTCGTCAGGTCATACTCGACGAAGCGCTCGCGCTCGAGATTGAAGAACGGGATCGCGGCGTGGCCGTCGGTCTGGTTGGAGCCGGCGAGGCCGAAATAGCCGAGGTCGCCCGCCTGGGTGACCGGAACCCCTTGCAGGCCGTCGCCGACCGCCCGGTCCTCGGCATCGGAAAACGGCTCCGGATCCAGCACCTGCAGGCGGAGTTTGCCGGCGGCGAGGTCGACGTAGCGCTGCAGAAGTTCCTTCACCCGCGCGTGATAGGCGGCATACGGCGGCGACGCTTCGCCGAGGGTCTGCGAGAAATAGAGCCGGAGGTCGATCGGCTCGGTGAGGTCGGCGAGCGTCTTGCGCGTTCCGTCGGCGAGGGTGAACAGGCCGCCTTCGGTAAGATCGATCTGGGCGCCGCGGCCGGCGATCTGGGCGATGACGTTGACGGCAATGAACAGCACGGCAGCCACGATCAGGCCGAGGATGGCGAGTCGCGAGCCTTCGCGCCGCTTCAGCCAGGCGACGGGCGCGGTCATGCCGCCCTCTTGGCGTCGACGGCGACGACCGAGGCGAACAGCCAGAACAGGACCATCGAGACGAAGAAGACGAGGTCGCGAAGATCGATCAGTCCCTTGGTAATGGCATTGAAGTGGGAGAGAAAGCTGAGGTGAGCGACAAACTCGACGACGGGTTCGACCGTCAGCCGGCGCACCGTTTCGAGAACAATATCGAGCCCGCTCATCGTGAACAGGAAGCAAACGGCGGCGGCAAGGATAAAGGCGACCACCTGGTTGCGGGTCAGCGCCGACATGCACGAGCCGATGGCGAGGAAGGCGCCGGCCATCAACAGGCTGCCGATGTAGCTGGCGACGATGACGCCGTTATCGGGCTCGCCCAGGACATTGACGGTGATCCACATCGGAAACGTCAGCGCCAGGGCGACGGCGACGAACGTCCAGGCGGCGAGGAACTTGCCGATTACCGCCTCGGATGTCGAGACCGGCAGCGTCATCAGCAGTTCGACCGTTCCTGTCTTGCGCTCCTCCGCCCATAGCCGCATGGCGATCGCCGGAATCAACAAGAGGTAGAGCCACGGATGAAAGGTGAAGAAGCTCTCCAGCGTCGCTTCCCGGCGGTCGAAAAAGGCACCCATGTAGAACGGCAGCGCCGCCGCCAGGGCGACGAAGATGACGATGAACACGTAGGCGACGCGGGGTGGCGAAGTAGCCCTTCAGCTCGCGCCGGAAGATGGCGAAGACGTTGCTCATGCCCGGCCTTCTCCTGCCGCGGGCGGCGTCGTAGTCAAAAGACGGAAAACGTCTTCGAGACGCCCGCGTTCGACGACGAGGGAGTGGGCGGCGACACCGGCGCGATCAAGCGCCTCGGTCACCGACGCGAGACGGCTCGCTCCCTGCTCGGCCGGCACCCGGAAGACGACGTAGCCGTTGGCGGCAGATTCGGTCAAAGCACGCCCCGCCAGCGGTGCGAGGGCGGCGCGGGTGGCGTCGGCGACCCCGGCGGCGACCGTGGCCGCTACCGTGTTGTGGGTGGGCAGGCGGGCAAGGAGGCCGTCGGCGGTGCCGTCGGCGACGATCCGGCCGTCGGCGATGACTACCGCGCGGGTGCAGACGGCATCCACCTCTTCCAGAATATGGGTGGAGACGACGATTGCCTTGTCCCTGGCCATGTTGCGGATGAGCGTGCGGACGTGGTGCTTCTGATTCGGATCGAGCCCGTCGGTCGGCTCGTCAAGGACCAGCACCGGCGGGTCGTGGATCATCGACTGGGCGAGGCCGACCCGCCGCTTGAACCCCTTCGACAGCGTCTCGATCGGCCGATCGACGACCGTCGCCAACGATACCAGATCGATGACCTGATCGATCCGCCGCGCCTTCTCGGCGCCGCGGAAGCCCCGCACGTCGGCGATAAAGCCGAGAAAGCCGGCGACGCTCATATCGCCGTAAAGCGGGGCTCCTTCCGGCAGGTAGCCGAGCCGGCGACGCGCCTCGATCGGCCGATGCACGACATCGAAGCCGGCGATCGAGGCGGATCCTGCGGTCGGCTCGAGGAAGCCGGCCAGCATCCGCATCGTCGTCGTCTTGCCGGCCCCGTTTGGGCCGAGGAAGCCGAGGACTTCACCGGCAGCGACGGTCAGCGAGACGCCGTCGACGGCGGCGAGCGTGCCGAACCGCTTGGCGAGACATTGGGCAACGATCATTGGGCGAATGCGACGTTGTGGCGGTGATGCGTGCTGCGAACGCGAACGCGGTCGATAGGCCGCGCAGACTACCCAATTTTTGGTCGCAGGCAAGAGGTGGCGCCGGAAGAAGGACGAACATGACCGAAATTTCATCGCGAGGCAGAGGCGGCGCGGCACCGGGCGCCCGAACAAGCTTCCACGCCCTTTGATGGACACGCAAATGGGGTAAGGTCCGCGTTGCCGGCCGACTAAGAGGCCCCTTGGGGCCGGCAGCGTGAAACGCAATATTGCCGCTCTAACCCAATTGGCCCTACACTCGTCTACTCCTCAGCGTTCTTCCGAACCGGATACGCCGAACCTGCCCCACGTGCGAGCCAAGCCCTCTTTTCGCTCCTGCCGCGTCGCGTCCGCGGCGCCGCGGCCTCGCCGGACGCGACGCGAGCCGGCGACGCCGGTGTGCGGCCGCGGCCTTATCGCTGCCTTCAGCCTCGCGCTCGCCCTCGCATCGCTCGCCGCGGTTACCGCGCTCGCCGCCGAAGAAGCGGAACCGGTAAAGCAGCTCGAGGCATTGCGCCGGACGATCGCGGCGCAAGAGGAGCGCATCGCCGAACAGGCGCGCGAGCTCGATTCGCAGCGCTCTGCCCTGGAAGCACAACGCCGCCAGCTCGATGACCTGCAGCGGCACCTGGCGGTTCCGTCGGCCGCGGCATCACCGTCCGCCGCTGCGCCGGAGACGCCCGCGCCCGTCGGGGTAGAGGCTGCGGCACCGACAGCGACACCGACGGCGACGGAGGCCGCGACGCCGACGGCGGCCACTCCCACCGGTCCGCCCGCGGTCGATCTGCTCGCCGATCTCGGCGGGGTGCTGACCCGCCGCGGCTGGCTCGTCGTCGAGCCGCAACTGGAATACCTCTACGATACGTCGAACCAGTTCTTCTTCGACGGCGTCGAGATCGTCAACACCGTGCTGATCGGCCTGATCGACGCCAATCAGAGCCGCAACAAGACGCTGACGACGGCGCTCGCCGCCCGCTACGGCATCACCGACCGGCTCGAGGCGGACGTGCGCGTCCCCTACGTCCTCCGCGACAGCGACTTCACCGAGCAGCAGGTGACCACGGGCGCGGAACGCTCGGTCGGCCAGCGCAACGCCGGGATCGGCGACGTTGAATTCGGCCTGCACTGGCAGCTCAACCGCGGCACCGGCGGCTGGCCATACCTCGTCAGCAACGTCCGGGTGAAGTCGGCGACCGGCGAAGGACCCTACGATGTCGGCGAGGACGAAGCGGCGCTCGGCTCGGGATTCTGGGCGGTGGAGCCGAGCCTGACGCTCATCTATCCGAGCGAGCCGGCGGTGTTGTTCGGAAACGTCGGCTACCTGCACAGCTTCGAGCGGTCGATCGATAAGACGTTCATCGACAATCTGACCGGTTCATCGGTGCGGGTCGAGGATGTCGAGCCGGGCGACACCTTCCGCGCGAGCTTCGGCATCGGCGTTGCCCTAAATGAGGCGTTGTCGCTCAGCCTCGGCTATTCCCAGGACTGGGTGCAGTCGACCAAGCAGACCTTCATTGCCGACGGCGTCCGGCAATCGGCGAAGACCGACAGCTTCCAGGTCGGCCAGCTGATCTTCGGCGTATCTTACGCCGTGTCCGATCGCGTCGGCATCAACGTCGCAACGAGTGTCGGGGTCACCGACGAAGCCCCTGACACCCGCATCGCCATCCGCGTCCCGATCGCCCTGCAGGTCGTCGAGTAGGCGAGCCTTTCGGATCAGCGAACCAGGATCAGCGGAACCGTCGCGCCGGACCGGCGGCGGCGGCGACCGCGCGCCCGACGGCGGCGGCGCGAACGGCGGAGGCGAGGCCGGCGATCTCGACGTCGAGCGTCACCTGGCGGCTGATGGCCCGGTCGTTCTGGGTGTTTTCGATGATGGCGGCGAGGCCGCGGCCGGTGACCGAGGTTCCCGGCAAACCGATCGAGCGAAAGGAGCCGGCCGGCGTGCCCGGTTCAAGAGCGTACGCATCGACCCTCTCGAGGCCGCCGGCCGCCGGCGCCGCGCCGCCGTCGGAAATTGCCGTGCGGATGACGGCGCCGATCCCGATTTCGAGTTCGCCGATGCGAAAGCCGCCAGTGGCGCCGGCCAGCGCCTCCGGACCAAGCGAAACGAGGCCCGCCAAGCGATCCCCATTGGGAGAAACGACGTCATCGGCCGCCGCGGGTGCGGCAAGGATGACGATGCAGAGGCCGGCGATGAGACACCGCATCTCTCTCGCCTCAAAAGCGCGGGAAAGGCGCACGAATGCCGGTGATGTCGGCGAGACTGTCGCGCTCCAGCGCATCGCCGAGCGGTGCCGGCAGGCGGATCGCCCACTCGTCGGCGCGATTGAAGGCGGTGCGGGCGACGGCCTGCTGATCGCGGACGATAAAGGCGATGCCGAGCCAGGTCGCCTCGAAGGCCTCACGGCGAAAGACCTTCACGCCTGTCGCCGGATCGCCGATGAGGACCGCGTCGTCGCGGATCCCCTTAATCAGGACGAAGTGCCGATAGCCGTTGACGTCGATCAGGGTGATGGCCGGCAGGCCGGCGGCGACGAGCCGGTCGAGCGTCACCCGGAAGCCGTCGGCGGCGAGGCCGAGGCCCGCGAGGTACCGCTGCATGTCGAGAAGCGAAAACCCCTGACGCCGGATCTTCGCCGCATCCCCTGCGGCAAGCATGGCGGCGAACACGTCCGCCTCGGTCGTCGGCCGGCTGTAATGGAAGGCAAGTAGGCTGGCAAGGGCGGCTGCGCCGCAGCTGAAGTCGTGCCCCTGACGGAAGACTGTGCGGAACCGGCGCTCCTTCAGGCTTTCGACGCGGACGAGATAGGCACCGCCGACGGGGTCGCCGGCAACCTGGACCTCTCCCGCCGCCACCCGCTTCCCCGGCATCGCGGCAACCAGCAACGCAGCAAGCAGCTGGGCGCCGAGCAACGGGGCCGGACGGGCGATGCCGGACACGATGCGGCTGCTCATGCGCGGCTGATCATGAGCGGCGGGTCACTTGACGACGATGTTGAGCTGGTAGTTGACCGCGGTGCTGACGGCCGAACCGGTATTGAAAACCACGGTCGCGAGGCCGTCGAGGCCGGCGATGGTGGTGTTGGTGATGCCGCCGGCGTTGACGTTGGTGATCGTCGTCTGGCCGACGGTTGCCGCGACCTCGGAGCGGTTGACGAGGAGATCGCCCATCGCAGCCGATAACGTCGCGGCACCGCCCGCCTGGTCGGCGAGTTCAAAAGCCGGCATCGTCTCCCAGGCGGAGAGAAGGTCCGTCGCCGGCGCTGCCGCCTCTCCGGCCGATGCCGGCGGTGGCGCCGGCCAAGCGGTTGCGAGGGCGGCACCGACGGCAACGCACATCGCCGCTCGAAACGGCAGAGAGGCGGCCTTGCGCATGGAGGGGCGGCCGGCGGCGCCTTTCCCGCTACTGCACCTTGGCGTTGATGGCGATGCTGTTGGCGACGTTGGCGACGCCGGTGTTGGCGGTAACCATGTTGATCCCGTTGGTTCCGGCAATATTCAAGCCATTGACGTCGCCCGGGTTCATCGCACCGCCGACGCTGCCGAAGTTGGCGCCTTCGCTGATGTTGGCGGTGACATCGCCGAGGTTGGTCAGCGTCTCGCCGACAGTGTTCTGAAAGCCGGGGACGTTGATTTGCGGCGCGGATTGAGCGAGGGCGTAGGTTGCCCCGCCGGCGACGGCAAGGGCTGCGCAGATGGCAACCAGGAAGGCGCGCGATAGCATCAGGGACCCCTATTCGAGTGGTGTTGAGCGACGGGACATCGTGTGCGGCCGACGAGGGACGGCCTCGGTTGCTCGACGTGCAGGTTAGTCCCCTTATGGGGTAATTACGGTCGAAATTGCAAGCCGCTCGTGCACCGCGGCGACGTCCTGTCGTTCCGCTCAGATGCGAATAGGAACGGGACCGCCGGGCAACCGCGATGACTTTGCGGTCACGAGCATGCCGGCACCCGAGTCGCGACCGGCCGGACCGCCGGTCCCGCCAGGAAGGTGAGGATCGGGAGGATTAGTGCCGTTCCGGCGGCGTCACCGGCGGGACAACGTCGCTTCGCCCGATCAGCACCGGCAGCATCGCGACCACCGGCGACGTGACCCGCGACGGTTGCGGCTGCAACCTCAGCCCTATTTCCAGGGCCGACTTGGTCAGGGTGAGGACCTGCAGCGTCATTTCAAGCTGTAGGATCAGCACATTTCTTAACACGTTGAACATTCGACCTCCGACGACGCCGCCGACCACGACGGTGCCGAACGCGATGATGACCTCTCGCATCAGAGCGGTGCAACCAGAAAGTTCAACAAGGCTGATCTGCGTCAGTCGCCGACGTCGCGCGGATCAGGTCCTCGCAGTGGACGAGAACCGACTATGGCGGCCCATTACGCCCGCAGGGGGACGTAGGGGCGGGCAATCTGCCGCAGGTGCGCCTACGTAACTGTCCATGGGCAGGTGTGCGCGGGTCTGGCAGCGAGGCGAACCAATGCGGATGTATCGACGGGCCCTCGTTACCGGGGCAACGGGCGGGATCGGCGCGGCCTTCGCCGATGCGCTGCCGGCGTCGACCGATCTGTTGCTAACCGGCCGCAGCGCGGAACGGCTGGCTGCGGCGGCAGACCGTGTTAGAGCGCCCGACCGGATCGTCGAGACGGTCGTCGCCGACCTCGCCGACGCCACCGACGTCGCGCGACTGGCGGACCGCGCCGACGCCTTCGGCATCGATCTTCTGATCAATAACGCGGGGATCGGCCGCCTCGGCCGCTTCATCGACAATGATTGCGAGAGCGAGCGGCAAACCGTGATGGTTAACGTCGTCGCCGTCGTCGTGCTGACCCGGCGTCTCCTCCCGGGAATGCTCGAGCGAGCTTACGGGGCCGGGCGCCGCGCCGGCCTGATCATTGTTTCCTCCAGCGCGGCGTTCGCACCGGTTCCTTTTTTCGCCTCCTATGCGGCGACCAAGACCTTCGATCTGCATTTCGCCGAGGCGCTCGGCGAGGAACTGCGGGGTGTTCCGGTGGATGTGCTGGCGCTGTGCCCGGGCGCAACCCGCGGCGTCGGCGATGCGGGGGACGGCTTCGATTTCGGCCGGGTTCCGGGCGCCGCCGATCCGGCGCGCGTCGCTCGTGAGGGACTCGCCGCCCTCGGCCGCGACCGCGTCCGCCTTACCGGCCGGGTCGACCAGGCGGCATTGGGGCCAATCGTGCTGCCGAGGCGATTGGTGGCGGCCGCGGTCGGAACGGCGATGCGCTTCCTGGTGCCCGCCCGTCGATGACGCGGGCATCGCCTCAACTGGTCCGATCTCGTCGTCACTTCCGCTTGTGTTGATCGAGGTGCGGCCTAATCTCGTGGGGGGCGCGGACCGTACGAACGGCGCCCCGGGGAGCGTTGTCGGACGGACGTGGCGCGGCGCAAGGTTCTTATCGAGACGCTGAAGGAGATCGGGTGTCGGCCGGACGACGATATCCCGCTCGCCGAAACCGCATTGCTCCTGGCGGCCCTACAGCGGCCGCATGTGGATCTCGCTCCGTATCATCAGCATCTCGCGGACCTGGCGGTGCATGCCGCCGAGAACGCGACCCGCGCCGACAGCATCGAGATGCAGACGGCGGCCCTTAGGGACGTTCTGGCCGATCGCCACGGCTACGCGGGCGATACCGAAACGTATGACGATCCGCGCAACGCCAACCTGATGGACGTCATCGACCGTCGCCGCGGCCTGCCCGTCAGCCTCGGCATCCTCTACATTCACGCCGGCCGTGCCTACGGCGCCGAGATCGTCGGGATCGACTTTCCGTCGCACTTCCTCGTCAGGCTTGCCGCCCGGGGTCAGCGGGTCATTCTCGATCCGTTCGACGGCGCGAAGATGATGGGTGCGGCCGATCTTCGCCGGCGCCTGAAGGCACTGCGCGGACAGGAGGCGGAGATCGCGCCGCATCATTACCGGGCGATCGGCGCGCGCGACATCCTTCTCCGCCTTCAGAACAACATCAAGCTGCGGGCGATCGGCGGCGACGACCTGCCGCGGGCCATCGACATCCTGCAGTCGATGACGCTGATCGCCCCCGACCGCGGCGAAATCGCCTGGGAGATGGGCGTTCTTCACAGCCGCCTCGGCAACGTCAAGACCGCGATCGCCACTCTCGAGACCTATCTCGCCGCAGGATCCGTCGTCTCCGGGACGGCCGAGATCGAAGACCTGCTGCGCCGCCTGAAGGCCCGCGTTCACTAAGCCTTAACGAGACGACGTCGCCGCTACGCGGCGCGGGCCCGTGCCTTGTCGAGGACGACCAGGAATTGTGACAGCCACGTCGGGTGCGCCGGCCAGGCCGCGGCGGTGACCAGATTGCCGTCGGTCACTGCCTCGTCGATGCCGATCTCCGCAAACCGGCCGCCGGCGAGCTTCACCTCGGGCGCGCACGCCGGATAGGCCGACACATGCCGGTCGCCGATGACGCCGGCGGCGGCGAGAAGCTGGGCGCCGTGGCAGATCGCGGCGATTGGCTTGCCGGCGTCGGTGAAGTGGCGGACGAGCTCGAGGACGCGCCCGTCGAGCCGGAGATATTCCGGCGCCCGCCCGCCCGGAAGGACGAGCGCATCGTAGCCGGCGGCATCGATGTCGCCGAAGCTGGCGTTCAGAGTAAAATTGTGTCCGGGCTTCTCCGTATAGGTCTGGTCGCCCTCGAAGTCGTGAATGGCGGTGCGGATCTTGTCGCCCGCCTGCTTGTCTGGACAGACCGCGTGCACCGTATGCCCGACCATCTGCAGCGCCTGAAACGGCACCATGATCTCGTAGTCCTCGCCGTAATCACCGACGATCATAAGAATTTTCTTCGCACCCATCGTGTCCTCCTCTCCCAGCGAACCGGATCACTGCATTCGTCACGCCGCGTAGATCACGCCGTGTAGATAGTGTCGAAAGCGCCCGGAGGTCATCTTTCCGCCTCGAAGCCGGCAAGCAAGCGGACGCGCTCTTGCCAAGAGGTCTTCTTCAGCCGCTCGGCTAAACGGCGGTCGGCGGTCACCATCCGTGCATTTTCTCGCTCCGCCAGCGCCAGATAGAAGCAGTCATAAATCGGACGATCGAGGCTTCGGGCCATGTGCATCGCCGGCGGCGCCAAATCCGCGGCCGGATGCAGCCTCGTAAACACGCCGGGAAGACCGAGCGCCATCGCATCGGCTTGGACGGCGGTCATTAGGCGCTGACGCACCGCTTTCCAAGCGCCATTGCAGGCTTCGACGATGATCAGATCAGGCGCCGTCAACACTTCGCCGCTGTCTGCGGCGTGCGCAGCCGATACGCCATCGCCTGAACCGGGGTGGGGTCTTCGGGCGCCGGTGGCGCCGCGGCGAAGCGCTGTTGCAGGCTCGGATGATGCGCCTCGCGACCAAGCGCGATCAGCGGTTCGATCCCGCCGGCCACACAGGCCTGCACATTCGCCTCGCTGAAGTAGCCATTGTCCGCCAACAGCGTGTCCGGCCTGCCAAGCGCGTCCGGCAGAGTGCCGATCTTGTCCAGCATGGGCATAAGCTGGTGCTTGTCGTTGGGCGCCTGCACCACGTCGGCGACCACCACCAGCAGACTGCCCGCCGCCACCGCCGCCTGCGCATTGTAGCACTGCTCAAAACCGCCGCCCGCCACCGGCATGATGCGGCTTTCCTCGTCGGTCAGGTTGATCTGATCAGTGGGCAGCGGCGTCGCCACCGGCGGCTTCGGTTCCCGGCCCGTGGGCTTCTTGCCGGTGGCCGCTGCCTTGGCGTCCCGTGCCGCGAGTTTCGCCTGATGATCTGCCTGCTCCCGTTCGAAGCGTTCCTTCGCCCGGGCCTCGATCTTCGCCCGGGCCTCGGCGAGCCTGGACAACCGTTCTTCACGTCGCGCCAGTTCGTCGGGGATCGACATGCCGTCAGGGATGTCCACTTGGTCCGCCGCTTCTGCCTTGGCCATGAGTTCGGCGACCTCGGCCTGCAACTGTGCCTCGATCTTGCCCGCGTGCTCGTACGACAGCGCGCTGTGGCGGCTGGCGTTGGCGTCGATCTTGGTCCCATCCAGCGCCACCGTGCCCATCTTCAGCACGCCCATCTCGCGCGCCAGCACCAGCACCTGGACAAACAGTTCCTCGATCTGCTTCAGAAAGCGCCGCCGGAACGCGGCGATCGTGTCGTGGTCAGGATGCTCGTTGGCCGCGATGAAGCGGAACGCCACCGAGTCAAAGGTCGCGCGCTCCAGCTTGCGGCTCGAAAACACCGCTGTCGCATAGCCGTAGATCAGAATGCCCAGCAGAAGGCACCTCGCGAACCGAGAGACCGCACTCGTGACTGCGGAGGCGATCCGCCAGTGTAGGTTTATGCCGCGTCGATCATGTGCGGTGTAGATAGTGTCGGAAACGGCGCGTGGCCCCCTCTCCCGCGGCGAAACCGGCGAAAGGATGAGGCGGCGTCATGGCGCGGATGCGGTGTTCGGCCAGCAATTCGGCGCGAGGCGGCCGAGCGGCCTCCATCAGAATGTCGCGCAGCTTCTGTTCCGGCGATTTTCTTTCGGCGGTAGCCTCTTCAACCGCTCGACCACGCTTTTTTCGGTGTTGCGGATGATCACCTGTGCCATCTTACCTGTCGTGGCCCCAGATGTGCCGCCGTATAACATTCCACGAAAGCAGGTTTATGCGCATCTTCCTCATTGCCCTGTGCCTGCTGCTCGCCGGCTGTCCCGAGGTGGTGCGGGGGCCGCGGCTGGTTCACTACAACCCGGACTGGTTCTATGTCCGGCACATGCCTTGGATCGATAGCAACGATGAGGTCGCGGAGTTGGCCGCGGAGGAATGTCGCCTCGCCGGTCGCGGACCGGCCCGACTCGACGAGACTCTGCAGATTTACCCTTTCGATCTGCGCTATGCGGTGTGGCGCTGCGTGGCCGACGAACAGGGGAATGGCTGACGAAGGAACCGAGCGGCGAGGTGCAACCGTCGGCGCGATGAAAATGCCACAAAGACCCTACTATTATCCGATTCGACACGCAGTGGACGTAGAAACCATCCCGGGCATGCTATATATTGGGTTGGTGCAACCGTAGCGATGCATCATTGCAACAGTCAGCACAAGAAAAAGCTGTGGTCGGCGGATCATATTCGGGGTTCTGGCGAGCGATGAAGCGGATGACGCGCAGGCTGGTGATGCCGGCGACGGGGGCGTTGCTGCTGGCGGCGATTGCGCTGGCGGCGCATCCGGCGGTCGCCGCCGACGCTGTCGACACCGGCCGCACCCAGACGGTGACGGTGCCGCCAGCGGGCGCTGACGCCCCCCGCAAGGGGACCGTCAACCTGCAAGGCTTCGTCCAGCCGCTCGACACACGGTCGCTGGCTCCGATGCATGTCGCCACCTCCGTCGTTTCGGTGGGCGGCCTCGAGGCCGGCACCCTTGCCGCCCCGCCCGTCGCATCGGTTGCGGGGCCCGGGGGCCTGGCGGGCCGCTCTCCGGCCGTCGATCTCGGGCCGCAATCCCACGGCGAGCCCGGACTGATGGGTGGCTTCGCCGGCTATCGCTTCCACGACGACAAGGATCCGACCTCAGGTTACGGAATCAATGTGCAGATCGCCTCGGATCCGCTCGCTGCCGCCGACAGCGTGCGGCTGCAGCCGGGCCTCGACTACCGCACATCCCTCTCGCCCTCCTGGCAGCTCAGTTCCCGCCTGTACTCGACCTACGCACTCGACACGCCGACGGGCATTTCCGGTGGGCGTGCCGGCCTGACGTCGAACGAGGACGGCTCCGGCTTCCGCGACATCGGCCTTAGCTTCGGTCTCGGCTATGCCCCCTCCGACAGTTGGACGGTGCAGACGCAGGCCGCCTACGCGCGCCAGTTGCGTGCCCTCGAATTGGACAGCCTCGACAGCGAACCGAGCACGTACCAGTTCTTCGGCGGCGTCATCGTCAACTACAAGTTCTAGGGGCAACGGCCGGTTCCCACCCTGAACCATCCACCTTTCGTCCGGTGGCCGCGACGCTCGACCTCCTTTGCAAGGAATCCGTATGACCGACGCGTCCGCCCTTGACGGCCCGCGCCTGTTGCCCGACGGGGGTGAGCGGCCGGACCGCCTCGTCGTCCTTCTCCACGGGATCGGCGCCGACGGCAACGACCTGATCGGCCTTGCCCCGTTGCTTCGGCGGCTCTTGCCGCGGGCGGCGTTTGTCGCCCCGAACGCGCCATTTCCCTTCGATCTCGCGCCGTTCGGCTACATGTGGTTCAGCCTGCAGGACTTTCATCCGACGACGCGATGGGACGGGGTGCGGGCGGCACAACCGGCACTGGAAGGCTTCCTCGCCGCCGAACTCGCCCGCCACGGCCTGAGCCCTAAAACGTTGGTGCTGATCGGCTTTTCGCAAGGAGCGATGATGGCCCTCCACGTCGGCCTGCGGGCGCGCGTCGCTCCGGCGGCTATCCTCTCGCACTCCGGCATCCTCGTCGGCGCCGAACACCTGGCGGACGAGATCCGATCGCGGCCGCCGGTGCTGCTCACGCACGGCGCCGACGACGAGGTCCTGCCGGCGGCGGCGCTGCCGATGGCCGAGATTGCCCTGAAGTCGGCCGGGGTACCGGTCGAGGCCCATGTCCTGCCCGGTCTCGGTCACGGCATTGACGAGGCGACGTTGCGGCTCGCCTTCACCTTCCTCGCCCGCCACGTCACCGGCGGAAGTCCGGTGTGAGCACGTCTGCACCGCTTTGCGGAGCGCCGCGCTTCACCGAACTGTCACGGTCGAAGTGTTTGGCAAAGCCGAGCGCATGTTGTACCCTCCCGCCGCGCGGACGGACATTTAAAGACAGCATGATCGGGGATGAACAGTTACTCGGCACTGGCGTTGAACGCCGATTTCCGCCCCCTCAGCTATTTTCCACTGTCGCTATGGCCGTGGCAGGAGGCCGTCAAGGCGGTGTTCCTGCGGCGGGTGCACGTCGTTTCCGAATACGACCGGTCGGTGCGTTCGCCGAGCCAAGAGATGCGATTGCCGAGCGTCATCGTCCTCAAGCAGTACGTGCCGGTGGCAAGGCGTCCGGCGTTCACCCGGTTCAATGTCTTCCTGCGCGACAGATTCTCCTGCCAGTACTGCGGTGAAGACCTGCCGGCGGAGCGGCTGACCTTCGATCACGTCGTTCCGCGCGCCCGCGGCGGCCGTACCGAGTGGACCAACGTGGTCACCGCGTGTGAACCCTGCAACCTGCGCAAGGGACACCGGCTGCCGAAGGAATCGGGCCTGTTCCCGCTGTTCCGGCCGCACGAGCCGACGCCGTTCCAACTCCAGGAGAACGGCCGTGGCTTCCCGCCCAACTACCTGCACGAAAGCTGGCGCGACTTCCTCTACTGGGATAGCGAGCTGGAACCCGGCTGAGCCGTCGGGGGAACGGGCCGCCCCGGCCGCGCCCGGACCGACACCGATGTCGCAGACACTTTCCGCCGCCGCGCGTCTCCGCCGTTTGCTCGACGGCCGCTCCCCGTTGCTGATGCCCTGCTGCTTCGATGCGCTCTCCGCGAGGCTGATCGAACAAGCCGGATTCGCCCTTGACCTTCATGAGCGGTTTCGCGGTGGCTGCGAGCCGCCTCGCCATGCCGGACACGGGCCTGATCTCCTACGGCGAAATGCTCGATCAGGGCCGCAACATCTGCGCCGCGGTCGACCATTCCGGTGATCGGCGACGGCGACACCGGCTACGGCAACGCGTTGAACGTCAAGCGGACGGTCGCGGGCTATGCCGGTGCCGGCTTCGCCGCGGTGATGATCGAGGACCAGGTAGCCCCGAAACGCTGCGGCCACACCCGCGGCAAGCAGGTGGTCTCCCGTGCCGAGGCCTCGCCCGCGTCCGCGCCGCCGTCGATGCCCGCGACGAGGGCGCCGACATCCTGATTCTCGCCCGCACCGACGCGCGCGCCACCCACGGTCTCGCCGAGGCGATCGCCCGTGCCGCGCATTCCGTGCCCTCGGCGCCGATCTTCTGTTCGTCGAAGCGCCGGAGAGCGAGGACGAAATGCGCGCGGATCTGCGACGAGGTGCCCGGCCGCCATCTGGCCAACATGCTCGAGGGCGGAACAACGCCGCTGTTGCCCCCCGCCCGCCTCGGCGAGCTCGGCTACACGCTCGTCGCCTATCCGCTGACGCTGCTGGCGGCATCGGTCCGCGCCATGCAGGCGGCCCTCGGCGATCTGGGCGCGGGGGCCGATCCGTCGTCCCGTCTCGCCTCCTTCTCGGACCTCCGCCGGCTCGTCGGTTTCGATACCTATGATGCCGAATCCGAACGTTACCGGGCGGCAGCCGATTGATCCGACGGGAACACCCCGGCGGCCGGCCGTTTTTCGCAATTTTTGGGCTGGCCGTCGGCTCGCCGAAAGAGTAAATCGTCGCCCTCCCAACCGGCAGGAGAACGGGGGCGCCGCGAATGCGCCAAATCTCGCCGGTCGGGATGAGAAAGAAACGACTACGGGAGGGGAAACTCCATGAAGCAAATTAAGCATGCGGGCGCGGCTCTGCTCGCTGGCGCAATGGCGCTCGTCGGCGGAGCCACGATCGCCGCGGATACCATCAATGTCGGCCAGCTGGTGGCACAGACCGGCGCCACCGCGCCCGTCGCCAAGGTCTACGGACAAGGAGTTCGCCGACGCGTTCGCCTACATCGACAGCCACGGCGGCATCGACGGCAAGAAGGTCGACCTCGTTACCGTCGATTACGGATACGACCCGGTGCGCGCCATCGCCACCTACAAGGGCTGGAAGGAAACGCTGAAGCCGGTGGCCATCCAGGGGTGGGGCACGGCCGATACCGAGGCGCTGGTCGATTATGTAACCAAAGACGGCGTCGTTTTCATGTCGGGCTCGTCGTCCGGTCACCTCACCGATCCGACCGGCCGGTCCCCTTGGACGGAAAGGCCGGCGCCATACAACTTCTTCTATGGACCGTCTTACTCCGACGGCTGCCGGGCCCTCGTCCAGTTCGCGGCCGAACAGTGGAAGCGCACCGGCACCGCCGCCCGCGGCTCGACCTTCTTAGGCGATCTCTATCGGCCGAAGTTCGTCTACATGGGAGACAATCACCCCTACCCGAACGCCCCCAAGGCGGCTTGCGTCGACTACGCCCGGGACCTCGAATTCGAGGTTCTGCCGCCGATCCGCTATTCGTTGACGCCGGGTAACTTCTCGGCGCAGTGCGATACCTTAAGGCAGAATGGCGCCAACTACGCCTTCCTCGCGAACACTGCGGAATCGAACGTGGCGCTGCTCAAGGATTGCGCCAAAGTCGGCGTCAACACCCAGTTCCTGACCAACATCTACGGCTGGGACCGCGCGGCCGCCAAGGAAGCGGGGGACGCCGGCAACGGGCTGATCTGGGTGGTCAGCGTCGCCCGCTGGAATGACGACGTGCCGGGGATGAAGCTAGTGCACGAGGTCTCCCGGGAATCCGATCCCGAACGGGCAGGTCGACTACCGCTCCGCCCATTACATCCGTGGCGTCTGCTCGGCCTTCTTGATGCGCGACGCGATGGTGGCGGCCGACAAAGCAGGGGGCGTTACCGGGCCGAACATCAAGAAGGCGTTCGAGGAAATGCGCGACCACGTGCCGGCCGGCCTTGAGGGCGTCTGCCTGAAATCGACCTGGACACCGACCGACCACCGCGGCACGACCACCGTCCGCCTCTACCGCAACGACTACAATCAGGGCGCGGTCACCGAGCAGAAGGTCTACGAGACGACCATCCCGCTCCGCCCCGACTGGCTCGGCTGGTAGCACAACGTTGGAAGCGCAAGGAATCCGGGACAGCCGCGCGCGCTGGCGTATTCACCGGCAACGCCGCTGTCGATCGAAGGAGTAAAAGAAAATGAGCAATGGTAAAGTAGCTACGGCGAGTGCCGTACCCCTCGCCCGCGAGGCCGACGCGATGCTTCCGGCGACGATCACCCTGACCGATGTCACCGCCAATCCGGCGCCGCTTGGTTTGTTGTGCTTCGCCCTGACGACCATCCTCCTCAGCATGCACAACGCCGGACTGTTCGGCCTCGATGCGACGATACTGGCGATGGCCGTGTTTTACGGCGGCATCGGTCAGATCTTCGCCGGCGTGTTCGAGTGGCGAAAGAGAAACACCTTCGCGACGACGGCTTTCATCTCCTACGGGTTTTTCTGGTTAAGCCTGGCCGGAATCATCGTTTTCCCGAAGCTCGGTCTCGCCGACAAACCGAGCGAGGTGGCGATGGCAAGTTACCTTGCCGCCTGGGGATTGATGTCGTTTGTGATGTTTATCGCCACCTTCCGCCTCAATCGGGCACTGCAAGTGACCTTTTTCCTTTTGGTCGTTGCGTTTGCCCTGTTGTCGATCGGTGATTTTATTGGCTTGAAAATACTGACGACGATGGCGGGCTGGGTCGGAATCGTTCTCGCGCTCAGTGCTGCCTACACCGGCCTTGCCCAGATCCTGAACGAGCTCTACGGGCGAGTGATCTGGCCCCTCGGACCGGTCATCGTCAACAAGTAGTCGCCCCCGGGGAAGCGGTTTCCGGGGCCGCCTACAGTGCGCCGGGCGGGGGCGGCGCGCGATCGGGCGCAAGGACGCGGTGCCGCAACCGTCGGTGCCGCGCTCCTCCTTCTTGCAACATCTGTCCGAAGACCTTCTCGTTTCAGAACAAGGTGTCGCGGACAGGCTGCCCTTGCGCCCAGCTGACGATGGCGTGGGCGGCATCGGCAGCGAGCTCGTCGATAAGGTGCTTGAGTTCGGTCGGATCGGTGGCTCGCGGATCGACGCTTTGCTCGGAGATAAGGATACGGTCGGTGAAGGCGAGGAGGACCCGGTCGTCGCCGCGGACGCGCACTTCCACCTTGGCCGCCGGTCCGGCGATCCATTCGCCGACAAGCAATTGATAGAAATCATTGCCGCCGTCGGCGTCCAGCATCCGGCCGTCAACCACCAGCCAGTCGGCCGGCACCGTCTTCGGCACGCTGGTGCGGACGGCGGGAAACGCCTTCGAATTGCGCAGCGCCCCGACGAGGGAGCGTTCAAACCGCAGCGCCGCCCGTTCCCATTCGGTGCGCCCGGGATCGATCCGGCCCACCGCGACGACCTTCGTCGCCGGCGCCGGCTCGGCCACCTGCTGCGAATAAGACGTACACCCCGCGATGAGCGCGAGCGTCAGCATCGACGCCAGGGCCGGCCGCGTGCCGAGGCTCACGGGCTACCTCTACTGTGACCCAAACGGGTCTACAGTAGCGCGGTACGGTCCCGAATTCGTAGAAAAAAAGATGAATGGCCTAAGCCGCTATCCGGTAGTCGATGGTCGCCCCCTTGCGGTCGAACGCCGCACCGACCCAGTGCTCATCCTGATCGTAAAATACCGCGCCATCTACGACGCCCGTGATGTCGTAGCGGTTCGCCGTGCGGTCGGCATCGCCGATCCGCACCGTCGTCATCCCCGCCGGCCTCACCGTCTGCGACTTTAGATTGCCGCGCTTCGGATTGATCACCTCGGTGCGCGTCAGCATCAGCGGAGTCCAGTAAGTGGCGAGCATGACGTCGGCAGGGGCAACAATTCTGCCCTTGCTGCCCTCAATGACGAAGTCGCCGCCCGCAGCGTGTCCGCTCGCGGCAAAGCTCTTGCCCTCGTCGTCACCCTCGCTGGTGAACGACTGCAGGCGGCCGTTGGCCCAGGTTTCGGTGGTCTTCTGAGTGTAGCGGAGCAATCTGACGCCAAGGATCCTGGCGTCGATATCGATCTCGGAGATGGCGACAAAACCTCCGTCAGCAGCATGGAAGCCCACCTCGTGCCAGCCGATTCCGGCGCCGAGGGCAAATACATCAAAGCGCACCGACGGCGGCGGCGCGGTCGGGCCGATCAAAGGCTCGGCACGAGGCTGAACTGGCCGGGCAAGTGTGCCGGCGGCAATTCCTCCGATACCGAGGAGGAGGGCGCGTCTGCGGCTGACGCGGGGATCGGCGGGGCAGGGGAAGCTGAGCATCGTCTGCCGTCCTTCACAGTCTTGCATCGCGATGGTTGAGCTAAATCTATCCGGCCGTGCGATCAAGCGCCCGATGACCACCTGCCGCAGGCGCGGCGCCGGTACGTGTAAACAGCGCCTTCCGGTGCTAGAGTCTGCGCCGAATTCGGGCGCAGCGATAACGCCGGTAACCGGTAAGGAGGGCGAGACCCGTGGCGATCAAGGTAGAGAAGCCGACGGAACAACAAGTTGTGGCAATGCGGCAGTGGCCGACGTGGTCGAAGGAGCCGAGCAGCTTTGACTGGGAATATGATACCGTCGAAACCTGCTACCTGATCACCGGCGACGTCCGGGTGACCGGTGAAAACGGAGACGTGGTGGAATTCGGCGAAGGCGACCTGGTGACCTTCCCGGCCGGTCTGAAGTGTCGATGGGATGTCCGGCAGCCGGTGCTCAAGCACTACCGGATGGGTTAAGCAATGATCCGGTTCCGTTTCGCCGCCGCTTGCAGCATCGGTGGCCTTGCCGGCGTATCCGACCGCTGCGAGGATCGAGCCGGGTGAATCACGCGGAATTGCACGGCGGCGAAGTCGACGCGTTCGCCGAAGCCTACGGCATTCCCCGTGAGCGGTGGATTGACCTGTCGACCGGGATTAATCCGGTCGCCTTCCCTATCCCCGAGCTCGCCAACGACTACTGGCAGCGACTGCCCGACAGCGGCCTCGATGGTTGGCTGCGCGACGCCGCCGCAGCCCACTATGGCGTCGCCGATCCGGCCCACGTGGTGCCGACGCCGGGGTCGCAGGCGGCCATCCAGTGGTTGCCGCGGCTGGTTTCGTCGACCCGTGTCGCCATTCTCGGTCCGACCTACCATGAGCACGCCCACTGCTGGTCGGAGGCCGGGCATTCGGTGATCGAGGTCGCCGACCCCTACCGAATTCCCGACCGCGCCGATGTCGTCGTCTGCGTCAATCCCAACAACCCGGACGGACGAAGGCTTGAGCCGGAGGCGATGCTGGCGCTCGCAAAAGGGCGGCTGCTTGTCGTTGACGAGGCCTTCGCCGATCTTGTCCCCGAGATCAGTCTGGCCGGCGCCGTCGGCACGGGCGACGTGGTGGTCCTGCGTTCGTTCGGAAAGTTCTTCGGTTTGGCCGGCGTGCGCCTCGGCTTCGTTCTCACCGGCGAGCCGCTGGCGACGAAATTGCTCGGGGCGATGGGCCCTTGGGCGGTATCCGGTCCGGCCGCCGCCATCGGTGCCGTCGCCCTCGCCGATGCCGCGTGGGCGCGCGCCGGGCGTATCCGGCTGACCGCGGCGGCGGGTCGGCTCGACGGGCTGTTGATGCGCAACGGCCTCGTCGTCGCCGGCGGCACCGCCCTCTTCCGCCTCGCCGCCTGCGACCGGGCGAGCGAGCTGTTCGAGCACCTGGCGCAGGCCGCCATCCTTGTCCGCCGCTTCCCCGACCAGCCGACCTGGCTCCGCTTCGGCCTGCCGGCGGACGATGCGGGATTCGAGCGTCTTGCCCGGGCCCTCGATGCGTGGCGGGCAAAGGCAGCCGGCTCGGCGGCGGCGGCCACTGCCTCGGCGCACCGCGCGGCCGCCGGGCCGCCGCCGGTCGGCTGGAGATGAGCACGATCGAGATCGGACTGCGCGCCTTCACCACCTTCTTCGCAACGATCGGCCCGGTCGATGTCGCCGCCCTCTTCGCCGTGCTCGCCGGCCACGCTACCCCGGTGCAGAGACGATGGATGGCGATCAAGGGAACGCTGATCGCCTTCGCCGTCATCCTCGTCTTCGTTGTCGTCGGTGAGACGCTGTTGGCGCTTGTCGGCATCACCCTCGCCGCGGTGCGTACCGCCGGCGGGATCCTCCTTCTCCTCGTTGCCATCGACATGGTGCTGGCGAGGCCGTCTGGACTCTCTTCGACGACTTCGGAGGAAACGACGGAGGCGGCGGGCAAGGCCGACATTTCGGTATTCCCGCTGGCGACGCCCCTGATCGCCGGTCCGGGAGCGCTCGGTGCCGCGGTCCTGTTGGCGGCCGAGACCCGCCACAACCTTGCCGGCGAGGCCGCAGTGATCGCCGCCCTCTGCCTGGTGATGGCGCTGACGCTGGTGCTGCTGCTGGTCGCCGGCCGTCTACACGCCGTCCTCGGGGTGACCGGGCAAAACGTCATCAGCCGTATCATCGGCATCCTGCTCGCCGGGCTCGCGGTGCAGTTTATGTTCGACGGAATCCGCGGCAGCGGCCTGGTCTGAAGACGGCAACGGGGCGGCCGGCGGATGCGCGCGGGCATCGACGACGGGGCGCTGCCCTCCCTTATAGGGGTCGCTGTGGTCATAGCAGGCGACGTCGCCGAGGGTGCGATAGCAGACGACGCCGATCGGCGGCGTCGGTTCGTCCTCGCGGCAGTAGGTTAGACCCTGGCGGTTGCGAAGGATCGAACAGTCCTTGCCGGTGACGAGCGAGACGACGTGATCGAAGGGGGTCTTGCCGGTGGCGGCGGTGGTACCGACGGCGAGGCTCGGCCCGGCAACCATGCCGGCGACCGGCATGCAGCCGATGAGGAGCGGCACGAACAGGGCGGCAAGGAGAAGGGTCGGGAGACGGCTTCTAATCATGCCGCCAATCCTCGCCCCGCAGCGGATAATGCCGGGTTAACAGCGGACACGACCGCACCGCGGTTGATCCCGTACCCCGCGATCGGCTAACACATCGGCTAACACTACGAGAAGGCGGAGGCGGGCGAGCCGCCGAACCTGATGGACTGAGGATGCGACGCGATGGCGGCCATGCAGACGCCGGTCTGCGACTTCGGACGGAAGGCACCGGATTTCCGGCTGGCCGATCCGGCCGGGCACATCTTCACCCTTGCCGACGTGCGCGGCTCCGCCGCCACCCTTGTGATGTTCATCTGCAATCACTGCCCTTATGTGCGGGCGGTCATCGACCGGCTCGTCACCGATGTCGCCGCATTGCAGGCGGCAGGCGTCGGTGCCGTCGCCATTATGCCGAATGACTACGTCCGCTATCCGGAAGACGCCCCGGCACAGATGGTCGAGTTCGCCCGCCGGCACCGCCTCGGCTTCCCCTACCTGGTCGACGAGACGGGAGATGTGGCCCGCGCCTATGGCGCCGTCTGCACACCCGACTTTTTCGGCTATGATGCCGAGCTCGGACTGCAATATCGTGGCCGTATCGACGATGCCGGGATGAGCGGCGGCGTACCCAAGGTGCGCGAACTCCACGATGCCATGCTGCAGATCGCCCGCACCGGCGCCGGCCCCGGCGAGCAGACGGCGAGCATGGGCTGCTCGATCAAGTGGCGCGACGGGCCCTGAAGCGCACCCGCGTCCGACAAGGAACCGATAGATGGCGAAGGACGAACTGCTGCAGGACAGCTTGTTGCGCGAGGTCGACGAGGACCTGCGCCGCGACCGGATGTTGAGGCTGTGGAAGCGTTACGGCTCGTTCGCGATCGCCCTCGTTATCGGCCTGCTGGTGGCGGTCGCCGGCGTTCAGATCTGGAAGCATTACGAGCGGCAGCGTCTGGCCGAGGCATCGATGCAATTCGCCGAGGCGAGTGCTGCCGCGGCAACCGATCCCGCCCTCGCCGTGGCCGGCTTCGCCGCCCTCGCCGACGAGGGACCGCGCGGCTACGCCCTTCTCGCCCGCCTTCAGGAGGCGGCGCTGCTCGCCCGTCAGGGTGATCATGCCGGCGCCGTTGCCGCCTATGAGCGTGCCGCGCGGTCGACCGACGATGCTGTCTATCGCGACCTGGCGACGCTGATGTCGGTGCTCGCCGCCATGCAGGCTCCGGCCGGCGAGGTGGACGCGAACGAGGTGCAAGGAAAGCTGGCAAGGCTTGCCGGCGACAGCGATCCGTGGCGCTATTCGGCGCGTGAGCTGCAGGCGCTGATGGCGCTGAAGTCGGGACAGACGGCGGAGGCGGAACGCCTGCTCAAGCAGCTCGTCGCCGATCCCGGCGTGCCGGCGGGCGTCCGCGAACGCGCCGAGATCCTGATCGCCACCGCCGGACAGGGGTGAGGTCGGCCGGGAATGACGGCAAGAAACGGAGAGCGCCGCCTGACCGCCCGTTCGGCCGTCCGGTACCGCTACGCTCTGATAAGCGTCCTTGCGGCATCTGTCGCCGTCGCCGGCTGTGACACCTGGTTCGGCGAAACCAAAACGCCCCTTCCCGGCACCCGGATCGCGGTTATGCAGCCGCAGCGGACGATCGCCCCGGACGCCGCGATCAGGGCCGACCAGATCCTGCTGCCGTCCTCCGTCGCCAACTCCGACTGGCCGCAGGCCGGCGGCAGCGCCGATCACGTTCTGCAAAACGTGCAGTTCGGTGCGTCGCCGACGCTCGTCTGGCGCGCCGACATCGGCAAGGGCATCGCCCACGACCGCCCTTGGCTACCGCCGCCGATCGTCGCCGAAGGCAAGCTGTTCACGGTTGACTCCGAAAACCAGCTCCGCGCCTTCGATGCGGCGAACGGGCAGCGCCTATGGAGCGTCGATCTCACCGAGGACGTCGACGACGACGACGCCTTGTCCGGCGGCATCGCCTATGCCGACGGCCGGGTGATCGCCACCACCGGCTTCGGCCAGGTTATCGCCTTGCAGGCGACGACCGGCAAGGTCATGTGGCGGCGGAAGATCGGGGTGCCGATGCATGCTCCACCGGCGGTGGCCGGCGGGCGCGTCTTTGTGATCACCGTCGAAAACGCGCTCTATGCTCTCGACGAGACCGACGGGCGCGACGTGTGGCCACCGCACCGGGCGATGTCGGAAACCGCCCGCCTGCTCGGCAGTGCTGCGCCGGCGGTAGCCGGCGACGTGGTCGTCGCTCCCTTCACCTCGGGTGATCTGGTCGCGCTTCGTGTCGACAACGGCCGGGTGCTCTGGTCCGACTCGCTCGCCTCCAGCCGACGTCTCGACGAGGTCACCAGCATCGCCCAGATCCGCGGACTTCCCCTCATCGACCGCGGCCGCGTGTTTGCCGCGAGCCAGGCCGGCTTGTTCGTCGCCATCGACCTGCGCACCGGTCAACGGATGTGGGACCGCGACATCGGCAGCCTCAGTACGCCGTGGCTGGCCGGCCGCTATGTGTTCCTGATCTCGAGCACCGGCGATCTCGTCTGTCTCTCCGCCGACAATGGCCGCGTCTACTGGGTGACTCCGCTTCCCCGCTTCAAGGATGAAAAGAAAAAGAGCGGAACGATCCTCTGGGCCGGGCCGGTGCTCGCCGGTGACCGGCTCATCGTCGTCGGCGGCGACGGCCTCGCCCTCATCCTCTCGCCCTTCGATGGCCGCATTCTCACCCGCCTGCCGCTCGAGGATCCGGCGAGTGCACCGCCGGTCATCGCCGGCGGCCGGCTGTTCGTTGTCACCGACGACGGCGAAGTCAGCACCTATCAGTAGTCGGCCGATGGCCCTCACCGCCGCCATCGTCGGCCGGCCCAATGTCGGCAAATCGACCCTTTTCAACCGATTGGTCGGTAAGCGGCTGGCGATCGTCGACGACCGGCCGGGCGTCACCCGCGATCGCCGCGAGGGCGAGGCGAAGCTTGCCGATCTCGGCTTTCGTATCATCGACACCGCCGGCTTCGAGGATGCCCGCGGCGATGATCTCGCCGCCCGCATTCAAGGGCAGACCGATCGCGCGCTCGACGAAGCCGATCTCGCCCTGTTTCTGATCGATGCCCGCTCGGGCGTCACGCCCATGGACGAGGTTCTCGCCCGAGCGCTGCGGGCGAGCGGCAAGCCGGTCGTGCTGATCGCCAACAAGTGCGAGGGCCGGGCCGGCGCCGGCCGGCCTGCTCGAGGCGTTCCGCCTCGGCCTCGGCGAGCCGATCGCCTTTTCCGCCGAGCACGGCGAAGGGATCGCCGAGCTTTATGACGCGCTCCGGCCCGCCGTCGATGCCGCCGCGACGTCCGTGGAAGCGAGCCTCGATGCCGCGGATGTGACGGGAGATGCGACGGGGAAAGTGACCGAGGCGACGCTGCAGCTCGCCATCGTCGGCCGGCCGAACGTCGGCAAGTCGACGCTGATCAACCGGCTGATCGGTTCCGAGCGGCTGATCACCGGCCCGGAAGCCGGGATCACCCGCGACGCCATCGCCGTCGCCTGGGAGCACGCCGGCCGGCCGATCCGCCTGATCGACACCGCCGGCATGCGACGCCGCGCCCGCATCGACGATGCACTCGAGGGCCTCTCGGTCGAGGATGCGCTGCGGACGATCCGCTTCGCCAACGTCGTGGCGCTCGTCGTCGACGCGACGGAGGGACTGGAGAAGCAGGATCTCGACCATAGCCCGGATGATCGGGGAGGAGGGCCGGGCACCGCTCCTCATCGCCAACAAGGCGGACCTGGTCGCCGATCCGGCGGCCGTACGCCGCCGCCTCGGAGAGCGCATCGAGACCTCGCTGCCGCAACTGCGCGGCCTCGCCACCGTGCTTTTGTCGGCGAAGACCGGCCGTCACGTCGAACGGTTCCTGCCCGCTGCCTTCGCCGTCTACGATATCTGGAACCGGCAGGTCGGAACCGGGCCGCTAAACCGATGGCTGATCGACACGCTCGGGCGCAACCCGCCGCCGATGGCCGATGGCCGGCCGCTTCGCATCCGCTACGTCACCCAGACGAAGGCGAGGCCGCCGACCTTCCTCTTCTTCGCCAACCGCCCCGACGCGCTGCCGGACTCCTACCAGCGCTATCTCGCCGGCGGGCTGCGTGATGCCTTCGGCCTAAGCGGCGTGCCGCTCCGCCTCGCCTTCCGCAAGACCCGCAACCCCTACGCCGGCAACCGCCCCTGAACCACCGGACGCCGCGCGACGAACGCCCGCTGATCGGGCAGCGTCTCCGGACGAAGCCGCGCCGTCGATCGCCCTTCCGTGACGTCCGGCTCCGCCGAGTCTGCAGCAGCGGCCGTTCGAACAGCATGCCAGCTCAGCGAACTGAGGACGATCGTCCCCAGCAGCGTGTAGAAGAGAATGTCCGGTTTGCTCAGCCCCGGAATCCGCATCAGCAGAAGCAGCACGATCAAATGCCATAGGTAGATCCCATAACTGATCGTGCCGAGATAATTGGTCGTTCCAAGTACGGTCGCGCTCAGTGCTCGTCCCACGCCACAGGCGAGGAGAACAAGCAGTCCGAACATCAGCGACATCAGCGTCTTGTAGAAGACGACCATGCCAAAATACTGCCAGAACTCCGCCCGTTTCCAGAAGATGTTAAGTGTCACCGCCGCCAGGACGAGGAATACCAGCGAGATGACAACGAGTGACCGCCGACGCAACATAAGCGCCGCGGCGCGCGGATTGAGAAACAGGCGGGTGATCAGGATGCCGACGGCAAAGCCGTCCAGTGTCCCGGGAAGCTTCGTCGTCCAGAAAAACCGCTGATAGACGCAGGTCTGCAACACATCGGCGGCGGCAGGATCACAGGGCATGTACCGGAAGACGGTAAAGCGCCACGCCCAGGCGATGCCGACGAAGATCCCGGCGAGCAGCCAGGGTCGCGCCTTCAGCAGCCACGGCAGGATCAACCCGGCGAGCAGGTAGAAGTGCATTTCGAGCGCTACCGACCAGTTCGGCCCGTTGATCGCTCCGTGAGTTTCCGGGAACAAATTATGGGTAAAGGTTACGATGGGTGAGGAGATTGAGCCACCATCCATCACGGTGGATGGCGGTCGGATCGACAAACACGACGTAGACGACGCCGGTGAGAAGATAGAGGGGAACGATCCGGACCAGGCGGTGCATCGCGTAGAGCTGTCGGAAACGGGGCGACGCAAAGTAAAGCCGGGCGGCGCTGTAGGTGATGACGAAGCCGGATATGACGAAGAACAGATCGACGCCCGCCCAGCCCATCCGGAACCAGACGAAGGGGCCGCCCGTCGGGAACTCGGCCCATTTGGTGTGTTCGATCACATGGTAGACGAGAACGGACAGCGCCGCGAAGCCGCGCAGCGTGTCGACCGCGGGGAACCAGTGGAAGGCGACCGGAGCCGGTCCATCGGCGAACGGATCATCCGCGGCGGTTGTTTCGGTTGCCGGGCGCCCTGGCGATCGTCGGAGGCGAAGCCTTCGCGAACCGTGGCAACGGGCAATTCCATGAAGCGCTTGCCCTCACCCGGCGTAGCCGCCGCGGTCAGTCAGCCGCCGGCGGCGCGAAGTTAACGGCTTCGATGGATGATTTCAACCAAAGGCCCGCGGAGGTTGCATGCATCCGAACGCCGGCGATCCCGAGACAGGCTCCGGGAGAGTTGAATTGCGGGGAGTAATCAGAAGCCGCCGCCGGTGCGGAAATCGCCGCCCCTGGAGTCTCCGCCGAAACTGCCTCCGCCGCCTCCTCCGCCGTCCCAGCCGCCGCCCCACCCGTCGGATCCCGGCTCCGGCAGCTGCCGGCTTCCGACCTGATCCCAGAAGCGATCGCGACTGAGACCGCCGCGCAGCAATTCCGCCAGCATCGAGCCGATAAAGGCGCCGCTCGCCGCATCGAACATCCCGCGGTTGTAGCCACGCCGGCGATAGTCGCGACGTACGGATCCGATCTCGGTCATCTGCTTCCGCAGCGCGTCTTGCGCCCGCGTCGCCTCCTTCAGGGCGGCGGCCACCTGTGTCTCCTCCTCTTCGATCTGCTCGAGCCGCCGGACCGCGTCGTCGTCCTCGCGGGTGCGGGTCGCCTCGGCATCGGCGCGGAGCGCCTGCAAATCCTGATCGCGCAGCGCATCCTCGATCACCCGCATAACTCCTCGCGCCTGCGGATCATCGCCGCGGACGATCAGCGCCCGACGGCCAATCGCTTCGACGTGGACCTTGCCGTTCGCCTCGATGGCATCATCAAGAGCGTCGACCGTCGCCTGGGCTTTCGCCAGTTCGGCGCGCAGAGTGGCCGGCTCGGCCTCGTCGAGTGCTGCGTGCTGCATCGCCGTCAGTTTTGCCGCCTCATCCGCGGCCTGTGCGGTCAAGCGCTCGGCATGGCGGGCAAGACGCTCGGGAATTTCCTGCAGCATGGCATAATCGGCGCGAGCCTTATCGAAGCCGACGATCCCGGCAACCCACCGGTCGAGCCGGCGTGCCGGCGGACCACCGGCGTAGGCTGTTGTGCCAAAGCCGCGGCGCCAAAGGTACTGGAACAGCGGGTCGTTCTCGTACGGCTTTCCTTTCGCCTCTCGATCCGTTTCCGCCTGTTCGGTTTTTTGGCGCGCCTGCGCGGCGACCCCCTCCGCCGCCTCCGCCTTCGCCTTTTGCCGCTGATAATCGGATGTCGCTTCCAATCGCTGACGCACGCCTGCCTCGCAGGCGATCAGCGCCTGCTGTCGTTCACCGACGAGCGCGGCGGCTTTTTCGCGTTCACCTTGCAGGCGCGCCGTCACCGCCTCGATCCGGGCCATCTCGGCGTCGATCGAAGCCGTCGCCGAAGATCGCGTGCCGAGCACGGCCCTCACGTTGTCGTCGATCGACGTCAGCCGCGCGATCAGCGCATCCTTGCTGCCGGCGGCGAGGCGGATGCGGGCGAGACCCTGATAGGCTTCGCTTTCCTCCCGACGCAGGCGGAGCAGCCGTTCGTTGAGCTCGCTGACCTTGAGGTCGGCTTCCAGCGTCTGCTGTCGCGCCTGGCCGAAGACCTCGTCGATGCTGCCGAGAACCTGAATGCCGCTGAGCATCCCGCTCACCACTGCAAAATGGCGCCGCCTGCCGTCGGCATGCTGTAGATCGGCTCCAGCATGCCCACCCGCTTCTCGCCGACGCGGTTGTTCTGAATAATGCCGTCGTCCTGCTTGTCGGCGCGGACGCGGTTGAACGTCCGTTCGTCGACGCGGAGTCCGAAGGTGCTGACCGTCGCCGTCTTGTTGTCTTCCTCGCTGGTGACCGCGATCGGGACCGGCTTACCCGCCGCGTCGACCGTCTCGACGATGAGATAGTAGTTGCGGCCGGCCGGATTGAGCTTCGGCACCCGCCAGACGCCGCTCGGCTGATTGGGCCGGGAGACGATACGGATCAGGTATGCCTGTTCGAGCGTCTGACGGAGCCGGGTCAGCTCGTCGAGCTTCGCTTTCGCCGCGTCAGCATCGCCCGCCTTGACTGCCGCCTCGCCCTCGGCGGCCAAGGTCGCCGCCCGGTCGGTCGCAGCATCGACCCGGCTGATGGCGACGATGCGCGTATGCTCCGCTTCCAGACCGCGCGGCAGCGTCTCTCCGAGATCGCGAACCCGCTCGACAGCCTGTTGCTGCGCCGGCCGCTCGACGACGAACCAGTAGCCGCCGGCGAGCAGGGCGACGACAGCGACCGCGATTGCCGCGACCTTCAGCCAGCGCCAGCGGTTCACGTAGACAAGCGCCAGCGAACGGGCAAAGCCGGCAAGCGGTGGCTTGTAGACGAAGCGATCCTCCCGGAGCGCGGCAACGCCTTCGTCGAGAATGTGCTCGGGTACCTCGATGCCCTGGCTGGCATAGAGGGTGCGCAGCCGCTCCTTCAATTGCTGGTCGCGCGCTTCCCCGGAGAGTTCGCGCTCGACAAGCGTGTCGGCGTGACGCAGCGTGTCGACCACGTCCATCGCCAGCATCACCTCGTCGAGCGGTGCCGCCTTCGCCGCGGCCGTTCCCTCGGCGGCCTCCGGCGCCGTGCCCGCGGCCGTCGCCACGCCGCTCAGCCCTCGCTGGCGGCGAGCGCCGTCCCCTGCCGGATGAGCCGTGTCATCCGCCGCTTGCCGTCCTCGACGGCCTCACGGATGTCGGCGGCATTTTGCGTGCTGAGCCTGCGCATCTCTTCGATAGTCTCGAGCGAGCGCTCTTGGTAATTGACGACCGAGTTGACCAGTTTCTTCACCGACTCGGCGCGGATGGTCGGCCCGTAACCGGCCTTCAGCGCCTCTTCTTGGATTTTGCCGCCGATTTCGGAGAGCGTCTCAAGGCTGGTCGAGATGCCTTCCTTCATCGTGTTCAGGGTCGCCGTGCTCTCGTGCAGTCCGTGCATACCCGTGAACGACGCGCTGAGCGCCGTCAGGACGGATTCGTTGGTCGAGAAGAAGCTGACCGATTGCTGATAGACGCGCTCTTTGGCGCTCGTCGTCTGCATCAGCCGCGCCATGATCACTTCCGAGGTGTTGTAGCCGACGGTCAGGTTGTCGCTCAGATCCTTGGCGATCTGATAGCGCTGTTCTTCGTCCTGCAACGCCCGCAGCTTTTCGTCGCGGGTGAGTTCCAGCCTCGCGCGCTCGGCCGGCTCGACCGTCGTTGCCGCCTCGACCGCCTTCGCCGCCTCGTCCATGCGTGCCCGCGCATCAGTAAGGCGCCCTTCCGCTTTTTTCAGAACTTCCAGCGCCATCACCTCGGACTGCTTCAGCGCCCCGCGGAAATCCCGGTAGGCGTCGAGGATGAGCTGCTCGCGCTCGAACTGATTCCGCGTTGCCTTGGCGACGTCGAGATAGGCGTCCTTGATCTTATCGAAGCGGGATGCAATGTCGCCGCGCGTCGCCTTCTGCCAGATGTTCGACAGTCGCTCGAAGGTATCGATGCGGCCGTCGGCGATCTGGTCGACCATCTGCTTGGCGTCGTCACGGATGGAATTGAAGGCTTCCGCGATCTTTTTGTAGCGCTCGCCGACGTCCATGGCGGTGATCTGCTCGCGGACGACCTCGTTGAACACCGACATCTGGTCGAGGGTGCGGGCGATCAGGGTGACGCGCTGCTCGTCGAGGTCGGAGATGCGGTTGAGCAGTGCAGTGATCGGCGCCGCCTCGCCCCGCTTCTCCGGCAACAGGCCGAGGTCGCGAAGGCTGGTCAGAGCCTTGTCGAGATACTGCATAGGCTGCAAAGTACTGACGTCGGTTGCCACGGGAACCCTCCTTGCCCTCTCTAACGTCGCCGATGGCCATCGGCGATTGCCGTTGCCGCGGACCTTGTTCGTTGGTTGACACGTGCGAGCTGCGCTGATCGTAACACGACTACCTGCGGAAATGATCCAAAACGGCAGATCGCCGGGATCGTTCTTGCGCGAGTAGAGTGTGACGCCTGCCGAATTGACGGCCAATTTCATGCAGGGGCAGCGGGTGCTTCGCTGGAGTCCCCAAGGTCGAATGGCGAGACCTCTGGAGAGGTGGAATGCTCGAACTCTTGCGCCGGATTGTCGAGGAGGTGAGCGCGGCGCCTCACCGCGACGAAGCGCTGGCCATCATCGTTCGCCGCGTTAAAGAAGCAATGCAGGTCGACACCTGCTCGGTCTATCTCGTCGATGCGGCCGGCAGCCACTTCGTCCTCATGGCCACCGACGGTCTGGACCCGGCGCAGGTGGGCATCTTCCGCGTCGGGCGTAACGAAGGCCTCGTTGGGCATGTCGGCGAACGGCAGGAACCGGTCAACCTGGTGGCAGCTCCGGACGACCCGCGTCTTCGCAGTTTACCTGAAGCGGGCGCCAAACATTACTCGACCTTTCTTGGTGTGCCCCTGATCCACCTTCGCCGCGTGCTGGGAGTGTTGGTCATCCAGCGCGCGCTTCCGCATCCATTCGGTTCGGACGAGGTCGCTTTTCTCGTCACCATTGCCGCTCAGCTTGCGGGGGCGATCAACGACGTCAGCAAGGGCGATTCGATCAGTCGGCTCCTGCGCGATCGCAACGAGGCGCCCGCGTTTCTCCAAGGATTGCCGGGCATTCCGGGTGTTGCTGTCGGCACCATCACGCTTCCCAACCCGCTGGCCAACCTTGAGTTGATCCCCGACCGAGTTCCTGAGGATATGGATGCCGAAGAGGCTTCGTTGCGGGCAGCAGTCATCGCCACGCAAGCTGAGATCCGCGGACACAGCGACCAGTTGGGAGCTGCCCTGTCGGTCGAGGCGAGGGCGATCCTCGACGCCTATGTCATGCTGCTGGACAGCAAACGTCTGATCGTCGCGGCGGTCGAGCGGATCCGCGGCGGTAACTGGGCGCCCGGCGCGCTCCGCGATACCATCGCCGAGTATTCGGGGTTTTTCGAGCAGATCGAAGATCCTTATCTGCGGGCGCGGGCCGAGGACTTGCGCGGCCTCGGACGCCGCATCCTGATGCATCTCCAGTCCGACGGGGGTAACCCGCGGATATACCCCCAGCGATGCATCCTGATGGACGAGGAGATTAGCCTTGCGCGGATGGCCGACGTCCCGGTAACGAGACTCGTCGGCATCGTCAGCACTCACGGCTCAGCGTTCTCCCATGCCGCGATCCTTGCTCGCTCTCTCGGGATCCCTGCGGTCATGGGCATTGGCGATCTGCAAATCGGCCACCTGGACGGCGTCGCCGCCGCCATCGACGGCTATCGCGGCCGCGTGTTCATCAATCCGTCGACTGCCGTGCTGCGGCAGTTCGAACAAATCGTTCGTCATGAAGAAAGCCTGTCCGCAGATCTCAGAAGTTTGCGCGATCAGCCTGCGGTAACGCCCGACGGCGCCAGCGTCTGTCTCTATTCTAATGTGGCGTTGTTGTCAGACCTGGAATCCTCACTGAACAGTGGCGCCGAAGGTGTCGGCCTTTATCGCACGGAGATTAGCTTTATGATGCGAGATCGTTTCCCGAGCGAAGAAGAGCAGTATCAGACCTATCGACAGGTCCTGGAGGCGTTCGCGCCGCGCCCGGTCGTCATGCGTACCCTCGACATCGGCGGCGACAAATCCTTGCCATATTTCCCGGTGGCCGAGCAGAACCCCTCCCTCGGCTGGCGGGGAATCCGTGTGACCCTGGATCATCCGGAGATCTTTGTAATCCAGCTGCGGGCACTGCTGCGAGCCAACGCCGGTCTGGGCAACCTCCAGGTCGTTTTGCCAATGGTCAGTGCAATGGAGGAGGTCGACGCAGCCCGTGATCTGCTGAATTGGGCTTTCGTTGAATTACGAGATGAGAATACGCCCGCTGCACAACCGCAGATTGGCGTGATGGTCGAGGTTCCGTCCGCTGTATCGCTCGCTCCTTTCTTTGCCCGAGAGGTTGATTTCGTCTCGGTTGGAACAAACGACCTCATACAGTACTTGCTCGCTGTGGACCGCAACAATATTCTGGTGGCCAATCTCTACGATAGCCTGCATCCGGCCGTCATCGAGGCGGTCAATCGAACCGTCCAAGACATGCATCGGCAGGGCAAGACGGTCAGCGTCTGTGGTGAAATGGCGGGCGACCCGGCGGGCGCCATTCTCCTCTTGGGCATGGGGATCGATGTCCTCAGCATTGCTCCGCCGCGCATTCTTCGGATCAAGAAGGTGATTAGGACGGTGCACCGCCGTCACGCGGAGGATTTGTTGCAGCGCGCTCTCTTGATGCGGACGGCCGATGCGGTGCGTTCGATGCTGAACGATGCTCTCGAAGGGACCGGACTAGGCATGCTTATCGGCCCCGAGGAACTATGACGCGTTAAGCTCAGGGTCAACGGCGGCGATGGACCCGATCAACGCTGAACCCCGTGCTCGCCGGACAGATTGATCCGGCGCAAGCAAGGGACCTGGGTCCACCCTTTTGAGGCCTGTCCCTGTCACTGCTATGTCTTGAGCGCCCTTGCGAGTTCGCCCTTGCTCATCGCCGAACGCCCGGGGATACCGCGCGCTTTCGCTTCTTCGTAGAGTTCAGACTTGCTTTTATCCGAAGCCGCGGGACCGGCACTCCGCTCGCGCTTTTTCGTCCGCCTATAGCTTTTGGCGTTTTCCTCTTCGCTCTTGAACTTAGAGGCGCCGGCTTCGTTGAGAGCGATCGCTATCGCCTGCTTTGGGTTCTCGACCGTCCTACCCTGCGGCGTTTCGAGCTCGCCGTGTTTGAACTCGTGCATCACGCGTTCGATCGTATCCTTCTGTCCGTTCGCTGTGGCATGGCAGTTCCACCTCGATGCCTGATGCCTGATACGTCAGTTTCGGTGCTTATCCAACCTGTGGCGCCCGGCCTGGTTCCTTGCGAAGCTCCGGCCCGCAGTGACAATCGCCAGTCTCAACACAGATCCGCCCGGAGAGGTTGAGCCCTTCGATGCGCTCGGTGTACTGTGCGGAACTCCTTGAACAGGTGACTGATGGCCGAATCCGACGACGATCTTTTCCGATTGGGCAGCTTCAGCACGCTGGCTGTGGCAAATCCCGATATCGACTCCCTGTTGCAGACGGCCTGTCAGCAAATCCACGATGCACTCGACGTAAGCCACGTTAAGGCTATGGAATATCTGCCGGAGGAGCGCGCGCTCCTGATCCGCGCCGGGATCGGCTGGGGCGATCACGTCGTCGGCGAGGCCCGGCTATCGGCTGGTTTTGAATTGGCGGCCGGTCTCACCCTGCAAACCGGCATTCCGACGATTGCCAACGATCTCGCAACCGAAAGCCGCTTCCGCATCCCACAGCTCCTCATCGATCACGGCGTACGCAGCGCCGCCAACTGCTTGATCAAGGCCGATGATTGTGTTTTCGGCGTGCTCGAAGCCGACAGCGACAAGCCGCGGCACTTTGACGATAAAGACGTCCAGACGCTTCAGGGCTTCGCCAACATTCTGGCACTGGTCGTTGTCCAAGCCAACCTGGCGAAGGAGAAAATGGAGCTTGCAAAGAAACTGGAAATTTCACTAAAGGAATTGGCTCATCGAACGAAAAACAATAACCAGATGCTGATGTCCATCGTGTCCCTCCAAAAAAGCAAGTCGCAGATTGTGGAGGTGTCGCACGCCTTGGAAGAGGTCATAAATAGAATTTATGTTTTGAATGCGATCGACGGCTTGCTGACTTTTGTTGATGAGACAGAGAAAGTTGACGTCTCTTATTATATAACTTCTATTGCCGGTAAAATTTTCTCCAGCATTTCCGGCTCATCGCAGGCGGTGCGGTTGATTACGGACTTCCAGGAGGGGGTGCTGAGCCGGGTACAGGCACAAGCATTGGCAATAATCATTAATGAATTCATCACGAACAGCTTTAAGTATGCCTTTGATAAGGGCGGCACTCTCAGAATAACGATGCACTTCAACCAGGGAGCTGGCCAGCCTCGATCTGATCGATGACGGCCCCGGCTTCGCGGATGATGCCGTCGACGGGCTCGGCATGCAGATCATTCAAGCGATCGCCAAGCAGATCGAGGCCGAAGTGCAGTGGATCAAGGGCGCGGGCGCGCACCTGAAGCTCATCATCCCGACCCGAACCCCGACCGCGCGTGGTGCGTGAACCGGTCGCACCGCCGGCGCCGCCCGCTCCCTGGTAGCGGGAGCCTCAGCCGGGGGATACTGAGTTTAACGCCCCGAGCTTGGTCGCGGAGGATCTGGTTGACCGTCTGCGGGTTGGCCTTGCCTTGCGTCGCCTTCATCACCTGGCCGACGAGCCAGCCGACGACCTTGTCGTTGCCGGCCTTGAACTGCTCGACCTGCTTGGGATTGGCGGATATGACCTTGGCGCAAGCGGCGTCGATCGCGTCCGTGTCCTGCATCTGGCGCAAGCCGCGCTCCTCGACGATGGCAGCGGGATCGCCGCCGGTTTCGGCCATGATCTCGAACACCTCCTTGGCCAGCCGCCCGGAGAGCGTGCCGTCGGCGAGCAGGTCCAACAGTCGGCCGAGGGCATCGGCCGTGATCGGTGAGCGGGTGATCGGCAGCCCCTTGGCGTTGAGCACGGCGAATAGGTTGGTGATCACCCAGTTTGCCGCCTGCTTGCCGTCCCGGCCGTGCGCCACCTGCTCGAAGTATTCGGATGCCTCCTTCTCCGCGGTCAGCACCGCCGCGTCGTAGGGCGTAAGCCCGTACTGCTGGATGAACCGCTGTTTCCGCTGATCCGGCAGCTCCGGCAGCGTCCGTCTGATCTCTTCGATCCAGTCCTCGGCTAGCACCAGCGGCAGCAGGTCGGGATCGGGAAAATAGCGGTAGTCATGGGCATATTCCTTCGCCCGCATCGATCGCGTTTCGCCGCGCGCGGCATCGAACAGGCGCGTTTCCTGCACCACCCGGCCCCCTCCTTCGTATAGCGCCACCTGGCGCGCCGCCTCGTGTTCGATCGCCTGCATGACGAAGCGGACGGAGTTGACGTTCTTGATCTCGGCGCGGGTGCGCAGCTCGTTGTCGCCGACGGGTTTGACCGAGACGTTGACGTCGCAGCGCATGGACCCCTGCTCCATGTTGCCGTCGCAGGTGCCGAGATAGCGCATGATCGCGCGCAGCTTGCGCAAGTAGGCGCCGGCCTCCTCGGGGGAGCGGATGTCGGGCCGGGAGACGATCTCCATCAGCGCTACGCCGGCGCGGTTGAGGTCGATCAGTGTCATCCGCGGGTGCTGGTCGTGCAAAGACTTGCCGGCGTCCTGCTCGACGTGCAGCCGTTCGATGCCGATGTCGCGCGTCGTGCCGTCCGCAAGGTCGATGGTGACGCGGCCCTCGCCGACCAGCGGCCGCTGGTACTGTGAAATCTGGTATCCGGCCGGCAGGTCGGGATAGAAATAGTTCTTCCGCTCGAAGACGCTTTCCAGATTGATGCGGGCGGCGAGGCCGAGGCCGGTGCGTACCGCCTGCTCGATGCAGCGGCCGTTGAGCACCGGCAGCATGCCGGGGAACCCTGCATCGACGAACGAGACCTGGCTGTTGGGCTCGGCGCCGAACCGGGTGGCGGCACCGGAGAACAACTTCGATTCCGATATCACCTGGGCGTGCACCTCGAGCCCGACGACGACCTCCCACTCTCCCGTTGCGCCCTGAATGCGATAGCTCATGCCCGTCCTTTGATGCGCCTGCCGAACAGCCTTCCTTCTAAGGCGGTGCTCACGGTTGTCGAGGACAACTTGCCGCTTCCATGAACATGCGCGCAGGCGAAGACGTCGCCGCCGATCGTGCGCTGGCGGTGCCGACGCCGGCGATGATAGACTGTCGGCTGCGCAAGCCTCTCGCGAGCCGGAGCGCCGTTGAATATTTATCTGCCGATCGCCGAGATCAGCCAGAACGTTTTGGTTCTCCTCGCCGTCGGCGGGTCCGTCGGCGTACTGACCGGGATTTTCGGTGTCGGCGGCGGCTTTCTCCTCACGCCCCTCCTTATCTTCCTCGGCATTCCGGCGCCGATCGCCGTCGCCAGCGCCGCCAATCAGGTGCTCGGCTCGTCCGTCTCCGGCGTCATCGGCCACTGGCGACGCGACGGCGTCGACGTAAGGATGGGCTTGGTCCTGCTCGCCGGCGGCATCGGTGGGTCGAGCGTCGGTGTGTGGCTGTTCGGCCTGCTGAAATCGGTCGGACAGATCGATCTCGTTATCTCAATCTGCTACGTCGCCCTCCTCGGCGGTATCGGGGCGATGATGTTGTGGGAGAGCATTGGGGCCATGGTGCGCCGGCGCAGCAGCGCCGGCACCCGGACGGTGCGGGGGGCGCGGCGATATCCATGGTTGAACGCGCTGCCGATGAAGATGCGGTTCCGCAAGTCGCGGCTCTTCATCTCGCCGATCCTGCCGGCAGGCGTCGGTTTTCTTGTCGGTCTGTTATCGGCGAGCATGGGCGTCGGCGGCGGCTTCATCATGGTGCCGGCCATGATCTATTTGATCGGTATGCCGTCTAACGTGGTTATCGGCACGTCGCTCTTTCAGATCATCTTTGTCACCGCCAACGTGGTCTTTCTGCAATCGGTGACGACGCAGACGGTCGACGTTGTGCTCGCCGTGATGCTCCTCGTCGGCGGCGTCATCGGCGCTCAGGCGGGCGTCCGTATCGGCGCCAGAATGGCGAGCGAGCAGAGCCGCATCCTGCTTGCGTTAGTCGTGCTGAGCGTCGGCGCCGTCATGCTCTATCAGCTGGTGGCGACGCCGGCCGATCTCTACACCGTCACCCGCCTCGACTGATCGTCCGCGCCGGTTCGTCGGAAAGAGGCAGCCGGACCGGCCGCCGTCGTTCCAGGCCAGTCGCCTCCGCCGGCTCGACGGCAAAGGCGGCACGCGCGCGCGGCAGAAACAGCTCGACCGACGTTCCGCCTCCCGCCTTGCTCACCACCCGGACATGGCCGCCCGACTGCTTGACGAAGCCGTAAACCATACTCAGGCCCAGACCGCTGCCCCTCGCCGGCCCCTTCGTCGTATAGAAAGGCTCGAAGGCCCGCTCGGCGACCTCGGGCGTCATGCCGACGCCGGTATCGCGGACGGCTACCATCACGTACTCGCCGGCAACGACCGGCTCGGTGCCGGCCATCTTCTCCCCTTCGTCAAGACGGGTGTTGATGGTTTCGATCGTCAGTTCGCCGCCGGACGGCATGGCGTCGCGGGCATTGACGATCAGATTGACGATGGCGCTCTCCAGTTGGATGCGGTCGATCATCGTCGGCCACAAATCATCGCCGAGGCGTTCGCGGATGCTGATCGAGGCGTGCAAGGTGCGGCGAAGCAGATCGGTCATACCGCGGATCAAGTGATTAACGTCGATCGGCCGCGGATCGAGCGGCTGCTGGCGGGCGTAGGCCAGGAGCTGATGGGTGAGTTCGGCGCCGCGTCCCGCCGCCCATAAGGCATCCCCGAGCAGGTCCTTGTCCTCGCGCTCGCCGACCCTCTCTTCGAGGAGCTGCAGATTGCCGATAACGATGGCGAGAACGTTGTTGAAGTCGTGGGCGATGCCGCCGGTGAGCTGGCCGAGACACCTCCAGCTTCTGCGTCTGCTTCAGGCGTTCCTCGGTGGCATGGCGGCCGGTTACGTCCTCGAACAGGCAAACGACGTCGCCGTCGGGCAGGCGGTAGATCCGATAGTCGCGCCAGCCGGCATGGCGATCGTCCGCATACGCGGTGTCGCGCACACTCTCCGCAACACCGGTCCGCCAGACCCCATGGCAAAGATCGATAATTCCAGTGACGGCAGAGGCGTCGAGGCAGCGCTTCACTCATCCGCCTGCCGATGAGGTGGGCGCGGGAACGCTGTTCGATCGTTTCGCAGGCCGGGTTGACATCCCGAATGACGAAGTCGCGACCATCGTCGACGGCGCGGAGGACGATCACACCCTGGTCCATCTGGTCGATGAGGTGGCGGTAGCGCCGCTCCTTGTCCCGAAGTTGCCCCAGCATCGGCTCGGTGACCCTGAAGAACAGCGTCGTGCCAAGCGCGACGAGCACGAGCCCGAGCATGCCGATGGCGCCGGCGGCGGATATGAAGGGGCGGCGGAGTTCGGCCATGTCGATCTTGGCGACGATACCCGCGCCGAGCAAAGGCAAGGGCTCGTAGGCGGCGAGGACGTGAACACCGCGATAGTCACGGGCGACAACCGTGCCGCGCTGACCGGCAAGCGCCCGCCGCATGGGCTCTCCCGCTCCACCGCCGATGCCGCCATCGGGATCAACAAGCGGCAGGACCAACGCCGAGTCGATCGGGGTCGCTCGGTCGCGTATCCGATAGACGATGGTGTCGTCCTGGCGCTCCGCCAGCGCGAACTCGCCCGTCTCCCGGAAGCCGAGCGCCCGCGAGCGCGCTTCCCGCTCCAGACGCAGCGCAACCTCCCGTGCCTCGGCCGGCGCCATGCCGCTCCGCTGCAGGTTAATGGTCAACGCCTCGATAACGACGGCCTGGCTGCGCGCCAGATCCGACAGGCGTTCGCGTTCCTGATCGAACGCGGTTTCATAGAGGATCAGGATGGCGACGCCGCCGAGTGCCGCGGCGACAACCGTCAGAATTAAGACGAGCAGAAGGACGTGCCGGCGATCCCTAAGCCCAACCAGTCGCGCCTTTTCGGCGATTTTCCCACGGTTCGCCTCGCCGCCCGCCACCCCGCTCCTCCCTGAGATCCGACGCCGATCCGGCTGGCGACGGCGGCGCGGTTATTTCGAGATTATATATAGAAGCGAACCGCAGGACATCCTTTTGCACCGGAAGTGGCTGGTGGCAAAGGCCGAGGTGGAGGACGGCGCGGCCCCGGCAGTGCGGCGATTCTCCATGAATGTCTTGCGGACTTTGCGATACACTCTTCGCAAACGCGGACCTCGGGGACAAGACGATGGATCAACTGGTCGAACAAAGAATTCGGGCCCTCGCCCGGCCGCTGTGGGAGTCGGCGGCGCGCCCGTACGGCATGGCCATGGACTTCTGGCTGATGGCCGAACAGATGGTTCTCGAGATGATGGCGGCGACGACGCGGATCCAGGAAACGGCCGTCGCCGAAACGCCGCGGCCGTTGACCGAAGTTCCGGCGGCGATGCCGGTCGATCAGGTGCGGCAACTGGCCGAGTGCATGTGGGACTCCGCCGGTCGCCAGTACGGAATGGCGCAGGACTTCTGGCTGGCGGCCGAACGCCACGTGCTGGCGATGATGCGGGCGGCTGCGGCGAGCGGCGGCGCCGGCGAGGCCGCCGAGTTCCTGGATCCGCGAGCTTCCCCGACTTTCGCCGTCGTCCTATATGGACCGAATCCAGGTAGCAGCATACTACATGTGGGAGGCAGCCGGACGACACTACGGCCGAGCCCTCGATTTCTGGCTGGAGGCGGAAAAGCAAACCCTCGCAGCGATGGCTCGCGCGGCCACACCCCCTCCCGAGCCGTCGGACGACGTCCTTGCCGCCGCGCAGGAGCGACAACGGCAGCGGCAGGCTGAAATCGCCGCGTCGCAGGCGAGGGAGCCGAACCGCGACAACACCGCCTTTGAAGCCACGGAGAAGCCCCCGGCAGCCACGACCGCCGCTCTCGGCGAGCAAGCGGGGAACAGGTCGGCATTGATCTGACTCTCTCGGCACAGTCGTGACAGATACCGAAGAACCGAACACCGGTCGAAGCCCGCGTGCCGGACCCCAATCGGGTGGCATTTGAACCCACAGGCCGGGTCCGACGTTAGGTCCTTCCGTGTTGCCTCGTGTGCGGGCTGGGCCATCCAACGGGCGAGTGGAGGAGGAACATGCAAAAACGAGCGAATTGGAAGATTTGGGTCGGCGCCGCGCTCGCGGTCGTTCTCGCACTCGTGGTGCTGGCGGCAGTGTTCGTGCCGAAGACCGAAGCAGAGGCGCAGCGGCTGCCGGCGTTTGTACAGAAGGGGCTCGCCTCATGGTACGGCCCCGGTTTCCATAACCGGAAGACGGCATCGGGCGAGCCTTACGATCAGAACGATATGACTGCGGCGCACCGCAATCTGCCGTTAGGCACGACGGCAACGGTCACCAACCTGGAGAACGGCAAAAAAGTCGAGGTGGAGATCAACGACCGCGGTCCTTACGCGCCGCATCGGGTGATCGATCTGTCGAAGGCCGCGGCCGAGAAGCTCGACATGAAGGACGACGGGACGGCACCGGTGCGCATCGAGGCGGGGGACAAATAGGCGGCCGATATTCCGATCCGGCGTGCCGTCGAGGAGCCGGACGCGCCGATCAATGAGCGGGTTTAACGCCGTCTTCGTCGCCGTCGCTCTCATCGTCGGCGGCTGGGGTCTGTTGCGGCAGTTGCCGCCAGAACTGTCGCCACTGGCGCCGCTCGATCTCGCCGATCCGATCGGATGGGCGACCGGCGGGAAGCTGATGCGGTTGCCCGGTGAGAGCGAGCGCTGTCACGCGCTTCTCGCCCGCTCCGGCGTGGCGTTTACCCCGGTTCCCGATCGTCTAGAGGGTGGGTTCTGCGGCTATGCCGGCGCCGTTCCCTTCGCCGGGGGAAAGACCGCTTATGCCGCTGCGCCGTTCCCGGTAAGTTGTCCCCTCGCCGCCGCTCTCTATTTGTGGGATCGGGACGTGGTGCGTCCGGCGGCGGTGCGCCGGTTCGGTGTGGCCGTCCGCCGCATCGAGAATGCCGGCACCTACGCCTGCCGGCGGATCTACGGCCGCGCCAGCGGACCCGTCAGTCAGCACGCCACCGCCAATGCCATCGACGTGACCGGGTTTCGTCTCGCCGATGGTCGCCTTGTCAGCGTTGCCGGCGAATGGTCGCGCGGAGACGCCGCTGCCCGCGCCTTTCTCCACGATGTTCACGATGGAGCGTGCCGGCTTTTCGCCGGCGTACTCGGTCCGGACTACAACAGCGAGCACCGGGACCACTTTCACCTCGACATGGGCCCCTATCGCGTCTGCCGCTGAGGTCGCCGCATCACGTCGTCGGCCGGCTATGCACATGCGGAGCGTCACTGCTGCTGTCGGCGGCTTTGCTGTGCGGGTGATGGCCGATTTCGAGCTCGACCGGCACCACCCAGAGGTGACCGTGACGCACGCCGCGCTCGGCGGTGACCGCTTGCGCGAAAGCGGTCACCGTCCGATGTCGGACCGCGCAGGATCACCGCCTCCAGGCAATTTTCATGATCGAGATGCAGATGCAGCGTCGTCAGCGCCACATCGTGGTGAGCATGCTGTGCCTGCACCAGCCGGCGCGGCAGCTGCCGCTCGCCGTGACCGTAGATGTACGTCAGGCACGCGACGCAATGGGGAGCCTCGACCGTTTCCAGGCGCTCGTTCTCGATGCGGTCGCGAAGGAGATCGCGAAACGCTTCCGAGCGGTTGCTGTAGCCACGCCGCTGCATCAGCTGATCGAACTGCTCGACGAGATCGTCGTCGATGGTGATCGTAATCCGCTGCATCCTCGTCCCTCCCCGGCGTGCTTCCGCCCGTATTACGATTGCATCTTTTGTCCTACGCCCGGTCGTGCTACGGCTTCAGTCTAACAAGGCCGGCCCGCTTGCGGGAAAGAGTATGCGCGCCATCGCGGCCAGGCGAATGGCGGAGCCAGAACGAGCGGGTCCGGCAGCCCGCATCGGGGAGTGTGGACGCGTGATCAGACGAAGCTGGATTGCGGCCGGCGCAGCGGCAGTCACCTTCGCAGCCTTCCCCTTAGCGACCGAGGCGCATTTTCAAGAGATCATGCCCTCGGCGGATATCGTCACCGAAAAGACCGGCGCCACGATCAACCTCGATCTGGTCTTCACCCATCCGATGGAACGAGGGCCGACGATGGCGATGCAGCGGCCCGTGCGCTTCGGCGTCAAGACCGACGGCAAGATGCAAGACCTGGAGGCGTCGCTGCGGCCGTGGACGGTCGACGGCCAGCCGGCCTGGCAGGCGAGCTACGACATCAGGAAGCCCGGCGATTACGTCTTCTTCGTCGAACCCGCGCCCTATTGGGAGCCGGGCGAGGAGAAGATGATCGTCCACTACGCCAAGGTGGTGGTCGATGGTTACGGCGAGGGTGAGGGGTGGGATGCGATGGTCGGCCTTCCCGTCGAGATCAGGCCGCTCGTCCGCCCCTACGGCCTGTGGACCGGCAACGTTTTCCGCGGCATCGTCGAGGAAAACGGCAAGCCGGTACCGTTCGCCGAGATCGAAGTGGAATGGATGAACGACGGCTCGCTGACGGCGCCGGCGGATGCGTTCGTCACCCAGGTGATCAAGGCCGACGCCGGCGGCGCCTTCGCCTATGCCATGCCGCGCGCCGGCTGGTGGGGCTTCGCCGCCCTTGTCGAAGATACGAAAATGAAAAGCCCGACCGGCAAGGACGTGCCGGTGGAACGGGGCGGACTGATGTGGGTGCGGGCGGTCGACATGAAATAGCCGCCGCTGGGACGTGGGATTAGGCGGATGGCGCATATTCCGGACGGTGTGCTTTCGGCGCCTGTTTTAATCGGCGGCGGCGTGGCGGCGGCAGGACTGCTCGCGATCGCCGTCAAGCACCTTGATGATGCGCGCATTCCCCAGGCGGCGGTGCTGTCGGCGGTCTTCTTCGTCGCCTCGCTGGTCCACATTCCGATCGGCCCGACGAGCGTGCATCCGCTGCTGAACGGCCTGATGGGCATCGTCCTCGGCTGGGCGGCCGTCCCGGCGATCCTGGTGGCGCTGCTGCTGCAGGCGGTGTTCTTCGGCTTCGGCGGGATCACCGTCCTCGGTGTCAACGTCGTCAACATGGCCGTTCCCGCCCTCGTCGTCGCAGCGCTCTCGCCCCGGCGATCCGGCGGACCGGCCGGCCGCGCATGCTCTTCGCCCTCGGCGTCGCCGGCGGCTTACTAGCTGTGGGTCTCACCGCTGTCGCAGTGTGTGCGGCACTCGCTTTGAGCGGCTCGGGATACGTGCCGGCGCTGGGCATCGTGCTCGCCAGTTACGGCCCGCTCGCCCTCGTCGAGGGCGTCGTCACCGGGGCTGCGGTCGTTCTGATGCGGCGGGTGAAACCGGAACTTCTTGGCCCGGAGGCCGTGGTCAGTGGCTAATCTGGCCGGCTGCCTCATTTTTGCCCTCGGGCTTGTCGTGGCGACGCCGGCCCATGCCCACAAGCTCAAGGTGTTTGCCACCGCCGATGGAGCGGCAATCGACGGCCGAGTCTACTTCGTCGGCGGCGCCGCCGCCCCTGGCGCCGCGATTGCCGTTGAGGCGCCTCCCGGCACACGCATCGCCACCCTTTCGACCGACAATGATGGCAAGTTTCGTTACGAGGCCGCATTGCGCGTCGATCACCTCATCATCGCCGACACGGGCGACGGTCATTCCGCGCGCTTCACCATCGCTGCTCAGGATCTGCCGGCAAGCCTCCCGGAGGGCGCCGCGGTGGCCACGCCGCCTTCCGATGCCACCGCTGCCGGGCCGGGCATCACCCGAAGGATGCGCCCGTGCCGCCGCCGGTAGCGCTCCGGGACATGATCGCGGAGGCGGTGGCGAGCCAAGTGCGACCGCTGCGCGAACAGCTCAACGACTATCAAGATCAGGTGCGTTTCCGCGACATCGTCGGCGGCATCGGCTACATCTTCGGCCTCGCCGGCATCACGTTGTGGCTGAGGGCAGCGCGACGGCCGCGCGGCCGGCCATGACCGGTCTCGTCAGCGCCGATGCCGGCAATTCTCTTCGGTCGGTCGGCATTATCCAGCGGATCGATGGGCGCGTCCGGGTGGTGATCGCCCTTGCCTTCGCCGTCATCGTCGTCTCCCTCGACGATCTGCGGCTGCTTGCCGCCGCGTTCGCATGCGCGCTCCTGCTCGCTGCCCTCGCCCGCTTGCCGGCAATGCGGACCATCAAGCGCATGTTCGGCATGGATGCGTTCATGGTCCCCATTCTCGTGCTCCTGCCGTTCACCGTGGCAGGGCAAGCAATCGCTTCGGTCGGGCCATGGCCGATCAGCGCCGAGGGCGTGCGCCAGGCGGCAATCATCGTGGTTACCGCCAATGCCGTCGTCCTCGCCGTCCTCGCGCTCGTCGGCACCATCGAGCCGGCCCGCCTCGGATCGGTGCTGCGCGCCCTCGGTGTGCCGGCGAAGATCGCCCACATGCTGATGCTGATGACCCGTTACATCACCGTCTTCGAAGGCGAGTACGCGCGATTGCGGCTGGCCATGAAGGCCCGCGCCTTCCGGCCGAGGGGAAATCTGCACACCTGGCGCAGCCTCGGCTATCTGTTCGGCATGCTGCTCGTCCACAGCTTCGAGCGCGGCGAGCGGATTGCCGATGCGATGAAATGCCGCGGCTTCGCCGGCCGCTTCGCCGCCCCGGAACGGCCACCGCTCGCCGCCGCCGACTGGGCGTTCGCCGGCGTCGCGGCGCTGGCGCTGAGTGGTCTCGCCGGCGTCGGACTTCTGGCATGACCGCCCCGCTGTTCTCGCTCGAAGGCGTCGGTTTCAGCTATCCGGCGGGGCGGACGGTTCTCGAAGGCATCGATCTGGCGCTGCATCCGGGCGAACGGGTCGCCGTGGTCGGCCGCAACGGTGCCGGCAAGACGACGCTGCTGCATCTCCTCGTCGGCCTGCGCAAGGCAACGAAGGGCCGCCTCGTCGCCTTCGGTGCGGAACGGCGCACGGAGAACGACTTCCACGAGGTCCGGACCCATGCCGGGCTCTTGTTCCAGGACGCGGACGACCAGCTCTTTTGCCCGACCGTGCTGGAGGATGTCGCCTTCGGCCCGCTCAACCTCGGCCACAGCCGCCGCGAAGCATTCGCCCTTGCCGCGGCAACACTCGCGTCCGTTGGCCTCGACGGCTTCGGCGACCGCATCACCTACAAGCTTTCCGGCGGCGAGAAGCGCCTCGTGTCGCTGGCGGCCGTGCTGGCGATGCAACCTCAGGCGTTGTTGCTTGACGAGCCGACGAATGGCCTCGACGCCGAGGCCGACGCCCGCCTTCTCGATCTGCTGATGCGCCTGCCGCAGGCGATGCTCTTCGTTTCACACGACCGCCGGCTGATCGCCCGCCTGTCGACCCGCTGCGTCCTTTTGAGGGACGGCCGGCTGGAGGCCGCGCATTTGCATGCGCATCCGCACACCCATTCGCACGCGCATCCGCATCTGCACGCGGCCGATGCACGAGTGCCGGACGGCGAGACGGCCGAGCACGACGTCGAGCACCTCGATCACGGCGGCAGCCTGCACGACCTGACAGATATCGCAATCGACGACGACGCATAATCGACGATCGGAAAAAATTGGACGATTGGCCGCTGCCGCTGCTGCCTCGCGCGCCGCCAGCCGGACAAGCGACGTGATCACCCTGGCAGGCAACGGCATGATGTTTGCTAGCGATTCCAGCAAGCGGCCCTTTTGATACGGTTTGCCACTACCAAGCCTGGGTCAGACGGCCCAGATAAGCTAGGATAGTCGCAATCGAAGGGTCAGGGCTTTTGAAGGGGAGCAGAGTGTGCGTACGGGCGAGGCGACAGAAGAGGAGTTATTGAACCGGATCGCCGCAATTCAGGCGGCGGCCGAGATCCTCGATGACAACTGTGGTCTGTCCAACGGCGACCGCAGGGCATTTCTCGCGGTGATCCAGATGGAAAGCAGGCGTTTACAGGCGCTTGTGCGGCAAATCGCGCTTTTGTTCCCCGACTGCTCGCGGCTCACCGCCTCCGCGTGAGAGCGGGAAAAAGGGCTCGCTGTCGCCACACTCGATCGAGAGCACCAGCGACTGCCCGCGCATACCGGTCAGCCCGTTGAGGCTGCCGAACCTCATCGTCGTGCACGTCGTTTGCAATTGCGCCCGTCCCCACGCGTATCATGGCGTTTTGCTGATGAGCTAAGACTAGCTTTGATGGTGGGCGCGACAGGGATTGAACCTGTGACCCCTACGATGTCAACGTAGTGCTCTCCCGCTGAGCTACGCGCCCGTTCATCCGGCTTTCGCCGCCGTCATCCAGGCAAGGACCTTGGACGACCGGTTATCGATAGGCAAAACGGGCGCTGATGGCAAGCGCCGGTTGCCCCCTCGCAGGCACACATGCCTGGACGCGTCGCCCGGGCGAGACACATGCTTCGCAACATCCGGTCGGGTCGCCGGCGGTTCCTCACGAAGCGGCTTTTGCCGTTGCCTCGGTGAAGCGGCCGCGGTAACGAGAGATGCATTGAGTCCGCGGGCCGACGCAAACGTCCGCTGCGGCTCAGGGAGCACAGAGTGGGTCCAGACGACACCGCGCCCCTCGCCGGCGCCTCGGCGGTGCGGCCGGGGCAACCGGCGTTTTCAATCGTACGGCCGGCGGAACAGACGGTTCCGCTGGTCTTCGCCTCGCCCCACAGCGGCGACACCTACCCGCCCGAGTTCGTGAACTCGGTCAACCTTGGCTTCAATGTGTTGCGCCGATCCGAAGATGCATTCGTCGACCGGCTATTTCAGGCGGCGAAGGACCACGGAGCGCCGCTTCTGAAGGCGCATTTCCCGCGCGTCTATGTGGATCCCAACCGGGAACCGTACGAACTCGATCCGCACATGTTCGACACGCCGCTACCGCAGTACGTCAACCATCGTTCGCCGCGGGTCGCTGCCGGCCTCGGAACGGTGGCGCGGGTGGTGGCGACGGGCGAAAACATCTACGCGCGCAAGCTGTCGTTCGATGAAGCGCGGCGGCGCATCGAGGCCAACTATGTTCCCTACCATCAGGCGCTCACGGATCTGCTCGCCGAGACCCACGCCCGCTTCGGCTGCTATCTTTTGATCGACTGCCATTCGATGCCGTCGATCGGCGGGCCTATGGACGCCGACCCAGGCAGTCGCCGCCTCGATTTCGTCCTCGGCGACTGCTTCGGCACAACCTGTGCTACGGCCATCGTCGATCTCGCCGAGCGCACCCTTCAGGCGCGCGGCCACTCCGTTCACCGCAACAACCCGTACGCCGGCGGCTTCACGACGCGCCACTACGGGCGGCCGAGCGAGCGGAAACACGCCCTGCAGATCGAGGTCAACCGGGCTCTCTACATGGACGAGACCCGCATCCGGCCGTCTGCCGCGCTTCCGGCCATGGTCGCCGACCTGACGCTGTTGATCGCGGCACTTGCCAAAGCGGTACCCCAGTTGATCGGCGGTCAATGAGCGGCGCCTCGGCCCCGCATCCAGCGGGAAAAAGCCCTCTCCATCACGAGTCCCACCCGGTTGTCCGCTCGGCAGACGCATCCGATGTCGACCAGGTCCAGGCGATCTACGCGCATCACGTGCTGACCGGCACCGCGTCCTTCGAAGAGGAGCCGCCCGGGATCGCCGAGATGGCGGCACGGCGGCGACAGCTCGTCGAGCGGGGCCTTCCTTATCTCGTCGCCGAAGGCGGCGGCACCGTCCTCGGCTTTGCCTACGCCGGGCCGTTCCGGCCGCGCGCCGCCTACCGCTACACCCTCGAAGACTCGATCTATGTTCATCCGGAGGCGACGGGCCGCGGCGTCGGCCGACTGTTGCTCGGCGACCTGATCGCGCGCGTCGGCGCCCTCGGCTATCGACAGATGATCGCCGTCATCGGCGATGCGGCCAATACCTCGTCGATGGCGCTGCATGCAGGATTTGGCTTCATCGAGGCGGGCCGGCTGCAAAGCGCCGGCTACAAGTTCGATCGCTGGCTCGACGTCGTCTTCATGCAGAAAACGCTCGTCCCCGAGCCGGTGCCGAACGACAGGCCAGTGCAGGGGCTGGCGGCGGAGACGCAAAAGGAGCGGCGGCCGGCGTAGCCGGAGGGCCGGGGGCATCGCACGCCAGCGATCGGCGTGGCCCGCGGACAAAAAAAGGGCCGCTTGTGACGGCCCGAGTTTTGGGAGGAAACGTCCAAGAAGCACGGGCAACCCGGCCGAAACCGTGCTGCACCGCACAAGGAGAACATAATGCGTCGGACATTAAATTGCAATCGGGAAATCGTCGCAAGAGCGGGCAAACCCGGTTTGCAATCTGGAACCGTCCCGAGGTTGAATTCAACGTCCTGCAATAAGTACGACAATTTTGCAACGGTTCCATCCGCAACGGTCTTTCTGCGGCAGGCGCCGCCAATTTGAGTCTGAAAAATACAATTTTAACGGGAGGTGCGATTTCCGGGCCCTGGGAGTTTTGGTGCGTTGCACAAACATTGCTCAGAATCTGACCATATTTCAGCCGGCTCCCGGCGGCAACGGAGACGGACCACGCGTCGGGTCGATCTTCGGTTATCCGAGCCGTAGGGCCGGGTCACAGGGCAACGGCTGGCCGAAGGCGTCCATCAGCGCCCGCGGGACAAACCAAGGGGATGGGTATGAGTGGACTGATTGCAGACATCGGCGGCACCAATGCCCGCTTCGCGCTCGTCGGCGACGACGGGATTACCCGCGATGTGCTTCGCCTCGCCTGCCGTGACTATCCGACGCTGCTCGACGCCTGCAGTCACTACCTGGCACAGACGGGCGGCGCCGAGCGGCCGAGGGCGGCGGCGATCGCCGTCGCTTCACCGGTTGCCGGTGACGAAGTCAAGATGACCAACCACGTCTGGTCGTTCTCCATCGAAGAGACGCGCCGCCGGCTCGGCCTCGACAATCTCGCCGTGATCAACGACTTCGTCGCCATTGCCCTCAGCCTCCCCCACCTGTTTGGAGAGGATGTCGCCAAGATCGGCGCCGGAGAAGCACAGCCGCACGCGGCGACCGGCGTGCTCGGTCCGGGCACCGGCCTCGGCGTGTCGGCGATGATCCCGACCGGTCTCGGCTGGACGCCGCTGACGAGCGAGGGCGGTCACGTCACCGCACCGGCCTTCGATGACCGCGAGGCGGCGGTGCTCGCGGTCGTCCGCCGCCACCGCCGCGAGGCGGGCAAGGACGAACACGTTTCGTCCGAGCGGGTGATCTCCGGGCCGGGGCTGGTCAACCTCTACCGGGCGATCGCCGAGGTCGACGGCCAGTCTGCCGATCCCGCGATCACTCCGGCCGAGTGCACGCGTCGAGCCATCAACGGCTCGTGCACGATCGCCGTCAAGACGCTCGCCATGTTCTCCGAAGTGCTCGGCACCATCGCCGCCGATCTCGCGCTGACGCTGAATGCCCGCGGCGGGATCTACATCGCCGGCGGGATCGTCCCCCAGCTCGGCGACACCTTTATCAAGTCGGGCTTTCGTGCGCGGTTCGAGGACAAAGGCCGCTTCGGCGGCTATCTTCAGTCGATTCCGACCTGGGTTGTCGTCGAACCGCTACCGGCCTTCGTCGGCTTGGCAACCCTGGTCGGCGGCCGCGCCGCGGTGACGCACCGGATGCCGGGCGAAACTCCGGGGGGCGCACCGGGCCCCGTCAGATGATCCCTTCGGCACGCAGCCGGTTTCGCTCATCGGCGGATATGCCGAGGCGATCGCCGTAGATCTCGTCGTTCGCACTGCCAAGGGCGGGCCCGAGGCTGGTAATGGCGCCCGGCGTCGCCGACAGGCGGGGCACGACGTTCGGAACGGTGATGCGGCCGAGTTCGGGATCGTCGATCTCGATCAGGTTTTCGCGTGCGGCGAACTGCGGGTCGTGCACGATGTCGGCGATCGAATTGAGCGGGCCGATCGGCACGGCTGCGGCAAGGCAGCGGCGCATGACCTCGTCGCGGTGGAGCGAGCCGGTCCAGGCAGCGACCAGTCGGTCGACGGTCTCGCGCGCCGCGAGGCGCTTCGCCTGCATCCCGAACTGGTCGGCAGCGGCGAGCTCCGGCCGTGCCATTGCCACCGCCAGCCGCTGAAACATCTTGTCGGTGGTGCAGGCGATCGCCATCCACTTTCCATCCCTGGTCGGGAAGTGGCCGTGCGGGCAGGCGTTGCGGGTGCCGGCACCCTCCCGCTCACGGACTATGCCGGCGCGGATGTACGCCGGGGCCAGCTCGTCGAGGACGCGGAACACCCCTTCATAGAGGCCGATGTCGATGACCTGACCCCCGCCACCGGCGCGGCGTCCGATGAGGGCGATCAACACACCGACGGCGCCATAAAGACCGGCGAGATAATCGCCGAGCGAGGTCGAACCGGGGGTGACGGGAGGGCCGTCCGGCATCCCGGCAAGACCGGAGAGGCCGCCGACGGCATGGGCGATGCGGGCGAAGCCGGGACGATCGCGATACGGGCCGGTCTGCCCGTAGCCTGAGATACGTAGAAGGATCAGCCCGGGGTGGATCGCGCGCAGCACGTCCCAGCCCAGCCCCCACTTCTCGAGCGTGCCCGGGCGAAAGTTCTCGCATACGACGTCGGTGTCGGCGACCAGACGCTTGAACAGCGCCGCTCCTTCCGGGGCGCGCAGGTTCAAGGTGATCGAGCGGCGATTGCGCGCCTCCGACAGCCAGCAAAGGCTGGAATCAGCCCGTTCAGTCGGGGTGCCGAAGCGACGGAAGGGATCACCTGTATCCGGCTGTTCGACCTTGATCACCTCGGCGCCGAACTCGCTCAGGATCGATGCGCAGTAGGGCGCGGCAATGAACGTCGCGATGTCGAGGACGCGGACACCGGCAAGAGGCGGGGCGAGAGGCGGGGACAGGGGATGCAACTCCGTCATCATCCGCTTATCGCACAACAGGCCGGGCCGGTGCATCCCTCTGACCGCTCGGCACGCGACCTCAGGCTTCTTCCCAGACGCGGGCGATGAGCCGCTTGTGGGCGCCCATCCAGAAGAGCTGAGCCGATCGCAGGTGGCGGACCTTCTCCTCGGCGACGCAGCGCAGCCAGCGACCGCGGGAGGTTGTGGCGTTTCGCGGCACGCCTGCGCCCTCGACGGCGAGCCCGAGCCGGCGGAAGATGTAGAGGGCACGCGGCAGGTGGAACGCATCGGTGACGACGACGATCCGCCGCCAGCCCCGGCGGCGGATGATTGCGCCGGTGTAGATGGCGTTCTCGAAGGTGTTGCGGGACCGGTCCTCGACGACGATAGAGGCCTGAGCCACGCCGAGGGCGAGGGCAATGTCGCGCATCAGGTGCGATTCGCAAGGTGGCGCGCCCATACTGCCGCCGGACATGACGAGATGCCTTGCGAGCCGGGCCCGGAAGACGCCGACGCCCCACTCAACCCGGCGGACGAGGGCCGGGCCGGGAACGCCCGGAGCGACGACGGCGGCACCAAGAACGATCACCGCGTCCGGTTGTTGACCGTCAGTCGAAGCGGGGCAGATCGAGGGCATGCTCGGCGAGGTAGGTCAGTTCAGGTTATATTTGTGCATGGCAAGTGCCGCCGTTACAGCCGCTGGGCTGAATTTTCTTCCAGAATGGCGGCTGGCAGACCGGGTATTGCCTCCGCCATCTTCTTTAAGGATGAGGGCAATTGGGGATCCCATTTTGGGGTAATATCATGGCGAAGGCGTCCGGGTCGCCCCGGCCGCGTCGGTGCGCTGCCAGTGGTGGTCGCGAGGGAACGCGGCGCCAAGCGGCGCCAGAGGCTCGTACCGAAGCGCAAATATCTTCCAATGTTTCCGTCATGCCCAATATTCGCTAAAAAGGAAGATCCGGGTAAGGAAACGAAACATGCCTGATGCATTCATAAACGAGCGGGCACCCGACAACCAGCGGGTCCACGAGGGTCACGAGATGGAAAGGCGAACCAGCGCGGAGGTGATGAACCAGTTGCTGCCGCTGAAGGACGCAGTCGTCGTCGATGTCGGCTGCGGTGACGGCTGGTTGACGCGGCACCTGACGCGTCTCGGAGCGCACGTCACCGGCATCGAGGTGAGCCCGCGTCACCTGCAGGAGGTGCGGGCATTTCCCGTCGTCGGCGACGAACGCTACATGCCGGGCCTCGCCGAGGATTTGCCCGTGCGCACCCGCTCCGTCGACATCGTCATCTTTTTCAACAGCCTGCACCATGTCGATCGGGACGGCCTGCCGAAGGCATTGCGCGAGGCGGCGCGCGTGGCTGAAGTCGGGCGGCATTCTCTACATCTCGGAGCCGTTGGCGGAAGGTGCGTATTTCGAGGTGATGAAACCGGCGCATGACGAGACGCGGGTGCGTCACCAGGCGCAGGAGATCCTTCGCCAGGCGCCGGAGTACGGCCTGATCATCGAAAAGACGCTAACCCACGTCGATACGGTCACGCTGAAGGATTATGCCGCCTTCCAGGATCGCATCACCTCGATCAATCCGCACGTGCGCGAGCGTTTCGAGGAGATGGACGACCAGATCCGTACCAACTTCGAAACGCTCGGCAGCCGCACCGAGGGCGGGTGGGCATTCGATCAACCGATGCGGATAGTACTCTTGCGCCGCTCCTGATCGATCCTCCTCCGGCCGTGCCGTGCTTCAGCCCCAGAGTCCCGCGGCCGGAGGATAAACGAACCCGCGCTCAAAGGTCAGTGCCGGCGTTCGGTCGGCCGCCAGCCACAGGGGGCCGTCGAGATCGACCAGATCGGCAAGGCCGGCGAGCAGAAGCGCCGGCGCCATTGCCAGCGACGTCGCCACCATGCAGCCGACCATCACCCCGAGGCCGCGCCGGCGCGCTGCTTCGATCAGCGCGAGGGCCTCGCCGAGACCGCCGGTCTTATCGAGTTTGACGTTGATCATGCGATAGCCGGCGGCAAGTCCGTCTAGATCGGCGCGGGTGTGGCATGCCTCGTCGGCGCAGAGGGGGATCGGCGGCGTCATTCCGCGGAGCGGTTCGTCGGCTCCGGCCGGCAGCGGTTGTTCGATCATCGAGACACCGAGATCGGCGAGCGGAGGGAGAACTTCGGCAAGTATTTCGGCTGTCCATGCCTCGTTGGCATCGACGATGAGCCGCGCCCGCGGGGCCCTCCGGCGCACCGCCGCAACGCGATCGACGATGCGGTCGGCCGCGACCTTGAGCTTCAAGAGCGGCCGATCGGCGAGCCGGGCAGCGGTGGCGGCCATGTCGTCCGGCGCGGAGAGGCCGATCGTCTCGGCGGTCATGACCGGCGCCGGCGCCGGAAGGCCTAGAAATTGCCAGGCCGGTACGCCCGCCTCCCGGCAGCCGAGGTCGACGAGCGCACAATCGAGGGCGTTGCGCGCCGCCCCCGCAGCCAACCGTTCCGCCAGTGCCTCGCGGTCGAGACCGGCGTCGACGGCCGGCGCCAGCGCGTCGAGAGCGGCGACGACGCCCGCCGTTGTTTCACCGTATCGGGCGTAAGGGACGCACTCGCCGCGGCCGATGCGTCCGTTCGCTTCGATCGTCGCCACGACGACCTCGGCCGCAGACTTTGTGCCGCGGGCGATGGTGAACGGCCGGGCGAGCGGCCAGCGTTCGACGGCGACGAGGAGACGGCGGCTCACGCGAGGAGGCGGTCGAGGATGGGCCCGGTGCCCTCGATCATCGGATCGACGCACGGCAGTCCGAGGCGCTGTTCGATCTCGCCGAGGCGGGCGCGGCCGGCATCCAGGTCGAGCCGGCTGCTGTCGACGGCGATGCCGACGCAGCGGGCGGCTGGATTGGTGAGCCGGGCGGCATCCTCGTTCGCGGCGATGCAGCGGGCGAGGTCGGGAAGCGGTCTGTTCGGCAGCCCGCGCATGTGCGTCCGCGTCGGTTCATGGCACATCACCAGGGCATCCGGCTGGGCGCCATGAAGCAGGCCGAGGCTGACACCGGCGTAGGACGGATGGAAGAGCGAGCCCTGGCCTTCTATCAAGTCCCAGTGGTCGGGCGCGTTGGCCGGGCTCAGCCATTCGATGGCACCGGCGATAAAGTCGGCAACGACGGCATCGACGGCGACGCCACCGCCGGCGATGAGGATGCCGGTCTGACCGGTGGCACGAAACGTCGCGTTGAGGCCACGCCTCCGCATATCGCGCTCGAGGGCGAGCGTCGTGTACATCTTGCCGACCGAACAATCGGTGCCGACGGTGAGCAGACGCTTGCCCGGGCGCGGATCGCCGGTTCCCACCGGGAAGGCGGCGATCGGGAATGCGCACCTCGATCAGCCGGGCGGCGCTCGCCGCCGCCGCCGCGCGCAGGCGGGGGATATCGGCAAGCCGTCGGTGCAGCCCGCTCGCCACATCGAGTCCGGCGGTAAGGGCATCCTCCAGGATGCCGAGCCAGCTCTCGCCGATCACTCCACCCGCGTTGGCCACGCCGATGACCAGCGTTCTCGCGCCCCGTGCCGCCGCCTCGGCCGGGCTCATCGTCGGTAGATCGAGCGCCGCACGGCATCCGGGAAGCGCCAGCTGGCCGAGGCACCAGTCGGGACGCCAGGCGAGGATGCCGATCGCGGTCTTCGCCGCGAGCCGGTCGGCTGCGTCGCCGAGAAACAGCAGATAAGGACGTCGCAGCTCGTCCATTCAGCGGGTGCTCCTTGTCGTAGCCCGCGGACTCCCGGTGGAGGTGGTGACGCCGAGTCACGGCGCCGGCCGCACGGTAGGCCGACGAACCGGCGACGGCGCCCGCGGGCCCCTCGCCGAGCCCAGTCTACACAACCGAGCCCTTGAAAATCATCATTGAGCGCCCTCCCAGGTACATTTTGGACCATTCGCTCTGCGCCTGCGGAGAGGGCCAATTATGCCGAAGTATAATGAGTTAGCAGCAGGCCTTCAAAAGCAACTGCGGCTTCACGCACAGGTAGCGGGCTTTTTTGGATTGACATAATCTCGCACCTGCGTATCGTGCCGGCAGGTATTATTGCACCCGCGAACAGAAGGTGCATCTATATCTTGTAGGAGGACGGCTGGGCCGAAGCAAGGTCCAAGAGTGTTGGAGGGTTGATGCGACGCGACACAGGGCTAATGACAATAGGCGCCGCCGCCGGCTTCGGCCTCTGGCTGGCAGCGCTGCTGATGCCGGGCCAACCGGCCGCGATGCCGCTCGGCGGGCTTGAACAAGCGCCACAATGGTTCGATGAGGACGATGCCGGGCCGGTTACCACGCTGACCCAGCTGCCGCCGGCGATGCGCGACCGTCTGCGCAATGTCGGTCCGGATCTGCGTCAGGAGTTCCGCTGTCTCGCCCTCAACGTTTTCTGGGAGTCCAAGGGCGAGCCGCTGGTCGGACAGATCGCTGTGGCCTCGGTTACCCTTAATCGGCTGGCAAGTCCGCGCTTTCCGAAATCGATCTGCGAGGTGGTCTGGCAGGGATTCGGTTTGGGCCGCAGCAAATGCCAGTTTTCCTGGGTCTGCAACCGTCGCCTCGATCAGCCCAACGACGATGCATCCTGGCAGCGTGCTCAGCAGGTGGCCTATCGTACCATGTTTCTCGACCCCGTCGATCCGACCGACGGCGCGATGTATTTCCACGCCACCTATGTCCGTCCCGACTGGTCATACGAGAAGCCGCGCATCATGCGGATCGGCCGTCACATATTCTACGGCGAGATGCCTACCAGCGCTCAGCTTGAGCCGTCAGCTCCGCGCTCCTGACCATGTCCGCCGGCGGCGCGGGTCGCCGGCCCTTCTCTTCGTCCGTAGCTCCGCCCTTATGGGTGGAAGTGCCCCTCCTGACAGTGCTGCAATTCATGATGGACGACCTGCCAGCGCGCCATGTCATCGTTGCTGCGGGGTGACCGCGTCCAGATGATGCACATCCGGAATTCCTTGTCCCACGCGGCCATGCCCTCGCAGTTCGCGCGCTCTCCGTGGGCACTGCAGATCTTCGCCATTTCCTGATCGGAAACGATGTTCCAGGTCAGCGAGCGGGGTTCGATCGGCACCGCCTTCGCCACCGGCGCCAGCGCGATCATTACAACCAAAGAGGTTAACGCTGTGATAATGATCTTCTTCTGTGGCCATTGCAGTCGCCTTGATGCATTTTTAACGAGAACATTTATATATATATGCCCCTTTTGCGGGTGTGGCAAGAGAAAAGCACGTCCAGCGTGCTTGCATTATCTTTATTCCTGTTAAGCGAGTGGAGTGCCGCGGTCGGGGAGTTGCAAAGGCATTGCCGGGCCACTCCGCGTACCGCACAGTGGCGGCGGATCTTCCGACGTGAACCGCCCTCCCCCTCCTGGAGCGACCTTCGTGGATTCGATCATCGCCGCCCGCGTGTTGCACGTCGTCGCCGTCGTCGTCTGGATCGGCGGCGTCGCTTTGGTGACGACAGCGGTGCTCCCGGCTGCAAGCCGCAGCGCAAAGGTCACGGACGGTCTTGCGCTGTTCGAGGCCGTCGAAGGGAGGTTCGCCTGGCAGGCCCGGCTGGCAACGCTCCTGACCGGCGCCAGTGGATTTTATCTGGCGACGGCGCTCGACCTGTGGGATCGCTTCCGTGAAGTCCGGTTCTGGTGGATGCACGCTATGGTCGGCTTGTGGACGCTATTCATGGTCCTTTTGTTTGTGATCGACCCGTTCTTCCTGCATCGCTGGCTGCACCGGCAGGTGAAGCAGGATCCGGCGCGGGCGTTTCACCTGATTGCCGCTATGCACTGGCTGCTGCTCGCCTTCGGGCTGATCACCATTGCCGGTGCCGTCGCCGGCAGCCACGGCGGATCGCTCTTCGGTTGAGCGACGATCGACGATCGGGAGATGATCGACGGAGGAACGAATGCAGCAATCATCGCGCGTGCCGGTAGCTCTGCGGCTGGCAGCGTCCGCGGGCATGGCCGCCATCCTCGCCATCGGCATTGTCATCGCCGGCTGGCTGATCGGCGGCGGCTTTGCCGAGGGGCGTCGGGCGGAGCAATTCGTCAGCGTCAAGGGCGTCGCCGAGCGCGAAGTAAGGGCCGATCTGGCCCTGTGGCCGCTGCGCTACGTCGCGACCGGCAATGATCTTACCGAGGTCCAGCGGAAGATCGCCGAGGATGGGCGCCGGGTGCGCGCCTTCCTCGGAGCCGGCGGACTTTCCGCCGCGGTCGTCGCCGTGCAAGGACTGCAGGTGGTCGACCTGCTCGCTCAGCCCTACCGCTCGGGACCGATCGAAAGCCGGTTCATTGTCGCCGAAACGCTGATGGTTCGGACCGCCGAAATCGATAAGGTCCTGGAGCGCAGCGGCCGGCTCGGCGACCTCGTAGCCGCCGGAGTGGTTCTCGGCGGGCAGGACGGCGGGCCAATTCAGGGGCCGGTCTACCTGTTCACCCGACTGAACGACATCAAGCCTGAGATGATTGAGGAGGCGACCCGTAGCGCCCGCAAGGGGGCGGCGGAGTTTGCGGCGGACTTGCAAAGCCGCATTGCGGGCATTCGCCGGGCGAACCAGGGGCTGTTCCAGATCCTGCCGCGCGATGACGTGCCGGGGGCGAGCGAACAAAGTCAGATGGACAAGATCGTCCGGGTCGTCTCGACGATCGACTACGCGCTTGCCGACTGACCCCCCTCGTCGGGCCGGAGAACCCGCACATCCTTGGCGTCCCGCCGGCCGCCGATCGGGCGGCCGAAGGCTCGGCGGGCGAGCGCCAGGAGCAACCGGCGAAGGCCGAGCGTCTCAACGGTGTTCTGGCAGGCACCGGTAAAGAGCCGGGCGATCAGGTTCTCCCGTACGGTGTTGCCAAGCGGCAGGAAGGCGATGCGCAGCACCTCTCCCTCGACAGCGGCGACGCGTGCTGCAACATCGCCGACGTCGGTGATGGCGAGGGTGACGATCGAGCCTCGGTCGAGCAGGCGCGCGCTGCCGGCGGCGAGGCGAAGGCGTGCGCCGCTCAGCGACAGGCTTTCAATCCGGCAGTGTTCGTCGCGATCGTCGATGCGCAGCCGGCCCGCCTCATCGAAGGGGAACCGCTCCTCGCGGCGATCGTGCGGTGCTTCGATACAGATCAAGATGACGAGCGCGAGCACGGTCAGGTTCAGAAAGCTCCAGGCGGCGGCGACCGGGAAGAACGACCAGCTATCGAGCGGCTGCCATTCGGGAACGGTGTTGAGGATCAGGCCGCCGACCGTGAGCAAACTCATGGCGACGGCGAGGCCGAAGGTGCGTCCATCGAACCGGCGCGATGCCGCCAGATGGCCCTTCGGGGTCACCCCGAAGTGGCCGTCGAAGGGCCGGATCAGACTGCGGAGGATCGACGGCAGCAGCCGGAAGGTGGAAAAGACGCCGGCGGCGCTCGACAGGATCGGCATGTAATGGTGCGGCGCCAACCAGCGGAGACCGAGGCAAAAGGCCATCATCATCGGCAGTTGATAATCGAGCAGATCGCCGATCTCCGTGAACATCATCGGCGTCAGGCCGGTAGCCAGGTAGACGATGGGGACGATCAGCGTCATCAGCCGGACCGGATACTGGATCACCCAGCTGAACGGGAAAAACAGCAGCCGCTGCAGGGGCGTTAGTCCCGGCCCGAACGGACCCTCCGGCAGATAGAGGGACTGGATGGCCCCCCGCGCCCATCTTTGCCTCTGAACAAAGAAGGCGGCCGTCGTCTCCGGTGCCAGACCGGCGCTAAGCCGTTCGTTGAGGTAGCGCGTGACGTAGCCCTGTCGCAGCAATGCCAGCGATGTCAGCAGATCCTCGGTCACCGATGCGGTTGGAATGCCGCCGATGGTGGCGAGCGCAGAGCGGCGGATGACGCTCGACGAGCCGCAGCAGAAGGCGGCGTTCCAGGCATCGCGACCGGGAGCCATGACATCGAAGAATAGCCTTTGCTCGTCGGGCCAGACGGTCTGCAGGAGCAGGTTGTTCTGGATCGGGTCGCGGTTGTAGAAGTGCTGCGGCGTCTGCACGATGCCGATTGCCGGATCGGTGAAAAAGCCGACCGTGCGCCGCAAGAACGGCCGATAGGGAACGAAGTCGGCGTCGAGAATGGCGATGAACTCGCCCGAGGTGCGGGCGAGCCCGGCATTGATGTTGCCGGCCTTGGCACCTTCGTTGCCCTCGCGCGTCAGGTAGCCGATGCCCCGACGGGCGCAGTATTCGGCAAGCCAGGGGCGGCGGCCGTCGTCGAGGATCCACAGCCGGAAGTTCGGATAGTCCAGGCGGGTGGCGCCGACGATGGTCTTTTCCAGGATGTCGAAGCCTTCGTTGTAGGTGGGCACGAAGACGTCGACCGATGGCCAATCCGCGTGAGGACGCTGGGCCAGCGCCGCCTCGTGCGCGTCCGCCTCCGGCCTACGGTCGTCCCAGCGCGAGAGGATCAAGATGAACACGAGCATCTCGATCACGGCCGCCAGTTCAACGCCGTAACACAGCCAGATCCAGGCGATTTGCAAGGGCGAGCCGCTCGCCGGAAGAACGGTGACGATAAGCCGCCAGACGATGTAGCGGACGCCGAGGAAGCCGGCCAGCGCGGTGACGAACGTCCGCGCGCCATTCGCCTCGCGGTCGAGGTAAGGCGTCACCGCGCAATAGATCGCGGCGGTGAGCAGGGCCGGCAGCAGGTTGAGGTAATCGCCGCTCACCGGTCGCCCGTAACGAGTGCAACCAAGCGCTCGACGCCGCGCTCGAAGGGGGTTTCGAACCAGACCCGGGCGCTGCGGCCGACGCCGCAGAATGTTCCGGTTTCCGCCTGGAGTCCTGGCGATCGACGAGGACGGTGACCGCGAACTGGCCGTCGCGCTTGTCCCCGGGGTGAGCTACGGCGCGGGTGTCTCGGGCGGATGTGGCATTGCCCCGCATCGTCCGGACGACGCCGGCAAGTTTGTGATCGGAGCCGATCAGCCTGACCGTCGCCGGATTTCCTGGACGTACCGCGTCGAAATGCGCCTGGTCGAGCATGACCTCAAGAAAGAGGCCGTCGCAGTCGAGAAGCTGCAGGAGTTCGGCGCCGATGACGACATCGTTGCCGCGGGCGACCGAGCGCTGCCAGACGACGGCATCGGTTGGCGAGCTTTGCGTCGATTCGGCCTGACGGGCGAGGCGTTGGTCTTCCACCTGCATCTGGTTTTCGATCTCGTGCACGCGGATTTCGTATTCACGGCGCCGTGCCTGCAAATCCTGCCGTCTGAGGGCAATCTCGTCGATGCGCTGGCTGGAATAAGGCACGTCGTTCTGGCTGGCGTCGACGAAGACGCCGGCCTGCGCCGCGACCCGTTCGGTCTGCAGCCGCTTGACCGCCGAGCGCGCCTCGCTGAGACGTTCGGCGGCGGTCCGCGCCTGCGCGGAGGCCTCGTCGAGCGCCGCGCGGCTGAGATGACCCTGATCGAACAGCTCGCTGCGGCGGGCAAGGTTGCCCCGGCGCTCGTCGGCGAGGGCGACCGCAGCCCGGGCACCCGCCTGCGCTTCCTCGATCTGCCGATCGAGGACCTGCTCGCGGACGCTACGGAACTGACTGCTGCGTTCGAGCAGATCCTGGCGCGTCGTCGCCAGCTCACGGTCCTGGCGGTCGAGGGCTTCGATGCGCTCGATGAGGGTTGCGTGCTCGGTGCGCAGCTCGTTGAGGAAGCTGCGGTCCTGGCGTTCGTTCACGATCACCGCGACGATCTCGCCCGCCGCCACTTCCTGGCCCACCGGCGGGGGCGCCTTCGCCACCTTACCTTCGATGGGGGAGTAAACGGTGATCAGCCGTCCGTTGACCACCGCCTCGCTGCCGACCAGGCCGATGATGTTCGGCAGACTGACGTAGAAGGCGAGCGCCACCAGGGCGAGTCCTGCGCCGATCCGCACCGCGTGCCCCAGGCGCGATCGCACCGCCTGGCGGTTCGTCTCGGTTGGCTTGCCTCTGCCCGGGATCATATGCGCGTCGGTTCTCGTTGGCCTGGATCGGCCGCGCCAGCAAGCGCCCTACAAATTTGACGCAAAATACCCGTTTAGGGTAGTTCTTTTTGTGCTTTCACCGCTGATCAAGCGCAGGTGGGACGAAAGTGCATCATCAACGGGTCGGTCGGGCCGGCATGTTGCCGCTTTCCCGAAAGCTGCTCCTCCCTGGCGGGATGCCCGACCGCCAATCGACGCGTAAGCAACAGCGGCGACACCCGCGCCCGACCGACCTAGATTGTACCCAATTGGGGTAGTATAGCAATTGCCTTTCTTCAGCCGCCGCTGGCTTGCGTCGCCGGGTCAGCGAAGGCGTCGATCAGCCGGCTGGTAATCAGACGGACCAGAAACAAGCCGAACGCCGGATGTGCGAGGCAGAGTTCGGTCGCCTTCTTGCCGGTGAGGGCGAACAGCACGCAATCGGTGTCGCAGATTGCCGTCGCCGTGCGTCGTCGCTCCGGTGCAAACAGGGCGATCTCGCCGATCAAGTCGCCGGAGGGGACGAGGCGGTCGATCTCGACGATCCGCACCCGACCCTTCGCGATGTAGTACATGATTTCCGCCGGCTCGCCCTTTTCGAACAGCCGTGTTCCCTTGACCCGCTTAACCTCCAGCATGAACGGCAGCAACGGATCGATCGACAGATCTTCGCTGAGAAGCCGGGCGGCCAGCCGCCGCACCCGCAAAAGCTCAACGAAGCGGAAGATGTTAAGCGGCAGTTGGATAAGATGGGCGATCCACAGGAAATGAAGCCCGAGAAGCCAGCCAAAGGCGGCGTAGGCGATGTTCATTCCCGCCGCCAGCGCCCGCAGCGGCAACATTCCCTTCATTGCAAATGCCGCAAGCCCAAATGCCGCCGCCAGATAGCCCGTCGCCTCCGCCCATCCGACCATCACCGTCACCTTTGCCGCGTAAACGCCTTCCCCACGGCGCGTTCCTCCGGTTCGGCGCTTGCCGCCGGGCTCCGCTTCGTACCATATCAGGTGGTCGGCAGATGCGGCGAGGGTGACGCCCGCCCTCACAACGCGTCTTCCGATGGAGTTCGACCCCTGTCGTCGCTTTCCTCCGCTGCAAAGGGATCCGCCGGGCATCGCCGATGCACAAAATCGCCCGCACGCTTTCCCTCATTGCGGCCGTCATCGGTGCGGTTGCCGCGGTCGTCGTTCTGTCGCGGGTGTTGCTAACCCTCGATGAGCTCCAGAGTCCGGAGCTGCGCATCGCCTACGGTCTCGGTATCGTCGTCATCGTCGCCGTCGGCGCGTTCGCCGTGCACCGCCTGATCCGCGGTCCGTGGCGCCGCCGCAAGAGCAAGGCACCCCCCTCCACGCGAAAGGCTCCGGAGGACCGTCTCGACCGGCTGTTCGCCAAGCATCGCCTGGAGACCGACCCCCGCGACGCAGCCTTGAGGATGAAGCGGCTGCGGCCGGGCGAAGCCGCCGTCATCGCCGTCGTCGGAGTCGGTCGCACGGGCAAGAGCGTCATCGCCGCCGGTCTCACCGCCGTCCTACCTGAAGAGGGTCGGCTCCCGCCCTTCGAGATCATCGAGATACCGGCCCTCGGCAGCGACTTCGCCGCGAACCTCGCGGCTCTGGCGCCGGCGCTTTCCGCGCACGTCGTCCTCTTTGTCGCCGATCAGGATCTGCGCGACTACGAATTTGCCGCCGTCAAGGCGCTGGTGGAACGCGGCGCGGCGCCGATCGTCGTCCTCAACAAGTCGGACCAGCGTGATGCCGCCGCCCGTGCCGAGACCATGCGGGCGGTCGTTCGCCGGCTCACTCATCTCGTCGCCGACGATGATATTGTAGAAGCCGCCGCCGACCCGCTGCCGATGGTCCGCGTTGCCCGCGACGCCGGCGGTCGCGACGTCGAAGCCGAAGTCGCGCGGCCGGCCGATGTCGTCTCCGTCGCCGCGCGCGTTGCCTATCGCCTGCGTCACTAACTCTTGCAAAGCGCGGCCGAAACGCCGCCCCCTCTCCGGTGCCACCGATGTCGTCTTCGACCGACCGCCACTACAGTGATACGCTCGATACGCTGCGTCGGCTCGCCCGCTCGGATGAACTTCGTGAGAGCGAGCGGACGGCGGTGGCCGAGGATCTCGCCGACATCGACATGATGCTCGGCAAGCTCGAGCAGGGCGTCGTCGAGATCGCGGCCTTCGGCGAGATTAATTCCGGCAAGAGCTCCCTCCTCAATGCGCTGCTCGGCAGCAGAGTCTTCGCCATCTCGGCCGAGGGCGGCAAGACCCGCGAGCAGACGCGCCATCATTGGACGCCCGACCTCAAGGAATTCGCCGGCCTTGGCGACAGCAAACTCGTCGTCGTCGATACCCCCGGCATCAACGAGGTCGGCGGCCTCGACCGCGCGGTCCTCGCCCACAAGGCCGTGCGCTACTCGGATATCGTCTTGTTCGTCAGCTTCGGGGACCTCAACGACGTCGAGTTCGCGGCTCTGAGGTTGCTGCACGAACTCGATAAGCCGATCGTCCTCGTCCTCAATAAGATCGATCTGTTCAAGCGGCGCGAATTGGAGGAAACCCTCGCCTCCGTGCGCCGCCGTGTCGTGCCGATGATCGGTGAGGCCGACATCGTCTTCGCCGCCGCCGATCCGACGCCGTCGCTCCGCCTGGTCACCCTTCCCGACGGCAGCGAACATGAGGAGGAGGTAAAGCGGGCGCCGATCATCGAGGATTTGCAAGCGCGCGTCCTCGAGATCCTGAGCCGCGAGGGCAAGGCGGTGGTGGCCCTTAACGCCAATCTTTTCGCAGCCGAAGTCTCGGAGCGGATCGCCCGGCTGAAGGTGGAAGCGCGGCAGCTTGAAGCGGAACGGCTGATCACCCGGTTCATGTGGATCAAGGCGTGTGCCGTCGCCCTCAATCCGATCCCGATCGCCGACATCGCCGGCGGCGCCCTGTCCGATGGAATGATGGTCCAGAAGCTGGGCGAGGTCTACGGCCAGCGCTTCTCCCGGTCCAATGCCAACCGGCTGATCCGCGAAATCCTCGGAGCCTGGGGCATCGCCGTTACCGTCGAATGGGCGACGCACCTCCTGTCCGGGGCGCTGAAGACGACGGCGCCGATCGTCGGTCACGCGGTGGTCGCAGTGCCGCAGGCGCTCGCCGCGGCATGGACCTGTTACGTCATCGGCCAGGCGGCGAATCGCTACTTCCGCGACGGCGGCTGGGGGCCGCGCGGCGCCAAGGCGATCGTCCGTGAGATCCTCGCCGGGCTTGATCAGGACAGCGTGCTCAACCCGTTGCGGGGACGGCTGCTGGCGCGGCTGGAGAGACGGCGCGGGGAATCGTGACGCGGCGACGGCGGGGATGGGCGCGGCCACGACGCGCATCAGTTCTGTGCGTTTTTAACTGGACTTCCGGCGAGGAATGAGGGGACTGTAGTTGGCCTGGTCCGCGGTTGTCCCACCCCCCCTTTAAGCGGGCAGCCGAGCACACCGGTCCGGGAGCCGGGCCGCGCCAAAATACCCCCCAAGGCGCGGCCCGGTATTGGGCTCCGGCCGAAGCCGGTTCACACCCCGTGCTCGGCCGGTCCTCCGGCGCTCCCCTGCCTGGGCCCGCGAACGGTGCGCGAAAAAACATATCGATGATGCAGCGGAACACGGCCGGGCGCTATCCGTCCGGCGCAAACACGGTCGATTGCGCAATAAGGACACGCGCTCCCGGACCCGGGGAGCGCTCTCCGGCTGCTCGCAGCAGCGTTGCCGATGGCGGCTCGCCGAACAGCTGCCGGTACTGCCGGGCGAACCGGCCGAAATGGAAAAACCGCATTCGGTCGCCACCCCCGTCACTCGCGTCTCGGGGCCGGCGCTGTTCAGCATGCGGCGGGCGCGCTCCAGCCTGAGCCGCGTGAGCGCTTCCATCGGCGAGCAGCCGCGCAGCCGGCGAAAGGTCGCCTGCACGCTGCGGACGCTGACGCCGGCCACTGCCGCCATCTCCTCGACGCCGATGGCATCGGCGAAGTGCTCCTCCATCCATGCCTCGATCCCGGCGAGCCGCGCGGCCGCCATGTAATCGCGCTTGTTCGTCTCGGGGCAGAGACCGTCGATCGCATCGAGAAATAAGGCGAGCAGCGTACGTTGCAGGTTGGCCGCCGCCCGCGGCGAAGCGCACAGACCGTTGCCGGGCCGGTCGAGCTCTTCGGCGGACCAGCGGCACAAGGAGCGCAGCGTGCGCCCCTGTGGGGTTTCGAGGGGAACATCGTTGCCCCGGTCGCCCAGCTGCGGGAGCGATTTGAAGCGGCGGAGGAGCGCCTGGTCGACGATCGTGCGCTCGAAGCCGAGGATGAACAGGCGGAGCGGCTCCGTCTCGAGGCTCAGGTCCTCCCCCGGCACGTGCAGGACGCCACGACCCGGTGTCGCCGTCACCGGCCGACCGTTGATCCGGTGATGCACGGCGCCCGCCTCGTGCATGGAGAGCCGGTAGGAGGCGCCAACCGGCCCGCAAATCACCTTCAGCCGGGACGGCGTCTCGACGTAGGCGAGGCTTGTTCGGTCGATGTCCGCCTGATGCCAGCGCAAGGCGTACGTGTGCCCGCTCAAAAGGTATGAATCGTGCCGCTCCCACAGCCGGCTCACCTGCTCGCGCGCCTGGTCGAGATCGTCGGTCGCGATGCGGCAATGGTTGCGGAGATATTGCTTATTCATGGGCACCCGTCCCAGGCCGGCTTCCCGCCGCGATGCGAGGCACAGACTATCCCCATCGGCGCCCTCCTGCACACCCCGAAATCTCTTGATCTCAGCGAAGGGCCGACACCTTCGGCGCGCATCATTGCCGATGCTTAATCGGCGATGTAGAAGACCCCGGCGTTGGATTCCCGTCCAAAAACAATGGGAGACGAGAGATGCACGAATGGCTCGGCCGCATCTGTGCGCTGTTTCTTGCGCTGTTGAGCTTCAGTGCCGACGCTGCATTTCCCTGGGACAAGGATCAGCATGAGCTGCAGGAAATCCGCGTCGTGATCGACGAGCGGACCTATGTATTTCATGTCCAAAAGAACAACTGGTGCCAGCCGACGGTTGTTGTGGATAAGAACGAAGACGACTTCGGCTGTGACGCCTCCATCGACTATCTGAGAGCGGTCGGCAAGCTGGAGCGGTTCATCCACGACAAGTGTCCTGCGGCGACGCGAATTGAATACACCGAGACGTTCCGGCGCACCGGGCCTCCGCCCGACGATTTAGCTGGCCTGCGCGCGGACGATCTACTCGGCGAGTGGGAGGGTCAGGGTCGGTACAACACCGTCGTCGCTCACTTCCTTCGCGACGGCACGGTTATCTGGTTCAATTCGCCGCGCACCCTCGCCGCACCGAACTTCTCCAACAGCATGAGCCACCAATGGGAACTGGCAACGGGACCCCGGCCGGCCATCGGCCTGTGGACGCCGAAGAATCAGCAGCCGGACCCGATCGCGAAAATGTTTCCCGGTCTGCCCTCTTCGGCCCGGCTGGGACCGAACGCCTTCGCCGACTACTCCGAGATCGTCAAGGCCGAGCGGCGCCAGCCGTACTGCCGTGGACCGCGCATTGATCACCTGACGCTGGCGGCGGGGGAAGCGATCCCCGAGTTACGGCGATCGAACCGGGACCGGTGCCGCTATGTCGTCTCCGAACTGCAGAACCTGATTGCCGATCTTGAGAAGAACAACGTTCCGCCCCCATACCTCAATCCAGGCTTCCCATTGCTCGGACCGGCAGCAGAGATGTACGAGCCTTATCGCAAGGCTTATCTCTACTTAACAAGCGAGGTGACCGACCTCGAATGCCGCAAATTCGACAGCGGCGTCGGAATCTATCCAAGAGTCGGGAGATATCAGACGCTTCCCCGTCTGTAGCCTGGCACGGTACGGAACGTCCACGTCGATCTGTCAGACACGCTGAGGGCGACACCGTACCCCAGAACTCATTCGAAACAAGGATAGAAGGTTAAGAGGAAACCGATGTTTTTTCAGGGGATCCTTTCCTTAAGTGGGTTAGAAAGAGGGCCTACTTAAGAAGTCCATCAAGTTCGGCGATCTTTTTACATTTGATAGTCATCGTCTCCGTATGAGCCTTGGCTTGAGCATAGCTGCTATGCTCAATAAGCATCCTGAACTCCCCCTTGAGTGTTTCGAGCTCGTAACCGCTATAGGCTTGGCCACGTTCCGCTGCCGCATGCTTGATGAAGAGGTCGCCTGTCCTCCTCACTGCATCCTGATTTGGTCCAGGCGACATGTAATCGGCCAGCACCAATTCCAAAACGCCGCAGTGCTGGAGTGCTTTCCACCCGTCGGCCTCGGCTGCCCTTGCGGTCAGCGTGGTCGCGAGGAGACTGATCGACGTCCCGATCACCAGTGTCGCTATTGTCCCCAGTTGGAGGGCCCGCATCGTCATGGTAGTTCCTCCAATCCGCGAAAGCCGCGGGGGCTGTTGAGGCTCAAATCTGCCGACGCGATAGCGTACAGCTCCCGTTCGGCGGCGTTGTTGGAGAGACAAATCGTCCCATTGTCGAGGAAGCAGGCGGTAGAGGAAGCGGGTGAAGGCGGGCCGGTGCTTCGGCATGCACTCGATCGCCCCGGCGACCTCGTTGTCGTGGGAGAGACTGGCCTGCTTGCTCCTCATCAGGGTCTCAAGCTCGACAACGAGCGGCCACCATCGTTCGGTTTGAGCAGCCAGTCGGGGGCGGGGCCGGTTGCACTGATACATTTGTTCTTGTTGTTGCCTTTGATATCATTCTACTTCGCCCGGTCACTCGTCTCTTTTCCATCGGATCACTCACGAGGATCGACCTTCGTCCGCCGCCACCGCCCGCCGCCGCTCATGGCAGCCATGCCGGCGACAAATCCCAACAGCCCCATGAGTTGACGGTTGCTTTCCTCGACCTTTTGCTCATATGCCACTTGGCCCTGGACGAGGTTTTCCGGATCGCCGTGGGCGACGCGATTGAACTGCCTGTATCGCTTGCCGTCGGCCCCGATGAAAACGATGGTGCCGTCGTTGCCCCGCCCTACGTTAAAGCATCCCCTGGCCAGGCAGAGCTGATTGCCGCGGGATGCACCACTTCGCCGCCGTTATACTGCTCGCGGAGGCGGCCCTTCTGCTCTTGGCTCTGGCGCTCCACCCACGATCCGTTACGACTGAAATACATCGCCGAATCCTGGGCCGTCCGCGCCAATTGCCGTCTCACATAAACGGAGCGGGCGGGTATGGTCGGCACGACCTCGCCGTAGAGGGTGTTTCCGGAAATGATGTCCTCGATGTTGCCGCCGACGGGGATGCCGCCGGCGCGGACGGCGTGCTCGCCGGCACAGCCACCCGCTGTACCGCCGGCGCCTTGCCGATCATCGGTTGCCACGCCTGATCTCTGGCGGCAATCGCCTGATACACGACCTGGTTACCGGGGCTGACCTCGCCGAACACCTGGAAGCCCGTCATTCTCGGGCAGGACCGCGCCAGCTTGCCGCCGACTTTAGCCAACGTGTCGTCGATGGCGCCGTCCGCAAAGGTCCTGGCGTCGTCGGCGACGATCTTGATGCCGACGCTGTCCTGGCACCACGTGCCGTTGACGACGTCGGCATAGACCTGAAGCCCGTGGTCGCGGCCGATCGGCTGCCAATTCTCCGCCGCTGCACCGGCCGCACTTGCCATCAGTGTCAGAGCAGACAGCGCGCCGGCCGTACAGATGAATCTCAGCGATCCGAGCGCACGCATCCCCGTTCCTCCCGTCAATTGACGACCCAGGCGCCGTCCGGGGCCTGGCAGTAGCTTTGGTTGTCGGTGGCTTTTTTGCCGTCCTTGGTCTTCGCTTGTGATTGCAGCGTCCGGCACGTCGTCGTCACCCGCACCTCTTCGGCGACGACCGAGCCGCCGGCGGCATCGCGATCGGCGGCCGTCACGACGATCTCCTCGGAGACGGAGCCCGAGGGTTTGACCGCCTTTGCCGGAAGATAGCCAGTCCATGTGTTGTTCTCGGCGACCAGAACATATTCGCCGCCGTCGCGGCCGGGGAACGGTGGTCACCGCGGTGAAGGTTTCGTCCTTGGCGAACTCCCGCACCTTTTGCGTCGATGCCGCCGGACCGAGCGTCAGGTTGGCACCGCCCGCGGCGGACACCGCGTAGGTCTTGCCGATGATCTTGCCGAGGTTCTTCGGCGGCTCGACCTCGGTTTCGCGCAAGACGACCATCTCGCGCGCCTCCTGGCGGGTGCCCTTCGCCGTCACCGTGACCTGAGTGCCGTCCGCCGCCGTCAACGAGTTCGCCTTGCCATCGGCCTTAGTCGCCAGCGCCCGGCCTTGCAGCATGACGACCTCGCCCTGAGATGCTTCCGGGAGCAGGGCACTGAGTTGCGGGCCGAGCGCGTCAAGACAGGCGCCCGCGCGCGTCGTCGCGGTATCGGCGATGTCGGCGATCTGACCGACGGCGCCGATCGCGGTGCTGACTTTGCCGGCTTTGAGATTTTCGAAGACGGACTGAGCCGTCTGCGCAGCGCGTTCGCCGCTCCTTACCGTATCGCTGGTTTGCCGCAGCGTTCCTGCTGTTGTTCCGCATCCGCGGTGACCGCGCGAGGCATAACTGCCGGAATAAGGATCGGGCCGAACCGTTGGCATTCGTCTGCCCCTGACAGGCCGCCAGTAGACAACAGCAGGCGACGGCTGCTACCACACATCGAAGTCGCATCCCCCTCCTCAACCCCCGTTTTCTCGTTCCCTTCGATCAGAGTAGATTAGTTGCAACTCCTATTCAACAACAACCGGTGATAGCGGGAGGCGCGGGCGGGCGAGCTGGGCTTTTCTCGGCTCCGCCGCAGCCACTGCGGTTAATGCTTGAGGATTTGGCTTAAGAACTTGCGGGTGCGGTCGGACCTGGGGGCGGAGAAGAATTCGGCGGGTGGCGCCCGCTCGACCACAAGGCCCTCGTCCATGAAGACGACGGTGTTCGCGACCGTCTTGGCGAAGCCCATCTCGTGGGTGACGCAGATCATCGTCATCCCGCCTTGCGCGAGCTCGACCATGACGTCGAGCACCTCCTTGATCATCTCCGGATCGAGGGCGGAGGTCGGCTCGTCGAACAGCATGATCTCGGGTTTCATGCACAGCGCGCGGGCGATGGCCACCCGCTGCTGCTGACCGCCAGAGAGCTGGCCGGGGTACTTGTTCGCCTGCTCCGGGATGCGGACGCGGGAGAGGTATTCCATGGCCAGCGCATTCGCCTGCTTCTTCGGCGTCTTCTTCACCCAGATCGGCCCGAGCGTCAGGTTCTCCAGCACCGTCAGGTGCGGGAACAGGTTGAACTGCTGGAACACCATGCCGACCTCGCGGCGGACCGTTTCGACGGTCCGGATGTCGTTGGTCAGCTCGGTGCCGTTGACGACGATGTGCCCGGCCTGGTGCCGCTCGAGGGCGTTGACACAGCGGATCATCGTCGACTTGCCGGAACCGGACGGGCCGCAGACGACCACCCGTTCGCCGCCGCCGACGTCGAGCGAGACGTCCTTCAACACGTGGAACGACCCGTACCACTTGTTCACCTGATCGAGGCGGATCATCGGTTGCGCGGGATCGGGCGGCGGGGCGGCGGCATCGATGGGCAAGGCGGCGTCCTCTCAGAATCGCCGCTGGCCGACGGCCAGGCGGCTTTCGATGAACAGACTGTAGCGGGACATGAAGAAGCAGAAGCCCCAGTAGATCAGGGCGATGAAGACGTAGCTCTCGATGTAGAACTGCCGCCATTGCGGATCGGAAATCGCCGTCTTCGCCGTCGTCAGGAGGTCGAACAGGCCGATGATGATGACCAGCGACGTGTCCTTGAACATGCTGATGAACTGATTGACCAGCGGCGGGATGGCGATTTTGAGGGCCTGCGGCAGGACGATGAGCAGCGTTTTCCGCCAGTAGCCAAGGCCCAGCGCGTCGGCCGCTTCGTACTGCCCGCGCGGAACCGCCTGCAGCCCGCCGCGGACCGCCTCCGCGAGATAGGCGGCGGTGAACAGGGTGATACCGACGAGCGCCCGCAACAGCTTGTTGATGGTGACGCCCTCCGGCAGGAACAGGGGAAACATCACCGATGCCATGAACAGCACACTGATCAGCGGCACGCCGCGGACGAACTCGATGAAGCCGACGCAGACGGAGCGGATGGCCGGCATCTCCGAGCGCCGGCCGAGGGCAAGGAGGATGGCGAGCGGAAACGAGCCGATCATGCCGACACCGGCGAGAATCAGGGTCAGCGGCAGGCCGCCCCAGAGATCGGTCGGAACGAAGGAGAGGCCGAAGAGGCCGCCCCACATCAGGACGCCGCAGGTGACGAGAACGAAGGCCCAGAGAGCGGCGAGCCACGGCCGCCAGAACGGCGGATAGCAGCTGACGGCGATGATGCCGACGAACAACACCACCGCCAGCAACGGCCGCCACTGCTGATCGAAGGGATAGAGGCCGAACAGGATGAAGCGATGCTTCTCGTCGATCATCGCCCAGCAGGCGCCGCCGGCGGCGCGGCAGAGGGCGGGATCGCCGCCGGTCCAGACCGCATCGACAAAAACCCAGGATATGAGCGGCGGAATCGCCCGCCAGAGGAGCCAGACCGAAACGAGCGTGAGCACCGTGTTCCAGGCGCCGGAGAAAAGGTTTTCCCGGGCCCAGCGGGAGAGGATGGTCGTCAGCCCCTCTCGTGAGGGCTGCGGCGGCGGCACATGCAGGAGCTCGATGGGTTCTTCCTCGCGAGCGAAGATCTCGTCCGGCTGCTCCTCGAACCGGCGCCGCTCACGGCTCGTGTCGGGCCGCTTGTCGGCTCGTCGTCGGGGGGCTCGTTGTCGGGGGGCTCGTCGGGCCGGCGGTCGTCTGTCATCGTCCACCCTTCACGGCGATCCGCCGGTTGTACCAGTTCATGAATCCCGAGATCGACAGGCTGACGGTGAGGTAGACCGCCATGATGATGGCGACGCCTTCAACCGCCTGGCCGGTCTGATTGATCGCGGTATTGGCGACGCTGACCAGATCGGGATAACCGATGGCGACGGCGAGCGAGGAATTTTTCGTCAGGTTGAGATACTGGCTGGTCAACGGCGGAATGATCACGCGCAGCGCCTGCGGCAGGGTGATCAGCCGGAGCACCTGGCCGCGGGTGAGGCCGATGGCGAGCCCCGCCTCCGTCTGGCCGTGCGCCACCGCAAGGATGCCGCCGCGGACGATCTCGGCGATGAACGTGCCGGTGTAGAGAACGAGGCCGACGAGCAGAGCGGTGAACTCCGGCGTGACGGCGATCCCTCCGGTGAAGTTGAAACCGCCCAGTTTCGGGATTTCGAGTGTCGTCGGCATGCCGGCGAGGAGCCAGACGAGGAGCGGCAGACCGAACACCAGGGCCAGCCCGGTGCGCACCTACCGGGAACAGCTGTCCGGTTTTCTCCTGCCGCCGGCGCGCCCAGCGGGCGATCGCCCAGGCGCCGATCAGGCCGAGAACGAGCGCCACCGCCATCCACAGGTGCGCCGGATTCGACACCGGGGCCGGCAACCTCGAGGCCGCGGGCGGAGAGAAATACGCCCGGCAGCGGGTTCAGCGCCTGCCGCGGCCCGGGCAGCCCCACGGTGATCAGCGAGTACCAGAAGAACAGCTGCAAAGGACGGGAATATTGCGCAGCCCTTCGACGTAGACGCCGGCGAGCCGGGCGACGATCCAGTTGCGCGACAGCCGCGCGATGCCGACGACGATGCCGATGAGGGTCGCAAGAACGATGCCGATGACGGAGACGACCAGCGTATTGACGACGCCGACCGCGAGGCGTGCAAGTAGGTGTCGGCCGGACTGTAAGGGATCGGGCTTTCGCTGATGCCGAACCCGGCTTCCCGGCCGAGGAAGCCGAAACCGGTGGCGATCTGCCGGGCGGCCAGATTTGTGAGCGTGTTGGAGACGAGATAGGCGACGACGGCGGCGACAACGCCGAGCACCGCCACCTGGTAGAATATGGCGCGGATGCGCTGGTCGTTCCACCAGGCGACCCTCGTTGGCGCCGGCGGCCGGGACGATCCGTGAGACGACTGCGTCATGTCCTCATCGGCTGCTCAAATGCCGCCGCTCCGGCCTCCGGCGCGCGTCGCCACCGGAGCCGGAGCGGCCGCGGTTTCGTTAACGGAACGGCGGCGAGTATTGCAGCCCGCCATTGGTCCATTGAGCGTTGAGACCACGCGGCAGCTTCAGCTTCGAGCCCATGCCGACATTGCGCTCGAAGCTCTCCCCGTAGTTGCCGACCTGCTTGATGATGTTGTAGGCCCACTTCTCGTCGACGCCGAGCGCCTGGCCGAAGCCGGGGGTGACGCCGAGGATGCGCTTGACGTTGGGATCCGTGCTCTTCAGCATCTCGTCGACGTTGGCCGACGTGATGCCCCGCTCCTCCGCCTCGATCATCGCATAGATCGACCAGGAGACGACGTCGTGCCACTGATCGTCGCCCTGCCGGACCGCCGGCGCCAGCGGCTCCTTCGAGATCAGCTCCGGCAGCAGCACGTAGTCATCCGGATTGGGGACCTCGTTGGCACGGATGGCGGCGAGCTGCGAGGTGTCCGATGTCATCGCGTCGCAGCGCCCGGCCACGAAGGCGCCGGTCACTTCCTCATACTTCTCAATGGTTACCGGCTTCAGCTCCATCTTGTTGGCGCGGAAGTAGTCGGCGAGGTTGAGCTCGGTCGTTGTTCCCGTCTGCACGCAGACGGTGGCACCGCCCAGTTCCTTGGCGCTGTTGACGCCGAGTTTCTTGGCGACGAGGAATCCCTGGCCGTCGTAGTAGTTGACCGGCGCGAAGTTGAGGCCGTTGGCGGTGGCGCGGGTCAGCGTCCAGGTGGTGTTGCGCGACAGCATGTCGATCTCGCCCGACTGCAGGGCGGTCAGCCGCGCCTGCGCGCTCAAGGCACGTACTTGACCTTCGTCGCATCGCCGAACACGGCGGCGGCGACGGCCCGGCACATGTCGACGTCGATGCCGCGCCAGACGCCCTTGTCGTCCGGCGCACTGAAACCATAGAGACCTGTGTGAACGCCGCAGACGAGCGACCCGCGGGACTTCACCGCGTCGAGAGTGGCGCCGGCAAACACCGGCGATGCGGCGCCACTGACGCCGAGCACGGCGAGCGCCGCCGCGAATGCGAGTTTTTTCATCAAACCTCCTATCCGTATCGTTCCCGGCAATTACCGCCGACGCTTGTTGTCCGCCCGGAGCGTACTTTTCGCTCGTTCGAGGCGAAAGCATAACACCCGGATCGGCCCGGACGCTACCATTGCGTGAAAATTCGACGTGCAGTCAGTTGATTAGTCCCCTTGGGGCGGATCTACCGCCGCTGCACACGCTCGGGCTGAAGCTCCGACCCGACGGCGGAGGCCCCGCCCCATCACGGTGACGCCGTAGCGGAAAACTACGGCCACCCCCTTTTCGCCGGCGGGGAGGGCGAGCGGCGCGGCCGCGAAGCTGTCGGTGCGATAGAGAGTGCGGAGATCGATGCGCTTGGCAACAAGCACGGCACGCGCCGGGATACGACGCCATTGTTCCAATTCATGCTGCGCAATCGGGAAGCCATCTCGCGATCCGCACCGGGTCGCCGATTTCGCGACGGGCGAATCCGATCGCATGGCTTTTGCCATGCAGCCGGGCACCTGTTCAGCCACAGGTTGCTTGGCTTTGGCTTCGAGGATCAGGGATGCGACGGGACCCGGCCAATGCAGCGGTCGACGTTATGAGAAATCAGCGGTCGACGTTATGAGAAAGATGGAGCGGGACGCAGCGGACACAACCCGCCCTCTCCGCCGCGGTATCCGTGCGGCGGCGATCCATGCGCCTCATCCGATTGCGGTCACCACCACCACACGTAGGGAGCCGTAACTCTCCGCGCCGGTACACCGAGATCAGGTCGCGGATCGAGGAGCGCCGCATACCAGTGGACGGCATTCATGGCCAGCTTTAGCCATTGCCGACCGACCGCCGCATTCACCTGCAGCAGGTCATTCCCGGAAAAGCCCATTCTCCACCTCGCCTGTATGACACAAAATATACCATTTTTCGGCGTGATGCAGATCATTCAAATTTTAGGCCCTCTTTCGGCACAATTAACAGTTGACAGGCTTTTGTTGAAACCAAATTCAGCCGGTGGCAGATAACCATTCTTGAGCCACATCTGGCACCCTATATGGCGGGCAAGCTTGGCCGACATCGAGCGTTCTCTTCGATCGGAAGCAAAGGACGGAGACATGAAACGAGTCGGCACGAAGGCGGATTTACCGGCGGACAACACGGAAGCCGCCGATCCCTTCGATAAGGAAGGCATCGAAGCCTCCTCTCGACGCGGAGGCGATGATAGCGCAGCCGACGTCCGCACCGTACCAGGAGTTGTTGACGTCGTGGTGGACGACCGCCGCCCTGGCATGGGGCACGCCGGTCAGGATGTGGTCGGAGATCGTCGCCGCCGCCTGGCGGCCGTTTCTGCCGCCGACGGCATTGACCGCGGAAAATCGCCTGCACGAAAGTCCTCCTTGGGAGCGGGCCGAGCGTACGGAAGCTCCAGTTGCGGCGCGGCCGGCGCCGCAGGCAGCGAGCCGAACGCCGCGCGTGGTCGCCCCGTTGCGGCCGGTGCCGGGCACGACACGACGGCCCCGCTAGCATCACGAAGGCGATCGCAGACCGCTAGACGCCCGCCCGGCGCCGCGGCTATCTTGTCGAGGGGACGAGGGAAGCATGTGCGCGGCGTCGGCCAGCGCCCACTTGTGCGCCGTCATCGGAGGAGGCCTAGGGTGCTAAGATTAACGCGCGAGCGAGTCCAACAACTTGTCGGCAAGAGCCGCCTCGACGACCACTGCATCGCCGAGATCGTCCGCACCGGCGCGAGCGAACCGGAACTCATCGAAGCCGTTAATCGTGTCGCACGCGGCGGGGAAGTCGGCGCCGAGAAGATGCGGCCGATAAGCCTGAACGTCGCCAAGCTCTGCGAAATCCTTGCGTCTGCGAGCGATCCATTCAGCGAGCCCGATTGATTCGCGGATTGCGGCAGCCGGGTCACATCCGGCGGGCTTTAGGCGTCGTCACCGTCTCCGATCGGCAGGCTCTCCGGCAGTTCGATGGTGATCAGCGGCGCGTCCGAGCGGTCGAGCCAGACGACGGCGAGCGGCAGCATCGCCGTGCTCGTCCCGACATCGGCGAACCGACGCTGGGTGACTCCCCAATGGACGAACACCCCGGCGTCGGCGAGAGCGTCGGTGCGTGCCAGAACAGCCGCGATAAGCGGCTGCTTGTTTCGCAGGTCCGCAGCCTCCCACGTTTCGACGAGGGCCGAGAAGGCATCGACGAACGCGTCGATCGCCGCTCCCGGCTGGCCTGCGTCCGGGTCCTGAAGGATGAGGCTGGCGTACTGCGCCGCCTCGAGAACCGACCACAGTCCGTCCGACTTGGCGGCGAGGCTGATTTTCGCCAGCGCCAGATCGACATTGACATCCGTGCCCGCCATCGTCATCGCCGGTACAACGCCCGGCGTTCGCAGCGGTTGCGATCGGACCGTTGCCTCACCTCGGCGTCCCGGATTGGACCGGCGGCGGAGCGGACTTGGCCGCCTCCGCCATCGGATAGAAGGGATCCGCATGGATGTCGGCCGCGGCGATACCGTGCGTTCTCAACAGGTGGACGGCCGCCTCGACCATCGGCGGCGGCCCGGCGAGGTAGGCCTTGATCCCGGCGAAGTCGGTGAAGTCGGCGGCGACGGCGTCAACGACCGTGCCGATGCGGCGCGGCTGTCGGCGCGACCGGATCCGACAGCACGGGAACAAACCGGAACCCCGGAAAGCGCGCCGCGAGCCCGTGGAAGTGGGGCTCGAGGTAGATGTCGCCCTCGTCGCGGGCGCCGAAGTAGAGATGGATCGGCTCCCTGATATTGCTTCCGATCGCCGTCTCGACGATCGACTTGATGGGCGCGAGGCCGGAGCCGCCGGCCACCGCCAGAATCGGGCCAGGGTGATCGAGCCGGAGCCACGAACTTCCGAAGGGACCTTCAACTCGCACGCCGTCGCCAATTCGAAGGCCGCGCGCGACGTAGGCGCTGGCGCCGGCGGTGCTGGAGCGGCGAACGTGAAACTCGAGGAGCGGATCGTCGGGACGATTTGCCATCGAGTAGTCGCGCGGCCGCTGTTCGCCGAAGGTCACCCGCGCGTACTGACCGGCGGCAAAGCGGAATGGTCCTCCGGATTCGACCTCAAGGCGGACGATGCGGATGTCGCGGGTCGCCTCGTCAAGCCCGACCACACGACAGAATATCGGCCGCGATTGGCTCAGCGTCACCGGCGGTGAGCCTGACATGGGCTACTCCTGCAATCGGACCGGCTGCACTCTCGTCTCGCGCAAAGGGCGCCAGCGCGGGCGCTCGTCTCGTCAATGCCGGAAGGCGACCGCACGTGCTGTCGGCGCCGGTTCCGCCGTCCCCGCCCGATCCTCCGCGGGCCGCCCGGCCGAGCCGACGACGGCCGCAGCCGGCACATCTATTGCTCTTCAGGTAGCAAGACGAGGCGGCCGCTTCAACGGCGCGTGCGGATCGACGCATTTCGGGGGCTGGGCGCCGGCAGCGGCAGCGCCGGATCGCGGTATTCCTCTCGGTGATTCTGTCCCTGTCGGTTCGGCGCGGTCCGCCGTTTGCGCATGCATTGACGATGTGCTAACCGGGCGGTGCTCCGAACGTCGAGGCCTCCTCCGAAGGACGGTTTCACCGCGCGCGTCCCGGACCGAAAAGCCGACACTCGGGTTCGCGCGTTACCGCTGACGGCACGGAGCAAACGTGGCGGGGCGGCCCAAGGAGACGAGGGACAGGGACGATGCTCACGCTCTACTGCCGGCGCGGCGGCCGCATCGTCGAAGACGCGCTCACGCCGGGGCAACCACTCCCCTCGGGCGTGTTCTGGATCGATCTGCTCGAACCGACGCCGGCCGAAACCGAGGCGATGAGGTCCGTCGCCGCTATCCAGGTGCCGACACCCGACGAGATGCGCGAGATCGAACCGTCGAGCCGGCTCTACCGGGATGGCCTTTCGCTGTTCATGACGGCGAGCGTCCTCAACCAGACGGAGACGCCGAGCCCGGAGACGCGCGCCATTACGTTCGTTCTTTCCGACGGGCTGATGACAACGATCCGCTACTGCTCGCCGATGCCGTTCCAGACCTTCCGTTCCCGCATCGCCGCTCATCCCGAGTTCTGCAGTTCGGCCGAGATGGCGCTGGTCGAGCTGCTCGACGCAATCGTCGATCGCGCCGCCGACACACTTGAGACGGTCGACCAGAACGTCGGCGCCCTGTCGAAGGCGATCTTCGCGCCGATCGGCTCAAAATCCACCGGCACCCGCGACTATTCGCAGGAGCTCAACACCATCGGCATCAGTGCCGTCCGCTGCTCGAAGGCCGACGAGAGCCTCGTCGGGCTGTTGCGGCTGCTGACCTTCTTCGACGCCAACCTGAGGGTGGCGGGCAACAAAGAAGTGCGGAGTCGGCTGAAGGACGTGCAACGGGACATCGTCGCACTGATCGGCTATGTCGAGCGCCAGTCGGAGAAGCTGCAGCTCCTGCTCGATGCGACCCTTGGCATGATCAACATCCAGCAAAATAACATTATCAAGATCTTCTCGGTGATCGCCGTCGTCTTCCTGCCGCCGACGCTGGTGGCCAGCATTTACGGCATGAACTTCGAGCTGATGCCGGAACTGAAATGGTACCTCGGCTATCCGCTGGCGCTGTGTCTGATGTTCCTTTCGGCCGTCCTGCCCTTCCGCTACTTCAAGCATCGCGGCTGGTTGTAACGCCCTGGAGCCCCATCTCAGGCGCCGCTTTGCGGATGTTGCTGATCATCATCGACCGGAAACGTGGACCCTTGTGGGCACTGGTGATCTGGGCGACGTAAAACCCGGCGGCGACCAGATCGCGCGCGTAGGCCGGGTCCTTCGCCGCCTTCCCACGCGATGCCGAGCGCCGCACTGGCACTTCCGCCGATCTCCCGCATGTTATAAAGTAACGGGTGGCTCGCGAGGATTTCTCGGACAGCGGCGCCGGCGGCGAGACACCCTGCGTCCTTGCGAGCAATCCTTCCTTTTCGCGGGCACGGAGCACCCAGCATGCACCGCAACGAAGCCCGCGGGCAAAGATATCGGCGTCGATGCCGGTGCTCAGGCAGCGGCGCAGCACGTGGCGGGGTCCGATCATGCTGATCCCCGGCTACCGTGCCGGCTTCTTCGGCAACGGCAAGGCGTCTCGACCTTCGTGCGCGTCATGAACCACAGGTCCCGCGGCCCCTGGTCGCCGATGCTGTCCGGGCTGCCGGGGCGGCTCGCTATTGCCGGCGCACTCGCGGCATTCCTTTGGCTGGCCGTTGCCTGGAGCCTGCAGCCGTGAGCGTCGCCGCGCCGGTCCTACGCTTTGAAGACCTGACCCTCGGCTATGACCGTCACCCCGCCGTACACCACCTGAGGGGCAACGTCCCCCGGGGCGATCTGCTTGCCGTGGTCGGTCCCAACGGTGCCGGCAAGTCGACCTTGCTCAAGGGTATCGTTGGCGGTCTCAGACCGCAAAGCGGCGCCATCTCCCTGATGGGGGTCGATCGCGAGCAAATCGCCTATCTGCCGCAGCAGAGCGAAATCGACCGCAGCTTCCCGATCGGGGCGCTCGAGTTCGTCGCCATGGGGCTGTGGCGAGAAGTGGGAGCGCTGCGCGGCCTCGACGCCGGCCACCGGAACGCCGTAGCGATGGCGCTCGCCGCCGTCGGTCTTGGCGGCTTCGAGCGGCGGCCGATCGGCTCTCTATCCGGCGGCCAGATGCAGCGGTTGCTGTTCGCGCGACTGTTGCTGCAGGATGCGCCACTGATCCTGCTCGATGAACCATTCACCGCCATCGATGGCAAAACCGTCGCCGATTTGTTTTCGCTCATCCAGCGCTGGCACGCAGAACGACGGACCATCCTTGCCGTCCTTCATGATCTCGATCAGGTGCGCCGGCATTTCCCGCATGCGCTGCTGCTCGCCCGCGAGCCGGTCGCATGGGGACCGGCTGCCGACGTTCTCACACCCGCCAACCTCGGGCGCGCCCGCCAGCTGTGCGAGGCATGGGACGAGAACGCAAGCCTGTGTGCCCGCGATGCGGGGCTGAGACCGTGATCGGCGATTACGTCATCGCACCCTTCATCGAATTCTCGTTCATGCGCCGGGCGCTCACCGGATGCCTCGCCCTGTCGCTGGGATCGGCGCCGGTCGGTGTCTTTCTCATGCTCAGGCGGATGAGCCTGATGGGGGACGCGATGGCGCATGCGATCCTGCCGGGCGCCGCCGTCGGTTTTCTCATCGCCGGCCTGTCGCTGCCGGCGATGAGCGCGGGCGGCCTCATCGCCGGTCTCATCGTAGCGCTGCTCGCCGGCGTCATTGCCCGGGTTACGGTACTAAGGGAGGATGCAAGCCTTGCGGCGTTCTACCTGATTTCGCTCGCCTCCGGTGTCCTCATTGTCTCCGTTCGCGGCAGCAACGTCGATTTGCTGCACGTTCTCTTCGGCACCGTTCTGGCGCTCGATGACGCCGCCATCCTGTTGATCGCGGGCGTCGCCTCCCTCACGCTTTTTGCCTTCGCCTTCATCTTTCGCGCGCTCATCATGGAGTGTCTCGATGCGCAGTTCCTGCGGTCGGTCAGCCGGTTGAGTTCACCCGTCCACTTCACCTTCCTCTTCCTGGTCGTCCTCAACCTGGTTGGCGGATTCCAGGCGCTAGGAACGCTGATGGTGGTCGGCCTGATGATCCTGCCGGCGGCTGCCGCCCGCTTCTGGGCGCGGGAGATCACCGGCATGATCGCCGTCGCCATGATCGTCGCTTTCGCATCGAGCATCGGGGGATTGCTGTTATCGTACTACTTCAGCCTGCCGTCGGGCCCGGCGATCATTCTGACCGCGGGGACGGCCTATGCCGGCTCCATGCTGTGCGGTCCGGTCGGAAGCGTTGTTGCCGGCCGCCTGCCCCGCCGGCATCTGGAAGCCTGAACCCGGCCAGCAATGAGCAAGGGGATGTTCTGCAGGCGATCCGTCCTTCGAGGCCTCGCTGCCGTGGGCCTCGCCGCGCTCGTTTCACGGCAGGCGATGGGTTCGGCCGAGCGGCCGGTCAAAGCGATCGCCACATTCAGCATTCTCGGCGACATGCTGCACGAGATCGGCGGCAATCGTGTCGACGTAACGACGCTGGTCGGCCCCGATGGCGACGCTCACGTCTATCAGCCGACGCCCGCCGATGCCCGCAGCTTGGCCGCCGCGCAGGTCGTCCTGGTCAACGGTCTGGGATTAGAGGGCTGGATCGACCGGCTGATCCCCTCGAGCGGCTTTAAGGGAATGGTAATCGTCGCCAGCACCGGCGTGACTCCTCTGACGACGGCAGAGGAGGACGGCGGCGCAGACCATCGTCGTATCATCGACCCGCACGCCTGGCAAAGTCTGAAAAATGGCCAGATCTACGCACGGAACATCGCGAACGGCCTGATCGCGGCCGACCCCGGAGGCGCCGCCGTCTACACGACGAATGCGGCGCGCTATGAAGCCGAAATGACGGCACTCGATGCCGAAGTTCGCAACGCCCTTGCCAGGCTCCCGCCGGACCGTCGCACCGTGGTCACCTCCCACGACGCTTTCGGCTATTTCGGCGAGGCCTACGGCCTCCGGTTCCTGGCACCGGAGGGTGTCAGCACCGAGGCGGAGGCATCGGCCGGGGATGTGGCGCGCCTGATCAGGCAGATCCGGGCTGAGCACGTCCCGGCGGTATTCATCGAAAGCATCACCGATCCCCGGCTGATCGAGCAGATCCGCAAGGAGACGGGAGCGGCCATCGGCGGCATCTTGTATTCGGATGCGCTGTCGGGGCCCGACGGCCCCGCCCCCACCTATCTGCGGATGTTCCGTTACAACACGACGACGCTGATCGCCGCCCTGTCGTCTTAAACGCCGCTCAACTATCTTTGGTGGCGGGCGGTCGGTTATCTGGGCTGAACCTGAAGAGCCGGACCGCCCGCCCGCCCCGCCCCGGAAGCCGGGGCCAAGGTCCCCGCCGAAGCGGCAAAAAACGATCATACATCGCGGGTTACCGTGTTGCTTCGTCAACGGTTGTTTGAGATAATCTTTCGCAATAGTAAAATTGCGGGTAAATCGTTCGGGAGCGACGTCATGAAACTAGCGGTCCGGCCGCGGCACTTTGCTGCGTTCCTCCTCTTCTGTGCGTTCACCGTGGCATCAGTTCAAGCATGGTCGGCGGAGTATATCAATATTCTTACCGGCGGGACCAGCGGTGTTTACTATCCGCTCGGCGTAGCTTTGTCGAAGATCTACGGCGATGCCATCCCCGATGCTCGAATTCAGGTGCAAGCGACGAAGGCTTCCGTCGAGAACCTGACGTTGCTGCAGCAGGAACGGGGCGAGGTTGCGTTCACGCTTGGCAATTCCCTCAAGCTGGCCTGGGAGGGGGACGAAGAGGCCGGCTTCAAGAGCAAGCTCGACAAGCTGAGAGGCATCGCGGCGATGTATCCGAACTATATCCACTTCGTCGTCCGGGCCGACTCCGGCATCAAGTCGCTTGCCGATCTCAAGGGCAAGCGCATTTCCGTGGGAGCCCCGAAGTCCGGGACGGAGATCAACTCGCGCACGATCCTGGAGGCGGCCGGTCTTTCCTACGACGATCTGGGCAAGGTCGAATATCTGCCGTACGCCGAGTCGGTCGAGCTGATGAAAAACCGGCAGCTCGACGGGACGCTCCTGTCATCGGGCCTCGGTGTCGCCGCCATCCGCGACCTCTCGACCAGCATCGACGTCGACTTCGTGCCGATACCCGCCGATCTCGTCGAAAAGATCGGCTCTCCCTATGTCGCCCTTTCCATCCCCGCCGGCACCTATCATCACCAGTCTGCCGATGTTCCAACCGCAGGCGTGGTGAACTTCCTCGTCACCCGCGAAGGCGTGACGTCGGACACCGTGTACCTGATGACCAAGTCCATGTTCGAACATCTGGACGAAATGGTCGCGGCGCACTCGGCCGCCAAGGCGATTAATCCGAACACCGCCGCAAAGAACATGCTTGTGCCCGTGCACCCGGGGGCGGAGCGGTATTACAAGGAGAAGGGCCTGATGTAGCGGGCCGCCGGCGATGTCATCCGGTCCCGGCCACGCAGAGGATATTCATACACCTGGAGACCTCGAGCACGGCACGGCACCCGGTTTCGGTGATACCGCCGCACAACGGCTTCTCTTCTGGATTGCCGTCGCTTTTTCCTCGTTTCAGATCTTCACGGCGGCGTACAGCATCCTGCCATCGCAGATCGTGCGTGGCGTGCACGTCGGGTTTCTGCTCCTGTTGGCGTTTCCGCTCCTCGAAAGCTGGAGGACAGGCAACGGGCTGCGCATGATCGTCGCCTGGAGCCTCGGGCTCCTCGGCTTTGCCACCGGGCTCTACCAGTGGGCCTTCTACAGGGACCTGATCTTCAGAGCCGGCGCACCCGAACCGCAGGATATCGTCGTCGGGGTGATCCTGATCGTCCTCGTCTTCGAGTGCGCCCGCCGGCTCCTTGGCCCGGCCCTGCCCATCGTCTGCTCTGTTTTCCTCGCCTACTGCTTCTTCGGTCAGTATCTGCCGCCGCCGCTTGATCATCGCGGCTACGCCTTCGCCCAGGTCATCGATCACATGGCGTTCGGAACCGAGGGCATCTACGGCGTACCGATCTACGTGTCCTCCAGTTTCGTATTTCTGTTCATCCTTTTCGGCTCGTTTCTCGAACATGCCGGAATGATCGACTTCTTCACCGACGTCGCCCTTGGCCTTGTCGGTCATACGCGTGGCGGCCCGGCCAAGGTCGCCGTGGTTTCATCGCGCCTTCATGGGGACGATTTCGGGCTCGGGTGTCGCCAATGTCGTGACGACCGGCCAGTTCACCATCCCGCTGATGAAACGCTTCGGCTACTCCTCCGCTTTTGCCGGCGGCGTCGAGGCGACGTCGAGCATGGGCGGACAGATCATGCCGCCGGTGATGGGCGCGGTCGCCTTCATCATGGCCGAAACGCTCGATATTCCCTACGAGCAGGTGGTCAGGGCGGCCGTCGTCCCGGCCATCCTCTATTTTGCGTCGACCTTTTGGGCCGTGCATCTGGAAGCGATCAGGTGCGGCTTGAGCGGCCTTCCGAAGGACGAGTGCCCGAGCGCGGTGCAGGCGTTGCGCACCAAGTGGTACCTCGTCCTGCCGCTGGTGGCGCTCGTCTACCTGCTGTTTTCCGGCTTCACGCCGCTGTTCGCCGGCACCATCGGCCTCGCGCTGACGACGGTGCTGATCCTCGGCACCGCCGCGGTCGGCGGCATCGGCCGCCAAGGCCTCCGCATTCTCCTTTGGATTTGTATCGGTGTCGCGGCCGCCCTTTCGGTTCAAGCCGGGATCGCCACCATCGCCTTGCTCATCGCCGTCCTCGTTCTGTGGAATTGCTTCCACCGCGGCGGCCGCGCCACCCTCGCACTTTGCCGTGACAGCCTCGCCGAAGGCGCAAAGAGCGCGCTTCCGGTCGGCGTCGCCTGCGCGCTTGTCGGCATCATCATCGGCACGATGACATTGACCGGCGTGGCGACGACGTTCGGGCGCTTCATCGTCTCCATCGGCGAACACAATCTCTTCCTCAGCCTGATCCTGACGATGATCACGTGCCTGATCCTCGGCATGGGCATCCCGACTATCCCCAACTACATCATCACCTCGTCGCTGGCCGGACCGGCGTTGCAGCAACTCGGCGTTCCGCTCATCGTCAGCCACATGTTCGTCTTCTACTTCGGCATCCTCGCCGACCTGACGCCGCCGGTCGCCCTCGCGGCCTTTGCCGCGGCGCCGATCGCCAAGGAGTTGGGCCTGAAGATCGGCCTGCAGGCGGTCCGCATCGCCATTGCCGGGTTCGTCATCCCTTACATGGCGGTGTACACGCCGGCGCTGATGCTGCAGGACGGCGGCCCGTTGACCCAGTCGTTGGGCTTTCCCCTCGCCGTCGCCTACATCGTCTTCAAGACGGTCCTCGCCGTGGGCATCTGGGGCATCGCTTCGATCGGCGTGCTGAGAACTCCGCTGACATGGTGGGAACGGGCGCTGGCGGCGGGCGCGGCGTTCACTCTGGTCGCGGCGTTGCCCTTGACCGACGAGATCGGCTTCGCCCTGGCCGCTGCGGTCCTTACGATGCACATCCTTCGCAGCCGGCGGGCAGCAGCCGCACCATGAGCCTGTGCGTGACGGCCGGTGCGGCGACACTGGTCGTAGCCTGGTCGGCCTTCACTCTGTCATGGACGCACTCGGTCGAGAAGACCGCCTGGGAGGAGGACTGGCGCATCTCGCCGAACGGGCTGGAGATCACCGCGGCGCGGATCAAGGGCACCGGCGCCGGGATGGAGCCTCCCCATGACGCTCGGCTGGAAGACGGCTGGTGGACGTACCGCCCGGCGCTGGCGCCGCTGTCAAAGCTGGTCCTGGCGCGCTCCGAGGCGGCCGGTGACTGGCGGATATGCGGGGCCCACGACTGCCTCGACCTCCGCCGGCTGGCTCCGGCGGCCGACGGCCCTATCATCCTGCGCCCCTGTCCCGACTGAGGGCCGGCCGGCAAGCGCTCCCGCTTTCCACCTTCGTGTCGTCTCCGTAAGCGACGTCTTTGCCCCCTTCTCTAGACGTTGTGGCGGCGGCGGCGCACGACCTTGTAAAGCCGCTGGGGAACTGGAGGGAGAAGAGATAAACTATCCGGCTATCCGCCGTTGTGCGGACCGGCTCTTACCTGTTTGCCGGGGCGCCATCGGCGGCCGACGCAAAGATGGGAGGAGACTGTCATGAGCTTGTATCGGGTCGTTCGGATCATCGGCACCAGCGCGACCTCCTGGGAGGATGCGGCGAAATCGGCGCTCGAGGAAGCGGCGAAGCATCTGGAGGACCTCAGGGTTGCCGAGGTCGAGCTCCTGGATGTGCGCTTGCAGGACAACAAGGTGGTCGAGTATCGCGCCCGGGTCCGCGCATCCTTCCGCTACAATCCCGCCAAGGACGCCTGACGTCCAACCTTCGGCCCGACGGGTCGAGAAGCAATACTCAGGATGGCTCGGCCTCCGCTGCTATGCCGGGCCATTTTTATACCTGGAGGGTCCCGCGATTTAGCCGTTACCAATCTGCGGAAATCGCTCCCCTTTACTCATCAGCTTTAGTGGGACATCAGGACCGGGACGGTCATCTGCCGAAGGATGTGACGCGTGCTGCCACCGCGGTGCGTGTACGGAAACCCGTAATGCCCGTGCGCGCCCATGACCAGCAGATCGACCGCCTCGTCGGTCAGGCGCCCCAACAGCAGGTCCATCGCATCGATGTTCTCGACAATCATCCGATCGGTTTCGACACGGATGCCGTGCGCCGCCAGATGCCGCCGGATGTGGAGGAACGGCCCGTCGTCCTGCGCCTGTGCCTTCCCCCTTTCTTCGACGTTGATGGCAACCAACGTCACATGCTCCGCCGCCCGCAAAAGGGGGATCGCGTCATTCAGCGCCCGCGCCGCTTCCCTGCCGGAATTCCAGGCAACCATGATGCGACGTCCGACATGGTGGAAAGTGCCCGCATAGGGCACGATCAGCACCGGCCGACCGCCATGCAGCACGATCTGTTCCGCGAGTTCCGCCGGTGCGCGGATGTCGGACCGGTGCGGTTCGTGCTGCCCGAGGATGGCGAGATCGGAGGCCTGGACAGCGGCGACGACCTCTTCAATGAGGGCGGCATCGCCCACGGTCATCGCCGTCGCCCAGTCGGCCCGGACCCCGGCCGCGCCGACTCGCTCGCGAAACCATTCCTCCACCCGGTGCGCCCCGGGCCCAAGGACGCTCTCGGCATCGAGGAGAGCAACCGTCATCACCTGAGGATCGTTCTCGGCAAAAAAGCCCGTGAGCAAAGCCTCGAACTTCTGTGCGAGCTCGATCGCGAGAGCGAGACGGGCACCGCACCGATCGCTTTCGTCCAAGTGCACGAAGATGTGCTTGAGAGCCACCGGCTTCAGATCCCGCCCATGCAGACATACTTGATTTCGCAGTACTCCTCGATGCCGTACTTCGAGCCTTCGCGGCCGATGCCGGACTCCTTGACGCCGCCGAAGGGCGCCACCTCCGTCGAGATGATGCCCTCATTGACGCCGACCATGCCGTATTCGAGCGCTTCCGCCACCCGCCAGATGCGGCCGATGTCCCGGGCATAGAAGTAGGACGCGAGGCCGTATTCGGTGTCGTTGGCCATCGCCACCGCCTGCTCCTCGGTGTCGAAGCGGAAGAGCGGCGCCACCGGCCCGAATACCTCTTCGCGGGCGATCTTCATCTGTGGATTGGCGTCGGTCAGCACCGTCGGCTGGAAGAACGTGCCACCCAGCTCGTGGCGCTTGCCGCCGACGACGAGGCGCGCGCCTTTGTCGAGCGCATCGGCGATGTGCTCTTCGCATTTCTCAACCGCCGCCTCGTTGATCAGCGGGCCCTGCTCGACACCCGCCTCCAGCCCTGGTCCCACCTTCAGCCCCCTCACCGCGTCCGCCAGCTTCCCGGCGAATGCGTCGTGGACCTTGTCCTGAACCAGGATGCGGTTGGCGCAGACGCAGGTCTGACCGGAATTTCGGTATTTAGACGCCATTGCACCCTGCACCGCCGCGTCGAGATCGGCGTCGTCGAAAACGATGAACGGAGCATTGCCGCCGAGCTCGAGCGAGAGCTTCTTCAGCGTATCCGAAGACAGCCGCATCACGAGCTTGCCGATCTCGGTCGAGCCGGTCACCGAGATCTTGCGGACGATCGGATTTGAGCAGAGCTCCTTGCCGACCTCCGAAGCCGACGACGAGGTCAGCACGTTGAGCACACCCGCCGGTACACCCGCGCGATGCGCCAGTTCGGCCAGCGCCAGCGCCGACAAGGGTGTGAGCTTCGCCGGCTTGATCACCGACGTGCAGCCGACGGCCAGCGCCGGCGCCACCTTGCGGGTGATCATCGCGATCGGGAAGTTCCAGGGCGTGATCGCCGCGGTCACCCCGATCGGCTCCTTGAGGACGACGATCCGCCGACCGCCGACGTTCTGCGGGATGACGTCGCCATAGACGCGCTTCGCCTCCTCGCCGAACCACTCAATGAACGACGCCCCGTAGACCACCTCGCCCCGGCTCTCGGCGAGTGACTTGCCCTGCTCCGAGGTCATCAGCACGGCGAGGTCCTGTTGGTTCTCGATGATCAGATCGTACCATCGGCGCAGGATGACGGCCCGCTCCTTCGCCGTTTTCGCCCGCCATGCCGGATAGGCCTTGTCGGCGGCCTCGATCGCCCGGCGAACCTCGGCCGGCCCAAGATCCGCAACCCGCACGATCTCGTCGCCGTTGGCGGGATTGTTCACTGCAAAACTGCGGCCGCTGTCCGCTGCCGTCCAGCGTCCGTCGATATAGGCCTTGTCGCGCAGAAGGCCGGGATCCTGAAGATCTGTGTTTGCCATCTCGACGTTCCTCTCCCTAGCAAAGCTTCCGCTCACCGTGCCGGGTGCGCGTTCATTCCATCATCGGTTACCGTCCATCGCCATCGCTCTCATGTGAGCTTTGCGCGAGCCCGGCAAAAGGCTTTTGCGTCACTGCACGGTCACGACGCCACGCTCGATGACGAACAGCTGATCGACCAGATCCCGGGAGTAGGTGTAGTCCAACTCCGAGATCAGCACCGTTGCTCCCTCGCCCTTCAAGCCGGCGATGACCTCGATCAGGCGCTGTGCCAGCGCCGGCGCCACTCCCTCGAACGGCTCGTCAAGCAACAAGAGGCGGCGGCCGATTATCAGGCTGCGCGCGAGCGCGACCAGCTTCTGCTGACCTCCGCTCAGGAGCGAGGCCTTGCGGTCGGCGAACTGCTCGACCTCCGGCATGCGTGCATAGGTCCAGGCCAGTCTGTCGTCGGCGTCGGCGAGCTTCGCCGCCCAGGCCGGCAACAGGACGTTCTCGGCGACGCTGAGATCCGGGATCAGGCGCCGATCCTCCGGCATAAAGCCGATGCGGTGTCGGCTGCGCCGGTGCGGCGCAACCCGGCCCAGGTCGATTGTGTCGAAGACGATGCTGCCCTTCTGCAGCGGCAGGAGCCCCATGATCGAGCGCATCAAAGTGGTCTTGCCGGCGCCGTTGCGGCCGATCAGCCCCGCCATCCGCCCCGATGCGATCTCCATCGAGACCTCGTTCAGAACCGGGGCGCGCTGGATGGCGACCGAAACGTTATCCAGGCGGATCATTGTCGGCCCTGTCTGCGGTGGAGCTCCGATCCGACGATGTACTTGCGCACATCCGGATCACTCAGCGCCGTTTCCGGATCGGCGTCGGCGATGATCCGACCGTCGTAGAATGCCAGCACCCGATGAGCGTAGCGCTCGACGATCTCGATGTCGTGCTCGACGAACAGCACCGTCGCCCCCGCCCCCCTCACCGCAGCCATGATCGTCTCGAGCATGGCGAACTTCTCCGCGGCGCTGACGCCGCTGGTCGGCTCGTCGAGGAGGAGGACCGCGGGCCCGCTGACCATGGCCATGGCGATATCGACCAGCTTGCGGACGCCCTGCGGCAGCGTGGCCACCACCGTGTCGCGATAGGTGTCCATCTCGTAGGCGGCGAGCACACGATCGGCGGTCTCGATCCGCCGCGGCGACCTCAGCGGATTCAGAAAATTCGGCCAGCCGCTGTCGCTCGAACTGACCGCGACGAGGAGGTTGTCAAGTACGCTCAGCTCCGGGAACAGTTGCGGGATCTGGAACGATCGGCAGATTCCGATGCGCATCACCTGGCGCGGCCTCAGTCTGGTGATGTCGCGGTCGCGAAAGAAGATCCTGCCGCCGCTCGGCTTCAGGTAACCGGTCACCATGTTGACGAACGTGGTCTTGCCGGCACCGTTCGCCCCGATGACGCCGATCACCTCGCCCTGCGAAATGGCGACGCTGATGTCGTCGGCGGCGACGACTGCGCCGAAGTTGCGGCTCAACCGTTCGGTCCTAACGATCGGCTGCACGATGCTGCTCGTGGGTTGAGCGCTGGACCAAACTCCACAATCCCCGCGGCAAAAAGACGATGATCAGGAGCAGCACCAGGCCCAGGATCATCTGCCATGAATACGGGAAATATTGATAGGCATAGGTGCGGACAAGCGAGAACAGCGTCGAGCCGATGAAAGGTGCTGCGACATGTCCGGTGCCGCCGAGAATGGCGATAAAAACGAACTCGCCGGAGGTCGTCCAATAGGCCATCTCCGGATCCACGTGGCCCGTCGCCAGCGCACTGAGCAGCCCGCCGAGCGCGGAAATAACCGACGCCATCACGTACTTGGCGTGCAACAGCCGCTGCGCCGAGCTGCCTAGGTATTCGACGCGGATTTCGTTCTCGCGGATCGCCCCGGCCAGATACCCGGCGGGCGATCGCTGGTATGAGTGGTAAGCGAGCGCGATGACGTAAGCGAGCAGACAGGTCAGAATGTAGACGCCGGTCTGCTGCGCCTCCGGCTCCCAGCCGAAGAAGGTTACCGCCGGCAGGCTGAAGCCGTCGGTCGAGCCGAGCGCCGCCGATTTCACCAGAAGGCCGTAGAGGATCATCGAGAACGCCATGCTCAACATGGCGAAGAAAATATCCCGATAGCGGCTGAGCAGCGCGCCCAGCACGAAGGAGATCGTTCCGCTGACCAGGATAACCGCGACCGCCAGCAGCGCAACCTCGCGCATGCCATAGAACTCGCGATGACGGCCGCGGTGTAGCCGCCGATACAGTAGTAAAGGCCCTGGCCGAACGAAACGAGTCCGGCCCGCATCTGCAGGACGATGCCGAGGACGACGAGGCCGCGCGCCAGCGACAGCGTCACCAGAGAGACGAGCCACTGCGGCAAGATCAGCATGCCGGCAATCAGGGCGGCCAGCGCCAAGGTCAGCCCGATCAGCGTCCGGTCCATCTTCGCCATGTTCAGATCTTCCGCGGCGGAGCGCGCCCGAAGAGGCCCTGCGGCCGGACGACCAGGACCAGCGACATCACCCCGAAGATCACGAACAGTTCCACCTGCGGCAGCAGGTGGACGGCTGCGGCGCGGCTGAATCCGACGATGAGCGCACCGGCGAGCGCGCCGCCGACGCTCCCCAGTCCGCCGATCACCACCACCGCGAACGCGAGCACGATGACCTCGACCCCGATCCCGGGAGCGACCGAGATCGCCGGCGCCGTCACCGCGCCTGCGATGCAGCCGAGGACCGAGCCGATGACGAAGGTTGCAAGGAAATAGGCGCGAACGTCGATGCCAAGCGCGACGCTCATCTCGCGATCATGGATGACGGCGAGCAAGAGCTTGCCCCAACGCGTCCGGTTCAGCCCCCACCACAGCCCGATGCCGATCACCGTCGCGATCAGGATGACGCCGAAGTCGTAGTTGGAGAACGTCAGCGGGCCGACCCGAGTGCGCCCGAGCAGCGTGTAGGGCTGGAAGGCGAAATAAGGATCGACGCCCCAGATCAGCTTGATCACGTCTTCCAGGATCAGCAGCACCGCGTAGGTGAGAAGAATCATCACCACCGGATCGCGCCCATAGAGAAAGCGCAAGAGCCCGCGCTCGATGACGAGGCCGGCGACCGCACCGGCGACGATCGCGCCGCCCAGCATCAAGGGATAGCCCCAGGCGGAGGTGCCGCTGGTGAAGTACCAGCCGGCGATCCAGGCCGACGTATAGGCGCCGATCGCGAACATGCTGCCGTGCGCCATGTTCAGGATCTTCATGACGCCGTAGATCAAGGTCAGCCCCGCCGCCACCAGGAACAGCCAGGACGCGTAGATGAGCCCGTCGACGACGATCGCGAGCAGAGTGAGCATCTAAGGCTACGTCCGGAGAGCGGCGGCGAGGCGGTGCGGGGCAGGGATGGCGGGTGCGCCACCTGCCATCAACCGCACTTCGCGCCCGGCATCCCCGCCTTGATCCACTCGTTGCTGGGCGTACCTTCCGGCGGTGTTACGCATTCCGCCGGGTAATTCCGGACATTGGTCACCGTCGGTTTCTTATCGGGTCCCTCCGGCTTATAGGTTCCGTAGGCGATGCCCTGAACGGCCTGGTGGCCCTTGCCCAGTCCCATCACGACCGTCCCGCTCGGGGCTTCGAAGCTCGACCCGGCAAACTTGGCGATGATCGCATCGGTGCTCGGCAGCTTGCCCGGCGCGCTCCCCGCCTTTTCGGCAGCGGTTTTCAGCCCGAGGATCGCCTGGACGATCTTGTAGGAGGGATAAGTCGGCGGCGTGCCGTAGGCCGCCTGATACTCCTTGCGGAACCAGGCGTTGAGTGTGTTGTCGGGAGCAAAGACGCCATACGGCCCTCGGCCGCCGATAATCGCGCCCTCCGGCATCTGCTCGGCCAGCCGGAACATGCCCGTCTCGCCGCAGGTGAGGACGACGGCCCGCTTGTCGAAGAGGCCCCGCGCCGCACCCTGCAGGACCAGGGCTTCCATGTCGCCGCCCCAAAAGCTGGAATGCACCAGATCCGGGTTTTCGACGAGGATGGCCGAGAGTTCCGCGCCGTACTGGCCGGCGCCGAGCTTCGGAAACTGCTCGGTCACGACCTTTGCCTGCGGCATCAGCACCGCCATGGCCGCCTTGAAGTCGTTCCAGGAGTCCTGACCCCACGCGTAGTTCTGATTGATGCCGGCAAAGGTTTTGGTGTTCGGGTGCGTGTCGTGGACGTAGCGGGCGGCGCCGATGTTATCGGTGGTGGCGATCGGGCCGGTGCGGAAGACGTAGGTGTAGGACGCGTCCTCGAAGATCCGGGGCGTGCCGCAATCGAAGAAGATGGTCAGCTCTTTCAGTTCTTCCGCCACCGGCGCCACCGCCAGACAGTCGCCGCTCGAGATGTAGCCGATCACGGCGTCGACCTTCTGGCGCTCGACGAGATTGCGGAATTCCTCCACCTGCTTGGTGGCACCGCCGGCCTCGTCGACGACGACCGTCTCGATTTCGACGCCGTTGATGCCCTTTGTCGTGTAGGGAGCCGGCATCTTGCCGGCGTTCAGCGCGTCGACGACCAGCTTCGCCGCGTTCTCGGCGGGAACGCCGAACGGGCCGGATGCGGGGCCGGAGAGGAAAGTGACGATGCCGAGCCGGAACTTGCCGTTTTCGGCGGCGTGCGCGGGTGTACCCGCGAACAGCGCGACAACGAGAACACCCGCGGCCACGAACCAACCGCTTCGCCCGTTGAGTTTCATCGACATCCTCCCTCACCACTGACGCGTTTCGGTGCGTCGATTTTTCCTATTGCGAAACGATTGCCAGACAACCGCACCGGACGCAATGATATTGACCCGCAGCGGAGGATTGGCCGGCGGGCGATCGCGCTTTGGCCCCTGCGTCGCTCAGACCGCCCGATCTTTCCTGTGGCAAACAGCGGGAGAGGAGTTCCGGGATGAAGATCAAGGCAGCAGTGCTCAACCGCATGGGCGTACAGCCCCCCTATGCCCAATCGCAGGCGCTGACGATCGAAGAGGTCGAACTCGATCCGCCCGGACGGGGCGAGGTGCTGGTCAGGATCGCCGCCGCCGGTCTCTGCCATTCGGATCTGTCCGTCATCAATGGCGACCGGCCGCGGCCGACGCCGATGGTGCTCGGCCACGAGGCCGCCGGCGTGGTGGAAGAGCCCGGCGCCGGCGTCGAGGATCTGAAAAAGGGCGACCACGTCATCATGGTCTTTGTGCCCAGCTGCGGCCACTGCCTGCCGTGTGCCGAGGGCAGGCCAGCGCTGTGCGAGCCGGGGGCGGTCGCCAACACCGCCGGCACGCTGCTCGCCGGCGACCGGAGGCTTCATCGCAACGGCAATGACGTCCACCATCATCTCGGCGTCTCCGCCTTCGCCGAATATGCAACCGTATCGCGGCGCTCGCTGATCAAGATCGACCCGGATCTGCCGCTCGACGAGGCGGCACTGTTCGGCTGTGCGGTGCTGACCGGCGTCGGTGCGGTGATCAACACCGCGCGCGTGCCCGTCGGCGCCAGCGTGGCGGTAATTGGACTGGGCGGCGTCGGCCTGAGCTCGCTCTTGGGCGCCGTCGCCTGCGGTGCGCGGCGCATCGTCGCGGTCGATCTGTCGGATGAAAAGCTCGGTCTCGCCCGTCAGCTCGGCGCCACCGACGCGGTCAACGCCGGCGCATCCGACGCAGCGGCCGACATCCGCGAAGCGACAAAAGGCGGAGTCGACTTCGCGTTCGAGATGGCGGGATCCGTCCGCGCGATGGAGCTCGCCTACAAGATCACGCGGCGCGGTGGAACGACGGTCACCGCCGGCTTGCCGCCGCCGAACTCGGCTTTGGCCCTCCCGCTCGTCAACCTGGTGGCGGAGGAGCGCACGGTGAAGGGCAGCTACATCGGCACCTGCGTGCCGGCCCGCGACGTGCCGCGCCTGATCGAGCTCTACCAGCGGGGCCGCCTGCCCGTCGACCGCCTGATGAGCGGCCGCCTTGCGCTCAGCGACATCAACACCGGCTTTGATCGCCTGGCCGAAGGCAAGGCGGTGCGACAGGTTGTCGTCTTCTGATCGCTTTTGCAACCTTTAGTTGCGGGACGAACAGCTCGCATGCCGCATTCGCCCGACCTGCTGCGCGGCTTCACCCAAGAGGATATCAACACCAGTGAGGTGCGCATCCACACCGCTGTAGGGGGCAAAGGACCGCCGTTGTGCTCCTGCACGGCCATCCCCAGACTCACGTCACGTGGCACAAGATCGCCCCACGCCTGGCAACGCGCTTCACCGTGATTGCCCCGGATATGCGCGGCTATGGCGACAGCGGCAAGCCGGCCTCTGTCCATTCCGAGGCTCCACTCCCGACCACCTCCCATACTCGAAGCGGGTGATGGCACAGGATCAGGTTGAGGTCATGCAGGCACTCGGCTATGACCGCTTTGCCGTGGTCGGCCATGACCGCGGCGGGCGGGTGGCACATCGCATGGCTCTCGACCACCCGGGGGCGGTCGAGCGACTGGCGGTGCTCGACATCGCACCGACGGCAACGATGTACGCCCGCACCGATAAGGAGTTCGCCACCCGCTACTTTTGGTGGTTCTTTCCTCATCCAGCCCGAGGACCTGCCGGAGCGGCTGATCGCCGCCGGGCCCGAGTACTTCCTGCGCAAACATATCGAGAGCCAGATCAAGACAGCCGGGGCCGTCGACGAAGCGGTCTTCAAAAAATATCTCCGCTGCTATAGCGATCCAGCAACGCGTCACGCCATCTGCGAGGACTATCGCGCCGAGGCGACGATCGACCTGAAGCACGATGCGGCGGACGGCGAACGCAAGGTGGCGGTCCCGCTTTTGGCGCTTTGGGGTGCCAAAGGTGTTGTTGGGCAACTCTACGATGTGCTCGCGACCTGGCGGGAGAAAGCTGCCCACGTGCGGGGCCGAGCCCTCGAATGCGGGCACACCCTGCAGGAGGAGGCGCCGGAAGACGTATTGCGCGAACTGCTCGCCTTCCTCATGGACTGAAGCCAAGCAACGAACGCGTCAGGAGAGGCTGATGACCAACCACAAGATCGCGGTGATCGCCGGTGACGGTATCGGCGTGGAGGTGGTGCCGGAAGGCATCCGGGTGCTGGAGGCGGCGGGCCGCAAATTCGGCTCTTGGTTTCCAATGGGATGAGCTACCCTGGAGCTGCGCCTACTATCTCGAGCACGGCCGCATGATGCCGGAGGACGGGCTCGACCAGATCCGCCATCACGAAGCGATCTTCCTGGGTGCGGTCGGCTTTCCCTCCTTGGTCCCGGATCACATCTCGCTCTGGGGTCTTTTGATCAAGCTACGACGCAGCTTCGAGCAGTACGCCAACATCCGCCCGGTGCGACTGATGCCCGGAATCAAATCGCCGCTGGCCGACCGGGCGCCGGGCGACATCGACTTCATCGTCGTGCGCGAAAACAACGAAGGTGAGTATTCATCGATCGGCGGCCGGAGCTTCGAGGGCACCGACCAGGAGTTCGTCGTGCAGACGAGTATTTTTACCCGTCGAGGCGTCGACCGGATTATGCGCTACGCGTTCGATCTCGCCAGCACGCGGCCGGCGAGGCACGTCACCTCGGCCACGAAGTCGAACGGCGTGTTCATTGCTATGCCCTACTGGGACGAGCGCTTCCAGGCGATGGCGGCGGGGTATCCGGAGATCAGGACTGACCGGTATCATATCGACATTCTCACCGCGCATTTCGTGCAGCATCCGGACTGGTTCGATGTCATCGTCTGCTCCAATCTCTTCGGCGATATTCTCTCCGACCTCGGTCCGGCCTGCACCGGCACGATCGGCATCGCACCCTCGGCCAATCTCAACCCCGAACGGGAATTTCCCTCCATGTTCGAACCGGTTCACGGCTCGGCTCCCGACATCGCCGGCCAGAACGCGGCCAACCCCATCGCCCAGATCTGGTCTGGTGCGCTGATGCTTGAACACCTCGGGCACAAGGAAGCGGCCGATGCCGTCATGGGCGCCATCGAAAGGGTCCTGACGGAAGGTCCGCGCACACGGGACACAGGCGGCCGGGCGAGCACCGACGAGGTCGGCAAGGCGATTGCCGACGCCGTTTAAGCCGACGCGTTGGCGAGCATCGACATCCATCCGCGCGCGAACCGCGCGGATGGAGACAGGTCGTCGTCTTCCGAGGAGGTTTGGATTCCTCTGTTCGACGCAGTCAGAGGCGCGGCGCATTTCCAGCGGCGCGGCCCGGAACCGAGTGCTTCATATCCCGTTTAGACGACATGAGTTCGTTGTCTGCAGTCCACAGCGAGGGGTGAGGTACATGAACTATATTTTTTATCTTATCGGCGTGATTGTCGTGATCATGGCGGTGCTGTCTTTCGCGGGACTTCGCTAGGCTCCAATCCCGCGGAATGTGCTTTCGTTTACGTACCGGCAGTTTAAGTCCATGTCTGCCCGTGGGCAATTTGGGGGAGATACATTATGGTCGAGAGAGCAACACAGCTTGATGCGCCTATAGCGGCGGTCGATACCTCTTCAGATGCTCGGTCTTATGTGGATTGGGCCGCGATCTTCGCTGGTGCTCTTCTAGCCGCTGCGATTGCGTTCGTTTTACTGACCTTCGGCACCGCGATCGGACTGACACTCGCGTCCCCATTCAAAGGTGAGGGTGTGAGTGGGACAGCGGTCGCCGTCGCCATCTCCCTCTGGGTTCTGTGGGCGGAAATCTCCAGCTTCATCGCAGGAGGGTACCTAACGGGACGCCTGCGGCGACGAGTACCGGGAGCGACCGAGCATGAGGTCGAGGTGCGAGACGCAGGGCACGGCCTGGTGGTTTGGGCTGTCGGAACGCTGATCGGGGCGTTGCTGGCGGCGTCGGCCCTGTCCGGTATCGCCAAAGGCGGAGCGGAGGCCGCTCGGGCGGCCGGATCAAGTGCGATGGCGTCGATCACGGCCGGAGCGACGCAAGGCGCAGATCCGTGGGCGTACGTGGCCGATAAGCTGCTCAGATCAAACGCTCAGGCGAGCAACAATGTCGATCCGCGAGCAGCCCGCGCCGAAGTCGTTCGCATCCTTGCGGCCGGCACCGCCACCGCCGGAATCGCCCCGGACGATAAGGCCTATCTGGCACAACTTGTCGCGGCCCGCACCGGGCTGGCTCAGTCCGAGGCCGAGACGCGGGTCAACGACGTGTTGGCCAGGACCGAGGCGGCGATCAAGACCGCTGCCGACAAAGCCCGCAAGGTTAGCGTATTGTTAGCGTTTCTGACCGCCGCATCATCGCTCGCCAGTGCCGCGGCCGCATCATGGGCGGCGAGGCTCGGCGGCCGCCACCGAGACCAGGGCACCGCGTTCCGTTTTTCCGGTCCTCGAAGGTAATCTCGCTATGAAAATGGCGGCCCGGTAGAATGCCCACACCATGATAGTGGCGGATGGGGAGGGATTCGAACCCTCGATGAGCTTTGGACCCATACTCGCTTAGCAGGCGAGTGCCTTCGACCGCTCGGCCACCCATCCATGACGCCGGCGTCGGGTCGGCGCGCGCTCACCTTGTAAAGAGGCGGCGCGATCATTGTCAACGAAGGCTCCTTGTCGACGAGGCGCAGGGAGCGCTGCCGAGCGCCGCGGGCATTCAACCCACGGTTGGCACCGTCTGTGGCCGCAGCATGTCGCCGAGCAGCTCCAGATCGCGCCTGCGCGGCGAGCCCGGCCGGTGGACCAAGGCGATCTCCCGCGCCGGCGCCTCGTTGTCGAGCGGCAGGACGACGACTTCCGGCGCCCGCCGGCTCTCTACATCGACCGCCATTTCGGGGAGGAAGGTGACGCCGAGACCGCTTGCCACCATCTGCACCAGCGTGCCGAGGCTGGTTCCCTGCAGATCCTCATTCGTCCGCCCTGGAGCGACCCCGCATGCGGTGAGGGCGTGATTGCGCAGGCAGTGGCCGTCCTCGAGCATCAAGAGCCGCTGCCCTTCCAGATCGGTGGCGGCGATCCGCCCCTTGCGGGCGAGCGGATGTTCAACCGGGCAGGCGACCATCAGCCGTTCGCCGCCAAGAGCAATGGCTTCAAGGCCGCCGATGTCGTAGGGAAGCGCGATGATAGAGGCATCAAGCCGGCCGCGAAGAACCAGGTCGAGCAGCCGCGCCGTCTGCTCCTCGCGGAGATAGAGGCGAAGATCGGGATAGCGGGCGCGCACCTGCGGCAGTCGGGGCGGCAGAAGATAGGGACCGATGGTCGGGATCACGCCGAGCCGGAGCGTGCCGGCGAGGGGACGCTTGCCGGCGTCGGCGGCGTCGGCCAGGTCTTCAACCGCTCGCAGCACGGAGCGAGCGCGGGCAACGATCTCCTCGCCGAGCGGCGTCGGCGCCGCCTGCCGCTTGCCGCGCTCGATCAAGGTGATCCCCAGCAGCGCCTCCAGCTCCTGAATTCCGGCACTCAGCGTCGACTGGGTGACCAAGCAATCCTCGGCGGCGCGGCCGAAGTGGCGGTGGTCGGCGATGGCGACCAGATAGCGGAGCTGGCGCAGCGTCGGAATTGGCCTCATCGGCCGCCTCGATGGGAACGACAGGTTTTTCGAGTTGGATCGATCATCGCAGCGGGTCTAGCGTTGCAGGCATCGGATGCGGGTTAGCGCAAAGGATAGGAGCGTGACGATGGGAAAAGCCATGGAGATCGACATCGGCATCAGCGGCGCCGACCGAAAGGCGATCGCCGAAGGGCTATCGAGGATGCTTGCGGACACTTACACCCTTTATCTGAAAACGCACAACTTTCACTGGAACGTCACCGGGCCGCAATTCAATACCCTGCACATGATGTTCGAGACCGCAATATACCGAACTCGCCCTCGCCGTCGACGCCATCGCCGAACGGATTCGTGCCCTCGGCGTCGTCGCTCCCGGCAGCTATGCCCGGTTCAGCGCACTGACCAGCATCAAGGAAGAGCTCGGGCAGCCGGATTCGAACGAGATGATCCGCCAGCTGGCCAAAGACCAGGAGACGGTCGTGCGCACCGCTCGCGAGGTGTTTCCGCAGGCGGAAAAGGCCAACGACCAGCCGACCGCGGATCTGCTCACCGAACGGATGCAGGTGCACGAGAAGACTGCGTGGATGCTGCGCAGCATGCTCGCCTGAGCGCCGCCGCGCGAGGCGCCGCCGGCGATGCGGCCACAGGCGCAGACTGGCGGAAACAATGGAATCGCTCTAGCCTGTTCCTGCGCCTGCGATCGGCGCATGAGAGCGCAAGGAACACGAGTGGCCCCCCTTATTGGAGAGGCGCAGACGATCGAGGAGCAGTTGCGCACCATGCATGCGCAACTTCGCACGGAGCTACCGGGGATCGCCCGACGTCGCCGTCGCCGTTTACGACGCCGCGACCGATGCGTTGAAGACGTTCGTTCACTCGACCGAGGGCGGATCGCCGTTTGCACGCTACGCGGATAAGCTGACGAACGTGCCCGCCCTCGCCGAGCTCGCGCGGGCCCGGCGCGACCGGATCATTGGTGATCTCGCCGACGACCTTTGGTCCAGTTCGCATCGCCGGGCACTTGTCGAGCACGGCTTTCGCTCCAGCTATACGACGCCGTTTTTTGATCACGGCAAGCTCGTCGGCTTCGTCTTTTTCGACTGCTTCGAGCGCGGCTATTTCACCCCGCCGCGGATGCGCCATGTCGAGCTCTATGCGCACCTCGTTGCGCTGCTCGTCATCGACTCGCTGAGACGGACGAGCGTTCTGCGTTCGGCGGTCGCCGTTGCCCGGCATTTCGGCCATCGCCGCGACGAGGAAACCGGCGCCCATCTCGACCGCATGGCCTATTACTCCCGACTGGTCGCGGAGGCGCTGTCGGCCAGGCTCGGCTTCGATGACGAGTTCGTCGAGTTCGTCTTTCTGTTCGCACCGCTGCACGACATCGGCAAGATCGCTATTCCGGACGACATTCTCCTCAAGCGCGGCCGGCTCAGTGTCGACGAGTTCACGACCATGAAAAGCCATGTTGCCGAGGGAGCCGGCATCGTCGATACCATCGTCGACAGCTTCGGCGTCGGCGGCTCACAGCATGTCGATGTGCTGCGCAACATCGTCCGCTTTCATCACGAGTGGTACGACGGCAGCGGCTACCTGCAAGGCCTCCGCGGCGAGGCCATTCCGATCGAGGCGCGCATTGTCGCCGTCGCCGACGTGTTCGACGCGCTGACAACGGACCGGCCGTATAAGACGGCGCAGTCGAATGCCGAGGCGCTCACCTTCCTCGAAAAGCGCGCCGGAGGCCAGTTCGATCCGCTCTGCGCTAAAGCAATGCTCGGACACCGGGCCGACATCGAGTCCATCCAGCGCCGCTTCCGAGCCGAGGCTGGTTTCCATGAGGCTTACGCCATCGACGGCGTGTGAGACCGCCGGCTGACATGTTCAACCTGCCGGCTCAGCCGTCATAGATCAGGCCGCCTCGTCGTGGTTGGGCGGGTGTACGGCGACGCGCCTGACGACGGCGCCGAGGGAAAGGCCCTGAACGACGATGGTAAACAGGACGACGGTGTAGGTGATGGCAAGAAGCAGCGACTTGCTGTCGGATTCCGGGATCGACAGGGCGAGGGCCACGGAGATCCCGCCGCGCAGGCCGCCCCAGATCAGCACCGGAATTGTACCGCGAGCGAACGGATGCCACCGGCGGAGCAGCAGCACCGGCACCGAGACCGCGAGGATACGGCCGAGAAGGACGAGAGGCACGCCGAACACCATCAGCCAGACAAAGCCGGGATCGAACCGGAGCACGAGGACTTCGAGGCCGATCAACAAAAATAACAGGGAATTCAAGATTTCGTCGATCACCGTCCAAAAGGCGAACAGGTATTGCTGCGTCTTGTCGCTCATGGCGTAACGGGGACCACGATCGCCAATGAGCAAACCGGCAACGACCACCGAAATGGGGCCGCTCATGTGCAAGCGGGTGGCCAGCGCATACGTTCCGGTGACGAGCGCCAGCGAGATCAGGATCTCGATCGGAAAGTCGTCGATCGCCCGCATGCCGCGGTAGGCAATGTAGCCGGTGACGAAGCCGAGCAGCGCTCCGCCGAGCGCTTCATAGAAAAACATCTCCGCAATATGCGCCGCACCGATCGTGTCGCCCGGGCCGCTGGAAGCGACCGCCAGCAGCACGGTGAAGACGACGACGCCGACACCATCATTAAAAAGCGACTCTCCCGCCATGTCGGTTTCGAGCGCCTGTGGTACATGGATCTGCTTCAGCGTGCTGAGAACGGCGACGGGATCGGTCGGACTGATCAGCGCCCCGAACACAAGCGCCCAGACCAGAGGCAGCTCAGACCCCAAAAGCCGCGCCAGCCAGAAAAGCCCAAAGCCGACGATGGCCGTCGAGATCAACACGCCGAGCGTCGCCATCAGGCCGACCGACGCGGCACGTCTCTTCAACGTCGACAGGTTGACATGCAGTGCGCCCGCGAACAGCAGGAATCCAAGCATCCCGCGGAGAAGAGTTTCACGAAAGTCGATCTGGTTGATAATTTGCAGGAGCTGTCCGTAGAGCTCCACATCGGAGAAATAAATCTCGAGGGCCAGCAGCACAAGAGAAGCGACGAGGCCGATGAGAAGAAGGCCAATCGTGTGGGGGAGGCCAATGATTTTATGGTTAATCCACCCAAACAAGGCGGTAAAGATCAATAATACCGAAATTAGTTCAAAAATCGACACGTATTTCCAAATCTCGTCCTGTCGCTATCCGCCAGCCGTTGGACATCTACGCCTCATAAACCGCTTGTGTCTTAGTCGCTGCGCTTCTGTTGCTTCAGAATTACATTGATCTTGCCGCTCCTCTCCAGGACCGCGGCATCGATCCGCGCCAGATCCTCCGTTCCCGTTCGTCGGGCGGCTTCCAGCAGATCGCGCTCGGTGATCCCGGCCCGCCGCATCGCCCGCCGATGTACACGGCCGCCGTCGATCAATCTGACCTCAACACCTTTTGTCGCCCGACCAACAGCTTCCCATCGCCATGCCAGGCGCGCCAGCACCCCATGCAGCACGATCAGCAATGTGACGGCGGCGAAGGTCGGAAGTAGCGGGGCATTACCGGTCAGGGCGCGGCTCATGGTCGATCCGATCAGAACAGCGACGACAATATCGAAGTCTGTGCTCTGACCGAACACGCGCTTGTAGGCAAAGCGGAAGATCAAAATTCCGTAGATAAAAATCACCACGGCGCGCAACGACATCTGCCACCAGTTGATGGTGTTGCCGCTGTTGCCGAAGTATGCGTCCAGCACAGGCTGTATTGTCAGATCCAAAATCCGCACCTCCGCTGCCGCCGGACGAAGCCGAAGCCCCATGCGGCGATGGCGCTCGTCCGACCGCTCCCTGGTCATTTCGCAAGAACAAGTCTTGCGGTCGCGCCGGAGTTCCGACGATGCGCAGTTCGCGGCACCCGCAGGGCGAACCCCGGAACCAAGCGCGCGGCCGTCCGTTTCCAAGCCCGGATAACGAAGACGGCGCACGATCATGGTTCCTCTCTGGCTGCATGTTCTCTCGATCGTATCGCTTTCGCTCGGGCTGATCTCGTTCGTGATTATCGCCGCCGACGTGGTCCGCTATCCGCAAAAGATGTGGATCATGAACGTCGTCTGGCCGGTAACCGCGCTTTTCGGCAGCCTGCTCATGCTGTGGGCCTACTTCACCTATGGCCGAAGCGCCGCAATGAAGGAGACCGCGGCGGACAATGAGGAGAGCGGCGCATCGGAAGGCCACGACGCGCCCAGGGAAACGCCGTTCCCGGTCAAGGTAGGCAAGGGCGCCTTGCACTGTGGAAGCGGCTGCACGCTGGGGGATATCTGTGCCGAATGGCTGGCTTTTCTGTTCCCGGTGGTGGCGATCTGGCTTGGCTATCAGACGATTTTTGAGACGAAGATGTTCGCGGTATGGATCCTCGATTATATCTTCGCGTTCGCTTTCGGGATCGCCTTTCAGTACTTCACGATCAAGCCGATGCGAAACCTCTCGGTCGGCCAGGGACTGGTTCAGGCGGTGAAGGCCGATGCGGCCTCGCTGACCGCCTGGCAGGTCGGCATGTACGGCTTCATGGCGTTCGCCTATTTCTACATCTTCCGCCACGTCTTTGCCGCCGAGCTGAAGGTCAATCGTGTCGAGTTCTGGTTCATGATGCAGATCGCCATGCTCTTCGGTTTGCTGACCAGCTATCCGGTCAACTGGTGGCTGATCCGGGCGGGCGTGAAGGAGGCGATGTAGCCCATCGGTTTTCGTACGGCATAACACGCGGAGCGTTTCAGCCGGCGACCACGCGCACTTCAAAGTCGCGCCCCTCCCACGCCCCGTTGATACCAGCGGAAGGTGAATTGCACCGTCTCCCCCTCGCCCAGGCTTGCGACCGGCAGGTCCAGCCAGTGGACCGACAGGCCGCTGTCCTCGGTTGCGGCATCCTTGATGTTCTGCCAGCCGTTGCATCCCCAGCGAACAGATGCGGGCGCGTTCAGCAACAGCCGAAGCGGCAGCCCTTCCGGCATCGTGCGGCGCTTCAGCCGGAAGCTCCAGGCGACCCAGCGGCGCTGCGGGATCCGTCCCTGGTAGCGATCGTAGGCCCGGGGCGGACGATCGACCGGCGCCCCGCGGTGGCGGCTGATCGCGAGCTTGATGAACTCGGCGTGTGCCCAGATGAGCGGCATGGCCGAACCCGATGGCTTGCCGGGATACAGCCGCTTCTCTTCAATCGGATCGGCATCCCAAACCTGCTCCGGCAAGAGGCCGCCTTTGCCGCTCATCCTGATCATCGCCTGCAGGTAAGGCAGCGGGTCCTCGCCGGCGACGAGTGCGTAATGTCCGCGTTCGCCGACGAGCAGCGGCCAGCCGCGGCCCCGGCCGGAGTCGTCGAAGGGGCTGCCGTCGTCATGTTCTCCGTAGCGGTCGTCGGTGTAACGATGCCAGACGGGACCGCTTGGCGTATCCGTCTTCAGAAGCGCATCGACGGCGGTGATCGTTGCCTTCACCCGTGGATCGCCTGGGCTGCGCAGGCCGTAGCGAACGAGTTGGAGAAAATCGACGCCGATCTGATCGGCGGCGGACGTCCCGCCCGATCGGTGGCTGACCTCCTGTTCCTCCAGGTCGACCGAACCTTCCGCCGTCCGAGCCGGCCCGTTCCGCACGTAATACCCGTCGATCCCGAGGTCCCGGGCGCGTTCTCCGCCTGCCTGGAAGGTCCAGGAACTCGATGCTGGCGTTCCATTCATCGGCCAGCTCCAGCGCGAACGTCCGGGCCGGGTCGTCGAGAAACTGCGCTCCCTCGATCAGGGCGGAAACCACCACGGCCAGAGTAAAGGCGTTGATGCCGCCGTCCTGTTCCCACCGGTCCTCGCTGGTGATCGGCCCGGTGCGGGCGATGAATCCGAGCGCCTTCCGGACCATCCGGTCCACCCGGATGCCATCCAGCTTCTGCTGATCCGCAAGCAGACCGGTCAGCAGCACCGGGAAGGCCGTTTCATCGAGCTGAATTTCCTTCCAGTGCGGCTCCCCCGAGATCCACTGGTTCTGATACCAGTGTCCGTCCGGCCGCTGGGTGGCGATGAGGTACCGCAGAATATCCCGGGCCTCGTCGAAAAGGCCGAGCGCGATCAGCGCCCCCGCCCCTTCCGCGAGATCGCGCGACCAAACAAGGTGATAGCCGCCGCGGCTTCCCTTGCTCTCTCCCCAGGGCGTGCTGGGGCTGGCCACGACAGCGCCCGGAAAGGTGTGATCGACGCCGAGCTTGATGATAACTGCCGACCGCGCCAGCATCGCCCGCTCCTCGTCATCGACGCCCCCCGGAAGCTCGGTTTGCGAGGCGTATGCCCGCCAGAGCTGGCGATACCCCTCCCAGGCCTTAGCGAAGGGAGCCGCGATCGTGGCTCGGGCAAGGGTCGCCGCACCCGTGTCGCTCCCGGCAAGGCCGACGGCGATGGTTGCGCGTCGCGGCAGCGAGGCGGCGAGACAGACGTAGCCGGGCCCGGCCTCGGCATTCAGCCACGTCATCCGCCCATGGCGGGCGAAGTCCTGCCAGGTATCGGTTTCACCGACGAGCCCGACGTTGACTTGGCCGAGCGCGTCGTTGCCCGACTTCGTCGACCGCGAGCATGGCCAATCCAATCGGGTCCTTCTTCGCCGTCAGCGCCCGGAAGCCATTGACGAACTGCTGCGATGCCACGTGATCGGCGGCTTCGCAGAGGCGCGGCGTCAACAGCGCGTATGGCCGCAGCGCCTCGTCGCCCTCCAGCTCAATATCGACCAGCACCACGTCACGGACCGGATCGGCGCATATCTTCGAGGTCAGCCGGAAGCGCTCGTGGCGGTGGCGAATGATGAGCGCGGGAACACCGGCTTCCGGCTGTTCCACGTCATAGTCGCGGATGGATTGCACGTCGGTCCAGAACCCGGCGCCGTCGCCGATGATAAACGTCAACTCCTTGATCTGGACCTGATCGATTCTCGGATAGAAGACCTCGGTCAGCCTGCCTTCGGCGATGGTGAACCACAGGCGCGTGCGATCGGGGGTGCCCCCGAACATGTCCTTGCGCGACGAGGTCCAGACAGGCTTTTTGCTCACATTCGCCTCCCGATTACATGAAAACGTCGTCGCTCGAATCCGTCGCGCCTTCGTCGCGGTCAGCGGGTGAGCCAGTCGTTGAGGCCGAGGCTGAACATGATGATCAGCCAGAGAAGCGCGGCGCCCGCAAAGAGGCGGACGATGGCCGCGTCGGAGCGCAGATCCATGAAGAACCAGGCGACGAGGCCGGCCATGATGACGGCGATACCGAGGTTAAGGATGAGATTAAAAATGCCGAGGTGGAGGAATGAGACGCCGTAGGTCGCCGCCAGCAGCACCAGCAATGCCACATCGACAACGATAAAGGTCTGCCGGTCGCTCACCGCTAACCTCCGACCAGGTAAAGCACCGGAAAAAGGAAGATCCAGACGATATCGACGAAGCCCCAGTAGAGGCCACCGATCTCAAGGACGATGTGGCGTTGCGGCAATTGCAGTGTGCGTCGGCGCACGCGCACCGCAAAAATCACGAGCATGCCGATTCCGATGAGCAAGTGCACGGCATGAATTCCGGTCGCAAACCAGTAGGCGTTGATGAACAGCTCGGCTCCGGGCGTGGTTATAGGAAAGGGCTTGCCTGTCCCTGGCATCAGACCTCCACGGAAGTCGAGATAATACTCAAAACCTTTGATTGCGATGAAGATGAGACCGAGAACGGCGCCAATGCTCAAATTGACGGCGACGTCCCGGTGCCGTCCGTTGCGTGCGGCGAGGACCGCCAGTGCGACCGCAAGGCCACTGATCAGGAGCACCGCGGTGTTGATGCCGCCGATCGACTTGTAGAGATGCTCGCTCGCCTCGCGAACGCCATCCGGATACAGCACTCTATAAACGGTGATACCGAAGAACAATCCCCCGAACAGAAGAACTTCTGTCCCGAGAAAGGTCCACATGCCGAGGAAGGCGGCCTCCCGCTGCTGTTCCGGCTGGGCGAAGTGCTCGGCGGTCGCGGCGGACGTCGAAGTGTCTGCGGCCATCACGTCCCCTCCTCGAGCGGATAACAATAGGGATCGCGGGTGATCACCGGGGTCTTCTCGAAGTTGTGTGTCGGCGGCGGCGACGAGATCTGCCACTCAAGCCCGTCCGCGTGCCACGGATTGGCGCCGGCCCGGCGGCCGTAGCGCAGCGACCAGATGAAGTAGCAAAAAGGAATGAGATAGGCGGCGGCGAGCACCAGGGCACCCGCCGACGACAGCACGTTGAGGACGTGGAACTGCGGATCGTAGGTATGGTAGCGCCGTGGCATGCCGAGATAGCCCAGCACGAACTGCGGGAAAAAGGTCAACGTGAAGCCGAGGAAAGTAAGCAACGCGGCGGCGATACCCCAGCCCTCCGGATACATGCGGCCGGTCATCTTAGGCCACCAGAAATGCATCGCGCCAAAGTAGGCAGTGACCGCTGCCCCGACCATGATGTAATGGAAGTGAGCAATGATGAAGTATGTGTCGGTTACATGTACGTCGATAGCGAGACTGGCGACAAATAGACCGGTGATTCCGCCGATCACGAACAGGCCGATAAAGCCGATAGCGTAGAGTAGCGGCGCTTTGAGAATCACCTGCCCTTTATAGAGCGTCGCCGTCCAGTTGTAGACCTTCACCGCCGACGGCACCGCGACGAGGAAGCTGAGGAACGAGAAGCTGATACTCGCCCACATCGACTGCCCGGAGACGAACATGTGGTGGCCCCAGACGAGGAAGCTGATGGCGGCGATGGCCAAGCTGGAAAAGGCGACGAAGCGATAGCCGAAGACGCGGTTCTGGGCGAAGGCGGCGACCAGTTCGCTGACCACCGCCATCGACGGCAGGATCATGATGTAGACGGCGGGATGGCTGTAGAACCAGAACAGGTGCTGCCACAAAAGCGGATCGCCGCCCAGCCTCGGATCGAAAATGCCGATACCGAACACCCGCTCGGCGATATTCAGCGACAGCGACAGGGCCAGCACCGGCGTCGCCAGCACCAGGATGATCGAGGTCGCATAGTGCGACCAGACGAACAGCCGCAACCGGAACCAGCCCATGCCCGGCGCCCGCAGCTTGTGGATGGTGACGATGAAGTTCATCCCGGTCAGGATCGACGAGAAGCCGGTGATGAAGATGCCGGTGGCCGCGGCGACCACGTAGCTGTTGGAAAAGAGCGTGCTGTAGGGCGTGTAGAAGGTCCAGCCGGTATCGACACCGCCCGCGAGAAGGCTGTAGATAACGAACAGCCCGCCCAGAACAAAAATGTACCAGCTCAAAAGATTGAGCCGCGGAAACGCCAGGTCCTTGGCGCCGATCATGATCGGGATCAGGAAGTTGCCGAACGTCGTCGGGATCGACGGAATCAGGAACAACCAGACCATCACCACGGAGTGCATGGTGAAAGCCTTGTTGTAGCCCTCATCGGTCAGGAAAATGCCGGTCGGGCTGAACAACTCGATGCGGATCGCGGCGGCGGCGGCGCCGCCGATAAAGAAGAACAGCGTGATCGTGATCAAGTAGAGGATGGCGATGCGCTTGTGGTCGGTCGTCAGCAGCCACGACCGCAACCGATAGCCGGCGGTGACGTAGCCGCCGGCGGCTTGTGGGAGAGTTTCGGCCGCTATGCTCATCTGTTTGCCTCGCCGTCGTCGGAGAGCGACTGGATGTAGGCGATCAACGCGATCAGGTCTTCTTCGCCGATGCGCCCGGCGAAGCTCGGCATGATCGGCTGGTAGCTGGCGACGATCTGCCGTCGCGGCATCAGGATGCTGTCACGGATGTAGCGCTCGTCGGCGATCACCGTCGTTCCGTCGGAGAGCGGCACCGGTCGGCCATAGACGCCTGCGAGCGGCGGTGCGCGCACGGCGCCGCCGGCGCCGTGGCAGCCGCTGCAGCCATAGCTGCGGAACAGGTGCTCGCCGCTGGCCGCCAGCGTCTCGTCGGTCGCCGCCTGATCCAGCCACCGCTGATAATCGGCCGGTGCCATGACGATGAAACGTCCGCGCATATGCGAGTGCGCGGTGCCGCAAAACTCGGCGCATTCCAGCAGATACTCGCCCGGCTTGATCGGCATTGAACCACAGGTATGTATAGCGGTCCGGCAGCACGTCCTGTTTGATGCGCAGGGCCGGCAGGAACAAGCTGTGGATGACATCTTGCGAAATCATCGTCAGCTCGACCGGCTCGCCGGCCGGCACATGAAGCACGTCGATTTCGCGCTGTCCTCCCGCGTGCTGGAACTTCCACATCCATTGCTTGGCGACGACATTGATGTTCAACGCTCCCGCCGGCGGATGATGAAGCTGGAAGAACAGGCTCGCGGCCCATACGAAAAAGACCAGGGACAGCAAGAACGGGATGACCATCCAGGAGGTTTCGATGACGACGCTGCCGCGCGATCCTGTGGCTGCGATCGGCGGAAGACCCCTTGCGGTACTTGATGGCAAACCAGACGAGAGCAACGAAGATCGGAACGACGAGGACCACCAAGAGCGCGGTGAAGGCGAAGACGAGCCAGTCGACCTGGTGCGCGTACTGCGAGATCGCCGGCGGCCACAGAGGGAAGGCCCCGGCCGCCATCAGACCAACCTCCCCGCGCTTTCTGCCGCCGGCGCTCGCGGACGACGGCAACCACGATCGGGATGGCGAGCGCGGCGACGATGCCGACGCCGCCGATCTTCAACGCCGCGTCCACGAAACTGGTGTACCGGCCGGTTCGCGGGTCGTAGTGGGAACAGAGCAGCAAGAAGCGATCGATGACGCCATCGACGCCTCCCCGCCCCGCCTCGGCGACCGCCAGGCGCAGGTCCTGGGGCTCCAGGCCTACGCCCGGCAGCCAGCGCGCGAGGCGTCCGTCCGTGGTCAGCAGCGCCACGCCCGACAGGTGCGCATACTGCTGAAGGGTGCTGTCCCATCGGTAGCGGAAGCCGATCGTCTGCATCAGTGCCGTGCTCGAGGCCTCCGGGCCGGTCAAGAAGTGCATGTCGGCTGCCAGATCCGCCGGCGCATCGGCGGCCAGCGCGCGGCTCTTCGCCCGGGCGGCATCGGCCGGCCCTTCGCGCGGATCAATCGACACGGCGACGACCCGGTAGTCCTTCCCCGGCTGCAGCGGCATGCGTTGTAAGGCGAAGGCGAGATCGGCGAGCGTACTGCCGCAGAGGTTCGGACAGGTGTAGTAGACGGGGACGAGCACCACCGGCGGCCCGCCCAGATAGTCGGAGAGGCGAACGGAGCGGCCGGCTTCATCCACGAAGGGAGCATCGGTCGGAATAACGACGCCTAGCCGCGGATCGACGCCGACCCCGGCAACCGGGTCCGGCAGATCGCTCGCCGCTGCCGGCCCGGCGGCCGTCAACGCCGCGAACAGCAGCACCCAGCGAGCGGCACCCATGATCGCCGCGAACTGCCTTCCAATGCCGCCGCTCATCGCAGGCCTCCATGCGGCGTCGCCTGGGAGGGGCCTGTCTCCTGCGAACTCGTGCGCGGGACAGGGGGCGGTACCGTCGGCGCCGATGGCGTTTCGCCCGGTGCCGACGCCGCGCCCGGAGGCTCTGCGCGCGCGGCGGAACCAGCCCCGCGGGCCGGTCCGGCTGCGGCCACCCGCGCCGGGAGAGCAGGTCCATCGCCTGCTCGATCGGGATCTGCACGATCCCGCGCCGACCGATCGACCCACGCGAAGTGTGCGAGCGTGTCCTCCTCCCGCGCCCGCAGTGCGGCGAGATCGCGGTCCGGTGCCGTCTGCAGGCGGGGCGGCGGCGTTGCGATGCGCATCTGCTCGACCGCCGTCGGCGTCGGTTCTTTCCGGTTCGCGACAAACAGATCGACCATGCCCCACAACGCCCAACCGATCAGGACAAGGATGGCGAGGGAGCCGGCGATGACGATCAGGATACCGCGGACGCTGACGTCTTCCGGCTCGTAACCCTCGTCCAGCGCCCGCTGGGAGACGGCCTCAGCCTTACCCATGCTGCACCACCTCGGCCCTCGGTTCACGCCGGTATTCGCGTGCCCAAAGCGAAAGCACCGCGGCGAACCCGAAGCCGCCGAGAGCCAAACTGGCTGAGACCCAGGCCACCGGCTGCAGCCAATCCCGGAAGCGGAACGAGGGCAGGACCAGCCACATCGCCTCGATGAACCGCATGACGAAAATCAGCGCGGCGATGTCGGCGATGCGGTCGAGGGAACGGCGCCCTGCGGGGAGCGCCAGCGCCGCCACCGGCAGGACGCCCAGCAGCAAGACGAGCAACCATGGGACGATGACCCAGGCGCCGGCGCCGCGATCGAGATACCAAGACACCTGATCGGGGATATCCTCCGACCAGACCACCAGATATTGCATGAAGGAGATGTACGCCCACAACAGGACGCCGCCCGCGAGCAGGCCGGACAACGCGCCGCGCACTCGGCCATCGTCGGCGGCCGCCCGCATATTCGGAGATCCGAACCGGGCGGTGAGCGCTACGGCGAAAGAAAGGGCAGCCAGCAAGTCGGTGATTCCGACGAGGAGGCCGAAGGCCGACGAGGAGAAGCCGGGATCGACCGACATCGCCCAGTCGACCGCGGCGAAGCTGACGGTGAGCGCGAACAGAACAAGGCCCACGGCGGGCAGAAGCCGGGCACCCGTCGGTCGGTCTTCGCTCCGGGTCTCTTTCGACATCAGGACCGTCAGGACAATCCAGATCGCGAAGTAGACGACCGTTCGCAAGGCGAAGAACGTCGGTTCGCAGGTAGGCCGCCCTTGCCACCATCGCCGGATCGTCGGCGGCGCCGGACGCGGCCCACGGATAGATGAGCGAGGGCACGGCGATGATCGGCAGGAAGGCGACGGCAAACAACGGCAGCGTCCATGCCGAGGCATGCAGCACCGGCGTCAGCGGCCGCTTCCACGGACCCCCGACCATCGCGTGCAGCAACAAAAGGCCGAGCGCGCCGATCGGCACCCGCCGACAGGCGAAGGTCGCGGCGAGCCAGCCCTGCAGCGCTGTCGCCGGAGCAACGATGCGACGACGATGATGCCGACGATGCCGACAGCCCCCGCAATCAGCGCCCACCGCGTCGGCCTTGGGACCGTCGCGAAGACGCTCATTCGACCTGCTCCTGGAATTCCTGCCGAAGCTCCGTCCGGCAACGCGGCGCAACTCGGCATTGCGGCTGAGTTGCAGCGCGCGGATGTAGGCGGTGATCGCCCAGCGGTCGGCCGGCGGCACCCGGTCGGCGTACGAGTACATCGCACCGTAGCCGTTGGTGATCACCTGCAGGAGATGCCGGTCGGGCGCCTCGCGCAGCCGCGCCGAGTGGAAGCTCGGCGGCCGCGGCATCCCGCGCTGACGACCATCCCGTCGCCGTCCCCGGTCCGGCCGTGGCAAGGAGCGCAGAAGATGTCGAACCGCTCTCGGCCGCGCGCCAGCAATTCCGCCGACATCGGCGGGCGTTCGGCGGTGTTCGGAATCCCAGACAACGGTATCGCGGGCGATGGTGCCGGCGGGCGGAACCTGCTCGACCCGGTTGTTGGCGAACAGTCGCGAGGCCTCGTAGGCCTTGTCTTTTGGCTGGCGGATCATCCGCTGATCGCAGCCCATGAGGGCGATCGACAAGCCGATCATCGCCACCGTCGCCGCCCTCACGATGGCACCTCGCTGATCCGCTGCGGGCGAAGCCCGGCGAGGAACCGTCGGACTGCGTCCGCCTCGAACAACGGATCGGTGCGGGCAATCGCCAGAAAGAACCTGTCTTCGGATGCGAGGTCGAACTGCTCGCCATCGAACAAAGGATGGTGCAGCCGTGGCAGCCGGTCCTTGATGAACATCGCGAGCAACGCGGCGATTACCGCAAGTCAACACGGCAATCTCGAACGCCGGCAGCGTAAATGCCGGCCACGCGGCGAGCGGCCGGCCGCCGACGTTGATCGGATAATTGACGGCGTTGAGATACCACAGCAGGAGGTAGCCCAAGGCCCCGCCGGCGAGAAACCCGGCGGTGCCGACCCATGTCAGCCAGCCCTCGCGTAGGTCCATCGCGGCCATCAGCTCCTTCACCGGAAACGGCGTAAACGCATCGATCCGACGGTACCCGGCCCGCCTCGCCTCTTGCACCGCTCGGACGAGGGCGTCCGGTTCATCGAACTCCGCCAGCAGCGCCCCCCGCCAATCATCGGTCCTCACCTCCCGCCCTCCTTGCGTTCGTCCCGGATCGTCTCCTCCACCTCGAATATCGAGATTTCAGGAAGAAAGCGGATGAATAGAAGAAACAGGAAGAAAAAAAGACCGATAGAGCCGAGTAGCGTGCTCCACTCCCAGAACGACGGCCAGTAAACGCCGTAAGACGAAGGCAGAAAGTCCTTGTACAGTACGCGTCGTCTGCAACATGAATCGCTCCAGCCACATGCCGATGGTGACCAGGAATGAAACCGCGAACAGGACGATCACGTTGCGGCGCGCCACCGGCCACCAGAGAACCTGGATCGAGCCGACATTGCAGGCGATGGCACCCCAGTAGCTCCAGGCATAGAGGCCGACGGCGCGGTCGTAGAGCGTCTGGCGGTCGTAGAGGTCGCCCGAATACCAGGCGGTAAACGCCTCCATGAGGTAGCAGTAGCCCACGGCCATGCCGGTCGCCAGCAGCATCCTCGAAAGGATGTCGATGTGCCGGTCGGTGACGAGGTTGTGCAGACCGAAAGCTGCGGCGCAGGACGATGGCGATCATCGCGACGACGCCGAAGCCGTTGAAGATGGCGCCGATGACGAAGAACGGAGGGAAGATCGTGGAGTTCCAGCCGGGCAATTGGCCGACCGAGTAGAGCATGGCGACGCCGCTGTGGACCGAGACGACGAGCGGCACGCCGAGGATGCCGATGAACCGGTAGACCTGCCGCCAGCGCGCCCAGTGTATGGCGGAGCCACGCCAGCCGAGCGCGAGCACGCCATAGAACACGCGGCCCAAGCGGGTGGGCGCGCGATCGCGCACGCTGGCAAGGTCGGGGATCAGGCCGAGGTACCAGAACAGCACCGAGACGAGCAGATAGATGGGGACGGCGAAGACGTCCCACTCCAGCGGGCTGCGGAACTGCGGCCACACGCCCAGCACGTTCGGATAAGGGAACAGCCACAGGAAGAAGAACGGCCGGCCGAGGTGGATGATCGGAAACAGGCCGGCGCAGATCACCGCAAATACCGTCATCGCCTCGGCGAAGCGGTTGAGGGAATTACGCCAGGTGGCGCCGACCACCAGCAGCAACGCCGAGATCAGGGTCCCGGCGCTGCCGATGGCAATCCACCAGACGTAGTTGATGATGGCGAGGCTCCAGTTGACCGGGATGTTGATCCCCCAGACGCCGACGCCGCGCAGGAACAGCCAGCCGATCGAAACCATCAGCAGGCCGCTCAGGGCACCGCTGATCAGGATGCCGATCCACCAGTTCCTGCGGTAGGGCGGGTGTAGAACGATCCCGGTGATCTGCTCGTTGATCGTGGCGAACGGCTGGATGGGCAGGATCCGGCCGGCTTCGATCGCTTGCGCGCCACGCTTGCGGCATCTGCTCAGCCCTCCCCTTCACTCTCCGCGCCGTCTTCACTCCGCGCGAGGTACGTCGTTCGCGGGCGGGTGCCGAGGTGGTCGAGCAGAGCGTAGTTGCGGGGCGTCCGCTTCCAGCGGCTGACCCCGCTGTCGGGATCTGAGCCGTCGCCGAACATGATCGCCTGCGTCGGACACGCCGCCTGGCATGCGGTCACGACCTCGCCGTCTTCGATGCGCCGGTCGTCGACGTGCGCGGCGATCGTCGCCTTGGAGATGCGCTGGATGCAATAGGTGCACTTCTCCATGACGCCGCGGGCGCGAACAGTGACGTCCGGATTGCGCTGCGCCTGGATCGAAGGTGGCGCGTCGGAGGTGAAGTCGAACCAGTTGAAGCGCCGCACCTTGTAGGGGCAGTAGCTGGAACAGGTGCGGGTGCCGATGCAGCGGTTGTAGACCATCTCGTTGATGCCCCCGTTGCCGTGCACGGTCGCATTGACCGGGCAGCCGACCTCGCACGGCGCCTTCTCGCAATGCATGCACGGCACCGGCATGAAGTGCGTGTGCGGGATTTCGACCGGACCGGCGTAGTAGCGGTCGACCCGCAGCCAGTGCATCTCGCGGCCCATCGCCACCTGCTCCTTGCCGACGGACGGCACGTTGTTTTCCGCCTGGCAGGCGACGACGCAGGCATTGCAGCCGATGCAGCAGATCGAGATCGATCGCCATCGCCCAGGCGTATTCGCCCTCCGGCCACGGCTCGTACAGGCTCGCAAGCTGCCGCTCGCTCGTCGCGGGCACCCGTTCCGCCTCGCGCGCCTCGCAGGCGATACGTCCGGATGATCTCGTGCCCTTCGGTCGTGTTGTGCGTCTGTGTCGTCGCCAGCGCCGCGTGGCCTCCAGTCGGCGACTTCGCACCGGCCCGCTCAGGGTGCAGCCGCCTTGCGCAGGCGATAGGCGTTGTAGCCGATCTGTTCGCCGACACGGCCGAGCGCTGTCGCCCGTAGCCGAAATAAAGCGGTGACAGTCCGCTCCGCCTGGCCGGGCAGGATCCAGGCCGGAGCCCCGACGCCATGCGCGCCGGCGGAGATCGCCACCCGTCGCCTTCGCGATGCCGCGCTCGCGGGCGAAGCGCCGGGCTGATCGCCGCCGCATTGTCCCAGGTGAGCTTGCTCAGCGGTTTCGGCAGTTCCTGGAGCCAGGAGCAATTGGCAAACCGTCCGTCCCAGATGCTAGGGTCGGGACGGAAGACGACTTCCATCCCGCCCCCGTCGCCTCGCCCGGTTCCCCACCCGCAGCCATCGGGCGTCCTTGGCAGCGACGGGCGCGGAACGAGTGGGCGAACGGGGGGCGGTTGCCGCCAACGAAGCCTGCGCGCAAGATGCCGCGCCAGTGCTCCTCGGCCGCGCGCCCGCCGGCGCCGACGCATCGTCTTGCCAGGTCTGAGCCACGATCGATCCCGGGATCGTCGACCGCCTCGGCAAGCAGCACGCGAGCAGTCCGTGAATGCCACGCGTATCGTAGAGCGGGCGGACGGTCGGCTGGATCATGGTTGCGGTCCCGTCGACGGCGCGGGCGTCGCTCCAGCTCTCCAACGGGTGCGAGAGCGGCAGGTGCCACTGACACTGTCTCGGCCGTCTCGTCGTAAAAGAGGCCCGCGTGCAGCCGCAGCGGCACCCGCTGCATCAGCGCGGCGAAATCGATATCGGCAGGCGACGTGTAGACCGGATTGGCATCGCATACGATGAGGGTTTCGACCGCGCCGTCCGCGATGTCCGCCGCCAGAGCGCCAGAGGCTATTGTCGGGAGGGCTGGTCTTGCCATGGGCCCGTGCAATACACCGTTTTTCCCCAGGCCCCGAGCACCGCATTGATGCGGAGGCCGAGGGCCTGCACCTCCGGCCGGCTGATAGGGTCCGACCGCGACGAGGCCGTTGCCCCGGTGCGCCTGCAGACCCTCGGCGGCGGCATCGACCCACTTCCGCTCATCGGTCGAAAGCTCCGGACCCTTTGCCTCTTCGACGCCGATGTGCTCGGCGAGAGCGGCGATCAGCGCCGGAATACGGCTCGATGCGACCGGCAGCCGGACCTGCGCCTTGCTTCCGGTCAGCGTGGGGGTCGGCTCGGCAACGAGGAGGACGGAAATGCCGTCGCCGGCGAGCGCCGCCCGGCGCCGCGCCGCCCATTGGCCGGCATTGCGGAGCTGCTGCGGACCTGGCCCGAGAAGATCGTCCTCGAGCGAGACGACGAAGCCGGCTCGGTCGAGCGCGTAGTGGAGCGATGCCGGTTCGCCCAGTGCCAGGCGAAGCGCCTCGTCGCGGGTCCCGCAATCGGCGGGCTCGAAGCCGTGCCAGCGGGCATCCGGCCACCGGGCGAGAAAGCGATCGAGCTGACGGTTGAGTGTCGGCGAGGTCATCGCGCCGGTGAGCAGGCGCAGACCGGCACCGCCCGCCTGCGTCCCACCGCTGGCGCATTTCGAGCAGCGCGACCTTCGAAACTCCCCCAGGTGGAGATCTGACCCTGCCGCCGCACCGTCTGCGACCGGTCAGGGTCGTAGAACTGCAGCACCGCCGCCTGCATGAATGCATCTGTACCGCCGTTGCCGATCGGGTGGTCGGGATTGCCTTCGATCTTGGTCGGCCGCCCCTCGTGCGTTTCGACGAGCACCGGCTGCGCCCAGCCCTCGAACAGCATGGCCGTCGCGTAGAAACGGGGCCGGCCCGGCAGCTGCTGCTCGGGCTGATTGACGTACGGGACCGCCTCGCCGGAGGGCGCCGAGGCATCGCCGCAAGCGGATACCGCGGTCATCGCGAGCGAGGCCGCCATGATCCGCAACACCTCGCGGCGGCTCGCTTCCGAGACCGAGAACGCGCGGGCGAACTCGGCGGATGCGGCGGGGCGCATTCTCCGGCCGCACGCCTCGTCGACAGAGCGCCAGGTCTGCGCCCATTCGCCCGCTTCGGCAGACATCGGCCCGCATCGGGCGAGGAAACGGAGGCTTCGTCTTCATCGGTGGCACGTGTAGCAGTCGGTGAGATGCGCAGTGTTCACGTGGTTGGCCGCCATCAGTCGCTCGCCCGTGGCACGGCCGTCGCCGGCGGGCACCCACTCCATGTCGAAAAGCCGCTCGCGCGGCCGCAGCTGCGGCGCCGGATCGCGATGACAATCGAGGCACCAACGCATCTGAAAGGGCTCGGCGCGGGCCAGCAACGGCATCTTGTCGACGCGGCCGTGACAGCTGACGCAGCCGACCCCTTTCGCGATGTGAATGTGATGATCGAAGTAGACGAAGTCCGGCAGCGCTGCCACCCGCTGCCAGCGGATCGAGGTATCGTTCGCCAGGCTCTCGCGAACAGGCGCCAGCATCGGCGCCCCCGTCCAGATCTGCGAGTGGCAGGTCATGCAGGTATGCGTTGGCGGAAACCCGGCATTGGCGGCGCCTTCGACCGCCGTATGGCAGTATCGGCAATCGATCCCTAAACCGCCCACGTGGTGTTCATGGCTGAATGGCACCGGCTGTTCGGGGGCACTGCCGACACCCGTCACGTAGTCCGATCGAACGATGCCGCCCTCGATGAGAGCAATGGCCAACATTGTCGCCGTTCCCCCCGCCACGACCAGGCGCAGCCAGGTATCGGCACTCGGCGAAAATACCTGGGGCATGTCCGGTGAACGGGCGAACCGAGCCGAAAGTTCCTGCAAGGGCAGGAACGCTGGCCGAGCCCGGCGTTATTCGCGATCGAAAACGGAGAATCGGACCCTAGCGCATGAGATACATCGAGGACTACGCGCTGATCGGCGATATGAACACGGCAGCTCTCGTCGGCCGCAACGGCACGATCGACTGGCTCTGCCTCCCGCGGTTCGACTCGTCCGCCTGCTTCTCCGCGCTGCTCGGCAGCGAGGAGAACGGCACATGGTCGATCGCTCCGGCGACGCCTGTTCGCGATGCGCGACGCTCCTACCGCGAGAACCCTAGTGCTGGAAACCGAGTTCGAGACCGACAAGGGGCGGTCTCGGTTATTGACTTCATGCCGCTGACCGAGGACGAGGATCGCATCGACGTGATGCGGATCGTCTGCGGCCGCCACGGCGAGGTCCCGATGACGATGGCGGTGCGCTTCCGGTTCGACTACGGTCACGTCATTCCGTGGCTCCGAGAGGGGGATAGCTGCATGCCATCGCTGGCCCCGACGGCCTGGTCCTGACCTCTCCGGTCCAAACCACGGGCACGACTTCCTGACCGAGGCCCATTTTACCGTCGCGGAAGGCGAACGGCTCCCGTTCGCCCTGACATGGTTCCCGTCCTTCCGCCCGGCCCCACAGCCGCTCGATCCGATCGATGCACTTGATCAAACGGTGCTGGTGGCGCGACTGGGCCGACCACTGCACTTACGAAGGCCCCTGGCGCGAGCCGGTACTGCGCTCGCTTTGACCCTGAAGGCGCTGACCCATCTGCAGACCGGGGGCATCGTCGCTGCGCCGACGACATCGCTGCCCGGAAGCCATCGGCGGCATGCGCAACTGGGATTATCGCTACTGCTGGATCCGTGACGCGACATTCACCCTTAATGCGCTGGTCGGCTCGGGTTTCCGTGAGGAAGCGGCGGCGTGGCGGGACTGGCTACTGCGAGCGGTCGCGGGCGAACCTTCGCGCCTGCAAATCCTCTATGGCATCGCCGGAGAGCGCCGGATCGAGGAACAAGAGGTGCCATGGCTGCCCGGCTACGAGAACAGTCGACCGGTTCGCATCGGCAATGCGGCGCACAAGCAACTGCAGCTCGATGTGTATGGCGAGATCATGGACGTCCTTTTCGCGGCACGTCGGCATGCGCTGAAGCCGAGCGCCGAGGGCCTGCGGGTGCAGCGGGCCCTGCTCGGCTTTCTCGAGGACGCATGGACAAATCCGGACGAGGGAATCTGGGAGGTGCGTGGGCCGCGGCGGCACTTTACCCATTCGAAATTGATGTCATGGGTCGCCTTCGACCGGGCGGTGAAGGACTGCCAGCATTTCGGCGAAGAAGGACGCGCGGAGCACTGGGGTCGGATCCGCGATAGGATCCATGCCGACATCTGCGCCTCGGGCTTCAACGCGGACCGCGGCGCGTTCACCCAGTATTACGGCGGTACGACGCTCGATGCGGCGCTTTTGATGATGCCGCTGGTGGGCTTCCTGCCGCCGACCGACTCCCGCGTCGTCGCCACCGTCGAGGCAATAAAGGATGAGCTGATGGAAAACGGCTTCGTATACCGCTACAGCCACGACCCGGCCGTGGACGGCCTGCCCGTCGGCGAGGCAGCATTCCTGCCGTGCACGTTCTGGCTCGTCGACAACCTCGTCCTGATGGGCCGCCACGATGAAGCAATCGGACTTTTCGAGCGGCTCCTTTCCGTACGCAACGACGTCGGCCTCCTGTCGGAGGAATACGATGTCGGCCGTCGCCGCCTGGTCGGCAACTTTCCGCAAGCGTTTTCGCACGAGGCGCTGGTGAACACCGCGCTCAACATCAGCCGCGGGACGGGCGGCCCGGCCCGGCCCCTTTGATCGAAGGCAGTGCGCCGGCGTCGGAGCTGGTCCGCCGGCCCCCGTCCTGCGTCAATCGTCGGCAAAAGCTACGGTCGAAAGCAGCGATACTTCCGCCGACCGCGAGTCGAGCCGGTGTGCTGAACGACGATCGGCTCGTCGGCCTCGATGACGCTGGCATAACCCGTATCCCGCGGCACCGGGGGGTCGGTTAAGTCATTGAAGCGAAGGTGCAGGGTCCGGCGCCCTGGCACGATCACGCGATAAGGCCCGACCGGGTCGCGATCAGCGAAGAAAAGCCTGATCTCCACATGTGCGTCGCGGGCGCCGGCATTGAGCAGGCAGGCCGTCTCGTGGCTCTCAAATGCCCGGCTTTTGTCCGCGGCGTCGCTCGGGATGTACCCTTCCGCAATTGCCCACCGCCTCTTGCCGATCGGCGCATCGCTCATCTCAACCTCCCTGACCGAGCTTGCCCTGGCCTGAGCGTCACTTGCGCGTTTGCTTATCTCAGCGCGGCGTCGAGGCTCGCCCGTCATCGCCGGCCGCAGCGCGACCGCGCAGCCCGACCGCGATGCCGGCTCCCGTTGCCGCCGCGACGACCAGGCCGGCGCCGATCAGGCCCCACCGGATAATCGATGGATCGAACAGCGTCACCTCCGGCTGCGCTTCATCATCGAAGCGTCCGTGCGCGCGTGTGCATGTGCGGCGGCGCCGGTGCATCGAGATTGTCGATCCGGTCGGGCGAAACCGGCTCGTCCGTCTGTTGGCCGGAGACCACGTGCCGGGCGAGATAGTGATCCAGATATCTCGGCATGAGTTGCGCCCCGAGAATGGTTTTGATCGTCGGTAACCCCAGCCAGTATTCCCGCCGCGGGTCATCCGCCGCGGCAACCAGCGCGCCCGCGATCGCCTCCGGCTGAAAGACCGGCGCCACCGGCCGCGGCTGACCGTGAACATGCGCCCGCGCCCAGTCGAACTGCGGCGTGTTCACCGCCGGCAATTCGACGATGCAGACGCGGATGCCGCTGCCCTCGTGGATCAGTTCGGACCGGAGCGAGGCGAGAAAACCGCGAATGGCAAACTTGGCGCCGCAGTAGGCGGCCTGAAGGGGAATGCCGCGGTAGGCGAGGGCCGATCCGATTTGCAGTATGGTCCCGCGATTGCGCAGCCGCATGTGGGAGAGCGCAGCCAGTATGCCATTCACGGAACCGAGGTAGGTCACCTCGGTGACGCGGCGGATTTCCTCGGCGGCGAGGTCCCGGATGGGCGAGAAGACGGTGAGCATCGCCGCATTGATCCAGAGATCGATCGGCCCGAGGTCTCGCTCCACCCTGTTGGCCGCGTCGCGTACGGCCCCGGCGTCGGCAAGGTCGAGCGGCAGCGGCAGGCCGGTGCCCCCCAATCGGTTCACCTCGTCGGCCGTTTCGATCAATGCGTCCGGCTGCCGCGCGATCAGGCCGATCCGCTCTCCTCGTCGAGCGAATGCGGCGGCGGTGGCGCGGCCGACACCGGCGGAGGCGCCGGTGATGACGATCGTGCGGGGAGTGTTCATGTTGGATGCCTCTGAACGTCCTGACGCGCATTTAACGATGGGGCTCCCCCTCATGTTCCGGATCGCCGGGCGGACGCCGCGCTCAAAAGTCCGATGAAACCGCGCGCCTCCCCCTTGAAAATTGTACACCGCTAACTATGTACAGTAGTGGCCGGTCGCCGCGTTGGGCGGGGTCGGCGGCTGACGTTGCGGTCGCGTTTTATAGGCCGCGACGGATCGGCCGGATGTCATCTCGCTTCGCAAAGGAGGAGAACATGTTAACCGTGCGTGATTTGATACCGTGGTCTCGGGGTCGCGACGTGGCTGCCGGGCGCACCGCGGAGCACCCGCTGATGTCGTTCCAGCGTGAGATGGACCGATTGTTCGAGGACCTCTGGCGCGGCTTCGACGTGCCGGCGCTCGGGCGGGACGAACGGGTCGGGACGATGATTTCCCCGCGGATCGAGCTGAAAGAAAAGGACGGCGAGGTCGTCGTCACGGCCGAGCTGCCCGGGCTGCAGGAGAAGAACGTGGAGGTCACCCTGACCGACAACGTCTTGTCGATCCGCGGCGAGAAGAAGCTGGAGAAGACCGATAAGGAAGCGGAGTACACCTACTCCGAACGCTCTTACGGGGCATTCGAACGGCGTATCCCCATCGATGCCGAGGTGGTCGGCGACAAGGTGGCGGCGAAGTTCGCCGACGGCGTGCTGACCGTAACTCTGCCGAAGAACCCGGATGCGAAGGGGCACTCCCGGCGTATTCCGATCGGTGGGGGAGCGGCGGGAGCGACCACTATCGAGCATAAGGCCGCCTGATCCGATATCACCACTCTACTCGGGGGCCGGCTCAACGCCGGCCCTTTTTCGTTGCCTCCGATTTTCGGAACATTGACCGCATCCCCCGGTTGCCCCTGGCAGGAGAGTTGGTTTCACCGAGAGGAGCCTCGGGATGCCGGGAGAACCAAAGAAAGCCGTGTACGCCGCGCTCACCGGCAATCTTGCCATTGCGATCAGCAAATTCGTTGCGGCGTCGATCACCGGCAGCTCGGCGATGGTGTCGGAGGGCATCCACTCGCTCGTCGATACGGGCAATCAGGGCTTGTTGCTTCTCGGGATGCAGAGAAGCCGAAGGCCGGCGGATGAGTCGCATCCGTTCGGCTACGGCAAAGAGCTGTACTTCTGGACCCTCGTCACCGCCATTTTGATCTTTGCCGTGGGCGGCGGGATGTCGTTCTACGAGGGAATCACCCACCTGCGTAACCCGCGGCCTCTGACGGGTGCCACCTGGAACTATATAGTCATCGGCGTGGCGCTGGTCTTCGAGGGGATCAGCTGGTCGATCGCCTTTCGCGGGTTGCGCGCCGCCAGGAAGGGCCAGGGCTTTTTCGAATCCATCCACACCAGCAAGGATCCGACTCTCATCACCGTCCTTCTGGAGGATTCCGCGGCGCTCATCGGCCTGCTGATCGCTCTCGCAGGCGTGGGCCTCGGCCACTGGCTTGACAACCCGTATCTGGACGGCAGCGCCTCCATCGGCATCGGCGTCGTGTTGGCAGCCGTGGCCGCGTACTTGGCATACGAGAGCAAGGGGTTGCTCGTTGGGGAAGCGGTTCTTCCCAGCAAGCTCGCCGAAATCCGCCGGATTGTCGCGCAAGATCCGGCGGTGAAAGAGCTGGTGCGGGCATTGACGATGCACTTCGGACCACATGAAATCCTCTTGAACCTGGACATCCGCTTTCGCGAAGGTCTATCGCTCGCGGACACGGCGGCCGCCATCGATCGGATTGAAGAGTCCATTCGTCGGCATCATTCCGACGTGAAGCGGATCTTCATCGAGATCAAGTCGCTATCGGCCATGCGACCGGTTAACGAAGATCAACTGCAAAAGAACCGCGCCTGACACGCTGCAACGGCGGGCGTTTGGGTCTTCTCGCGGAGGATCGCGTTCACGCGCTGTTTCCGGCTGTTGAAGACGCCCGATCGCGTGAGGGACCGGCGGAGGTTCCCTCGCCCGGTCCTCAAAATCGCAGTACGCTTAAAAGGGAGAACCAGGAGGAGGAGGCCATGGCCCGGATCACGCGCCCCGCTTGCCCGCTTCTGGTAATTCTCCTCATCGGCTCGAGCTTCTTTGGCAGTGAGGCACTCGCCGACGAGAGCGCCGCCCGGCCGGCACCCGCCCCGGAATTGCAGATTCTCGACCGGTGGCGCGGAACATGGGATGTTGAAGCGCGGCGACGCGTCCCGCAGCCGGCGACGGTCACCTACATCGACACGTATCAATGGGTTCTCGACCGACGCTTCATCCGTGGCAACTCCGGCCCCAGGTCGGACGGGACGACCGGCATGTCTATGGCGACGTATGACCCCCAGATGCGGGCCTACCGGTTTTGGAGCTTCGAATCCACCGGCTTCGCCTTTGAGCTCATTCCCGCCCATTGGAACCAAGACACGCGGACCATGGAATGGGACGGTGGCCTGTTTTCGCCGGTTGCGATCACCGGCCGCGTGCAGTTTATCGATGACGACACCATCCACTGGTCTACCTTGTTGAGGGACTGGAAGGGCACCGTGATCCTCGACATGGAAGGAACCAGCATTCGCCGGCGCTGAGGCGCGCTTTCATGCCCTCGTCGCCGGCTGAGCTTCAGAGCGGCCTCGCCATTTTTGCGGTGATGGCGCTTATCGCCGTCATCGCCTCGGTGCTGACGCTCATCGCGTCCTGGCTGCTCCTCTCCGCCTATCGGAAGCGGGTCGGCGCCATCATGGCGGCGAAAGCGGGCGCCGCAGTGCAAACGAGCAGCGCCGGCGCCATGCCCGGAGATCCGCCCGAGGATCCTCTGGCCGCCGTGTCCGCACCCACCCCGGCCCGAGATGTAGCTTCCGCTACGCGTCTGTCGGACCCGGCTGCAACTCTGTATCGGCAGTTGATGGTCGGGCCGTGGCGTCACTGCCTCAGGTACGCGATGGCCGGCGCCTGCTTTGCCCTGTTCACGGCGTCCCTCTACGCAGTTGCCGTGTTTCAGCCGCAGCCAAATTTTGGAAGTTTTTTCCATCCCTACCGGCTTTTGTACATGTTCTGGACGTTCGCCTGGCCGATCGTGCTGGCCACGTGCATCGTGTCCGCTTCTTCCGGGGGGATGCGATGTGGGGTCATCGCCGCGTATTTCATCGTGCTTGTGGCACTCGGCGCACTGGTGACGCTTGGTACGACACAAGCGCCGCGCCGTTGGGGCGATGTCACGTTTCCCGGCTGGTCGGCGGCAACGCCGCTCCTCGCGGTCGGCCAGTGGGTGGTCCTGAACCTTCTTCCGACGGCGGCCATTCTCGCTTTCCGGCATCGTCGCGTCCGCGCGGTCGGCCCGCTCGTCCTCGCTTTCATGACCGTCGTTGTCACCGGCCTTTTCAGCGTGTTGATGGTGCTGTTCGCCAAAGGGACATCGCAAACCGTCCTGACGCTGCTCGTCTTCGTGTCGGACACCTTCGGCATGCCCGCGGCGTGGACCATCGGCGTCTATTTTCTCATTCCCGGGGTGCTGTGCTGCGGCGTGTTCGGTGCGCTCGGCTGGAGTCTGTTGCTGGCACTGCGCCGCGGTTACCGGCGGAAGACGATCAGCGACCAGACATTGTCGCTCGACGCCATCTGGCTCACCTTCGGGTTCTTCTACTCGATGGCCCTCGCTATTTTCGGCCCCGGCTGGGTCGCGTCGGGATTGCCGGTATTTCTGATCTATAAGCTGGTAATCCGCTTCGCCAACCGACGCGCGCGGAAAACGGCCGCCCCACCCGGCCTCCGCCTGCTGTTGCTGCGGGTCTTTGCGCTCGGCCCACGGACCGAAGCCTTGTTCGATCTCGTCATCGCCCGCTGGCGATACCTCGGCAGCGTCCAGTTGATTGCCGGCACCGACCTCGCCGGCACGACGGTTGCTCCGCATCACTTCCTGAGCTTCCTCAGCGGCAGGCTAGGCGGACTGTTCATCAACACTGCCGCGGCGCTCGATCGTGGCATTGATCACCTGGACACGAGCCGCGACGCCGACGGCCGGTACCGAGTTCAACGACTTCTTCTGCTACGCCGACACGTGGCAATCGGTGCTGACACGGCTGATCGGCTCAAGCGATGTCGTACTGATGGACTTGAGAAGCTTCTCGAAAATCAATGCCGGCTGTATTTTCGAAATCCACGAACTCGTCAACGTCGCGCCGGCCAACCGCCTGGTTCTCCTCATTGATGCGACGACCGACCTCGCGTTCCTGCGACAAACGCTGGACGACGGCTGGCGCAATATGGGATCGGACGCGCCGAACCGTGATGCCTCTCCGTCGGTGATCCGGATGGTCTGGCTCGAAACACTCAGGCGCCGCGACCTCGACCGGCTGCTCCGCCAGCTCTGCGATGCCGGCGAAGACGCGGTGCAGACGCGAGATCGGCCGGATGCGCGGGGGCCGATCGCAACAGCGGGTCTTGAGCCCGCTGCGAAGCCGGATGCGGCTCCAGGAACGGCTCGAAACAATCCGCTTAGCGGCGCCTGAGCGGTTGCATAGGCGAGCCGGTCACCGATCATCCACCCGCCAACTCGTTTCACCGCCTCGTCTTTCCGGCGCTGCGTCGGGCATGGGCCCGAGGCGGGCGTCGTGCCGGCCTCTTTGTGCCGGTGCATCAGGGGTGACACGGAACCATTAATGAACCAGGGTGTTAATTGTACGGTCTGATGGTGGTTCTGCCGCGCGCTGTTCGACCGATAGGCGCAACCACCTCTGCTCCGAGCGCTTTAATGTCCTTATGTCGATTGGCGCGAGCAGTCGGGTGGGCAAAGTCTGTACTGGATGCGGAGGAGGAAGGGCAAATGTTTGACTGGCTCATCGTGGGCGCGGGTTTTGCTGGAAGCGTACTTGCGGAGCGGCTGGCAAATGAAACGGACGGCCAGATCCTGATTATCGACCGTCGTTCTCATATTGGCGGGAACGCCTTTGATCGCTATGATGCATCAGGCATGTTGGTGCCCTGCTACGGCCGGCATGTGCTGCAGACGACGAATGAAAAAGTCCTCGCATATCTCGCCCGCTTCAGCGAATGGCTGCCGTATGACGGCGATGGCGAGGGATCGCAGCGGGCATTTTCTGCCGAAGAAGGAAAGCCGCTGGTCCCGGCCAACGGGTACACGAGCCTGTTTGAGCGGATGCTCGGTGGACCCAACATCAAGATCATGCTTAATGTCGACTACAGGGAAGTGCAGGATGTCATTCCCTTCCGTCGCTTGATCTATACGGGATCTCTCGACGAGTACTTCGATTTCTGTTATGGAAAGCTTCCCTATTGGCTGGTGGAAAATAGAGATACGGCACCTCACCGCACACCGGCAGACGAGATTCCCCACTCCGGCGTGATCGTGGGGAGACCCGAGGACGAAGCCGGCTATCCTGTCGCCGAGGAAAGCAGCCTAGCCTTGTTCCAGCGCTATCAGGACCTGGCCGAAGCGGCGGTGAACGTGTTCTTCACGGGCCGGCTGCCGACGTATCGATACTGCACCATGGATGAGGTGGTGGCCCAGTCCCTGGCGCTGTTCGATCGCATCAGCGGCGAGGGCTCGGGCGACGATGTGCTGCCGGGCGGCTCGCCAGGCCTCGGAAGCGGTTCCCGCTGGACGGCAAGGAAGCTCGCACCGACGAGCGCTACGGCGGAAGGTTAGGCGCGCGCGGCCCGTGGGTGGGCACGCCGGTCGATCCAGTGGCAGGCCGATTGATCATGGCGGCGTCGGCGGTTAATGATCATTCTCGCACAGCCTGACCTCCTGCCGAACCGCCGCTCCCGGGCCCTGACGACCATGGATCAATTCATATCTGAACCGTTGCCGGGCGACGCGGACCTGCCGCCGCCGATCCGCGGGCTCCTCTTCAGTGCCGAGCGGCTTGAACAATACGCTCACCCGCTCGCCGCATCCCATGTCGTCGCCCCGAAACCGCCGCGGGGCGCGCCGGTCCTCAAACGCCTGGATCAGAACGGGGAGGCCCTGCGTCAGGCGTACGATGCCATATCGGCCGCCGTCGCCGCCGGAGAGCCGATCTCTCCGGCCGCCGAATGGCTCGTCGATAACTTTCACATCGTCGAGGACCAGCTCCGCGAGATCAAAGAGGATCTTCCCGCTGGGTTCTACCGCAAGCTGCCAAAGCTGGCGGTCGGTCCCTTTGCCGGTTATCCCCGCGTCTACAGCCTGGCGTGGGGCTACGTGGAGCACACCGACAGCCTCTTTGACCCGAAGACTCTGTCGCGTTTCGTCAGGGCCTACCAGGAAATCCAGCCGCTGACATTGGGTGAGCTGTGGGCGATCGCCATCTCGCTCCGGCTGGTTATGATCGAGAACCTGCGCCGGCTGGCCGACCGGGTCGTGCAGCGGCGGGTCGCGCGGGCAGCGGCGGATTCACTGGCCGAAGCGCTCAACAATGACGCCGCGCCGCCGGTCGAACAGGAAGAGCTGCTCGACCGGTGGAAGAATTCGCCGCTGTGGAGCACGTTCATCGCGCAGGCGGCGCAACGGCTACGCGACCGGGATCCGGACGAAACACCGCTGCTCGCGCTGGTCAGCGAGCGCCTGGCGGACCGAGGTCGCTCCATCGACGAGGTGGTTCAGCACGAGCACCAGCAACAGGTCGCGGGCCAGCTGATCATCCGCAACGTGATTACCAGCATGCGGTTGATGTCCTTGGTGGACTGGGCCGAGCTGATCGAGGGGGTGAGCCTCGTCGAGGCCGCCTTGCGCAACGGGACCGATGTCGCGGCGATGGATTTCGCGACGCGCAATTCCTATCGCCACGCCGTCGAGGAGCTGGCGCAAGGCTCGGACCGCACCGAGCTCGAGGTGGCGCAAGAGGCGGTGCGACGCGCAACGCTGACCGGCGAGGGAGCACTCGAAAGCGATCCCGGCCGCTTCCTTGTCGGCAGACAACGCAAAGCGTTCGAGCGCGACCTCGGGGCCCGCCTCTCCGCCGGTCAGTGGCTCAGGCGGCAGCTGATGAGGGCCGGTACAGGTGTCTACCTTACCGGCATTATCGCTCTCTCCGTCCTCTTCCTCGCCTTGCTGGTGATGGGCGTGCCGGCCGGTATGTTAACAATGCCGGCGTTGGTCCTGCTGACGCTCCTGGCGCTGATCCCGGCGACCGAGCCCGCCGTCGCGATCGTCAATCGCCTCATCGCCGCGGTTCTCAGCCCGCGCCGGCTGCCGCGACTGGAGCTGAACGAAGGCGTGCCGCAACCCCTGCGGACGATGGTGGTGGTGCCGGTGGTCCTCTCCACCGAGGCCGCGATCATGGAACAACTGGAGCAGCTTGAGGCCCATCATCTCGCCAACGATGACGGCGAGCTGTACTTCGCCTTGCTATCCGACTGGCGCGATGCCGATGTCGAGGAGACGGCCGAGGACGCCGCACTTCTGGCTGCGGCGCGCGAAGGCGTGGCCGATCTAAACCGGCGGCACCGGCACGCACCGAACGGCGGCCCTCGCTTCTTTCTGTTCCACCGCCGCCGGGTCTGGAATGAAGTCAGCGGTGCTGGATGGGGTGGGAGCGCAAGCGGGGAAAGCTCCATGAGCTGAACCGGCTTTTGCGCGGAGCCACCGACACCACCTTCATGGACGAGGGCGGAGAACCGGCCACGGCGCCGGCCGGTGTCCGCTATGTCCTCACCCTCGATGCCGACACGCGCCTGCCCCGGGCCACGGCCCGCCGTCTCATCGGTACCATCGCCCACCCGCTCAACCGGCCGGTCTACGATCCGGACCTGGGTCGGGTCACCCAGGGTCATGCGATCTTGCAGCCACGCGTTGTTCCGACCTTGCAGGATTTCGAGAGCGGCAGCCTGCACCAGGAAATCTATGCCGGACCGCGGGGGATTGACGCCTACGAATTCGCAGTCTCCGACATCTATCAGGACCTGTTCGACGAGGGCATCTACATCGGCAAGGGCCTTTATGAGGTCGATGCCTTCGAGCAGGCCCTTTCCGATCGTGTTCCGGAAAACACCCTGCTCTCCCACGACCTGTTCGAAGGCGTCGCCGCCCGCGCCGCGCTCGTCTCCGACATCGAACTGTTCGAGGAATTCCCCGGCCACTACGAGGTCAACATGGCCCGCCGGCATCGGTGGGTGAGGGGCGACTGGCAGCTGCTGCCGTGGATATTCGGAGGAGGGCCCGGCGGCGCCCGCAGGGGCCGAAAGGCTATTCCGCTGATCGGCCGCTGGAAGATGATCGACAACCTGCGCCGGAGCCTCGTTCCGCCGACCGCTATCGCCCTCCTGGTGGCCTCGTGGTGCATGCCGGAGCCGCTGCCGCTTCTGGGCACGATCTTCATCCTGGTCATCACCCTGGTGCCCTGCCTGACGCCGCTGGTCAGTCACCTGTCACCGGCACGGCCGTCGACGGCGCGCCGGGTTTCCTTGAGCGGCGCCGGGCACGATGCGTGGCTCGGCCTTGTGCAGGCGGCGCTCGCCTTCACTCTCCTCGCGCACCAGGCGTGGGTCATGAGCGATGCGATCGCCCGCACCCTCTGGCGCCTCGTGAGCCGCCGCAATCTTCTTGAATGGGTTACGGCGGCGGCGGCCCACACCGGATTCGATCTCACGCTGTCGGGTTTTTATCGCCGGATGGCCGGGGCCGTCGGACTGGCAATAACCGCCGGCATCGTCGTCGGCGTCATCCACCCGGAAGGTTTGCTGGTGGCGTTGCCGGTGATCGTGTTGTGGCTGGCATCGCCGGCGGTCGCCCGGTGGATCAGCCTGCCGCGACGGCCGGAGAGGCACGAGGTCGTGTCCGCCGACGAAGAATGGATGCTTCGGTCGACCGCCCGGCGCACCTGGCACTTCTTTGAGCGGTTCGTCACGGCTTCGGACAACTACCTGCCCCCGGATAACTTTCAGGAGGACCCGAGACCGGAGGTCGCACACCGCACGTCGCCCACCAACATCGGGCTTTATCTCCTGTCTGCTATCGCCGCCCGGGACTTCGGCTGGATCGGCACCCTTGACCTCATCGAACGGCTGGAGGCCACGTGCCGGACGCTGGACAACCTGCAGAAGTTCCGAGGCCACCTTTACAACTGGTATGAGACACGCACCCTGGAGCCGTTGGAGCCGCGTTACGTCTCCACCGTGGACAGCGGCAACCTGGCGGGACATCTGATCGTTGTCCGGCAGGCCTGCCTTGAGCTGCTCGATGCGCCGCCTGATGCAACGGTCGCTTGCCATGGGACGGGCGATACGCTGCACGTTCTGCGCGACGTTGCCGGCGATGCCGCCGGCGCGGTCTTGCTCCGTGAGCTCGAACAGGAAATCGAAGAGCTTGAGGCGCTTCTCAAGAAAACCGCCGAGGAGGCCGCACCCCGGGAAGGCGATCGGCCCGACCGCGCCGTGAGCTGGCAAGAGGCGGCGCGGCGCGCCGACGAGCTGGTTGATACGGTGGAAGCCCTGCGGGAACAGCGCGCGACGAGCGTTCGCAGCCAGATGGTCGACTGGGCCATCGCCGTCCAGGCGGTGATCGAGAGCCATCGTCGGGACGAGGCGATGCCCGCGGACGCCGCACGGTCGCGCCTCCTCGCCCTGGCGGATTGGGCCGACGCCTTCGGCAAGGCCATGCGCTTCGATTTCCTCTACAACCGGTCGCAAAAGCTGTTTGCCATCGGCTATCGGCCGGCCGACAACGCTCTCGACACCAGCACCTACGATTTGCTGGCGTCCGAGGCTCGCCTTGCCAGTCTTGTGGCAATTGCGCGCGGCGAGGTGCCCGCCTCCCACTGGTTCCGCCTCGGACGGCCGATGATCCCGGTCGACGGGGGCGCCGCGCTTGTGTCCTGGTCGGCGTCGATGTTCGAGTACCTGATGCCGGAACTGGTAATGGCGGTGCCGGCCGGCAGCATCCTCTCCCGAACGGCCCGCTGCGTGGTCGGCCATCAGATCGCCTACGGACGGGAGAAGGGCGTTCCCTGGGGAATCTCGGAATCCGCCTACAACGTCAGGGACCTGAACCTGACCTATCAGTACTCGAACTTCGGCGTGTCCGGCCTCGGCCTGAAGCGCGGCTTGTCGCAGGACGTCGTGGTTGCGCCCTACGCGACGGCGCTGGCGGCGATGATCGATCCCTCGGCCGCTGCCAAGAATATGGCCGCGCTTACCGGGATCGGCGCCCGCGGCGCATACGGGTTCTACGAGGCGGTCGACTACACCGCCAATCGCGCCTGCCGAAGGGCAAGGACCATGCCATCATCCGCGCCTATATGGCGCACCATCAGGGGATGACGGTGGTTGCCCTCGCCAACGTGCTCACCGGCGGAAAAATGCGCGCGCGCTTCCACAACGAGCCGGCCATCCGGGCGGCCGAGTTGCTGCTGCAAGAGCGGATGCCGCGAGGTCTTCACGGTGGCAGCCCCATGCGCGAAGCCCAGGCCGGCGTTCGCCTCCACGTACAAAGCACGGTGCCGGCGGCGCTGCGGCGTTTCGAAACCCCGCACACACCGACGCCTAGGGCGCACTTCCTCTCCAACGGTCATTACTCGGTGATGCTCACCGTCGCCGGCTCCGGCTACAGCCAGTGGCAAGGCCTAGCGGTAACCCGCTGGCGGGAGGATTCCACGCGCGATTGCTGGGGCAGCTACATCTACATAAAGGACCCGCAGAGCGGTAAGGTATGGTCGGCAGGCTACCAGCCGAGCGGCACCGAGCCGGACTCCTATGAGGTGAACTACTCGGAGGAACGCGCGGAGATCCGCAGGCAGGACGGCTCAATCCTGACCAAACTGGAAGTGCTGGTCGCGGCCGAAGACGACGTCGAGGTCAGGCAGCTCTCGATCAGTAATCTCGGCGCCCGTATGCGCGAGATCGAGGTAACCTCGTATGCCGAGATCGTGCTGGCGCCGCAGGGCGCCGACATGGCTCATCCGGCCTTCTCCAATCTCTTCGTGCAGACCGAGTTCGTGCCCGGCGTCGAAGCTCTCGTCGCGACACGGAGATCGCGGTCCGCCGACGAGCCCGCCGTCTGGTCGGCTCACATGGCGGTCACCGGCGGCGTCACCGGCGGCTTGCAGTATGAAACGGACCGGGCCCGGTTTCTGGGGCGTGGTCGGACCATCCGCAACCCCAGCGCCATTTTCGATGATCGAACGCTTTCAAATAGTCTCGGCTCGGTTCTCGATCCAATCTTCAGCTTGCGACGGCGCATTCGCCTGGCCCCGGGTGCCAGCGCGCGCATCAGCTTCATAACCCTTATCGCCCGCAGCCGGGACGAGCTCCTGTCCGTGGCCGATCGCTACCGTGACGAGACCGTCTTCGAGCGGGCCGGGGCCCAGGCCTGGACCCGTGCCCAGGTGCAACTGCACCATCTCGGCATCAGCCGCGATGAAGCGCACCTGTTCCAGCGCCTGGCCACCCGCCTCCTCTACGTCGATCCGCTCTTGCGTGCGCCGCGGGAGGTTCTGCAGAGCAACCGGCGCGGACCGCGGTCGCTTGTGGGCGCACGGCATCTCCGGCGATCAGCCCATCGTCCTCTTGCGCGTAGACGAGGGCGAGTCCCGCGACATCGCCCGGCAACTCCTGCGCGCGCAGCGCTACTGGCGGATGAAAGGCCTCATCGTCGATCTGGTGTTCTTGAACGAGCAGGCTCATTCCTATCAGCAGCACACGCAAGAAACCCTGGAGGCGCTTGGCCGCGCCAGTCAGGCCGCCGGTGGCGGACCGCAGCCGGAGGCGCGCGGCGGCGTGTTCGCCCTGAAGGACTCGCAGATCGATCCGGAGGATCTGCGGCTTCTGATGTCGGCGGCGCGGGTGCTCCTGCAATCGGGTGCGGGAACGCTCGCCGAGCAGGTCGTCCGCCTCCTGACGCGGGAGCCGGCACCCGTTGCCGCGCGGGCGGTTCCGCCGGCCCCCCTTGCGGAAGAGGTGCCCGCGCCGCGGCCTTCCCTCGAATTCTTCAACGGCCTCGGAGGGTTCACGGAAGCCGGTCAGGAGTACGTCATCGTCATCGGCTCGCGACAGCAAACCCCGGCGCCCTGGATCAACGTCATCGCCAACCCGTCGTTCGGCTTCGTCGTCTCCGAAAGCGGGTCCGGCTACAGTTGGTGCGGAAACAGCCGGGAAAATCAGCTGACACCCTGGTCGAATGATCCGGTCGGCGACCCGCCGGGCGAGGTCATCTACGTCCGCGACGAAGAAACGGGAGAAACATGGTGTCCGACACCCTTGCCGATCCGCGAGGACACCCCGTACGTCTGCCGGCACGGTCAGGGATATAGCCGGTTCGAGCACACGAGCCATGACATCGGCTCTGACGCTTGTGCAGTTCGTGCCGCGCGAGGAGCCGATAAAAGTTTCACGCCTCGTCGTCGTCAACCGCTCCCGCCGGCCGCGAACCTTAGCGGTGACGGCGTTTGCGGAATGGGTCCTCGGACCGTCACGCGCGGCCGGCGCACCTTTTATTATCACATCGCTCGATCCGTCGACCGGCGCCATCTTCGCGCGCAACCCCTGGAACTACGAGTTCGGGGAGAGCGTCGCCTTCTTCGACATGGGCGGCCGCCAGACCACCTGGACCGGCGATCGGACGGAATTCATCGGCCGTAACGGCAGCCTCGATCGTCCTGCCGGACTGGCTCCCGACGCGGTCCTCTCGGGCCGCCTCGGTGCCGGCATGGATCCGTGCGCAGCCATGCAGAGGGCAGTGCGCCTGGCGCCCGACGAGTCCGCAGAGGTGCTCGTCCTGTTGGGTCAAGGCGCCAGCGAAGACGAGGCGCGCCGGCTCGTCCTTCGTTATCGCGAGCAGAACCTTGATGACCTGCTGTCCGATATCAGGCGCCAATGGGACGACGTCGTGGGCACGCTCCGGGTGAAGACGCCTGAGCGGGCGATGGATCTCCTCCTCAACAGCTGGCTGTTGTATCAGACCCTCAGCTGCCGGGTGTGGGCGCGCGCGGCCTTCTATCAAGCCGGTGGCGCCTTCGGCTTCCGCGATCAGCTTCAGGACACGATGGCGCTGGCGGTCGCCAAACCGGATGTGGCGCGCGCGCAACTTCTCATCGCCGCCTCGCGGCAGTTTGTCGAAGGGGATGTCCAGCACTGGTGGCATCCGCCGACCGGAAGAGGCGTTCGCACGCACATTTCGGACGACCTGATTTGGCTCCCCGTCGCTACCGCCCATTACGCGGAGGTCACCGGCGATGCCGCGGTGCTCGACGTCGAGATCCCGTTCATCGAGGGACCGCTCTTGCCGCTCGAGCAGCACGACGCTTATTTCGAGCCCGAGACCTCCTCTCGAGTCCGCGTCCTTGTTCGAACACTGCGCCCGTGCGCTCGATGCCCGTCTGACCGTCGGCGCGTCATGGGCTGCCGCTGATGGGCACCGGCGACTGGAACGATGGCATGAACCGGGTCGGTCATGCCGGCAAGGGCGAGAGCGTCTGGATGGGCTGGTTCATGTACTACGCCCTCCTGCGCTTTGCGCCCATCGCCGAACGCCGCGGGAGAGGGCGCGGACCGAGCGCTGGCGCAGCCATGCGGAGAGCCTTCGCGAGGCGGTCGAGCGGGAAGGCTGGGACGGCGACTGGTACCGGCGCGCCTTCTTCGACGACGGAACGCCGCTCGGCACCGCGGCGGGGGAGGAATGCCGGATCGATTCTCTGTCTCAGAGCTGGGGCATTCTGTCCGGGCGCCGCCGATCCCGCCCGCGCCGCCCGGGCGATCGAGAGCGGTTGACGAATACCTCGTCCGGCAGGTCGACGGCATCGCGCTCTTGCTCACGCCCCCCTTCGACCGGACGACGCACGATCCGGGCTATATCAAGGGCTATCTGCCGGGAATTCGGGAGAACGGCGGCCAGTACACCCATGCGGCGGTCTGGGCCCTGATGGCGCATGCCGTGCTCGGCAACGGCGACCGGGCGATCGAGCTGTTCAACCTGATCAATCCGATCAACCACGGGAAGACCCGCCTCGGGGTCCAGCGCTACAAGGCGGAGCCTTATGTTTTGGCGGGAGACGTCTACGGGGAACTGCCGCATGTCGGGCGCGGCGGCTGGAGCTGGTACACGGGCTCGGCCGCCTGGATGTACCGCGCCGGGATCGAATGGATTCTCGGATTCCGGCTTGAGGGCACCACCTTGTGCATCGATCCCTGCATCCCCCACGAGTGGCCCGGGTTCAAAATGACCTTTCGCTACCACTCCGCCCGTTACGAGATCCTGGTCGACAACCCGGAAAGAATATGCCGCGGCGTACGGGCGATCGTGGTGGATGATCGTGCCATCGAGGAAGGAGAGAAGGGGGTCGGGCTTATCGACGACGGGGCGACGCACGTGGTCCAGGTGGTGCTGGGCACGGCGGAAGAAACCGCTCCACTTCCGAGGACAAGCCGAATAGCGCCTGTTGCAAGCGGCTCGAAGAGGATCGCTCGCCCGCTTGACCCTCCTCGCCCCGGCTTCACCGGCAAAGCTGGCCAGCTGCGCGTTCCTCTGACCCGGGGCCGCGATCGCACCCGGTCGCTGCTATCGAGGCGCGCGATGGGCAGTCATGCAGTCTAGAGAAGGATTGCCGAGAGCACCCACACGGTGGCCCCCGCCACCGCGCCCTGGGCACCGCGCCCTGGGCGAGGGTGCCCAGCGTCTGCAGCTTGTATCCCTGTTCCGGGCTCATGTGCGAGAACTGGGTGACCACCCAGAAGAAGCTGTCGTTTGCATGTGAGACCACCATCGCGCCGGCGCCGATGGCGACGACGACCAGCGCCTTCGCCGTCTCCCCGTCGAGGCCGAGAGGCGTCAACAACGGCGCCATCAGGCCGGCGGTGGTGATGATCGCGACCGTCGACGAGCCCTGCGCGGTTTTGATGCCGGCGGCGATGATGAACGGCAGCAGGATGCCGAGCGGCGTGTTGGAAAGGGTGTCGCCGACCACGGCGGCGATGCCCGAGTTCTGCAGCACCTTGCCGAAGGCGCCGCCGGCGCCGGTGATGATGATGATGATCGCGGCATCGAGGATCGCCTTGCCGACCAGTCCCTGATCCGACAGCATCGTCCGCTCCAGCTTCTTCGGCAGGAACAGCGCGAGAACCACGCCGAGCAACAGCGCCACCACCGGCTGGCCAACGAAACCCAGGCCCTTCAGGATGACGCCCTCGCCGAAGGGCTTGGTCGGGAACTCGGCGATGGAGCGGAGCACGATCAGGAGGATGGGGATCAGGATCGGCATGAGCGAAGCAAAGGCGGACGGGCTGTCCGCCATCGACGGCAGCGGCGGCGGCGTCTCGCCGGGTTTGTCGGGCGAGATGCTGCACCCGTCTGGCGACGGTGACCGCGAACAGCCAGCCGCCGAAGCAGGCGACCGCGGCAACGAGGAGCCCCCAGAGGATGACGAGGCCGATATCCGCCTTGATGATGCCGGCGGCGGCGATCGGCCCCGGCGTCGGCGGCACCATGGTGTGGGTGGCATAGAGGCCGAGCGACAGGGCGATGGCGCTGGCGGCAAGGGTGATGCCCGCCCGCCGGCACAGCGCCTTGTTGAGGGGAGAGAGCAGGATGAAGCCCGAATCACAGAACACCGGGATCGAAACGACATAGCCCATGATCGACATCGCACCCGGCACGTTGTTGCGTGCCGGTGATCCGCAGCACGCCCTCGGCGAGGCGATAAGCGCCGCCGGACTGTCTCCAGGAAGGCACCGATGATGGCGCCGGCCAGGATGACGATGCCGATGTAGCCGATGGTGCCGCCGAATCCGTCGTTGACCGACTTGACGACTTCCGCGAGCGGCATCCCGGAGAGGATGCCGAACCCGAAGGCGGTGATCAGCAGCGCCAGAAACGGGTGCAGTTTCAGCCGGGCGGTGGCGAAGATGATGAAAGCGATGGCGACGACGAGGAGGACGAGCAGGAACATCGGATTCCCTCCCAAGGCCGGCGTTTTTCAGGAGCTCCCGCGCGGGGGCGTGCCGGCGATTACCGTGTAGACCGCAAGCCACCATACCAAGACTGAACTGCGCGCTCTAGCCGCGCTGCCACAGATTGGATATTGATTCTGTTGAGGTGCAGCAGCGCGTCGACTACTGTCCTGCGGGAATGCGAGGGCCGGGCCCGACGATGGAGCGACGGCGCATCTTCATCAGCTATCGACGGTCCGACAGCGCCGGTCACGCCGGCCGCATCGAAGCCGACCTGTCGCGGCTCCTCAAAACCCCCGTTTTCATGGACGTCTCGGACATCGCCCCCGGCGAGGATTTCGCACAGGTGCTCGATCGCGAGCTTCGCACCTGTGCGGCGGTGCTCGCCGTTATCGGCCCGCGCTGGCGGGAAGCCTTCGCCGCCCCACGCGAGGGCCCCGACTACGTCCGCATCGAGCTTAAGCAGGCCCTCGGGCACACCGGGGCCATGGTGATCCCCGTGCTTGTGCAAGGAGCGGCACTGCCGTCCGCCGCGGAACTGCCGGAGGATGTCGCGGCGCTGGCAAGCCGCCAGGCGGTCGGCTTGCGCGACGATCGGTGGGACGACGACATCCGGTACCTGGCGCGCAGCCTCCGCTCGTCGCTCGGGCTCGGTCGTCGACCGCCGTGGCTCATCGGGGTGGTGGTTGCGGCGCTGGCGCTCCTCGCCGGTACCGTATGGCTGCTGCAGCCCGAGAAACCCTCCGCATTCGATCGGGATCGGGCTTACCAGGTCGCAATCGCCGCCGTACGGCGGGCAGCCACCTCGTGCAGTGCATCAAAAGGTGAGCAGGGCATGTGTCCGGTGCTGCTCGAGTTCATGCCGAACGGCGCCGTGCAGACGGTCTACTACGATACGGGCTACTGCGCGTTCAAAGGAAGCCCGTTCGGCGACTGCGTCCTGAAGAAGCTCCAGAGCGCGCGCATTCCGCCCTTCGACGACAAATCTTCGGTGCAGTTGGAGTTCGGCATCACGCTGGAGGCCAGCGGCACCGTCAAGGTCGACGTGGGCGAGTGAGCGCCGGTCGGTGCGACGCCCGGTTTCTGCTTACCTGACGCTTAGTACTTCCCGGACCGCGCGTGTAGCCACCGGGCTCGTTGGTGCCGGATGAGGGATTCGAACCCCCGACCTACTGATTACAAATCAGCCGCTCTACCAGCTGAGCTAATCCGGCGGAGTATTGGATGGGTACGGGCATGCTCGCACACCATAGCGCAGACGCGCCGCCCGGCTCCAGCGCGGTCGTTGCGCAACCCGCTTGATTGGCCGCGGCTTGCGCGTGAGCGGCGGCGTACGGATGGGCTATTTCCGATATTTGGCCGTTCACCGGCGTCGCCAATGTGTATACCGTTCGCGGTCTCGGACGGCACGCGGAAAGGGGTGGGGATAACGGCCGCAAACTCGGCCAGATTGTAACCACCTCGGGAGCCGATCATGACCATCGTGCGATCTTCGCCGGCCGCTCTCGATGTCTGCCAGTTGTTTGGCGCATCGAGGCTGCGCGCGTGGGACGACAATCCGGCGGTGGTCGTCCTCGACGATGCCGATCCCTTTCGGACGCCCGGGATCACCGAGCAGTTCCTCAAGGACGCACAGCTTTACCATGACCGGTACTTCAAGCCGAGCCGGTATCACGGAATGCTCGACCGCGCTCTTGCGACGGTAGAATGGGCGATGCCGAGAAATCCGCTGATCCTCGATTTCGGATCCGGCAGCGGCAACACGATGATCCCGCTCCTGCAAATGCGGCGGGACAGCCGGGTCGTCGCTGCCGACCTTTCGGTCGATCTGTTGCAAATCCTGCATCGTCTGCTCGCCGAGCGGTCGGAATTCGCCGGCCGCTTCGCTTGCGTCTGCGGCGATCTCGATACCAGCGACCTCGGCTCCGGCATCTTCGACATGGTGGTCGGCGCCGCAATCCTGCATCACCTGCTGCATCCGCGACGGGCGTTGCAGCACGCCCTCGCCGCTCTCAAGCCAGGTGGTGCCGCCATATTTTTCGAGCCCTTCGAGTACGGCTGTCTGTTGCTGAACTTCGTCTACCTGACGCTGCTCGACAAGGCGCGCATCTATGGCCCCTTGCCGCCTCCGGCAGGCACCCATTTCCAGGCGATGGTCCGCGACTTCAACGCTCGCTTCGATGCCGGCACGGAGAAGCCGCACACCCCGTATCTCGACGATAAGTGGCTGTTCACAAGGGAGTTTTTCCTGAGTGTCGCCGACGACATGAACTGCCGGCAAGCTATCGTGATCAATTCGCTTGTCGGGCCCGAGCTGAAGCTTTCGGGCTATCTCAAGCTGACGATGCAGCGGGCGGGCCTGTGCGTCGACAGCCTGCCGGAATGGGCCGTTCAAGAACTGGCGCGGATCGAGGGTGGGTTTTCAGATGATTTCATGCGCGAGGCGATCATCGAGGGAACCGTTATCCTCGTCCGCTGAGCGCTGCAACGCTCCGCGCAGGCATGGCCCGGGTGTCTCCAGATCCGGGCCACCACCGACAGGTATGATCGCCTTCGCCTCCGGCGGCTCACTGGAAGGTCAGCACCTCGTCGCCGAAGAACCGGGGGGTGAACCGGTTGTCGACGTTGCGCTGAAGCACGTCTCGCGAGCGCTGCCGGTACGGATCGTCGCTCGGCGTCTGCAGCAGTTCACGGCAGAAGTCGACCCAAGAGTCATGGCTCTCGCGGGTGGTGACGAACAGCTTGTTGCCGCAGGTGGCGAAGGCGGCGAATTCGGCCCGCTGTTCGGAGAAGAACCGGCAGACCCCTTCCCCGACCCCCGGAACGAGCGCGTTGAACACGTCGTCGAGGGCAAGGACGGCGCCTTTGCGGATGCGCGGCGCCACCATCGTCAGGTCGTGATAGACAGTGTCGGCATCGTGACCGCCGTCGACACTGACGAAGCGAAGCGTGGCGCCGGCGAGTTGGGCGATGGCCGCGGTATCGAGCGTGGTCGTATCGGCGGCGATGATCTCCAGGCGGGAGAGATCCGGTTCGACCTGAGAGATCGCCTCGCGGATCGACTGCATCGACGAATCCCGCCATTCGGGAGCGAGCGGCACGCCGATACGCTCGAAAAAGGCGTCAATGCCGATCACCCGGTCGCCGCTGCCGGCGGAGGCGGCGTAAACCAGCGCGAGATACTTGCCGCGGAAGACGCCGAGTTCCAGCAAGGGTCCGGTGATGGCGCAACTGTCCTGGTGCCGGAGGATCTCGATGGTGAGTTCGGCGGCGTCGTCGTTGAGCCACCCTTCGATGTGCTGGACGCGTCCGACGAGCGGGTGCATGGGCGGGTCCTATTACCGAGCATGTTTCGGGGAACCACCGGATCGAGGAACCTCGGGTGGAGCTGCCGCATTCTGGCATCTCCACCCGTCACGAACAAGGTCGCGACCGACCGCCTGCGACAGTTGCCCGCCTGATCGTGCGGAGAAAACGACCTGCTTCAGCTGCCGACGCTGAGTTCGAGCGTGGCCGACAACAGGGTGAACGGCAGCGGCGCTTCCTGCTCGATCCGCCAGAGCGGCCTGACCCCGCCGCGCTGCCAGCCGGCGACGCGGAGCCGCTTGTCTCCGGAGAACACGAGCGGCGCGGTCGCGACGTTATCGTCGCCGGGCGCCGGCAGCGGCACGTAAGCCTTCCCCTTGCCGAGATCGACGCACAGCGCTCCGCTCTCCCAAAGGCGAAAGGAGACGGCAATCGGCCGGAGCCGGGAGGTCAACGCGCCCGCATCGGTCGCCGGCGGCAGCGGCTCGATCGTATGGACGAAGGGCAAGCCCAGTTGCACGTTGGTCGCCGGTTGCGCCAGAACGACCTGGCCGCCTGTGACTGTCATCCCGCCGAGCGGAACGCCGTCGGCGACGACGGCGACCAACTGGCCTTCAAGATGAGCAACGCCGGACCATGTCCAGGTCGGCGTCGCAGTGCTGCCGTAGAGCCCCGAGTTCAGCTGCATCCGGTCGTCGAAGACCTCGACGAAAAAACCGCCGGCCCGTTCGACCAAAGCAAACATCTCGTCGCCGACGGCGGCCACCGACAGAAAGTTGCCGGCGGTCTTCTGCAGGGTCCACGCGGTCACCGCCTCCTCGCGGAAGATCGTCACTGTGGCCAGCTGGCCGCCCGCGTTGACCAGATGCAGAAGCCGGTTGGTCTTGTCGAAATCCATATCGACCGGCTGGTCGATCAGATGGTGGGCGAGGAGCGCGAGATCGCTCGCCTGATACGCCTGCTCGGCGTCGGTGTAGAGGAACTCGCGGAGCTGCGGGCCGGTGCGCGGCACGAACAAGGTCGCCCCATCGACGTCGCGCGGCGACACCGTCCGATCAACCGGCGAGCCGACCCGGGTCTGCCGGCGGACCTGCACGCTGGTCGGCGTCAGCGGATCGCCGGCGACCATCCATTCGCCGCCGGACGTGAATACCTGCAGGTGACGGCCGGAAAACACATGACGAATGGCGTTGACCTGATCCGACAGGATCGGGAACTCGATCGCCTCGTCATCGAGTCCCTCGCCCAACTCAAAGCTGAAGAACTCGCCCGACTTCGACATCCATAAGCGGTTGGGCAGGTCGCGCGAACCGCCGACGACGAGCCGGTCCTGGTGGAAGCAGACCGAGGTGGGCCAGCCGTGCGCGTTCGACCACGCCTGCTCGGTCCAATCGGTCGTCGTCCAGGGTTCGATCAGGGTCTCCAGAACGAGGGCGTAGACGCCGTATCCGGAGATCACTCCGGTAATGATGACCTCACGGTCGTTGAGGCGGAGCCGGGTGCCGAGGTGCTCCTGGCGGAAGACGTCTGCCGACGCCCAGATGGTGATGTTGCCCGTTATCGCCAAGGGGGTGAGCTGAACGTGGTCGGCGGCAAACTTGTAGTGCGGCCAGCACATGGCCGAGACGTTGCGCATCGCCATGGTCCAGTCGGCCAGGTCCCAGCGGCCGTCGGCAAGGCGGGTCAGCTGCTTCGGTGCCACATCCGGATGAACGATCAGGACCTTGTCGGCGCTCTGCGTCCAATTCAGTTGCCGAACCTGCGCCAACGTCCATGGCGTTGCCAGCCGGGCGATGAGCGATCCCTCCCGGTAGATGTCGAGCGTGTGGTCGACGAAGACGAGGAGGTACACCTGATCGACGTTAAACTCGAAGGCAGCGAGCCGGCCGGGCCCGAGCGCGGTGGCGACATAGCGCAAGCCGGCGCGACGCGTCACGCCGCCGGTCGGCTGAATGAATACGTTGCGCAGGCGGCGGGCGCCGTTCTGGTAGGCTCGAAGATCGGTGCGGGCGAGGAGCTCATCCGCGAGCTCGCCCGAAGTGAAACTCGTCTTGTCGCTGCGGATATGCGGCATCAGGGCAATCCTCCGGAACGGGAAAGGGGGCGGGCGGCGACCGGTCAGGAGCGCGGACAGGCGGCTAATTTTCTGCATTCTGACCTATTGTAGGAATATTGTCAACACTTCGGCCGCCGGCTGTCCTCTGACTGCTTTGCGTATCCGCCGAAACCGCGTACACGATCTCGCCCGAACCGGGCCGGACGGGTCGCCCGCGCCCGCGGACGATCAACGACCTGCGGGGCAGCGCCCGCAAGAAGGCCGACGATAATGCATCCGCTTCTTTTCCCTCTTTCTGTCCGGCCGCGATGATCGAGCTTGCCGGTGTCGGCCATCGTTTTGCCGAGGCGCCTGTGCTTGCCGACATCGATCTCGTGCTCACCGAGCGGAGGATCGCGGTCATCGGCGCCAACGGCTCCGGCAAGAGTACGTTCGCCCGGCTGCTCAACGGCCTGATCGTGCCGAGCGAGGGCACGGTGCGCATCGACGGCCTCGACACCCGCACGGACGCCAAGGCGGTCCGCCGCCGCGTCGGCTTCGTCTTCCAGAACCCGGACCATCAGATCGTGCTGCCGACGGTCGAGGAGGACCTCGCTTTCGGGCTGCGCAACCTGAAGCTGCCGGCGCCGGAGATCGCCGCGCGGATCGACGCCGCCCTCGATCGCTACGGCCTCGCACCGCTGCGCAACCGTTCGGCGCACCTGTTGTCGGGCGGGGAGAAGCAGCTCCTCGCCATCGCGTCCGTCGTCATCATGGAGCCCCGTTACATCGTCTTCGACGAGCCGACGACCCTCCTCGATTTGCGCAACGCCCGCTGCATCCGCCGCATCATCGAAGGCCTGCCGCAGACGGCCGTCGTCGTCTCCCACGACTTCTCGCTGATCGAAGGCTTCGAGCGGGTGGTCGTCTTCGATCGCGGCCGCGTCGTCGCCGACGGCGCCCCGGACGCGGCGATCGGGCGCTATCTGGATGTCATCGGATGAGCCTCGGTCTTTACGTCCACCGCCTGTCGCCGATCCACGCAATTCCGCCGGGACCCAAGCTTATCGTCCTCGCCTTCGCGGGTGTCGCCGTGGTCGCAACGAACAACCCGTGGCTGCTGGGCGGCCAGCTCACCGCCGTCCTCTTGTTATTCCTGCTCGCCCACCTGCCCGCCGCCGACATCATCCGTCCGGTCCGCCCGACCCTGTGGCTCGTGCTTGCCGTCGTCATCGTTCACGGCCTCCTCGGCAGCTGGGAACAAGGCGTCATTGCCGGGTTGCGGTTTGCCATCCTGGTGATGCTGGCGACGCTGATCTCGCTGACGACGCCGGTCGCCGACATGCTGGCGACGGTGGAGCGGGCGTTGCAACCCCTGCGGCGGGTGGGCGTCCGGCCGGCGAAGGTGGCGCTTGTCGTCGCACTCGCCATCCGCCTCGTGCCGCTGGTCTTCGAGGAGGCATCGAAGGTGCGCGAAGCGCAGCGGACGCGCGGTCTCGAACGCTCGCTGACCGCCTTGTTCGTGCCGCTTCTCGTCCACATGCTGCGCACAGCCAATGAACTGGCCGATGCGATCGAAGCGCGCTGCTACGACGCCGAGGCGAATATTGAACATGTCGACGCTGGCGATCGCGTCTGATGGCCCGGCAAGTCCTGCAGCCATTTATTTACGCTGACCGCGTCCGCGGCTAGGTTTGGGTGAGCCCCGCCTTGCTGAGGATGTCCCCGGTGTCGACCCGTGATCTCGTCCACATTGCCTTGTTCGCCGCTATCGTCGCCGCCCTCGGCCTGATCCCGCCGTTGACGATCGGCTTCATCCCGGTGCCGATCACCGCGCAGTCGCTGGGCGTGATGCTCGCCGGCGCCATCCTCGGCGCCAAGCGGGGCGGCCTTGCCGTCCTCGTCTTCGTTCTTCTCGTCGCCATCGGTCTGCCGGTGCTGGCGGGGGGTCGCGGCGGCCTCGGCATCTTTTTCGGACCGTCCGGCGGCTTCGTGCTGGCGTTTCCGATCGCCGCCTTCGCCATCGGCTGGCTGATCGAGCGCACCTGGAACCGCCTCGGCTTCTTTACCGCGTTTGCCAGCATCCTTGCCGGCGGCATCGGCGTCATCTATGTGATCGGCGTCCCGTGGCTCGCCGCCGCTGCCGACCTGACGCTGGTCCAGGCGATCACCGGCTCCGCCGCATTCCTGCCGGGCGACTGCATCAAGGCGGCCATCGCCGCCATGATCTGCGTGACCATCAAGCGCGCCTATCCGGTCATTCGTCCCGGCCATGCCGGTCACGGATGAAATCGTCGCCTGGGCGGCCCGTGATCCGGGCCGTCCGGCACTGACGCTTGGCGGTACGGCGGAGGGCGCCGAACGGCTCGATTACGGCGCGCTGATCCGCCGGGCCACGGCGGTCGCCCATGTGCTCCCGGCCCGGCTCATCGCCGGCGAGCCGGACCGGCTCACCGCCGAAGATCGCGCTTTTGACGGCCGACAACGGGCCGTTCGTTCCAGCCTTCCTCGGCATCCTCCTTGCGGGAGCCACCTGCGTCGTCCTCGATCCGAAATGGACGGCGGCCGAACGCGACAAGCGCTCGCCGCCGCCGATCCGGACCTGCTCGTTGCCGATCCGCTGATCGCCACCGACGGCGTGCCGACCGTCGCTCTCCGCGATCTTGTCTCGGTCCCCGCCCACGCATCCGCGCCGGGCGCCGCCATGCTGACGACGATGCGCGTTCCTCATCACCTTCACCGCCGGGACGACGGCGACACCGAAGGCCGTCGTCCGCGATCATCGTTCATGGATGGCGAGTCTCGCCGCCGCGCGTTGTGCGTTTCCGATCGCCGCGGACGAAACCGTCCTGGTGGCGGGGCCGCTCGCGCATTCGATCTTCCTCTTCGCCCTCATAGAGGCGCTTTCCGCCGGTGCCCACGTCCATCTGTTGCGTCGCTTCGATGCCGCCGCGGCACTCGCCGCGATCGCCGATCACGGCATCCGCCGGTTGACCGGCGTGCCGACCATGTACGCGCCCTCGCCGGCCGGGCCGTGGCGGACGGCGCGCACTATCCCTCCGTAACGACGCTGGTCTCGGCCGGCGCCAAGCTCGCACCCGCACTCAGGGCCGAACTCGTCCGGATGTTTCCCCGCGCCCGCATCGTCGAGTACTACGGCGCATCCGAACTCAGCTTCGCCGCCGCCGGCGCCGCCGATGAGGGCTGCCCACCGGCCGCAGTCGGCCGGCCGCTGCCGGGCGTGCGCGTCAGCCTCCGCGACGATGCGGGTGCCGAGGTGACGGTCGGCTCCATCGGCCGGCTGTGGGTGCGAAGCGACATGCTGGCGACCGGCTACGTCGCCGCCACGACCGGCCCGGCCAGCTTCTGCGATGCCGGCGGCTGGGCGACGGTCGGCGATCATGCCTGGCAGGATGCCGACGGCTGGATCTATCTCGTCGGACGCGATGACGGCATGCTGATCTCGGGCGGCCTCAACGTCTATCCGGCGGAAGTCGAGGCGGTGCTGCAAACGGCCGACGCGGTCGGCGAGGCGGTCGTCCTTGGTCTTCCCGACCCCTACTGGGGCGAGCGTATCGTCGCCGTCGTCACCTTGAGGAACGGTCGCCGTCCGACGCGGGCAGACCTTCTCGCCCACTGCCGGGCGCGACTCGCCGCTTACAAGTGCCCGAAACGGATTCTGGTGCTTGATGCCCTGCCGCTCTCGGCAAGCGGGAAGATCGCCCGCGACCGGCTCCGCCAGATGCTTATTGCCGCTTCCGGCGAGTTCGCGGAACTAAGCGAATGAGCGGGCGCGCCCTGGTCGTCGCCGCACGGCGGACACCGATCGGGCGGATCGGCGGCACCCTTCGCCGGCTTCCGGTCGAGGCTCTAGTCGCCCCTGTACTGCACGCCGTCCTCGCCGACACGGGCATCGCCGCCGACGAGATCGACGACGTGATCCTCGGCAATGCCGCCGGCCCGGGCGGCAATCCGGCGCGGCTTGCGCTTCTTGCCGCCGGCCTGCCGGCGCATGTGCCGGGCGTCACCGTCGATCGCCAATGCGGCTCCGGACTGGAGGCGATCACCCTCGCCTGCCGCCTGATCGAGGCCGGCGCCGGCGAAATCTACGTCGCCGGCGGCGTAGAAAGCGCCAGCACCGCCCCTGGCGGCTGGAGCGGCCGGCGAGCCTGTATGGCAGACCACGTCTCTATGACCGCGCGCGCTTTTCGCCCGAGACGATCGGCGATCCGGAGATGGGCGTGGCGGCCGAGAACGTCGCCCGCGCCTTCACCGATCACTCGCGACCGCCAGGACCGCTACGCCCTCGGCAGTCATCGCAAAGCCGTTGCATCCCGGGCGAGCGGACGTTTCTCGGCGGAGATCGTGGCGCTCGCGCGGCGGCAACGGTGACGGCGGTCAGCGACCGACGAGTGCCCGCGCGCCGAAACCGATCTCGGCAGGCTGGCGGCACTGCCGCCGGTCTTCGCCGCGGACGGCACGGTGACCGCCGGCAACGCCTGCCCGATCAACGACGGTGCCGCCTTGTGCATCGTCATGAGCGAGAAGCGGGCGCGCGCCTCGAATTTTCTGTCGGGCCTGATATTCATCGATGCGGCAGCGCGCGGTGTCGATCCCAACCTCCTCGGCACCGGCCCGATTGCCTCGACCACTGCGCTGCTCGCCCGGCATCCGCGCCTATCGATCGCCGATATCGATCTCGTCGAGTTCAACGAAGCCTTCGCCGCGCAGGTGCTGGCCTGCCTCGACGCGCTCGCCATTCCCGAGGACAAAGTCAATGTCGGCGGCGGAGCCATCGCTCTCGGCCACCCGTTCGGGGCGTCCGGAGCCATCCTCGTCTGCCGGCTGTTCAGCGAGATGGTCCGCGCCGCGGGCGACCGGCCGCGAACGCCGCGGTTCGGCCTCGCCACCCTCGGTATCGCCGGCGGCCAGGGGATCAGCGCCCTTTTCGAACAAATGGGGCTGAGCCGGCCATGATGCGCAGCGTTCCTCCCAGCGCACCGTTTCAGAGCGGGCCAACCGCGCGCGGATCGTCCGCGCGGCTTAGCGCGCCCCGATGCGCGCCGCCACCCTTGCGGCGAGATCCTCATATTGCTGGATCATGTGCGTCAGCCGTTCGCCGAGCGTGCGAATGACGCCGAGCGCCGCATCCGGATGGCAGGTTATCAACTTCAAGAAGACGTCCGAAATCGATCCTCAGCACCTTGACCGGGCCGAGTGCTTTGACCGTGGCCGCCCGCGGCTGGTTGAGAATTACCGCGAGTTCGCCGACCAGTTGATGCCGACCGACGACGGCGATACGCGAATGCTCTTCGTCGCGTTCGACGTAGACCTCGACTTTGCCTTCCTCAATGATATAGACGCCGTCCGCCGGTTCGCCCTCGGCGCACAACACCTCGCCGTCCTCCAGTTGCAGGTGCCTCGCCGTGAAGGCGAGCATCTTCAGGGTGCCGGCCTCCATCCCGGCGAACATCGGCATCCGGCGCAGCAGCGCCACGGTGAGTCCGTAGTCCACGCGACGTCTCTCCCTCGCTTCAGGCCGCGGTATCGGCGGCGGCGACCACCCTGCTTGTTTGATCCAAGTCCTTGACCAATCCCTGTTCAACGATCCGGCCGTTCTCCATGACGATCACCCGATCGAATGCGCTGACGTCCTCGTTCGGATTCATCACGCAGACGACGCCGCCGGTGCTTGCGTCCAGTACCTGATTCAGCACCTTCGGCTGCATCATCGGATCAATTGCGGCGAGGGCTCGATCGAGGATCAACAAATCTGGCCGTTTCAGCAGCGCCCGGGCGACCGCCAGCTTCTGCCGCTGCGCCGCGGAAAGCCGGCTGCCGCCGATGCCGACCTCGAAATCGAGACCGAGATCGGCGATCGGCTGGCGCAGGCCCAGTTCATTGATGACCTCGTTGATCAGGGCGCCGATCTTCCGTCGCGCAAACGGCCTGCCGGCGTCGATCTTGCCGAAAAGGATATTGTCCTGGATCGACGCGGGGGCGTTGTAGACGGCGGGGTCGAAGAATGCGATCGCCGCCGCGAGATCCGCCGGCAGCCCGGCCGCAAACGCCCGGCGCGCCGCCAACAACCGCTCCGTCCAAGACTCGTCGAGCAGACCGAGGCGATGGCGACTCTGAAATCAGCTTGAACGGCAGGGCGAGCAGGCGGGCGTGGTCGGCGGCATCGGCCAGATCGAGGCGCTCCGGATGGACGCGCCGCATCACCATCTCCAACTCGGGCAGGGCGTCGGCACTGATGAAGCTGAAATCGTTCGAAAAAGTCGTTGTCCGGCGGGAGCCCCTGCAACAGATCGATCATCACCCTGGCCGCCTCGTAACCGACACGGATAAGGTCATCGGTCAGATCCAGCCGGTCGAGGACGGATCGCATATACGGATTTTCGGCGATGTGTTCGGGATCGAAGGCCGGACCGATCGGCGTGCCGAACATGATGTTTTCGGCCAGCGTCATATTCGAGTTGTAGTGTTGGGGATCGAAGCTCTCGACCAGACCCCGGAACCGGCGATCGGCGAGACTCTCGCTCAGCCGGTCGCGGGCGACCAGGCAGGCCGTGGCGAGTCGCGGGTGCCTGGTGGGATCGATGCTCTGGCGCAGGCCGAGCCCAAACATGTCGTCCTCGAGATCAACGGCGTCGAGGGCGCGGATGGCAAGCCGTGTCAATGCATCGGGACCGTCGGCCCCGGCCGCGGCGCAGTCGATCCAGTCGGCGGCGGGATCGGACAGCGTGTTGCCGCTGCGCGCGGCCTCATCGAGGCGCTTGGTGTACAGCTTGAGCGCCTGGCCTTCATAGGAGCGCGGACGAAGCGGTTGCCGACGGAGCGGATAATAGAGATTGTCGCGGATGCTGCCGACAATCAGCGCGACATCCTCGCCGACGAAGGCGATGCGCCGTCCGGTGACCGCCTCCGGGAGGGAGGCGAGGGACTCGCTGCCGCAGCGAAGGCTGCCGCCGGTCGGTCGGATCAGCCGGGCGAGCATCCGCGCCATCGCATCGGTTCCCGAGCCGCCGGCACCGACGAGTGCCACTTTCTCATCGAGCTCCAGCTGAAAGGAAACCCGGTCGACCAACTTCAGGCCGCCTTCGTCGTCGAGGCTGAGAGCCTGGGCAACGACGGGCCCGGCGAGATGCGGAACCGGCTCTTCGGGCAGCGCCTGTAATGTTTCATCGAGGAGACCCGGCGGGACGAACTGCTCGACGAGCTGGTCGTACTTGACCCGCGTGTCCTCCTTCTGCTGGTACCAATCGAGAAGCTCCTTCCACGGCGACGACAGGTCTTTGTAAGCGGCAAGAACCGCAACCAGCGCGCCGAAGGAGAGTTCGCCCTTGATGACCAGATAGCCGCCGATCGAAAAGAAGAAGAACGGCGTCAACTGGGCGATGAAGTTATTGAGAAACTTGATGAAAAACTTCTTGCGGTAGATCTTGAAGCGGATGTCGAAAATCGTCCCCGACCAGCGGGCGAAGTCGGCCCGGTGGAACTCGGCGGTGTCGTTGGCGTGGATCTCACTGATGGCGGTAACCGCCTCGCCGATCCGTTGCGAGAGCCGGCGCACGGTGCGGACGCGCTCCTTGGCCAGCCGGTTGACCTGCCGCTGCAGCTTCGGGATGAAATAGACTTGCAACGGATAGAGGGCGACAGCCGCCGTCCCAAGCACCCAGTCTTGGACGAACATGAATGCGATGATCGTCAACAGCGTTCCGCCCTGGAAGGCCGGAAGGGCGAAAGCGTCTCCAACAAAACCACCGAGCGGCTCGACCTCGGCCGTAATCATCGCGATTAATTCGCCCTGCGATGTTCGCCGAAAATGCGGGATCGGGAAACGCAAGGTGTGGCTAAACAACTGGTAGCGGAAGCGACGCAACATGCGCTCGCCCACCAGTCCCTTGTACACGTTGATAATATATTTGAAGCCGCCGTTAATGCCGACAAGAATAAGGAATATTCCACACAGCGTAGAAAGATACTCGAACTGAGTAAACTCGATGCCGTAAAAGGTCTTTGGAAAGCCGGTTCCTTCAATGGCTTTGTTCACAATGGTTTTTGGTAAATCAAGGGACGCGTAAAGAAATGGAAAAGACAATAGTGTCATCACTAGCAGCAACAGCTGTTGCTTCCAGCTATAACGCATAATAAATCGGAAGACGGTTTTTTCCATCGACGCGGCGTCAAGCGGTTGTCGGCGGCGGCGGCCGATTGCGCGGAGGACGACAGGCCTGCTGCTTCCTCGGCGGCCTCGACATCCTAAGTCGTTTCGGCAAAAGCGCTAGGCTTTTCCGCGAGCCTTCGCTATTGCTGTCGGGTGGAATATCCGGTGAAGCCGGGGCGCGGGGGACGCAAATGCGTCGGCGAGGGGCGCAGCATCGTCTGCTGATTTACAGCCACGACAGCTTCGGCCTCGGTCATCTGCGCCGGTGCCGGGCGATTGCCCATGCGCTCGTGGGCGACCGGCCGGATCTGCAGGTGCTGATCCTGACCGGCTCGCCCATTATCGGCTCGTTCAGCTTTTGCAACCGCGTCGATTTCGTCCGCATACCCGGCGTGATCAAGCTGAAGGACGGCGACTACATGCCGCTCAGCCTCGATATCGGCCTGCGCGACATCATCGCCATCCGCGGCAAGATCATCCGCCATACGGCAGAGGCCTTCGCGCCTGACCTGTTCCTCGTCGACAAGGAGCCGCTCGGCCTGCGCGGCGAGGTCAAGGACACGCTCGCCATGCTGAAGTGCCGGGGAGTTCCGCTGATCCTCGGATTGCGCGATGTTCTCGATGAGCCGGCGCAACTGGCCGAGGAATGGCAGCGCAAGAACGTCGCGCCGGCTCTCATCGATCTTTACGATCACATCTGGGTCTACGGTCTGCCCAGCATCTGCAACGCCTTGGAAGGCATCGACATGCCGCCGGCGAGCCGCGACAAGGTCCACTACACGGGCTACCTGCGGCGCTCGGTCACGGCCGGCATGCGAGGCCTCGGCCCGGCACCCGAGCTCGCCGATCGCCCCTACATCCTGGTGACGACGGGGGGCGGTGGCGACGGCGCCGAGCTGATCGGCTGGGTGCTTTCGGCGTACGAGCACGACCCGACGATCCCGCTGACCGCGCTGCTCGTCCTCGGGCCGTTCATGCATTCGGCGCAGCAGGCGGAATTCATGGCCCGCGTCGCCCGCCTCGAGCGGGTGGAGGCGATCACCTTCGATGCCAATCTCGAGGCACTGATGGCCGATGCCGCCGGCGTCGTCGCCATGGGCGGCTACAACACCTTCTGCGAAATCCTGTCCTTCGATAAGCCGGCGATCGTCGTCCCACGACGCGAGCCGCGGCTGGAGCAGCTCATCCGGGCCGAGCGGGCGGAGGCGCTCGGCCTGATCCGGATGCTGACGCCGGAGCCCATGTGCGATCCGGCACTCATGGCCGCGGCGCTGCACGCGCTGCCGGCGCAGCCGCGGCCGTCCGCGGTGGCAATTCCGGGGCTGCTCGAGGGGCTCACGGTGATCCGCGACGCGGTCGGCGACCTGCTCGCGCGTGAGGAACGGTGGGACGCCCCGCGGGCGCCGGCCGCGTGGGCTCACTGACAGCCGAGGCGCGGGCGGCGCGGGCGCCGGTCGTCGCCTGCATCCTCAAGGGGTATCCCCGTCTCTCCGAGACCTTCATCGCCCAGGAGATCAAGGGACTGGAGGATCACGGCGTCGACATCCGCATCTTCTCCATGCGGCTGCCGACGGACCCGACGGTCCATCCCGTCCACCGGGAGATCCGCGCCCCCGTCGTCTATCTGCCGGAATATCTGCATTGGCAGCCGCTCCGGGTAATCGCCGCCTGGCGCCGGGTCCGCCGGCTGCCGGGCTATCGAGCTGCGCGTCGTCTCTGGCTCGGCGATGTCCGCCGCGATCCGGGCCGCAACCGGCTCCGCCGCTTCGGCCAGGCGCTCGTCCTCGCCGCCGAGCTCCCGGCCGACATCGGCTGGCTGCACGCCCACTTCCTGCACACCCCCGCCTCGGTGACACGCTACGCGGCCCGCCTCCTCGACCTGCCGTGGAGCGCTTCGGCGCACGCCAAGGATATCTGGACGACGCCCGCTTGGGAGAAGCGCGAAAAGCTCGCCGACGTGCGCTGGCTCGTCACCTGCACCCGCGCCAACGCGAAACATCTGGCGGCCCTCGCGCCGGATGCAGAACGGGTAAGTCTTGTTTACCACGGGCTCGACCTGCGGCGCTTTCCGGCACCCTCCGGAGCCGGCCGGCCGTCGCGGGACGGCAGCGATAAAGGTGATCCGATCGTCCTCCTCACGGTCGGCCGTGCCGTCGAGAAGAAGGGCTTCGACGTGCTTTTGCGGGCGCTGGCCCGGCTGCCGGCGGATCTCGCCTGGCGGCTGCGGCACATCGGCGGCGGCGTCCTCCGCCGCGACCTGGAGCGGCTCGCCCGCGATCTCGGTATTGCCGATCGCATCGACTGGCTCGGCCCGCAGCCGCAGGACCGGGTGCTTGCCCACTACCGGTCGGCCGACGTGTTCGTCCTCGCCAGCCGCATTGCCGGCGACGGTGACCGCGACGGGCTGCCGAATGTCCTCCTCGAAGCGCAGAGCCAGGGCCTCGCTTGCCTCGCCACCCGCGTCTCCGCCATTCCCGAGTTGATCGATGACGGCATCACCGGCGTTCTCGTGGCGCCTGACGATGCGGCCGCCTTCGCCGATGCGCTCGGCGCGCTGATCCGCGATCCACAGACGCGCGGCCGCCTCGGCGCCGCTGGCTTGCGCCGCATCGAGAGCGTATTCTCGCACGATCGCGGTCTTCAGACGTTGGTCCGCCACTTCCGGCAGGCCGGACAGTCCCGGGCGACATGCACATCGCCTTCTACGCGCCGATGAAGCCCCCCGACGATCCGCGGCCATCCGGTGACCGCGAGATGGCGCGCCACCTGCTTGCCGCGCTGGCCGGCACCGGTTGCGAAGTTCGCATCGCCTCGCACCTGTCCAGCTATGACGGAACAGGCGATGCCGTGCGCCAGGCACGGCTGGCGGCGGCAGGACGGGCGGCGGCGACGGCGCTGATCGCGCAGTACCGGGCGGCACCGGTCGGGATGCGGCCGGCGCTCTGGTTCACCTATCATCTTTATCACAAGGCTCCCGACTGGCTTGGCCCAAGCGTTACCCGTGCCCTCGGCATCCCCTACGTTGTCGCCGAAGCTTCGCACGCGGCGAAGCAGGCGAGGGGCCCGTGGGCACGGGGCCATCGCGGCGCCGGTGACGCGATCGCGACCGCCGATCTGCTGCTCGTGCTCAACCTCGACGACATTGAAGGCCTCCAGCCGCTGATCGACGCGCCGGCACGGCTGGCGTCGCTGCCGCCGTTCATCGATATCGTCCCGTTTACGCGCGCCAAGAGCCATCGCGACCGGCATCGCCGCGATATCGCCCGCCGGCTCGGACCCGACGCGGGATCCACTTGGTTGATCACGGCGGCGATGATGCGCCCCGGCGCCAAGCTCCGGTCGTACCGGCTCCTCGCCGAAGCCCTCGCCCGCCTCGATCGGGATCGCCCCGGAGGCGACGGCTGGCGTCTGATTATTGCCGGGGATGGGCCGGCGCGGACCGCGGTGGAAGACGCCTTCCGTCCGGTTGCCAGGCGGATCGCCTGGCTCGGCGAGGTTGCGCACGACGACATGCCGGCGCTCTTCGCCGCCGCCGACATGTTCGTCTGGCCGGCAATCGACGAGGCCTTCGGGGTCGCGCTGATCGAGGCGCAGGCGGCGGGGCTGCCGGTTGTCGCCGGCTGCCGGCCCGGCATCGGACCGATCGTCGCTGACGGGATCAGCGGCTTCCTGCCGCCGGTCGGCGATGCTGAAGCATTCGCCCGCGCCGTCGCTGGCATTCTCGAGGACGCAGCATGGCGCCGCCGCATGGGTGCCGCCGCCGCCGCCCACGTCCGCTCTCACCACGGGCTTGCCGCCGGAGCCAAGGCGCTTGCCCGCATCCTTGCTCCTCTCCTTGCCCCTCCGGATCGCCTCACATGTCGCGGCGGGTAATGTTCTATGTCCAGCACCTGCTCGGCGTCGGCCACCTGAAGCGGGCATCGCTGATCGTCCGCGCCCTCGTCGAGGAAGGCCTGGATGTCACGGTCGCCCTCGGCGGTCCCGAGGTGCCGGGAGTTTTATTCGCCGACTGCGCCCGGATCGTCCTGCCGAGGGTCCGCGCTGCCGACGAGACCTTCAAGGTGCTCCTTGATGAAGACGACCGGCCGATCGATGATGCCTGGCGGGAGCGGCGGGTTGATCGCCTGTTGACCGAATTCCGCGCCTGCCGGCCGCAGGTTCTGATCATCGAGATGTTTCCCTTCGGCCGCCTGCAATTCCGCTTCGAATTGCTGCCGCTTCTGGAGACGGCGCGCATCGCCCAGCCGCGCCCCGCCATTGTGTCGTCGGTGCGGGACGCGCTTGTGACACGTGACGCGCCCGACCGGGCCGCGAAAATCGTGCGGCTCGCGGAACGGTGGTTCGACCAGGTTCTGGTGCATGGCGATCCGGATCTCTTCCGACCTGGAGGCAACCTTCCCACAGGCGGCGACGATCGCCGATAAGCTCGTCTATACCGGCTACGTGGTCGATTCCTGGCGCAATGGCGCCGCGACGACGGGGGCGGGCGGACGCGACGACGTCATTGTCAGCGTCGGCGGCGGTGCCGTCGGCCTGCCTCTCCTCGAGGCGGCGCTGCTGGCGCGTCCCCTCAGCCGCCTGAAGACCCACGTCTGGCGGCTGATCACCGGCCCCAATCTGCCCGACGCCGCTTATGACCGCCTGGCCTGGGGCCCGCCCGACGGCGTCATCGTCGAGCGCTGGCGCGACGACCTGCCGCAAATGCTGGCGGGCGCGGCGCTGTCGATCTCGCAAGGCGGCTACAACACGGTCATGGACATCCTGGCTGCACGGGTTCGGTCCATTGTTGTGCCGTTTGCCGCCGGCAACGAGACCGAGCAGACGTTTCGCGCCCGCCGGCTGGCGGAGCGCGGGGCCCTGACGCTGCTGGCGGCCGAAGACGTTTCGCCGCAGAGCCTTGCCGAAGCCGTTGACGACACCATGGCTTCCGCCCCATCGTCGGTCCAATCGCCGATCGTCATCGATACGACCGGCGCCAAGACGACCGCGCGGCTGATCGCAGCACAGATCGAAGCCGGAAGCGCGGCATGGACGGGAGCATGACGGGCTGGAACGACCTCGATCGGGAACTCGATGCCTGGGCCTTCGCCGGGCGACGGGCGACACTGTGGTGGCGCGACGACGACGCCGTGCGCGCGACACCGGAACTTGAGCGGGCGCTGGCGCTTTCGTCGGCCACGGATACGCCGATCGCGCTTGCCGTCATCCCCCGCGACGCCGACGACGGCCTAGCCGAACGGCTGACGACGGCACCGACGGCGACCGCCCTGCAGCACGGCTTCGCCCACGCCAACCACGCCGCAACCGACGAACGTCAGAACGAATACGGGCCCGAGCGTCCGATTGCAGTCCGCGTCGCCGAGCTTGCCGACGGCCGGCGGCGGCTTGCCCGGTTTCCGCGGACGCTGCCGGTGCTGGTCGCACCCTGGAACCGGATCGATGACAGGCTGATCCCGGCCCTTCCTGAAGCGGGGCTGGTCGGCCTCTCCACCCTCGGCGTGCGGCCGGCCGCCGATGCCGCTCCGGGTGTGCGCCAGGTCAATGTCCACGTCGATATCATGAACTGGCAGACCCGCCGCTTCGCCGGTCTCGCCGCTGTCCTCGACCAGCTCGTCGCCAACCTGCGGGGGCGGCGCGAGGGCGCCGTCGATGCCGACGAAGCGACGGGGGTGATGACCCACCATGGGTTTCATGATGAGGATGCCTGGACCTTCATCGCCGAGCTGATCGGCCGCACCCGCGACCATCCGCGTGCCGCGTGGATTTCGGCCGGTCAGGCGTTCTGGCCATGACCATCCACCGCTATCCGCCGCAGGCCGGTGCTGCGGATCTCATCAGGGCCGGGCTCGGGGCGACGCTGGCGGCGACGCCGCTCTTGTTTCTGTCGCTCGCCGGCTGGCTGACGGGACTGCTGGTCCTCCTATTCGCGCTGTTCGTCAGTTATGCCGCTGTCGGCGTCGGCCGCTTGCTGGCGCGGATCGAGACGGACCAGGACGGCGTTCGCCTCAGCGGACCGTGGCGGCAAAGGACGATTGCCTGGGAGCGGCTTCGCCGCCTCCGTCTCACCTATCATTCGACCCGGGCGAATCGTGAGCAGGGCTGGATGACGCTAAGCCTGACCGGCGATGACCGGATCGAGTTCGACTCCCGGATCGACGGCTTCGCCGAAATCGTGCGCCGGGCGGCTGCGGTGGCAGCGCGCCGGCATCTCCCGGTTGACGCGGCGACGCAATGCAATCTGCGGGCGCTTGGACTTTGCGTACCGGACAGCAGATGACCGACCTGCTCGCCGTCGAGGGGCTCGCCGTCGGCTTCACAGGGCAAGGCGGTCTCGTACGGGCGGTCGATGATCTGTCGTTCCGCGTGCGCAGGGGCAGTGCAGTTGCGATCGTCGGCGAATCCGGCTCCGGCAAATCGGTCACCGCCCAGACGATCCTCGGCATTCTGCCGCGCAACGGCCGCATCCTCGCCGGGTCCGTTCGTCTCGCCGACCCGGCCGGCGGCAGCGGCATGATCGATCTCACCGCACTTTCGCCCGAAAGCGACACCTACCGTTCCATCCGCGGCAGGCAGGTGGCGATGATCTTTCAGGAGCCGATGACCTCGCTGTCGCCTCTGCACACCATCGGCGATCAGGTCAGCGAAGCCTTGATGCTGCACACCGCCATCGACCGCAAGGAGGGCAAGCGGCGGACGTGCGACATGCTGCGCCTGGTGGGGTTCGACGATCCGGAGCGCGCGTTCGACACCTATCCGTTCGAGCTCTCGGGCGGGCTGAGGCAGCGGGCGATGATCGCCATGGCGCTGATCTGCCGGCCTGCCCTGCTCATCGCCGATGAGCCGTCGACCGCCCTCGACGTCACCATCCAGGCGCAGATTCTCAGGCTCATCAGTGAGCTGCGCCGGGAACTGGGGATGGCCCTGTTGCTAATTACCCATGACCTCGGCGTCGTCGCCAACGTCGCCGAAGAGGTTGTGGTCATGTACCGCGGCCGCGCCGTCGAAAGCGGCGGCATCGACGACATCTTCCGCCGGCCGCGGCACCCCTACCTGAAGGGACTGCTCGGGGCCGTTCCGCACTTCAACATGGGTCGGGGCGAGCGCCTCAAGCCGCTGCGCGAGATCAACCGCTTCGAGGGTCACCTCTTGAAGGCGGCGGCACCCGGCAGCGACGGCCGGGACGATGGCGACGAGAAAGGCCGGCCGCTGCTCGAAGTCGTCGATCTCGTAAAGACGTTCACCTCGCGGAAGGGCCGGGGCATGTTCGGCACCGGTCCGGCAACCCGGATGACCGCCGTCGACCACGTCGGCTTCTCCGTTCATCGCGGCGAGTGCGTCGGTCTTGTCGGTGAAAGCGGCTGCGGCAAGACGACGGTCAGCAAAATCATCTTGCGCGGAGTTCGAGCCGGACAAGGGCAGCGTTCTCTACCATGACGGCCACACCGTCGATCTGCTCGCCCTCGATCCGCGGGCGATGTTCTCCTACCGGCGCAAGATCCAGTACATCTTCCAGGACCCGCACAGTTCGCTCAATCCGCGGATGACGGTATTCGACATCCTGACCGAGCCGATGATCGTCCACGCCGTCGGCGACGCCGTTTATCGGCGCCAACTGGTGGCCGAGCTGATGCAGCGGGTCGGTCTCGATCCGCGCTTTCTCAGCCGCCACCCGCACAGTTTTTCCGGCGGCCAGCGGCAGCGGATCGGCATCGCCCGGGCGCTGGCGCTTCGCCCGGATGTCATCATCTGCGACGAGCCGGTCTCCGCCCTCGACGTGTCGGTGCAGGCACAGATCCTCAACCTCCTGAAGGCGCTGCAGGCGGAGCTCGGCCTGACCTATCTGTTCATCTCCCACAACCTCGCCGTCGTCGATTACATGGCCGACCGCATCCTCGTCATGTGCGCCGGCCGCGTCGTCGAGGAGGCCCCGCGCGAGGCCTTGTTCCGCCGCCCGGTCCACCCCTACACCCAGGCGCTGCTCGCCGCGGTGCCTGTTCCGGATCCCGACCGCCGGCTCGATTTCAGCCGGTTGATGGACGGCCGCGCGTCGGAACCGACGGCATGGCCGCCGCCGTTCGATGATCCGGGCGACGGCGCCATCGGCATGATCGATCTCGGCGAGGGCCATCGCGTGCGGGCGAGGTTGGAGCCCCCGGCGACAACAGGAGGCGGCGGGCAATGATCGGCCGGCTCGCCGTTCTCATCGTCGCCTTTGTCCTCATCGCGACGACTGCCGCCGCCGACTTCATCGAGACGCCCTCTTTGGCCGCAGACGTCGCCGAAGGTCGGTTGCCGCCGGTTGCCGCACGTCTGCCGAGCAGCCCTCACATCGTCGATCCCACCCGCTTCGGCGGCAGCAACGGTCTGCATGGCGGAACCCTTCGGCTGTTGATGAGCCAGCCGAAGGACACCCGGATGATGGTGGTCTACGGCTATGCCCGACTGGTCGGATATACGCCCGACTGGCATCTCGTTCCGGATCTGCTCGCCGCCGTCGAAGTGGAAGAGGGCCGGATCTTTACTTTTAGGCTGCGACCCGGGCACCGCTGGTCGGACGGCCAGCCGTTCACCAGCGAAGACTTCCGGTTCTGGTGGGAGGACGTGGCCCACAATGCCGACCTAAGTCCGGGAGGGCTGGAGCGGTTTCTGCTCGTCGACGGCGAGGCGCCCGAAGTCAGCTTCCCGGATGCGACGACCGTACGCTACGCTTGGCGCAAACCCAATCCCTTCTTCCTTCCGGCGCTCGCCGGCGCTCGGCCGGAGTACATCTTCCTGCCGGCGCACTATCTGAAGGCGTTCCACCCCGCTTATACCGACATGGATGCGTTGAAGGCGCTGGCCAAGGAAGCGAGCGTCCGCAACTGGGTGGCACTGTTCAACCAGAAAGGCAGTCCATATCGCAACGACAACCCCGACCTGCCGAGCCTCGAGCCGTGGGTGCTGAAGACCAAGCCGCCGTCGACGCGCTTCGTCTTCGCCCGCAATCCGTACTTCCACCGCGTCGATACCGCCGGCCGGCAGCTTCCCTACATCGACGAGGTGACGATGGCGATCGTCAGCCCCGGGTTGATACCGGCGAAGACCGCCGCCGGCGATGCCGATCTGCAGGCGCGCAACCTCTCGTTCGAGAACTATACCGTGCTCAAGCAGGGCGAGGCCCGCAACGCCTTCGTCGTTCGCCTCTGGCGGTCGGCGCAGGGTTCGGCGGCGGCGCTTTTTCCCAACCTCAACGCCGTCGATCCGGTCTGGCAGACGCTTCTGCGCGACGTCCGCTTCCGCCGGGCGCTGTCGCTTGCCATCGACCGGCACGAGATCAACGAGGTCGTCTATTACGGGCTGGCCCTCGAAGGCAACGACACGGTGCTGCCGGAAAGCCCGCTTTACCAGCCGTTCTTCTCAGAAGCGTTCGCCGTCCACAACCCGGGCGCCGCCAACCGGCTTCTCGATGATATCGGCCTGAGCCGCCGCGGCGGCGGCATCCGTACGCTTGCCGACGGCCGCCCCCTCAACATCGTCGCCGAAACCGCCGGCGAGGATCCGACCCAGGTGGCGATCTTGCAGTTGATCCGCGATGCCTGGCAGGAGGCCGGCATCCGCCTGCTGATCAAGCCCGAACAGCGGGAACTGATGCGCAACCGCGTCTTCGTCGGCGACACGATTCTTCCGGTGTGGACAGGCCTGGAGAACGCGCTGCCGACGGCGGTTCTGTCGCCGCAGGAGTTGGCGCCGACCAGCCAGCAGCAGCTGTGCTGGCCGAAGTGGGGCCAATACTACGAGACCAATGGCCGCGCCGGCGAGCCTGTCGACCTCGCCCCGGCGAAGGAGCTTCTCGATCTCAACATGGCCTGGGCGAGCACCGCCAATGCGGACCGGCAGCGGGCGATCTGGCAGCGGATGCTCACCATCCGCGCGGAGCAGGCGTTCAGCATCGGCACCATTCGCGGCGTGCCGCAACCGGTCGTCGTCAACGCCCTGCTCCGCAATGTTCCGGCCCAGGGTCTCTACAACTGGGAGCCCGGCGCCTTCTTCGGCATCTATCACCCGGATACCTTCTGGTTCGACGAGTCCGCCGGCCCCCGCCCCATCGCCGAGAAAAGCAATGCTCAGCTACCTGGCCCGTAGGCTCCTGACGATGCTGCTGACGCTGCTCGTCATCAGCGCGCTCATCTTCATCATCATTCAATTGCCTCCGGGCGACTACCTTTCGACCTATCTGGCCGAACTCGCGAGCCAGGGTGAGAAGACGGCGCAGGAGAAGATCGCCTATCTGCGCACCGAATACGGTCTGGACCAGCCGATGATCATCCAGTATGGCCACTGGCTCGCGGGCCTTCTCCAGGGCGATCTCGGCTATTCCTTCGAATACAATAAGCCGGTCGCGGAGATTGTCGGCGACCGGCTGTGGCTGACCGTCATCCTCAATGTCGCGACCATCATTTTTGTGTACGCCGTCTCGTTTCCAATCGGCGTCCTGTCGGCGACCCGCCAGTACAGCTGGACCGACCACGGCCTGACGTTCCTCGGGCTGCTCGGTCTTGCCACGCCCAATTTTCTCATGGCGCTCATCCTAATGTACCTGGCCAACGTCTGGTTCGGTACGTCGATCGGGACGCTGATGGCGCCTGAATTCATCGATCAGCCGTGGTCGCTTGCCAAGCTGGGGTCGGTGCTCGAACATCTGTGGGTGCCGGTGCTTGTCATTGGCACTGCCGGGACCGCCGGGATGATTCGCCGCTTGCGCGCCAACCTTCTGGACGAGTTGCAAAAGCAGTACGTCGTCACCGGCCGCGCCAAGGGCCTGCCGCCCGGCCGCCTGTTGCGCAAGTATCCGCTGCGGATGGCGCTGAACCCGTTCGTCGCCGATATCGGCAACCTGCTGCCGGGCGTCGTCTCCGGCTCGGTGATCGTCTCGGCGGTGATGTCGCTGCAGACCACGGGGCCGATGCTGCTGCGCGCGCTGCAGAGTCAGGACATGTATCTCGCCGGCTCGTTCCTGATGTTTCTGGCGGTGCTGACGGTGGTCGGCATGTTCCTCTCCGACCTTCTCCTTGCCGTTCTCGATCCTCGCATCCGCCTGCAGGGGAAGGACGACCGATGAGCGGCGAAACACTGTCGGGCACCCTTCCGCACACCGTCGATCCCCGCCCATTCGTCCTCGAAGAGAGCGAGCACCTGACGCCGGAGATGGAGCGCTACTACATGGCGCCGGCGTGGAAGATGACGTGGTGGAAGTTCCGCCGGCATCGCCTCGCCGTCGTCTCGACGGTCATCCTTATCTTCTTCTACGTCTCCATCCTGTTTTGCGAATTTCTCGCACCCTACGGGCTGAACAGCCGGCATACCGGGTTTATCTATGCGCCGCCGCAACGCGTCCGGGTGTTTCACGAAGGCCGCCTCGTCCGCCCCTTCGTCTACGGGCTCGACTACCGGCTGAACATGGACACGCTCAAGCGCGAGTACACCGTTAATCACGACCGCGTTCAGCCGCTTCGCTTCTTCTGCAAGGGCGACCCCTACACCTGGCTTGGCCTCATCGAGTCCCGCAGGCATCTTTTTTGCCCGGCGAAGGACGGCACGCTCTTCGTATTCGGCACCGACCGCCTCGGCCGCGACATGCTGTCGCGGATCATCTACGGCGGCCGCATCTCGATTTCGGTCGGCCTGATCGGCGTCTCCGTCAGCATTGCGCTTGGCCTGTTCTTCGGCGGCATCGCCGGCTACTTCGGCGGCTGGATCGATCATATCGTACAGCGGATGATCGAGATCCTCCGCTCGTTGCCGGAGCTACCCTTGTGGATGGCGCTGTCCGCCGCGCTGCCGGTGGAGTGGAGCCCGCTCCTCGTCTACTTCGGCATCACCATCATCTTGGGCCTGCTCGACTGGCCGGGCCTGGCCCGGGCGGTGCGCTCGAAGCTGCTCGCCTTGCGCGAGGAGGACTACTGCCAAGCGGCGCAGTTCATGGGAGCATCGCCGGCGCGGATCATCGGCCGGCATCTGCTTCCTAACTTCTTCAGCCACCTGATCGCATCGGCGACGCTGTCGATCCCGTCGATGATCCTCGGCGAGACGGCGCTGAGCTACCTCGGCCTCGGCTTGCGCCCGCCGATCACGAGCTGGGGCGTGCTGCTGACCGAGGCGCAGAACATCGAGGCGGTCGAGCTCTACCCGTGGCTTCTGCTGCCGATGGTGCCGGTGATCATCACCGTCCTCGCCTTCAACTTCATGGGCGACGGTCTCCGCGACGCCGCCGACCCCTACGCCTGAAGGGACGGTGCCAGAGGATCAGTCTGCAGAATACTTGGCGACGAAGGCGTCGGTTCGCTTCCCACACTCTCCCCCTCCGGCCAGCAATGGCGATTTGAATCCGGCGATAAGGACATCGCCGTTCAAATCCGTCGCCACTCCAGGAGCGACCGTATAGCCACGCGACCGCTCCCAGAGCAGCTGACCGTCGGAGTCAAGCTTGCGCGCAAACCCATCGTAGCAAGAACCGCTACCCATAAGACTATTAGGTGAGGACGATATTGCCATCGGCGTCGGTCGCGATTGCGCTTCCGGAGTCCGGGTCGTTCGCCAGCTGCGTCGTCCACAACAGGTCGCCTTCCCCGCTGTACTTGGCCAGCAGTGGGCCGCTGGCGACGACGACATTGCCGGCGCCGTCGGTCGCCACCGAGACACCATGGGAGAAATCGCCCACTTGCCGTCTCCACAGGCGGCGGCCGTCGGGATCGAGCTTGGTAAGAGAGGCGACAAATCCCTCATTTGTACCGACGACGATGTTGCCGGCAGCGTCGGTCGCCACGCCCTTGGCGGCCCCGCCCAGCCGGTGTCTCCACAGGCGGCGGCCGTCGGGGTCGAACTTGGCCAGCCAGGAGGGACCGCTGAAAAAGTCGACAATATCCAGCGACGACCACATTGCCGCCGCCGTCCACCGCCATTCCGGCAAGTCCGTCATTCTCGGACGTGCCGAGCTGCCGCTTCCACAACCGGCGCCCGGCTGGGTCATACTTAACGACGAAGGTGTCCGATCCTCCGAGGTTGGGTCCGCCCAGCGCGCCCTCGGTTAAACCGGCGATGACGATATTGCCGTAGGCATCCGTGCCGACGGCTCGACCGCCGTCGCTTGCGGCCGTCCCGAATTGGTGCCCCCAAAGCAAACGGCCCCGGGGATTATACATAGCGACCCATGCATCGCCGGAACCGAGATTTGGTCCCATGAGCGAGCCCAGGGTTTCCCCGGTGACGATGACATTGCCGCGGGCGTCGGTCGCCACGCCCCCGGCGGAGTTGAACTCCGCGGTAGCGAGCCGCCGAAACCACAGCAGCTGGTCATCCGCGAGCCCCGACACGGCTGAGCCAAGCGACAGGACTCCCCCAAGGATCAAGCCGAGGGCCGCTGCCCTGAGCCGCCGCCCAGCCTTGCCGCCTACACGACCGCACCGCATCGTCTTCATGATTATGCCCCCATCTGCGGGCGTTCGGCCCGGCCGCCGCACGGCCGCGACGACGCCAAATCAACCACCCGCGAAACGCCTATACCCGGCGGGACAGCCTCGTCTGTGAAGCAGATACGGAAACGGCCGGTTATCTCGCGGAACTCCGCTCGCTGCACACCCGGCGGATCGCGCTATCGCTCCTATGATGGGTCCTTCGCGGCGAGGACGCGGACGTCGGCGAGCGTCGCCTCGATCAGGTGCAAGAGATACCCCGGCGGTCCGAGCCCGGCGACGAGGTCGCGGATGAGGAGGAGCCGCGCCTCCACATCGGCGAGCGAGGCGGCAGGCGTCGCCGGCAGCCGCTGCTGCAGGTCGGCGATCCCGCAATTTCAGATTGCCGATCGCCCCCGAACCCGCCGCCGCCGCCGCAAGTGCCAGCTCGAGCTCCCGCTTCACCTGGCGCAGCGATAATCCTTCCGCTTCGTCGGTCAACGCGTCGCTCATCCCCCTTCACGGTGCGCGGAGCCAGTTCAGGGCGTCTTCCCGCTTGTTCGGGGGGAAGCGACCAGACCCGTAGCAGGAAGCCGGGGGAAATTCCATCTGGATCGGGTGAACGGCTGATGCGTCATGATAGCGCCTTGTTTTCTCGAAGGAAGGACCCCCTTGATGTTCGAGTCCGCCGAGCAGGTCCACAAGATCGACAAGGCGACGTTCAAGGCCGAAGAACCGGGCCTGCGGGGAGCCCTCCTCGATGCGCAGTTCGATCTGATCGAGAGCAAGCACTTTGCCGTCCTCGTCATCCTCGCCGGCATCGACGGCGCCGGCAAGGGCGAGGCGCTGGCGCGGCTGAACGAGTGGCTCGACCAGCACGAAGTCGTGAACGAGGCCTTCGATGCGCCCAACGACGAGGAGCGGGCGCGGCCGCGCCTGTGGCGATACTGGCTCGGTCTGCCGGCGAAGGGCAAGATCGGCATCTTCCTCGGCTCCTGGTACACCGACGTCTTCGTCAACCGCGTGGCCGGCGGCGGCGACGACGCCCGGCTCGAACAGGAGCTGGCGGTCATCAACCGGCTCGAGGCGATGCTCGCCGCCGAGGACATCCTTCTCATCAAGCTCTGGCTGCACATCTCGGCGGCCGAACAGAAGAAGCGGCTGGCGAAGCATCGAGAAGGCTGCCGGGCGGCAGGCCGCCACATCCTCGAGCATCGGATGCTGCGCAAGCATCGTCGTCTGGCGATGGCGACGATCAAGAAAGGCATCCGGATGACCAGCATCGGCGAGGCGCCCTGGGTCGTTGTCCCGAGCGCCGATGGCCATTACCGCGATCTGATGATCGGCCGGACCCTGCTCTCGGCCATGCGCACGCGGCTGGACGCCGGCGGCCGGCCCTGCATCGCCACCGCCCCGGTGATCGTCGCCGGGCTCGATCGCAAGACCGCCGTCGATGCCCTCGATCTCGGCCAGACGCTGGCAGCCGCCGACTACAAGAAGCAGCTCGACGAGCTTCAGCGGCGGCTCGCCGATCTGACCGACCGGAAGGCGTTCCGCAACGTCGCCCTCGTCTGCGCCTTCGAGGGCAACGACGCCGCCGGCAAGGGCGGCAGCATCCGCCGCATCACCGATGCCATCGATCCGCGCCGGTTCAAGGTGCATTCCGTCGCCGCACCCTCCGACGAGGAGAAGGCGCGGCCCTATCTCTGGCGCTTCTGGCGGCGGATCCCGCGGCAAGGGCCACGTCGCCATCTTCGATCGGACCTGGTACGGCCGGGTGCTGGTCGAACGGGTCGAGGGCTTCTGCTCGGAGGCCGACTGGCTGCGCGCCTACGCCGAGATCAACGACTTCGAGGAGCAGCTGGTCGCAGCCGGGATCGTCCTCGTCAAATTCTGGCTGGCGATCAGCAAGGACGAGCAGCTCCGCCGCTTCAAGGACCGGGAGAAGACGCCTTACAAGCGCTACAAGATCACCGACGAGGACTGGCGCAACCGCGAGAAGTGGGACGCCTATGCGCTCGCCGCCGGCGACATGATCGACCGGACGAGCAGCGAATACGCGCCGTGGACCCTGGTCGCCTCGGAAGACAAGAACTACGGCCGGGTCAAGATCCTGGAGACCATCTGCGACCGCCTCGAAGCCGCGATGTGAGTGGGCGGCGCATCGAAGCGGGGGAGCAATCATGGCCTGGCGGGTCTTCTATTCCTATTCACACGTTGATACCAGAGTCCGCGAGCAGCTCGGAATTTACCTCGCCCCGCTCAGGCATCAGAAAAAGATCATCGACTGGCACGACCGCAAGATCGAGGCCGGAGCGAAATGGGAATCCGAAATCAGTGAGCAACTCAAATCCGCCGACCTGATCTTGCTGCTCGTCAGCGCCGACTTCCTTGCTTCTCCGTACTGCCTCGGCGTGGAAGTAGAGAAAGCGCTCGTTCGTTTCAAACGCGGCGAGGCCAAGGTTGTGCCCATTCTCGTCAGGCCGTGCCTCTGGCAGGAATCGGTGTTCAGCGAACTTCAGATCATCCCGCGCGAGGCCAAGCCCATGAGCTCATGGGCTTCCATCGACGAGGCGATGAAGGAGGTGGCGGAGGAGATCCGGACCCTCGTTGCCGAGCCCCCCTTGGTGACCGTGGCCAGCGCCGAACAGCGCGAGCCCCATCGAACTCGAGGCGGCGCTCGACCTCGTGCGCCGACAAATCCGGTCGTATGCCCGGGCCTACGAAAGAGTACGCCAGCGCATGGAGCCGTCCCCCGAGCGCACGAAGCGGATGGAGCAGATTTTCGGGCACATGCGGGCGCTGGCGACGTCCTCCTATCCCCTCCTCGACGAACTCGTCGCCAGTCCTTTTCCGGGCGAGCGTCTCGCCGCCGTTTCGATCCTGCGGGCGTTCGCGACGGAGGACAATCTGCCGTTTCTTGTGACGCTGGTTGGCTCGGAGAAGCCCTTCGTCGGTTACCACGCGATCAAAGCGCTTCAGTTCGCGGTGCTCTCGCTGGAACCGCAGGCGTATCCGCAGCTGAGGGAAGTTCTGGACCAGGCACAGAAGGCCCTGAACTCGGCCGATGTCGGCTTCGATACCGACCGTCAAGCCGTCCTGAGGGACGCCAAAGCCCAGCTCGAAAGCAGTATCAAGGCGTTTTCTCTGCCAGTGGGAAAATACGATTGATCAGCAGTGCACGCGCGGCCGGTTGCGGTTGGCGGACCGGCGCCCCTATGCCCCTGGCAGGGTGATTTCCCAGATGGACTCCGTCCCGCCGTAATCGAGGACGTAGATCTTGTTGCCGATGATTTCAGCGTCGATCGGGTTGTTGAAGCCGCCGACGATGCGGGTCGCGCTCATCCGGTAGCCGCTCGCCCGGTCGGTGAGTTCGAGATGTAAGAGGTCTTGGCCCGGGTCCTTGAACGGTCCCGCCACCTTGTCGCCGCCGACCGGATCGCCCTGGGTCCAGCCGAGGACGAAACTATCTCCCTTCAGGTCGGCACCGGGGCGCCGTCCCGGTCGAAGACGAGGCCGAGGGGACTGCGGTGCGGCGTAAAGCTGGCGATCGTCTTGTGCTGCGCCGAGGCATCCCGGATCGCCCCCGTCGCCGCATTACGAAAGCTGTCGGCGTTCGGCCCGCTGCTGGCGATGGGCTCGGTCAGTTCGAGCGCCGGCGGCTTTTGCGGGAAGCCGGGATCGTTGGTGTAGTAGCCGCGCCGGACGGCGTTGAACAGCGGGTTCAACAGCTTGTCGGCGCTCGGATCGTAGGAGGGAAATTGCTGCGGATTGTCGAGGCCGCCGATGCGCCAGGGAAATCCGTATTGACGGCCGGCGCGAAGCCAGTTCAGCTCATCCGGCATGTCGCGGTCGGGACCATTCTCTGTGCCGAACAGATCGCCGTTCGCAGCATAGGCCATATCGAAGGTATTGCGGGTGCCCTCGGCGAAAATATAACCGCGATTGCGCAAGGCACTCCGATTGTCCGGCAGGAAGAGGTTCCGGCCGCTCGCCGGCAGCTGCAGGATGCAGGCGGTCACCCCTGACTCACGGAGATTGGGGAACCGTCCGCCCGCCGTCTGCACCTCGCCGTGGTCGGTGCGCGAGCCGCTGTTGACGAGGATCGCCTGATCGCCCGGTACGACGATGATGCCGTTCAGCCGGTGATCGTAGGCGGTCGCACTTTTCGGGTAGGCGGCGGTCTCGGCGAGGACAGACCAGGATCGGCCGCCCGCTGCGTTGACCACGCCCTTAGCAATCCGCCCGCGCGTGCGGGTGTTCGGCGCATCCGCATTGCCGACGATATAGATCGTGCCGTCGCCGCCGATCGCGAGGCCCTGAGTGATACGGACGCCGTGATCCGATCGCGAATACACGCGCGTCTTCGACGGAGGCGAGACGCCGATCCGAAAGACGTCACCGTTTTGCTTCAGGAGGTAGAGGCTGTCGTCACGCGGATCCTTGACCAAACGGATTGACGCTGCGCCCCCTTCCGTCGACAGCAACCGGCGGACCTGAACGTCGCCTCGCGTCGGCTGCGGGATCGTCTCGGCAACTGCCGCGCCCGCGAGCAGGCCCACAGCGGTCGCGGTCGCCAGCAAGCGGAGAGCCAGTCGCCGCCCCGCGCCGGTGCGTATCGGCTGCGCCTCGCCCCCCACCGTGTTCATCAAACCGCCCCCTGCCGGCTCTGCCGGCCTGCCAGCCGCCCCGGCTCAACCCGGGAGAAACTATAAGGCAATCAACCGGCCCGCGCAAACAACTGAGCCGCCTCCCCGCGTCCCATACTTGAACGTTCGACTCTATTTGGGCTGTATCCCCTTATTTGAACACCGCGCGGCGTTCGGCGATGCCGTAGGGGTCCTCGTGGATGAGGACTTCGGCGTCGGGGAAGGCGCTCTCGATGCGCTCCATCACCCGGTCGGCGATGGCATGGGCCTCGCGCAGCGTCAGCTCGGCGTCGAGTTCGAGGTGGAGCTGGATGAACGTCTGCGTGCCGGACGATCGGGTGCGCAGATCGTGCATGCTGCGGACGGCGGGATCGGCAACGACGATCTCGCGGATGCGCTCGCGGTCGGCCTTCGGCAGCTCGTGATCCATCAGCAGGTTGAGGCTCGCGCGGAAGATCTGCGCGGCGCTGAAGAGGATGTAGAGGCCGATGGCGATGGCGACCGCCGAGTCGGCCCATTGCCAGCCCAGCTTCGCGGTCACGCACCAATGCGACGACGACGCCGAAATTGACCATCAGGTCCGACGCATAGTGCAGGGAATCGGCACCGATGGCGATCGACCGGGTGTGCCGGATCACCCACTTCTGGAAGGCGACGAGGGCGATCGTCAGGACGATCGAGAACGCCATGACGATCAGCCCGACGGTGCTGTTTTCGACCGGCCGCGGGATGCAACAGCCGTTCGCCCGCCTGGAAGAGCAGGAACGCCGCCGAGCCGCCGATGAACGCGGCCTGACCGAGACCGGCGAGCGGCTCCGCCTTGCCGTGGCCGAAGCGATGCTCGTGATCGGCCGGCACCGCCGCCTGGCGGATGGCGATGCAGGTTGATCGACGAGGCGACGAGATCGAGGACGGAATCGACCAGCGTCGACAGCAGCGCCACCGAGCCGGTGCCGACCCAGGCGACGGACTTGGCGGCGATCAGCAAGGCGGCGACGACGACCGCGGCAATCGCCGCCAGCCGTTTCAGCCGATGCGCACGCGCGGCCGCATCCGGCGCGGCGCCTTTTCGGACGCGACCGGTCGCCGGTATCGCTCACGGGTAGAGCTCCTCGGTCCGCCAGCCGTCGTCCCGTCGCGATGGAAGACGAAGCGCATGTGCAGCCGGAACGGCCGGTCCTCCCAGAATTCGACGCGTCTCCGGCACCACCCGGTAACCGGACCAGAAGGGCGGCCGGGGCACTTGGCCCAGGCCGAAGCGGGCGCTGACGCGGGCGACGCGCGTCTCCAGCTCGAACCGGCGCTCGAGCGGCTGCGACTGTTTCGAGGCCCAGGCGCCGATCTGGCTCAGCCGCGGCCGCGAGGCGAAGTAGGCGTCGGCGTCGGCCGGATCGACCGCCTCGACCGGGCCTTCGATGCGCACCTGCCGGCGCAGGCTCTTCCAGTGAAAGAGGAGCGCGGCATGGGGGTTGCGCTGCACCTCGGCCGCCTTGCGGCTGGCGAGGTTGGTGTAGAAGACGAAGCCGCGGTCATCGATTCCCTTCAGCAGCACCATCCGCGCCGAAGGAATCCCCTCGGGCGTCGCCGTCGCCAGGGTCATCGCGTTCGGATCGTTCGGTTCCTTCGCCTCGGCCTCGGCCATCCAGGCCTCGGAACTGGGCGATCGGATCGCTCGCCTCCGGAAAACTCATCGCCTGTCCCTGATCGCCCCGTCTCCGGTCCTGTACCACCCCGCCTTCGTCCCTACGGCTCTCCGCGCCGGCCGGACCTTATCATGATCCGCAAAACCGGCGCGAGGATCGGGCCGGCGGATTTCGTGACCGGCGGACAGACCGCATCATCGCCGGACTTGGTCGGCCGCGGGCGACTTTGCTACAGTGCCGGCCATGCGGGATCCCTACGAAGTGCTCGGCATCGCCAAAGGCAGCGAGACGGCCGAGGTCAAAAAAGCGTACCGCAAGCTGGCGCGGAAGCTGCATCCCGATCTGCATCCGGGCGACCGGGCGGCGGAGGAGCGCTTCAAGGAGGTGGCGTCGGCCTACGACTTCCTCTCCGACGCCGACAAGAAGGCGCGCTACGACAAGGGCGAGATCGACGCCGCCGGCCAGCCGAAGATGGAGCGCCGCTTCTACCGCGACTTCGCCGAGGGCGGCCCCGCCGGCCAGCGCTATGCCGATCCGAGCGAGATCTTCTCCAATCTGGAAGGGATGGGCGTTTTCTCCGACCTGTTCGGCGCCGGTGCCCGTCGCGGACCGCGGCCGCAGATGCGCGGCCAGGATGTCCGCGCGATCGGTCGAGATCGGCTTTCTCGATGCGATCAACGGCGCGCAGCGGGAAATCCCGCTCGCCGACGGCCGCCGCCTGAAGGTCACCATCCCCGCCGGCAGCAACGACGGCCGGGTGCTGCGGCTGAAGGGCCAGGGCCAGGCGAGCCCGACCGGCGGACCTGCCGGCGATCTGCACCTGGAGATCAAGGTGCAACCGCATCCCGTCTTCACCCGGCAGGACAACGACATCGTCGCCGAACTGCCGATCTCGCTGGGCGAAGCGATCCTCGGCGGCAAGGTCGAGGCGCCGACGGTGGACGGACCGGTCAGCCTGACCGTCCCCAAGAATTCCAACACCGGCAGCCGGCTGCGTGTCCGCGGCAAGGGCGTGCCGCTTGGCCGGCGGCGGTCGCGGCGATCATTACGTGACGCTGAAGGTGGTGCTGCCGGAACCGCCCGACCCCGCGCTCACCGCCTTCATCGAGGGCTGGGCGCCGAAGCATCCGTATCGGCCGCGCGAGAGCTGAGGGAGGCGACGGTGCCGAGCTTCGACGAGATCGTCCACGTCCACCACATCGAACGGTTCGAGCTCGAAACCTGGATCGAGCAGCGCTGGGTCCGGCCCGAGAAGACGCCGCAAGGCTATGCATTCGACGAAGCGGACGAGGCGCGGATCGCGCTGATCCGCGAACTGCGCGACGCGTTCCTGGTCAACGACGATGCGCTCGCCGTCGTGCTGTCGCTGCTGGATCAGCTTTATGCGACACGCCGGGTGCTGCGCCGGGTCGATGCCGCGGTCGAGGCGCTGCCGGAACCGCTGCGCGGCGAACTGCGGGCGCACCTGCGGATCGAGGAGCGCTGATCACGCGACGCGCTGCACGATCCGCCCGACCGCCGACCCGATGCCGCGGACGGCGATTGACGGCGGCCCCCCTTCCGATAATGCCCACGGAAGCTAGCGGCACCTGCCTTGCCTTCTACGTCCCTCGCGCCCTACCGGGCCCGGCACGGTCGCACGAACGCGGCGGCCCGTTGTCTTCCGCTCGGGAACGGGCACGGCAAACGGGATATTCACATCGATGACAGCACCCGGACCGCTGATGGCCGGCAGACGCGGCCTGATCATGGGCGTCGCCAACGACCGCTCGATCGCCTGGGCGATCGCCGAGGCGGTGCATGCGCACGGCGGCGAGGTCGCGCTCACCTACCAGGGCGAGGCGCTTGCGGAAGCGGGTCGAGCCGCTCGCCGGCAGCATCGGCTGCGAGGCGGTGCTGCCCTGCGACGTCACCGACGACGCCAGCCTCGATGCGGTGTTCGCCGACCTCGAGCGAGCGCTGGGGCCGCCTCGATTTCGTCGTCCATGCCATCGCCTACTCCGACAAGGACCAGCTCAAGGGCCGCTACGTCGATACCACCGCCGACAACTTCGTCCAGTCGCATGCTGGTGTCCTGCTTTTCCTTCACCGCCGTCTGCCAGCGGGCGGAGAAGCTGATGCCGGAGGGCGGCAGCCTGCTGACGCTGACCTACATGGGCGCCGAGCGGGTGATGCCGCACTACAACGTCATGGGCGTCGCCAAGGCGGCGCTGGAGGCGAGCGTCCGCTATCTCGCCGAAGACCTCGGCCGCAAGGCGATCCGCGTCAACGCCCTGTCGGCGGGTCCGATGAAGACGCTCGCCGCCTCCGGCATCGGCGACTTCCGCTACATCCTCAAGTGGAACCAGTTCAATTCGCCGCTGCGCCGCAACGTCTCCGGACCGGAAGTCGGCGGCGCCGGCGCTCTACCTGCTGTCGCCGCTGTCGACCGGCGTCACCGGCGAGGTCCATCACGTCGATTGCGGCTACAACGTCGTCGGCATGCTCGCCGTCGACGCCGCCGAGCAGGTCCGCGAGATGCTGGCCGGCTTCGCCCCGCAGGACTGAATTCGGCCGCCGGCCGATGTCGGGCAACAGCTTCGGCCACCTCCTGCGCGTGACCAGCTTCGGCGAAAGCCATGGTCCCGCCATCGGCTGCGTCGTCGACGGCGTGCCGCCGCGGCTGCCGCTCGCGGAAGCAGACATCCAGCATCATCTCGACCGCCGGCGGCCGGGCCAGTCGCGGTTCACCACCCAGCGGCAGGAGGCCGACCGGGTGCAGATCCTCTCGGGTGTCTTCGAGGGGCTGACCACCGGCGCGCCGATCGGCCTCGTTGATCGTCGAACGAGGACGCCCGGTCGAAGGACTACAGCCGAGATCAAGGACCTGTTCCGCCCCGGCCATGCCGACTTCACCTATCAGGCGAAGTACGGCATCCGCGACTACCGCGGCGGCGGCCGGTCGAGCGCGCGCGAGACGGCGATGCGGGTGGCGGCGGGGGCGATCGCGCGGAAGGTCCTCGGCGACGGCGTTCGTCGTCCGCGGCGCCCTGGTCCAGATCGGCCCGCACGCCGTCGATCGCGCGCCGCTGGGACTGGCGACGAGGTCGATGCCAACCCGTTCTTTGCCGCCGATCCCGGCATCGTCGAGGTCTGGGCGGCACTTCCTCGACGAGGTGCGCAAGGCCGGGCTCGTCCGCCGGCGGCCTCATCGAGGTGGTGGCCGTCGGGCGTGCCGGCGGGTCTCGGCGCGCCGACCTTCGATCGCCTCGATGCCGACCTGGCGAAGGCGATGATGAGCATCCCGGCGGTCAAAGGGGTCGAGATCGGCGCCGGCTTCGCCGCCGTCGCCATGCCGGGGCCCGAGCACAACGACGGCATGCGCATCGGCGCCGACGGCCGCGTGACCTTCCTCTCCAACAACGCCGGCGGCGTCTTGGGCGGCATCTCGACCGGCCAGGACATCGTCGTCCGCGTCGCCGTCAAGCCGACCAGCTCGGTGCTCACGCCGCAGCCGACGGTGACGGCGGACGGCCGGGAGACCGAGATCTCCACCAAGGGCCGGCACGATCCGTGCGTCGCCATCCGCGGCGTGCCGGTGGCGGAAGCGATGATGGCCCTCGTCCTCGCCGACCACCTGCTGCGCCACCGCGCCCAGTGCGGGTGAATGCAGCGCGGCAGGAGCGTGCACGAATTGGGGAGAGTCCTCAACTCTTGGTAAACCGGCCGTACGTCCGGATGGACCGACCATCCTTCCTAGTCATTCATCATACCTCGGAAGAGCCGTATGGGTACGGTGTCACCGCGGCCATCGCCGGTCGAGATCCCGGTGCTCAGAACCTGCTTGTGGTAGAGCGAAGAGGGCGCGATCGATTTCATCGCAAGTTCCAGGCATGAAAACGGTGCCGAATGCAGTCCGTAGCATAGCGAAATTCTTCGTAGTGCCTGAAGTCTGCGCATCTGGTCGAGATAAGACGAGCTTGGAGAAGAACTTCGATCAGTGCGCATGTCGATGATTGGCATACTTCGAGGGCGCATGAAATGGATATTTGTCGAACCCGTTGAGTGATCAATTCCTGGCAGCTTCACCCCCGGCGACGATTAAGTGCGCCTAATTTTTTGTTTGACGGTTCCGAGGCAGCGCGGCGAAATGCAGTTTGGTAGCGGCTTTCGTATTGGTCCATCCGAACATAGCGGATTGCTCTTATTGCCTTTTTCCATGTCCATTATGGCGATAAACAGTCTTTTGCGAGATCGTTCCGGCTAGCCGCAAATCCCGGGCGACCCGAAAGACTGAGATTTTGGTACTCATGCTCATCATTTTCGGTCCTCATCGTACTTCGGATGCCAGTTTCCTGATGAAAGCATCGTTGATCAACAAGCTCATGTCGCGCCTTCACTTCTTGAATCTGGTTATACCGAAGGCCTGACCCCGTTTCAGCCCTCCTCGGTGACAATACACGCTGCCGCGCGATTTGCTGCCGATCTTTAGCCCGACGGGGCGGCGATGAGGAATTCGCGGTTGCCGTCGGAGCCGGTGATCGGGCTTTCGTCGATCCCGGCCACGTGCCAGCCGCCTCGTTCTCCAGCCAGTCGGCGATCCGCGCTGCAGACGCGCTCGTGGACGGCGGGGTCGCGGACGATGCCACCCTTGCCCACCTCGTCGCGGCCGGCCTCGAACTGCGGCTTGATCAGCGCGACAAGGCCGGCACCGGCGGCCGCCAGCGCCAGCGCCGGCGGCAGGACGAGGGTGAGACAGATGAAACTGACGTCGGCGGTGATCAGATCGATCGGCTCCGGCACCTCGGCCCGGCGTCAGGTGCCGGGCGTTGGTCCGTTCAAGAACGACGACGCGCGGATCTTGCCGCAGCTTCCAGGCGAGCTGGGCCGCGCCCACATCGACGGCGTAGACGCGGGCGGCGCCGCGGTCGAGGAGCACGTCGGTGAAGCCGCCGGTGGAAGCGCCGATATCGAGGCAGACGCGGCCGGCGGGATCGATGGCGAAGTGATCGAGCGCGTGCGCCAGCTTGACGCCGCCGCGCGACACCCATGGATGATCCTTGCCGCGGACCGCGAGGGGCGTCGTGGCCGGAGCAGGTCGCCCGGCTTCTCGATGCGCCGCTCGCCGGCAAAGACGAGGCCGGCAAGGATCAGCGCCGCGCTGGCGGGTCCGCC
>CAWAGY010000004.1:0-74963 GCA_963781645.1 uncultured Alphaproteobacteria bacterium | reverse complement strand
ATGCCGGGGTTGAGGACGACCTCGACGACGTCCGTCACCTTCGCTTCGAGGAAGGCGAGCGGATAGCGGACGACGTAGCCGAGGAAATCCAAGATCGGGATCTGCTCGCCCGGATAGGCGGCGCGGTCGAAGGCGAAGCCGCCCCGGATCGCCATCCGCTCGACGATCCCCGACAGATTGCGCAAGGGGCTGAGTTCGGTCGGCGTGATCACCAGATTGTCCGGCTGCAAGGAGACGAAGATCGACCAGACGACGGGGATGGCGAAGCAGACGACGAACGTGGCGACGACCAGCCGTACCCACCGCTGCCGCTGCCAATAGACAAAGATGGCGGCGAGAACGAACGGATAGAGGAGGAGCTGGGTGCGGATCTCCATGGCAACGGCGAGCAGCACGAGGGCGGCAAGGAACACCCGCCAGCGGAACGGTTCCTCGACGGTACGCACGAGCAGATAGGTTGCGATCGCCAGGAGCGGGTTGAACAGCCCTTCGGTCACCAGCTGGTGCGGCTGGTAGAGGCTCCCCGGCAAGACGATGTAAAGGGCGGTGGCACAGAAGGCGTACCGCTCGCTCAAGCCCAGACGCAACCCCAGCCGGAATACGCAAACGACGGCGATCAGCGCGAGCGCCAGCTGCACGAAGATGACGCAGAACGGCCCGCCGAGCCAGTAGGGCAGCGCGTGCGCCAGATAATCCCCGGGCGGACCCAGGTTCAGGAGCTTCTCGGTCAGGCTCAGCTGCGGCACCTGGTCGCCGAACGGCTTCGCCGGGATCGACGACCAGGTCGGCGACGAGACCTTGCGCATCTCCGGAATACCGAGGAACACGTAAATCTTGTTCGCCCGCTTGTCGCCGCGGTCGCCGCCGTAAAACGCCTGCGGATTATGAATATCGTAGGCAAGCAGCGCGCCGTGGAGGACGACGAACAGCGCCAGACACGCGATCAGCCAGGACGACAGCGGCCAGACCGACGCCGATCGCCGCGCCACCGGCGAAGATGCCGCCGGTGCCGCCGATGCCTCCAATGTCGTCGTCAACGCCTTGGCCGGTCGCCATGAACGCCCATCCCCCGCTGTTCCGGAAAAAAACCGCGCGGACGATGGCAGACGCACGCGCGCCGAACAATGACATCTACTATTGTTAAGGGTTATCGGATGCCTGCCGTGCACCGATGGTGGTGACGGGCGGGCGGCAGGCGTCCGATAAGCCTCAGGGGAAGAAACCGCGGGGGCCGCACCGGTGCTGGTTGGTGGAGCCGGATCTATGGGGAATTGGCCGTCGCGGGGTGGCTGCGTGGGAGGCGGTGGCGCGGCCGCCGGCAGCTGTGCGCGGCCCGGCCGGGCACGACGGCCGCGGGTGTGGGCGGGCTGCGGCGATCGGCGGCCGGCCGATCGGGTGTATTCCGCGGCAGCTGCCGCTGGTCCGGGCGTGTCGCCGCGTCGCCGGGCGCGGATCGGCGGTTGGATCGGGCATCGGTGCGGTCGGTCGGTCGTTGCGGTGGCCTCATGAGCTGTCGATCCCGATAACCGGCACCGCGGCTTCTGGCCGGGATGCGGGCCCTCCACCGCGCCGGAAGGTCTCGACGACGATCATCACCCCGCCGCAGCAGGGACAGCGGTACGCCTTCGGCGCTGCGGCGTCGGCGGCCGCGGCATCGCCGGTGCCGTCGGCGGGCTCCGTCCGATCATCCGGCGCTTTCGGCTTCGCCGCCAGCAGTGCCCGGGCGTGGGCGACGGCGGCGCGGCGCTGGCCGTTGGCGAGGAAGCCGTAGTGGCGGATGCGGTGGAAGCCCGCCGGCAGGACGTGGATGAGGAATCGGCGGATGAACTCGGCCACCGGGAGTGTCATCGTCTTCCAGCGGCGAAGGCCGTCGGCGCGGTAATCCTTCCAGCGGAAGCGGACGCCTTCGTCGTCGCAGGCGACCAGCCGTCGGTTCGAGATGGCGACGCGGTGGGTGTAGCGCGAAAGATAGGTGAGCACCGCGCCCGGCCCGGCGAAGGGTTGCTTCGCATAGACGAACCACTTCGTCTTCTTCAGCGGGGCGAGGACTGCCGCGAAGGCGCGGGCGTCGGCGAGCGCCGTGAGCCCGCCGAAGAAGGCGAGGCGGCCGGCCCGGTGCGCCTCGGCCAGCGCCGCCAGCATCAGCCGCCGGAATAGTGTCGACAGCACCCGCACCGGCAGGAAGAACCCCGGCCGGCAGCCGATCCATCGGTCGCCGTCCGGCGCCAGGCCGCCGCCCGGGACGATGACGTGGACGTGCGGATGGTGGGTCAGCGCCGAGCCCCAGGTGTGCAGCACCGCGGTGAGCCCGATGCGGGCGCCGAGGTGCTTCGGGTCGGCGGCGATGGTCATGAGCGTCTCCGCCGCCGTCCGGAACAACAGGTCGTAGACGACGGCCTTGTTCTGGTAGGCGATGTCGGCGATCGCCGCCGGCAGGGTGAAGACGACGTGATAGTACGGGACGGGCAGCAGCTCGGCTCGCCGCGCCGCCAGCCACGCCTCGGCCGCCGACGCCTGACACTTCGGGCAGTGCCGGTTGCGGCAGGAATTGTAGGCGATCTGCATATGCTCGCAGCGTTCGCAGGCGGCGACGTGGCCGCCGAGCGCCGCGGTGCGGCACTGCTCGATCGCCGACATCACCTTCAGCTGGCCGAGGCTCAGGTGGCCGGCATTGGCCTGCCGCCACGCCGCCCCGTGGCCGCGGAAGATATCCGCGACCTCGAGGGCCGGCCGGACCATGGCCGGCGGCTCAGCCCGGCAGCGGCGACCGCTCCTCCGCGAGATCGCGGACCAAGTACTCGAGCGGGCTCTTCACCTCGCCGATGGTCTTCAGCGCCACCCGCGTGTAGCGCGCCGTCGTCTCCAGTTTCTTGTGGCCGAGCAGCACCTGGATGACGCGCACGTCCGTCTTCTGCTCAAGTAGATGGGTGGCGAAGCTGTGGCGGAGCGTGTGCATCGAGACGCGCTTGGCCAAGCCGGCCGCTTCGGCCGCCTGGTGGCAGGCACGATTGAGCTGCCGGGTGGTCAGCGGCTGGCCGGGATCGCGGCCGGGAAACAGCCAGCCGCGCGGCCGCGCCTCCTGCCACCAGGCGCGCAGGATGGTGAGCAGGACGGGCGACAGCAGGGCGAACCGGTCCTTTCTCCCCTTGCCCTGCTCGACGCGGATCGTCATCCGGGCGCTGTCGATGTCGCCGATCTTCAGCGCCGTCACCTCGGACGCGCGCAGCCCGGCACCGTAGGCGACGCTGAGGGCGGCGCGCGCCTTCGCCCCTGCCGTCGCCCGCAGCAGCCGCGCCACCTCGTCCGGGCTCAGCACCACCGGCAGCCGCTGCGGCTCGCGGATGAACGGCATCAGCTCGGTCACCCCCGGGCGGCCGAGCGTGACCTTGAAGAAGAACCGCAGCGCCGAAACCGCCGAGTTGATGCTGGGCGAACCGACGCCGCTCGCCGCCAGGTGCAGATGATACCGGCGCAGGTCCTCCGGCCCCGCCAGGTGTGGCGAACGGCCGAGGAAAAAGGCGAAGGCCTTGACGTGGCGGACATAGTCGGACCGCGTCTTCTCCGAGAAGCCACGGATCTTCATGTCCTCGATCATCCGCCGGCGCAGCGGGCTGATAGGCTCGTCAGTCATCGGGAGCTCCTGTCCTGAGTGAGGTCTGAGCCTCAATCCTCAGGACACGCCCCGAACTACCGCTACCCCGCCGTCATCCCCCGCGCGACCACAGATGCTCCCCTACCGCGGGAGCGGTTTCGTCCACTGACAACCGCATCGTCCGCCCGGGAGCGTTACCGTCCGGCGGGAAGCGGCGAAGCGGTGCCGAAGATCGGGTGTTCGATGCGGGCGCCGGGTGCGATGCCGAGGCGCTGGGCGGTGCCGGCCGCAACTTCAAGGACCGCGCGCACCTCCACGAAAGAGGGAATCAAGGTCTCCGCAAACGGCGTGGTGTGCTGGGCGACGCGGACGACGCGGCCATCATCGGCAATGAAGATCATGTCGAGCGACAAAGGCGTGTCCTTCATCCACATCGTCACCTGAGTCGGTTTGCGATAGTCGAACAGCATGCCGGTGTCGGGAGCGAGTTCGGTGCGCCCCATCAGCCCCTTCTGCCTGCCGGCCGCATCGTCGACGATTTCGACATGCAAGGTGCTGCGCCCTTCAGGCGTGACGACGACCAGAGCTTCCGGCGACCTCGTCGCTGGCATCTGCACCGTCGCTGCGGCATTGCCTGCGGCGGCGGTGGCGGCGCCATCGGACAACAAAGTGGCGAAGGCAAGGCCAATGACGGCGACAAGATGCCGCGCGGTTCGGTGGGTAAACCTGGTCATGAGCCCTCTCGCCCCTGAAAAAATGACGGCGCCCCGGCCGGCGCGCGTAGCGCTGGTATGGCGGGATTTGCTCTGCTTATATGCGACGACACAGCGTCGGACTATTCCCGCGAATGCGTTGATGCGATGGAAGCGACGCGACCTCGTGCCAGGTTCGCGTTTTTTCCAGATGTGCAGCCGTTGCACCGCGGGAATCGCGGCGAAAAAATGGTAGCGGGCCCGCGTGCGCGTTGCACTTTTCCGCACCTGCGGTAGAATGCTGCGGACGCGAAGAGGGAGTACGGGGAATGCGAGAAATCGTTGAGGCGCTTGAACAAAAGCGGGCCCAGGCAAGACTAGGCGGGGGCCAGGCGCGAATCGATGCGCAGCATAAGCGCGGCAAGCTCACGGCCCGCGAACGGATCGAAGTGCTGTTTGACCCTGACTCCTTCGAGGAGTGGGACATGTTCGTCGAGCATCGGTGCATCGACTTCGGCATGGAGAAGACGCAGATTCCGGGCGACGGCGTCGTCACCGGCTACGGCACGATCAACGGCCGCCCGGTGTTCGTCCACAGCCAGGACTTCACGGTGTTTGGCGGCAGCCTTTCGGAAGCGCATGCCGAGAAGATCGTCAAGGTGATGGACGCCGCCCTGAAGATCGGCGCTCCCGTGGTCGGCATCAACGACTCGGGCGGCGCCCGCATCCAGGAGGGAGTGGCGTCGCTCGCCGGCTACGGCGATGTGTTCGTCCGCAACGTCGATTCTTCCGGCGTCATCCCGCAGATCTCGGTGATCATGGGCCCCTGTGCGGGCGGCGCGGTGTACTCGCCGGCGCTCACCGACTTCATCTTCATGGTGAAGGAAGAGAGCCACATGTTCGTCACCGGCCCGGAGGTGGTCAAGACGGTGACACACGAGGAGATCAGCCAGGAGGATCTCGGTGGCGCCAGCGTCCACACCAGCAAGTCGGGGGTCGCCGATCTCGCCTTCGAAAACGACGTGGAAGCCATGCTCTACGTCCGCCGACTGATAAACTTCCTGCCATCGTCCAACCGTGAAATGCCGCCGATCCGTCCCAACTTCGATCCGATCGAGCGGGTCGAAGATGTCGCTGGACACGCTGATCCCGGAGAATCCCAACGTTCCCTACGACATGAAGGAGCTGATCTATAAGGTCGTCGATGAGGGAATGTTTTTCGAGCTCAAGCCGGACTACGCCGGCAACATCATCACCGGTTTGGCCCGCATCAATGGCCAGACGGTCGGGAATCGTCGCCAATCAGCCGATGGTCCTCGCCGGCTGTCTCGACATCGACGCCTCGATCAAAGGGGCGCGCTTCGTGCGCTTCTGCGACTGCTTCAACATTCCGATCATTACCTTCGTCGATGTCCCCGGCTTCCTCCCCGGCGTCAATCAGGAGCACTCGGGGATCATTCGCCACGGCGCCAAGCTGCTTTATGCCTTCACCGAGGCAACGGTGCCGAAGGTCACGGTGATCACCCGTAAGGCCTACGGGGGGGCCTACGACGTCATGGGCTCAAAGCATATGCGCGCCGACATCAACTTCGCCTGGCCGACGGCGGAGGTGGCGGTGATGGGGGCGAAAGGCGCCGTCGAGATCCTGTTCCGCAGCGAAACCGGCGATCCGGGCAAGATCGCCGAGCGCACGGAATTCTATAAAGCCAAGTTCGCCAACCCTTTCGCGGCCGGTCGTCGCGGTTTCATCGACGATGTCATCCATCCGCATTCGACCCGTCGTCGCATTTGCAAGGCACTGACGTTGCTGCGCAACAAGCAGGTCGAGCTGCCCAAGAGAAAACACCCCAATCCCCCCCTGTGATCGGGAGCGACAGGAATGTTCAAGAAAATTCTCATTGCCAACCGGGGTGAAATTGCCTGTCGGATCGCGCGGACGGCGAAACGGCTGCGCATCCCGACCGTTGCCGTGTACTCGGACGCCGACAAATACGGCCGGCACGTGAAGATGTGCGACGAAGCGGTCTATCTCGGCGGTTCCGCCGCGAAAGACAGCTATCTCGTCATCGACAAGGTGGTGAACGCGTGCCGGCGGATCGGCGCCGACGCGGTTCATCCGGGCTACGGCTTTCTGTCCGAAAACACCAATTTCGCGCGGGCGCTGGCGGAGCACGGCATCACCTTTATCGGCCCGAATCCCGACGTCATCAAGCTGATGGGCGACAAGATTCTGGCCAACCGAAGGGCCAAGGAAGCCGGCGTACCGACCGTGCCCGGGCACTGGGACTCGATTCCCGATGCCGATGCGGCGGTGCAGATCGCCGAGGGCATCGGTTTCCCGATCATGCTGAAGGCGGCCGCCGGCGGCGGCGGCAAAGGCATCCGCATCGCCCGCGACGCGTCGGAACTCAAGGATGCGTTCAGGCTGGCAACATCCGAGGCGCGATCAGCCTTCGGCGACGACCGTGTGTTCATCGAAAAGTTCATCGAGCAGCCACGACACATCGAGATCCAGGTTCTCGGCGACAAACACGGCAATGTCGTCCACCTCAACGAACGCGAATGCTCGATTCAGCGACGCCACCAGAAGGTCATCGAGGAGGCCCCGTCGCCGTTTCTCGACTCCGCCACCCGTCACGAAATGGGACGGCGCGCGACCGAACTCGCCCGCTCTTGCGGATACGATTCCGCCGGAACTTGCGAATTCATCGTCGATCAGCGCCGCAATTTCTTCTTCCTCGAGATGAACACGCGATTGCAGGTCGAGCATTCGGTGACCGAGTTCGTCCACGGCATCGATCTCGTCGAACAGATGATCCGGATCGCCGCCGGTGAGAAACTGACACTCCGGCAAGAGGACCTGGTGCCGCACGGATGGGCCATCGAGTCGCGCATCTATGCCGAGGATCCGAATCGGAAGTTCATGCCGTCGACCGGGCGGCTCATCCGCTACCGCGAACCGGTGGAGAGCGACGAGGTCCGCGTCGATACCGGCGTTTACGAAGGCGGCGAGATCAGCATGTACTACGACCCGATGATCGCCAAGGTAACGACCTGGGGTCGCGACCGCGATGCCGCCGTCGCCCTCATGCGCCGCGCCCTCGACGAATTCTATATCAAGGGCGTGCACCACAACATCGCCTTCCTCACGGCGCTGATGGCCAACCCGCGGTTTTTGCAGGGCCGCCTCACGACAAACTTCATTGCCGAAGAGTATCCCGATGGGTTCGCACCGGCGCCGCTGGAGCCGGTCGAGATCGACGACATCATCGCCGTCGCCATCCTCATGCACCTCCGCTACATGTACCGGGCCAAAAACGTCTCCGGGCAGATGCCGGGTTACGGTCGCAAGATCGAGGCAGAACAGGTGGCGGTGATCGGCAACAACTATTTTCCGGTCCTCATCGAGGAGCATGCCGGCCGCGGGTCGGAGGAAGGCTTCGACATCACCCGCGACGGGCACCTGTTGTCGATCCGCAGCGACTGGGAAATCGGCGAACCCGTTTTGCGCTGTACAATCAATGGCGTACACCAATCTTTCAAGGTCGAGCGCGTCGGCATCGGCTATCGCATCTACCATATGGGCTCCGAGGTCGACGTGGTCGTCTACACCGCCGAAGTCGCCAAGCTCGCGAAAATGATGCCCGAGCGCAAACCGCCGGACATGTCGAAGTACCTGCTTTCACCGATGCCGGGACTGCTGCAATCGGTAGCGGTGGAGGCAGGCGAGAAAGTCGATTCCGGCGACGAACTGGCGATCGTTCAGGCCATGAAGATGGAGAACATCTTGCGGGCCATTCGGCCCGGCAAGGTCGGAAAAATCCACGCGAAGGCCGGCGACACGCTGTCGGTCGGTCAGATCATTCTCGAGTTCGAATAGGCCCGGCTAACGACGTCCGCCGAGCGCCGGGTCACGGGGCCGACGCCCGTCGCCGTATCGATTCGCCAGGGCGGGGATCATCGTTGATCTCAACGTGTTCACCGTGGGCGGCGTCGTCGCTCCCGGCTAGCTAGTCTAAAAGCTGTGATAACTTGTACTTCTGCCACCATCTTCCTGAAGGTCGCATGATACCCATCACCGCAACACCGCTGAAAGGCCTGGCGTGATGCGTTTTCGTCAAAGTCTCATTCTCCTTGCCGCGGTAATCTTCACGCTGGTGTCAGGGGCCCCTGCAGCGGACGAAGGGCTGCGGCTACTCCAATACATTGGATACATCGTCTAAGTTAAACAATTACGATATTAGGATCAGTTATCCCTATATTCTACGCGAAGACTGGGCTAACATAAAAAGCACTACCGAAGATTTTCTTGCGCATTCTCTCCGCCACTAAGTCGAGGCGGCATAAACATCCGAAAGGCCGCCCCACGATGGCGTTGACCTCGGAACAGATTGCCGTCCTCACCAGGGCCCAAGACGCGTGCGGCAGCTGATCTGGGACTTCGAGTTCACGAAAAACACGGAGTTTGAGGGCTACGGCTTTCGTCGCGCAGGTGACGCTGCTTTCGGCTTCGGCGACGGCGCCGCTACTGGCCTTGTGTGACGTCGACGCGAACCGTCATCTCCTCGATGCCGCCACCTTTGCGAACGCCGCGAATCGGGCAGGCCCCGGCGTAGTCGAAGGCGACGGAGAGGCGCACATAGGCATCGGTTGCCGACTTGCCATTGGTTGCGTCAAACGACACCCAGCCGAGTTCATCCACGTAGGCTTCGGCCCAGGCGTGGCTGGCAAGCGCGCCGCGATCGTCGCTTTGCGCGTAGAGGTAACCGCTCACGTAGCGCGCCGGGATATCGAGAACTCGGCAGCAGGCGATGAACAGGTGAGCGTGATCCTGGCAGACGCCGGAACCGCGCTCCAGCGCCTCGGCCGCGGTCGAGTTGACGTCGGTGCTGCCGGAAACGTAGGCGACCGCGGAGTGAAGTTCGAACATCAATGCGTGTAAGGCGGCGATCTCGCCCTCTTCGCGCAGCCGCTCGACATAGGGCCGGGCAAGCGCCTCGATGCCGCCCTCGATCCTGGTGTAGCGCGTAGGCCGCAGGAACATCAGTGGCGGCAGTCCGTCGTCTGCGGGAAGCACGCCGAACGTGTCGAAGGTCTCGACCTCCCCGCGGATGACCACGGGCACCTCATCGTGGAGGCCGTTCTGCACCGAAACGTGCGTGACGTTGCCGAAACCGTCGATCCACCGCTTGAGCTTGCCGGTAGTCAGCACCTGCCAGGTGCGAACGAGTTGGCAGGGATCGCCGCGGGGCGTCAGCCGCAGGTACTGAATGCTGTGCTGGGCCGGGGAGCCAAAGCGGTAATGGGTTTCGTGCTCTATGGCTAATCTCATAGGACCAGCATGAACTCCTGCCCGATCATTCCATGCAACTCGGTGTTGCGGACGATAAAGCCGTTGAGAAAGCGCGGCAGCCCCGAGCGGAGGATGCCGTCGATGCGATTGCGCTGCAGCCGTTCGTGGATCTGCACGGCGAGGCGGGTGCAGGTCGCCTGACTGCGCAACGCTTTCAGGATCTCCATCACCTCGTAGGTGCAGGCGAACAGCGACCGCGGCATGTCGCTGCGCAAAACCAGAAGTTCGGCGACGCGACGCGGCTCGATGATGCCGGAATAGACCTCGCGGTAGGCCTTGAAGGCGCTGAAGGCGCGGAGCACGGCTCCCCAGCGGTAGTAATCCTCGGCCGCCATCGCGCGCCCGCTCGGCGCCAAAAGATCCCATTTGACGGCGAGAAAACGAGCCGTGTTGTCCGCCCGTTCGATAAAGGTGCCGAGGCGTGAGAAGGTGAAGGCGTCGCCGCGGCGCATGGTCCCATAGATGGCACCGCGGAACAGGTGCGAGCGCTCCTTCACCCAGTCGAAAAACTCGCGGAACCCACCCTCGATCAGCTGGTGGTATGACATTTGTTCCAGTTCGATGTACGTCTGGTTTATGCCTTCCCAAACTTCGGTCGTCAGCTCCGGCCGCGTCGCCCGTGCATTTTCCCTGGCGAGGCGGATGCAGGCGCGGATACTCGCGGCATTGTCCGGATCGAGCGCCATATATTTGAGCACATTGCCTGGGGAAATTTCATGGTAGCGGTCGACAAAGTCACCGCGATCGCCGGCCAGCGTCAGCGGCGCCTCCCACTGGGCCGTACCGTTCGCTCCCGACGCCGGCAGGAGCGACATGTGGTAGGTGCTGGCAAGCAGACGAGCCAGGTTCTCGGCCCGTTCGACGTATCGGGCCATCCAGTAGACGTTGTTGGCGGTGCGACCGAGCATCCGTCAGGACTCCAGAACCCAGGTGTCCTTGGTACCGCCACCTTGAGAGGAATTAACAACGAGCGAGCCCTTGCGCAGCGCCACCCGGGTCAGGCCACCCGGCACAACCGCGGTGGTTTCCCCGGTCAGCACGTAGGGCCGCAGATCCACGTGCCGCGGCTCGATCCGGCTGTCGACGAGAGTTGGCACCGTCGAGAGGTTAAGGGTCGGCTGAGCGATGAAATTGTCGGGCAGCGCTGTGATCTTGTCGCGGAAGGCGTGGCGCTCCGCGGCCGTGCTTGCAGGGCCGACGAGCATGCCGTAGCCGCCCGAACCGCCGACCTCCTTGACGACCAGATCGTCCAGGTGATCAAGAACATAGGCACGGTCGTCGTCGATCGAGCAGCGGTATGTCGGCACGTTCTTCAAGATCGGCTTCTCTCCGAGGTAAAAGTCGATCATGTCGGGGACGAAGCAATAGATCGCCTTGTCGTCGGCGATGCCGGTGCCGATGGCGTTCGCAAGGCTGACCCGGCCGGTGCGGACGACCGAAAGAAGGCCGGGTACGCCTAAGAGCGAGGTCGCATCGAAGGCGAGCGGGTCGATATAGTCGTCATCGACACGCCGGTAAATGACATCGACGCGGCGCGGTCCGCTCGTCGTCCGCATGAAGACGGTATCATCCTCGACGAACAGGTCCTGCCCCTCGACCAGTTCGACGCCCATCTGCATGGCGAGAAAGGCGTGCTCGAAATAGGCGCTGTTGAAATGCCCGGGCGTCAGGACGACGACCGTCGGATCGACATGACCGGGCGGGGCGGCAGACCGCAGCGTTCGCAGAAGCATCTCGGGGTAATGGTTGACCGGCGCGACCGAATGAGAGGCGAACAGATCCGGGAAAAGCCGCATCATGGTTTCGCGGTTCTCCAGCATGTAGGACACGCCGGACGGCACCCGCACATTGTCTTCGAGAACGTAGAAGTCGTCGGCCGACACGCGGACGACGTCGATCCCGGCGATGTGCACGTACGTTCGTCGGGGTAAATCCAGGCCCAGGACTTCCGGCCGGAAGCCGGGGTTGTTGAGGACCATCGACGCCGGAATCCGTCCGGATTTGAGGATGTGCTGCTCGTGATAAATGTCTTCGAGAAAGGCGTTGATTGCCCGCACCCGCTGACAGACGCCGGTGCCGATCGTTCGCCATTCGTCGGCATCGAGGACGCGCGGGATGATGTCGAACGGAATCAGCCGCTCCGTCCCCTCCTCCGATCCGTAGACGGAGAAGGTGATGCCAAGCCGGCGAAAGATAAGATCCGCCTGTTGATGCTTTTCCATCAACTTTTCGCAAGAAGTTGTGCGCAACCACTCGCGATAGGTGCGGTAGGCGTTGCGGACTCCGTCGTCCTCCAGACCGTGCATTTCGTCGAAGGGGTTACCGACCGTCATCGCCGCACATGTTCATGTTCTTCTATTTCTGCTGCTGGCCCCTGCGCGTCCCGCAATCCCAACGGAGCAAGACCTATGCCAGAGGCTCCGAAAGCCGGCAGCCCCGCTGCGGGTCCCCCGGAGAGCGGCGGCGGCAGCCTCAGCCTATCCCAATCGCACGCTGACCCTCTTGACCTTGCTCGGAATATCGCACAACAATCGGGCAAAACCAGCTTGTCGCCCGCAAATTGAGCACCGGCACGTGCTCGACGCGACAGACCGGCCGTCAGATAAGCCCGGCGAGCGGTGAAGACGGATCAGCGTAGCGCTTCTTCGGCATCCGCCCGGCAAGATAAGCGCGCCTGCCTGCTTCGACGGCAAGGCGCATCGCGTGAGCCATGCCGATGGGATCCCGGGCTTCCGCGATCGCCGTATTCATCAACACGCCATCGCAGCCCAATTCCATAGCGACGGCGGCGTCCGATGCGGTGCCGACGCCCGCGTCGACCAGCACCGGAACCCGGCTCTGCTCGACGATCAACCGGATATTGACCGGATTTTGGATGCCGAGGCCGGAGCCGATCGGCGCCGCGAGCGGCATGATCGCAACGCAGCCCATCTCTTCCAGCCGCATCGCCAGAATGGGATCATCGGAGCAATAGACCATCACCTTGAAGCCCTCGGCGATCAAACGTTCGGCCGCCGTCAGCGTCTCAATCATGTTCGGAAATAACGTCTTCTGATCGCCCAGAACCTCCAGTTTGACGAGATCCCAGCCGCCCGCCTCGCGCGCCAGCCTCAGCGTTCGCAGCGCGTCGTCGGCGCTGTAGCAGCCGGCGGTGTTGGGAAGATAGATGTAGCGCCTTGGATCGACGTAATCGACGAGCATCGGCTGACGAGCGTCGGAGACGTTGACGCGACGGACGGCAACGGTGACGATCTCCGCGCCCGAAGCCTCGATGGCGCGAGCCGTTTCGGTGAAATCCTTATACTTGCCGGTCCCGACGAGCAGGCGCGATCGATAGGACCGGCCGGCAATGACGAGAAGATCAGCGGTCGACGGCGGAGCGGCAACGTCGGCGGGTCGCCGGCGAGGCGGGAGCGCCTCCACCGATGAAATGAACGATCTCGATGCGGTCGCCATCCGCGACCTCGATCGTCTCGTAACCGGAGCGCGGGACGATCTCGAGGTTGCGCTCCACCGCAACCTTACGCGGATCCATGCCACAGGCGGTCAGGAGAGCACGGACATTGAGCGGTGCGGGAAATGTCTTCGCCTCTCCATTGATCATCACTCGCATAACTGCGTCCGTCGCATCCAGCATCTAAAAGCCGTCAGGAACTGCCGCCCCTTCCCGCGTCTGCTAACATAGTCGCGGCATCGGGTTACACAAGCCCGGGGCCATGCTATAAGCCGAGCTCCGGCATGAAACGGGCCTCCATGCGACCCCGAATTCTCGTCCTCAACGGACCCAACCTTAATCTCCTCGGCGAACGTGAGCCCCACATCTACGGCTCGGCGACCTTGGCCGACGTGGAAGCCGCCTGTCGGCGAGCGGGCGGATGCGACAGGAGCCGATCTCCGGTTCCAGCAGAGCAATGCCGAGGGCGAGCTTCTCAATTGGGTTCAGGAAGCGCGGCACACGGCGGACGCCCTCATTATCAATGCCGGCGCCTACTCGCATACCTCCATTGCGCTGTTCGACGCCCTCGTCGCGCTGACGATACCGGTGATCGAGGTGCATATTTCGAACATCTTCCGGCGAGAGTCGTTCCGGCATCACTCCTACGTATCCCCGGCCGCCCGAGGCGTCATCTGCGGCCTCGGGCCGCTCGGCTACGAGCTCGCCGTCGAAGCCGCCCTGCATGCCGTCGGCAATGTGCGGACACAGAGTTGACGGTGCGGCCGCCGGGGGACGACAGGATGAGAAACATGGCGCAGGCGAAAAAACGCAGCGAGACTCGATGTCGATCTGGTGCGCGAGCTGGCTGAATTGCTGACTGAGAGCAATCTTTCGGAGATCGAATACGATTCCGGCAGCTGGCGCATTCGCGTCATCCGCCAGCCGACATCTGCACTAGCCGGCGGCGGCGCCTGTCGCGCTTGCGACGAAGGCGCCTGCACATGCCGACCCCACAGCCGAAGAGAGCGCGCTCCTGGCACATCCCGGGCTGCTGACCTCACCTATGGTCGGCGTCGTCTACACGTCGCCCGAGCCCGAGGCTCCCCCGTATGTCAGTGTCGGCGACACGGTGCAAGCCGGTGACCCGGTGCTGTTGATCGAAGCGATGAAGGTGTTCAATACGATCACCGCCCCTCGGGCCGGGTCGCATCGTCCGCCTCTTCGTCGGCCCCGGCCAGCCGGTGGAGTTCGGCAGAGCCCCTGCTGATCATCGAGTAAGCCGCCCGTGTTCAACAAGGTGCTGATCGCCAATCGCGGGGAAATTGCGCTTCGGATCCTGCGCGCCTGCCGGGAGATGGGCATCCGCTCGGTCGCCGTGCATTCGACCGCCGACGCCGACGCGATGCACGTGCGCCTCGCCGACGAATTCGATCTGCATCGGCCCGCCGCCGGCTGCGCAGAGCTATCTCAACCAGGTCGCTGTTCTGACCGCCGCAACGATCTGCAATGCCGAAGCGATTCATCCCGGCTACGGCTTTTTATCCGAAAACGCCGACTTTGCCGCCATGGTCGAAGAGCACGGCATCACCTTCATCGGCCCGTCGCCTGAGCACATCCGCATCATGGGCGACAAGGTCGCGGCGAAGCGGACCGCTCGCGCCGCCGGAATCCCGTGGTCCCCGGCTCCGACGGTCCCGGTCGGCGACGAGGCGGAAGCGCGCGCGCTCGCCGGCGACGCTCGGCTATCCGGTGCTGATGAAGGCCGCGGCAGGCGGTGGCGGCCGCGGCATGAAGGTGGTGCAACGAGGCGGACGGAGCTCGGCCCGGCGATGGCGATGGCGCGCGCCGAGGCGACGTCGGCGTTCGGCAACGGCGATCTCTACATGGAGAAGTACCTCACCCACCCCCGTCACATCGAGGTGCAGATTCTCGCCGACAAGCACGGCTCCGTCGTCCACCTGGGCGAGCGCGACTGCTCCATGCAGCGCCGCCACCAGAAGGTAATCGAAGAGGCGCCGTCACCGGCGCTCGACGCGCGCGATACGGGCCGAGATCGGCAAGCGGGCGGCCGAGGCGGCGGCGCGGTTTGGTTACACCAACGTCGGCACCTTCGAATTCCTTTACGAAGACGGCGAGTTCTACTTCATCGAGATGAATACCCGGCTGCAGGTCGAGCATCCGGTCACGGAGATGATCTGCGGCCTCGATCTGGTCCGCGAGATGATCCGGGTTGCTGCGGGCGCCCCCCTCGGTTTCGGCCAGGAGGATATCCGCTTCACCGGTCACGCCATCGAATGCCGGATCAACGCCGAGCACCCGGAAACGTTCATGCCCTCCCCCGGCCGCGTCAACGAGTACCACGCCCCGGGCGGCCTCGGCATCCGCGTCGATTTGGCGCTGTTTGCCGGCTGCAGGGTTCCGCCCCACTACGACAGCATGATCGCCAAGATCATCGCCCACGGCCCCGACCGTGATGTCTGCCTGATGCGTCTTCGTCGGGCGCTCGCGGAGTGCGTCGTCGACGGCATTCAGACGACGATCCCGCTGCACCAGCGGCTGCTGGCGGAACCGGCGTTCCTCGATGGCGATTATGATATCCACTGGCTCGAGCGACTGATGCGGGGCGACCATTAGACGGTTCGAACGAGGTGGCGTGCTGTCGCCGGACATCATCATCCGCGCGTATTCGATCGGCATCTTTCCGATGGCGAGCCATCGCGATGACCCGAGCGTGCACTGGGTCGCGCCGGCGCTGCGCGGCGTTCTGCCGCTCGCGGCGTTCCACACGCCGCGACGGCTGCAACGGGTCGTCCGCCGGGGCCGCTACCAAATTCGCATCGACACGGCGTTCACCGATGTTGTCGATGCCTGCGCCGCCCCCCGGCCGGAGCATCCCGAGACGTGGATCAACACCAACATCGCCCAGGTGTTCTGTGAGCTGCATCAGCTCGGCTATGCGCACAGCGTCGAGGCGTGGCACGACGATCGCCTCGTCGGCGGGCTTTACGGCCTCGCCCTCGGGGGCGCCTTCTTCGGCGAAAGCATGTTTTCGCTGGAGCCGGACGCGAGCAAGGTCGCCCTCGTCCATCTCGTCGCCCTTGCTCGCCCTCGGCGGCTATGTGCTCCTCGACGTCCAGTTCGTCACCGAGCATCTGCGCCAGTTCGGGGCGATCGAGATCCCGGCGGCGCATTACCTGCAGGAACTGGAGGAAGCGTTGCCGGTGCGCGGGCAATTCGATTCCGATCCGGATCCGGTATCATTGGCCGCGGCGTTGTCGGCGGTCATGACGCAGTCGAGCACCCAGACGTCGTAGACCGGATGCTGCATCGGCGACAGCCCGGGGCTTGACGCGAACATCCAGCCACGGAACACGTCCCGTGCCGCCATTCCCTCACGCACCTCGACGATGTCGAGAAACGCCGCCGCCTCCGGCCGTTCCTCCGGCGGATTCTTGTCGCAGACGCGGGCGGTGATGGTGAGGGTGCGGAAGCGGATGGGCTGGCCGATCGGCGCTTCCAGCGTGCTCGATCGGGTCGTCACCTTGTCGAGGGCGCGGAGTACGACGATCGGATAGCTGTCGGCGCGAGCGCTGCCGGATCCGACAGCCGAAGGAAACCAACCGCAAGTGCCGATCGCCAATAGGGCGACCCTGCCCTGCGGCGCGAGATCAGCACACTACTTGCCCTCGGCCGGTTTGCTCGGTCGCAAGAAAAATGATATCACCGACCTGATCTTCCAACGACCGATAGCTGCGGGTATCGCGGATGACACCGCCTTCGGCGATCATTTCCTTGACTTCCCGGGCTCGAGCTGGATGTACTTGCCACCGAGCGGTCCTTCGCTGGCAACGACCGCGACCGTGTCGGCCGGCAAATGGATCGACTTTTCGACGCTCATCGTGACGACCGCATCGTACGTTTTCGAATCGAGGGAGCGGTCGGTGACGGTGCCGACCTTGATGCCGTTGATGCGCACGTCGCTGCCGACATTGAGGCCGCCGATCTTGGCAAAGACCGCGCCGATCGGATAGCCGGGGGCAGCCATCGAGATCCGCCGTCTCGTAAACGAAAACGACGAAAAGCACGGCAACGGCGAGGACGAGACCGCCGATCAGGGTTTCGAGAATATTGCGACGCATCATGACCCCTTGTCCGCGCCGGCCGCCCGTGCCGCCCGGCCCTCGGAGATGATCAGATCGAGAAGATCGCTGATCACGACCGCATCTTGGGTGAAGGCGATGGTCGAACCGTCGCCGAGAGTAGCCTCCTCACCGCCCGGATCGAGGACGAGAAACTTGCCGCCGAACAGACCGTCCGTGTGGATGGCCGCCGCCGTGTCGCGCGGCAGGACGATCCCGGAGTCGATCCGCATCGTCACCCGCGCCCGATAGTCCGGTTGCAGGCTCATCGCTTCCACCGCGCCGACGGGGATACCGGCAACCTCGACGGGGCTGCCCGGCCCGATACCACTGACGTGATTGAACGTCGCGTTGATCCGGTAGCCGGCCGCGGGAATGCGGGCGCTTTCCCGATTCGCCCGGTAAGAGAAGAAGATGAGCGCGAGAACGGCGATAAGGGCGGCGGTCCCGGCGACGATCTCGCGGATCTCGTCACGCCTCATGGTCGCGCCGACCGTCCATCGACGGCTCAGCCGGGCGTCCATGGCTCGTAATCACCGGTCGCCGGCGCGCGTTTGCCGCCGCGCAAATCATGGCCCCGCGGCCGATAGGCGTAAGGCGTGCCGGTCAGGTTGGGGAGATGCTGTTTCTGCCAAGGTCGCACCTTCACGCCGGTCAGCGGCTCGTCGGCCGTGTGGTGCAACCAGGCATGCCACTCCGCCGGGACCTTGCTCGCCTCGACCCGCCCCTTGAAAACGACCCAGCGGCGCTCGCGGCCGTAGCGGGTCTGCCGCCGGTTGCGGTAGTAGCGGTTGCCGAAGGCGTCCGTCCCGACCCGTTCGCCGAAGATCAGGGTGTAAAGCCAAGTACCGACATCGATCATCGTTGACGCTTCCACCCCCGGTCCAGCGGACTCTTTCTTTCGCCGATCAGCGTTTCGCCCGACCGCCGCCCCTCTCGGCTGCGGCCTCGCCGGCCGGCCGGACTATGGCATCGCCGCAACGGCACGTCCAGAGACGACAACGGCCGGCATCGCCCGGAAGGCGCCGTCGTCGGCGCTGTTCAGCCGCGGCGGCCGAGACTCACGCCGCGCGGCTTCACCATACATATGCGATCGATTCGTTTCGATACGACACTAAATGTTGTTGCATGCCCGGCGAACGGCGCCGTATAGATAGATCGCGCCGGGCTTGATCGAATGTGCGAATCCGGCAGGCGGCGGGCGGGACAGGCGGTCGAAATGACGGCAACAACATCGAGGGACGCGCGTTCCTGCTGCCGCGGCGGCACGCTAAAAGACAGGGCCACAATATCGGTGGCGACACCCGAGACACGGAGGCGAGGCGGCGAAACCATGAAGATTTCCCGGCTGTTCACCGATCCCGACCGCTCCCCCTACGCGACCATCGAATTCCGTACCGTCGCCAGCGAAATCCGCAATCCCGACGGCTCCGTCGTCTTCCGCCAGGAGAGTGTCGAGGTACCGGCGGCGTGGTCACAGGTCGCCTGCGACGTACTGGCGCAGAAATACCTCCGCAAGGCCGGCATTCCCGCTCATCTGCAGCCGGTGAAGGAGCGGGGCGTGCCGGCGTGGCTCTGGCGGCATCAGGGCGACGCGGCGGCACTCGCCGCGCTGCCGGCAGCCGAGCGGTTCCGCGGTGAGACCAGTGCGCGCGAGGTCTTCGACCGGCTCGCCGGCACCTGGACCTACTGGGGCTGGAAGAGCGGTTATTTCGACGAGGAAACCGACGCCCGAGCATTCTTCGACGAGCTCCGCTACATGCTGGCGACGCAGCGGGCGGCGCCGAATTCGCCGCAGTGGTTCAATACCGGGCTGCACTGGGCCTACGGCATCGATGGTCCGGCGCAAGGGCATTACTTCGCCGACCCACGCACCGGCGATGTCGCCGCCTCGAAATCCGCCTACGAACGGCCGCAGCCGCACGCCTGCTTCATCCAGAGCATCGACGACGATCTGGTCAACGCCGGCGGCATCATGGATTTGTGGGTGCGCGAGGCGAGGCTGTTCAAATACGGCTCCGGCTCCGGCACCAACTTCTCCCGCCTGCGCGGCGAAAACGAACCGCTCTCCGGCGGTGGCCGCTCGTCCGGCCTGATGAGTTTCCTGAAGATCGGCGACCGCGCCGCCGGCGCCATCAAATCGGGCGGCACCACCCGGCGGGCGGCGAAGATGGTCGTCGTCGACATCGACCACCCGGACATCGAGGCATTCATCACCTGGAAACTGCGCGAGGAACAGAAGGTGGCGGCGCTGGTCGCCGGATCCCGGGCCGCCCGCAAGCACCTGCAGGAGATCGTCGACGCCTGCTTCGCCTTCGATGCGATCCACGACGATGCCGTGCACGCCAATGACGAGGCCCGCTTCGATCCGGCAGCGCAACCTCGCGCTTCGCAAGGCGGTGCGGGCGGCGAGACGGGCGATGCTGCCCGAGGCGACGATCCAGAGGGCGCTCGAACTCGCCCGCCAGGGGCATCGGGATGCCGCCTTTCCGGTTTTCGATACCGACTGGGAGTCCGAGGCGTATCGCACGGTTTCGGGTCAGAACGCCAACAACAGCGTGCGGATCTCCAATGCCTTCCTCGATTGCCTCGCCGACGATGGCGACTGGGACTTACTCCGCCGCACCGACAGGCACCGTCGCCCGCCGCGTGGCCGCCGCACGGCTGTGGAACGACATCGCGCATGCGGCTTGGAGCTGCGCCGATCCGGGCTTGCAGTACGACACGACGATCAATGAATGGCACACCTGCCCGGCGAGCGGCCGGATCAATGCGTCGAACCCTTGTTCCGAATACATGTTCCTCGACGATACCGCCTGCAATCTCGCCTCTTTGAACCTGTTCGCCTTCCAGCAGGCCGATGGCACGCTCGATGTTGACCGCCTTCCGCCATGCCGTGCGGCTGTGGACCATCGTCCTCGAGATTTCGGTGACGATGGCGCAGTATCCGTCACAACGGATCGCCCTGCTTTCGCATGAGTTCCGCACGCTCGGCCTCGGGTTCGCCAATATCGGCGGCTACCTGATGGCCGCCGGCCTCGCTTACGACTCTGCCCGCAGCGCGCAACCTCTGCGCGGCGGTCAGCGCACTGATGGCCGGCACGTCATACGCCGCTTCGGCGGAGATGGCGGCGGAACTGGGTGCCTTCTCGCGGTACCCGGAGAACCGCGAGGCAATGCTGCGAGTGATCCGCAATCATCGCCGCGCGGCGCACGGCGAGAGCGACCGGCTTATGAGGGGCTCTCCGTGCTGCCGGTGCCGCTCGATGGCGTCCGAGGTGCCCGATCCTGCGCTGGCCGACGCCGCGCGCGAGGCCTGGGACGAAGCGCTCCGTGCCGGAGAGACGCACGGCTACCGCAACGCCCAGACGACGGTCATCGCCCCGACCGGAACGATCGGCCTGGTCATGGATTGCGACACCACCGGCATTGAGCCCGACTTCGCGCTCGTCAAGTTCAAGAAGCTGGCGGGCGGCGGCTATTTCAAGATCATCAACCGGATGGTGCCGATGGCGCTCTCCCGCCTTGGCTATGACGCCGCCGAGATCGATGGAAATCATCCGCTATGCCGTCGGTCACGGCACGCTGAGGACGGCCCCCGCGATCGATCATCGGACGCTCGGCGAGAAAGGCTTCAGACGACGAAGCATTGGCGACGGTCGAGAATGGCCCTCCGAGACGCCTTCGATATCCGCTTCGTCTTCAACAAGTGGACGCTCGGCGAGCGTTTCTGCGTCGAGCATCTGGGAATTCCGGCCGGAACGCCTGGACCAACCGTCATTCTGCCTGTTGACCGCGCTCGGCTTCACGCCAGGCGGAGATCGAGCAGGCGAACACGTGGGTGTGCGGGGCGATGACGGTCGAGGGTGCGCCGGGGCTCCGGCCCGAGCATCTGCCGGTCTTCGATTGTGCGACGGCCTGCGGCCGCGTCGGGCCGCCGCTATCTTTCGATCGAAAGCCACATCCGGATGATGGCCGCCTCCCAGCCATTCATCAGCGGCGCGATTTCGAAGACGATCAACATGCCGCACAGCGCCTCGATCGACGACTGCAAAGACGCCTACCTCCTCGCCTGGCAGCTCTGCCTGAAGGCGACGGCGCTGTACCGGGACGGCTCGAAGCTGTCGCAGCCGCTGTCGTCGGGCGCGTTCGACGCGATCGACGACGGCGAGGATGCGGCGGAGGAACTCGTCCGGCAGCCGGCGGCGCTGCGTGCCGAACGCGTGGCCGAACACGTCGTCTCCCGCCTCGCCGAGCGGCTGGCCGAACCGGTGGCCGAACATCTGGCCCGGTCCCAGCGCCACGGCCTCCCCAACCGGCGCAAAGGCTATACCCAAAAGGCGAAGGTCGGCGGCCACAAGATCTACCTGCGCACCGGTGAGTACGAAGACGGCCGGCTCGGCGAGATCTTCATCGATATGCACAAGGAAGGCGCCGCCTTCCGCAGCCTGATGAACAACTTCGCCATCGCCATATCGATCGGCCTGCAATACGGCGTGCCGCTCGAAGAGTTCGTCGAGGCATTTACCTTCACCCGCTTCGAGCCGGCCGGGCTCGTCGAGGGCAACGATTCGATCAAGATGGCGACATCGATCCTCGACTACATGTTTCGCGAACTCGCCGTCTCCTACCTCGGCCGCTTCGACCTTGCCCACGCCGAGCCCGGCGACCTCGCGACCGACGCGCTCGGCGGCCAGGCCGGCACCGCCGCCGGCGACGGGACGACGAGGATGAGAACCGACCCTTACCCGGCCGTCACCCGGTTGGCCAGCCGCGGCTACGTCCGCAGCCGCCTTCGCGTCTACCAGGGGTCGCGCGAGACGGTCGGCGAACAGCGGGTCGTCTCGGGCACGCACGGTCGTCGTACACGCGCAGGAGGCGGCCGAAACGCTGGCCCGGGACGAGCGGCGCTGCCGGCAGCGACTTCGCCGAAACCGTCACCGCCTATGCCGAGCTGTCGCGCGTCGCCAGGCTTCAAGGCTACGAAGGCGATTCGTGCGACGAATGCGGCAACTTCACCCTCGTCCGCAACGGCACCTGCCGCAAGTGCGTGACGTGCGGTGCCACCACGGGCTGCTCGTGATGGCTTTCGTTCCTCCCCGTGTCCCTCCGAGACCAACTCCGGTCGTGCCCCGGACGCACCCATGCGCCCGGGCACGGCCGATCTTTGCCGCTCGGGCGGACCGATGATGAAGCCGGCCGGTCACAGGGACGCCCGGAACGCCGCCTGGCGGCATGTCGCCCATCGTTTTTTCCGCTTTCTCGCGGCGATCGAGCCCGATCCGGCGGAGACGCTGGCCATCGCGGCGACCGGCCGCGAGGTATCGCGGCCTACTCGATCGCCGTTTTGCGCGCCGGCCGCCGAGGGGCTGCGCCCGCCATCGGGCCCGAGCAGGAACGTCCGTCGGGCAAAATCCAGGTGATCGGCGGCCATGCCAAGGGTACGGCGATCAGCGGCACGGCGACCCTCGATCTGTTGCATAGTCTACCGCCGATCGCGGCGACGGGCCGGCGGCGGGACAGGGACGAGCGAGATCATCGACTTGCTCGCCGAGCGCTACGGCGCCGTCCGCATCGCCCCGCCCGGCTGGCTGATGGTCGAACCGCAGCGTTGCGCGAGCGGCGCCCGCGTCAAGGTGCGCGTACTGACGGCGTTGGCGTCGGCATCGGGCGGCGCCCGCATCGACGTGTCCTCGCGGCGGCGCCCGGGCGTGGCCTGGATGCACCTCGACCCGGCGGCGGAGGCGGCGCACCTGAATGCCATCGATCGGCTGGCCGAGGGCAAGGCGCGTCACCTGATCCGCATCGTCAAGGCGTGGCGGCGGGCGGTGGCGGCACCGCTGAGCGGCTTCGCCATCGAATTGCTCGCGGCCGAGTTCCTTTCGGTTTGGCTCTACCGCCGGCGCAGCCTGCTCTACTACGACTGGATGGTCCGCGATTTCTTTTTCTGGCTGACGCTGCAGGCCGGACGTTCGCTGCCGATTCCGGGCACCGGCGATCCGCTGCCTCTCGGCGATGCCTGGGTGGAGGCGGCGACGGCCGCGCACGCCGTCGCCGCGCGCGCCGCCGATCTTGAGCGCGACAACCGGTCGCTCGCCGCCCTCGGCCATTGGCGCGAGATTTTCGGCCTCGCCATCGCCGACGAGCCCGGGCGAGACGCCGGGCCCGAGAGGAGCCGGCTGATCGTTCCCGGCTCTGACCCCGCCTGAACCTCGCAGCTCCCGGCGCGGATCTCTCCTTCTCTTCAAGGCTGGGGGCTATCGCCAGCCGGTGCACGGAGATGGCAGGCAGCAGCCTCCGGACGAGGGCCGGATCGAATTCGCCGACGGCGAGGGTAGCGGCATTGGCGCTGCCGCAGGCGGTCGCCAGGCGAAGCGCATCGGCCGGCTCGTCACCTCCGGTGAAAGCGGCGAGAAGGCCGGCGAGGAAGCAATCGCCGCCACCGACCGCATTACACACACCGACCGGCGGCGCCTCGGCGCTCCAGGCGACGGCATCGTCGAGGAGGACGGCTCCCGCCGAGCCGAGGGTGATCACCACCCGCCGCGCGCCCTTCGTCCGCATGCTGCGGGCGGCGGCGAGGGCGTCGGTGACGCAGCCGACGGTACCGCCTGACGCGGCCGCGGCCTCGGCGGCGTTGACTTTGATGCCGTAGACGCCGGCGGCGATCGCATCGGACAAGGCGACGCCGCTGCTGTCGACCCAGACCGGAACAGCCGCCGTCGCCGACAATTCGATCAGGCTTCGGATGCCGCCGGCAGGGGCTCCGGGCGGCAGGCTGCCGCTGATCGCGACAGCGGCGGCACCGGACGCCAATCGGCCGACGTCGCCGACGAAATCGATGCCAGTCGTCGGCATCGATCGTGGGTCCCGGCTCGTTGACGACGGTGCTGCCGCCCCGATCGTCCACCAGGATGATGCAGGTCCGGGTCTCCCCTCTGATTCTGGTCCAGCTCGCCGAGATCCCTGCCGCTTCGGCCGAGGCGGCGACGAGGTCACCGGTGCGGCCACCGAGAAGCCCGGCGACATACGCAAGGCGATCGAGCCGACCGAGGGCGCGGGCGACATTCAAGCCCTTGCCGCCGGCTGTCGGCCTCCACCCGGGTGGCCCGCCAGACGCCGGCGGCGGCGAACTCCGGCGACGGTCAGCGTGCGGTCGAGGGCCACGTTCGGGTTGACGCAGAGAATGGGGGTCATGATGCCGTCGCCAGAAGTTGGCTGGCGGGACGGTGAAGCCAACCGCGGCCGCTTGCGGCAGGTGGCGGATCGCTTGTCGCCGCGGCGGCAGATTGCGATATTGCGTCGTCCCCCCGGCATGCGCCCTGGCGAGCGAGCCCGGCATGCCGTCAAGTCGTCCCGTCCTCTGCGGATCCATCGCCGGCCACCCCGGCAGTTTCGGCGTCGCCATGCACACCGCCGCCTACCGGGCCCTCGGCCTCGACTACGTCTACGTCGCCTTCGGCACCGAAGACACGGAGGGCGCCGTCGCCGCGATGCGAGCCCTCGGCCTGCGCGGGCTCGGCGTCACCAGGCCGCACAAGGTGCGCATCATCGATTATCTCGATGTGATCGACGACGACGCACGGGCGATCGGCGCGGTCAATACGGTGGTCAACGACGACGGCCGTTTGACCGGCCATAACGTCGACTGGCAGGGAGCGTTCGCCGCGCTTCACGAGGTGATCGACCCGGCCGGACGGCGCGCGGCGGTCGTCGGCGCGGGTGGCGGCGCGCGGGCGATCGCCTACGGCCTCGAGCGCGAAGGCGCGCTGGTGACGCTCTTCAACCGCAGTCACGCCATCGGGCGAAGCCCTCGCCCGCGACGCTCGGTATTCACTTTGCCGGACCGCCCGAAGCTCTCCTCGCCGCCGACCCCTTCGCCCTCCTTGTCCACGCCACCTCCGTCGGCTTCAACGCCCCGAATGATTGTCTAATCCCGGCAGACGGTCCTGCGACCGCCGCTCGTCGTCTTCGATGCCGTCCCGGTACCGATCGAGACGGCGCTGCTTCGGGCGGCTCGGTCCGCGGGCTGCGTCACGGTGGCGGGGGTTCGCATGCAACTGCACCAGGCGGTTCGCCAGTTCCAGCTTTATACCGGCGTGACTCGCCGATCTCCGCGGTGATGGAGGATGCGCTGCGTGCCGCTATCGCCCGGCTCTGATCGGTTGCGGTGCTTGGCCTGCGATGTCCGGCCGCAGCGCTGTCTTAGAAACCGCGCGGATCAGACAAAGCAAACGCCGGAGCTCAAACTGAGAAAGGACCGACGCTCTTGACTTCCTCCCAGATCGAACAACGGCTTCGACAGCTCTCTATCGAACTGCCCAGCCCGGCGCCGCCGGCCGGCGCCTATGTGGCGTGGGTTCTCACCGGCCCGCTGCTCTTCGTCGCCGGACAGTTGCCGGTGTGGGACGGCGAAATCCGCTTCCACGGGCGCGTCGACAGCGAAATCACGGTTGAAGACGGCTACGCCGCGGCCCGGTTGTGCGGGATAAACCTTCTCGCCCAGGTGCGCGACGCCTGCGGCGGCCGGCTTGATCGGGTGAAGACGCGTAGTCCGGCTCGGCGGTTTCGTCGCTGCCGCGCCCGGCTTTTACCGACCATCCGAAGGTCCTGAACGGAGCGTCGGATTTGATGCAGGACGTATTCGGTGCGGCCGGCCGTCACGCCCGCTTTGCCGTCGGCGCCGCATCGTTGCCGCTCGGCGCCGCCGTCGAGGTGGAGGGCATCTTCGAGCTTGCATGAACGAGTCGCTCCAGCGTCCGGTCGATGTCATCGGCCGTATTGTGGAGATGCGGCGCCAGCCGCAACGCCCCCGCCCGCCTTGCCACGTGAATGCCGGCCGCCTGCAGGGCCTGATGGCAGGCCTCGGTCCGGCTCCGGTCGCGCGGGGCGAATAAAACCAGTGTCGAGCGGGACGGGCCCGCGGCGGGACTGAGCAGATTCGTAGTGGCCGCTGATCCAGTCCGGCGACGAAGCGATCGACGAGAGCCGCATCATGGGCGGCGATGTCGGCCGAGCCGACGGTCGTCAAGAAAATCGAGAGCGGCGCCCCAGGCATGGAAATTGAAGAAGTTGGCGGTGCCGAAAACATCCCAGCGGCGAGCGCCGGCATCCTCGCGCAATGTCAGATCGAGATCGTCTTTGGCAAGATCGTCCGACGTCAGCATCGAGAGCCAGTAGGTCTGGGTGCAAGCGAGCGTCTCGCGCAGATCGCGCGCGAACCCAGCAAAACCCGGTTCCGTAGGGACCGCACAGCCATTTGAAGCCGACCGAGACGAGGGCATCGATCGGTGCGTTTCTACGGAAATCGGGCGGACGCCCACCGCCTGCGAACCATTGACGACGAAGATTACGCCCTTTGCCCGGCAGACCCGGCCGATTGCCTCCAGATCGATCGTGAAACCGGACAACGAATGAACCCAGGTGAGACACAACAGCCGCGTTCGCGTTCCAATTGCGCCGTCGATCTCGTCGGCGGTCAGCACGCGACCGGCGGGACGGAACTGGGTCACGACGACCCCCCGATCAGCAAGTCCGAGCCACGGCAGAATATCCGACGGGAAGTCGCCGCGCATGGTCAGAACCTCGTCGCCCGCCTGCCAGGAAAGGCCATTGGCGATCAGGTGCAGCCCGTACGACGCGCTGTTGGCGAGGATGACGTCCTCCGGCCGGGCGCCGATCAGCCGGCCGATGCCGGCGCGAAGCCGCTGCGGCACGCCGGCGAAGCGTTCGGTCGTCAGCTGCCAGGGCTGGCGTTTCCAGGCAACCGCCTCTTTCGCCGCCTCGGCGCCGATCCGCGGCATCGCTCCCTGATGCGCCGTGTTCAACCATACCCGTCCCTCGAACGGCCCGAAGTCGTCTACCCAGCCGCGCATCGTCACCCCTCCTCTTCCAGCAACCCTGGCAAATGGGGGCTGCTCCCCCAACATCTAGAATACCCGCGGGGCAGCCCACGCCCCGGCACCATTATTCGGCGGATGTCGCCCCAGCATGCCCGACGGCACCTCCGCCGCCATCCTTAAGGTTTTTGGTTCGATCAGCGATTTCGCCGCCGCGGCCTGGGATGCCTGCGCCGGATCGGCCAATCCCTTTGTCCGTCACGCTTTTCTTCTGGCACTCGAGGAATCCGGCGCGGTAACGCCCGAAACCGGCTGGTTGCCGAGGCATCTCGCCCTGCAGCGCGACGATGGCACGGTTCTCGCTGCTCTGCCCCTTTATCTCAAGAGCCATTCCTATGGCGAATACGTCTTCGACTGGGGCTGGGCCGAAAGTTACGAGCGGGCCGGCGGGCCGTTATTATCCCGAAACTTCAGGCGTCGATTCCCGTTCACACCGGTGACGGGGCCGCGGCTGCTTCTTCATCCGGACGCGCCCGAGGCGGCGGCGAAGTTGCTCGCCCAAGGCTCCTTGCCTTCGGCCGACAGCTCGGCGTGTCGTCGACCCATGTCACGTTCACCGTTGCCCGAGGATCAGACGGTCTTCGCCCAGGCCGGCTTCGTGGGGCGCCGGGGCTATCAATACCATTGGCCAAACCAGGGCTATGCGTCCTTCGAGGGTTTTCTCGCTAAGCTCGCTTCTCGCAAACGCAAGGCCATCCGCAAGGAACGCACCGCGGTCGCCCGGAGTGGGATCGTCCTCAACACGCTCGTCGGCGCCGATATCAAGGAGCGCCACTGGGAGGCCTTCTGGAGGTTCTACCTCGATACCGTCGAGCGCAAATGGGCGCACGCCTATCTCAATCGCGCGTTCTTTTTCCGCCTCGGTGAGGTGATGGCCGACCGGGTCGTTCTGGTGATTGCGGAGACGCAAGGCCGGCCGGCCGGTAGGCGGCGCCCTCAATCTCCTCGGCGAAGATGCCCTCTACGGCCGCTATTGGGGCTGCGAAGAGAGCTTTCGATTCCTCCATTTCGAGGTGTGCTACTATCGGGCGATCGAGTTCGCCATCGAGCACGGTCTCGCCCGGGTCGAAGCCGGCGCGCAAGGCGATCACAAGCTGCAGCGGGGCTACCTGCCGGTCGCCACTTACAGCGCCCATTGGATCGCCGATCCCGGCTTCCGCCGGGCGGTCGAACGGTTCCTCGTCCGCGAAGACGCCCAGGTGCAAGCGGCGATCGCCGGCCTGACGACCCATTCGCCCTACCGGTAGAGCGACGCAAACTGAGCCGGGGCCGCATCAGGCCCAGTCGGCGAGCACGTCTTCCGCCGTCGTTTCGCTTAGCGGCCGGCGTGGTCCGGGGCGGCACCGCGTCGACGAAGGCGGGGAATGCAACGTCGATCGCGTCGTCCTTCGCGGCGCACCAGCCCGCGCGCGCGAATATGCGGATGCTCGGGCACCTCGCGGTAATCGAGGGCGGCCTGGTAGCAACAGTCGGCGGGCGTGAGCAGTTCGGTCCAGTGATCGGAGCGGCTGTTCCCGGAACACGGCGGCGACATCGGCGATGAGCGCCTGCTGCGGTAATGGCTCATGATGCCGAGCGATCCACTCCGGCCGCTTCATCGCCGTGCAGAAGCTCGCCCAGAACTTCGGCTCGACCGCGGACAAGGTGACGAAGCGGCCGTCGGCGGTGCGATAGACGTTGTAGCAGGCGGCGCCGCCGTTGAGGATGCCGCCTTCAGGCGGGGGTGGCAGCGTCAACGGTAACGGCTGCAGGAACAACAGGCGACTCCATGATGCTGATGTCGAGGAAGCAGCCGCGGCCGGTGCGCTCGCGGGCCAAGAGGGCGGCAAGGATCGGTCATCACCGCCTGCGAGGAGCCGGCATGGTCGGCCATCGGCGGATACGGAATGACCGAACCCGCCTCGTTGTGGCAAGCACTCAGCATTCCGGTCATCGCCACATAGCCCAGATCGTGATCGGCGTGCAGCCGGTAGGGGCCGGTCTGCCCGTATCCGGATAGCGCGCAATGGACGAGCTTGGGGTTGATCGCCGTCAACGCGGTCGCTGCCGAGCCCGAGCCGGTCGAGAACGCCGGGGCGAAAGAATTCGAGGAGCACGTCCGCTCGGGCGATCAGTGCCTTGAACTCGCGCGACGCCATCGCATCGCCTTCAGATCAAGATTGACGATGCGCTTGCCCGCGTTGAGCAGAGCGTAGAACGGCGACCGGCCGGGGCGGCCTTCGGCGTCGAAATAGCGTCCTGGATCACCGGAGGGAGGCTCTACCTTGACGACATCGGCACCGAGATCGGCAAAAATGCGGGCGGCAAACGGTCCCGGCAGATACTGGCCGAGATCGAGAACCCGCACGCCGTTCAGAAACGTCTCAAGCACGGCCCGCCTCCCCTGCCCTACCGGTAGCATAAAACGGCGCCGACCCCCGTGAGGACGGCGCCGCGATTGGCGAGCCTACAACCGGCGAAAGCCCGTGGCCAGCGCCGGAACGCCGACTCAGACTTGCGCGAGTTCCGGCTTCTTCCGCTTTTTGCCGACGCCAAGCGGTGGCGTCGGATCGAGGAAGGTGAACGCGGGCTTACCGTCCTCTGATGGCGACGCGAACGATGCCGCCCTTCTCGAGCTTGCCGAACAAGAGCTCTTCCGCGAGAGGCTTCTTGATGTGCTCCTGGATCATTCGGGCGAGAGGCCTCGCGCCGAAGCGCTGATCGTACCCCTTGGCGGCCAGCCACTTGCGTGCGTCATCGGTGAGCTCGATCACCACCTGCCGGTCGGCGAGCTGAGCCTCGAGCTGCATGACGAACTTGTCGACGACCCGCTCGACGATCTCGGGCGCAGGCCGGCGAACGGGATGATGGCATCGAGCCGGTTGCGGAACTCGGGCGAGAACAACCGTTCGACCGCTTCCATGTCGTCGCCGATGCGGGTCTCCCGCTCGAAGCCGATTGCGGGTTTTGCGAGCTCACTGGCACCGGCGTTGGTGGTCATGACCAAAATCACGTTGCGGAAGTCGACGCTCTTGCCGTTGTGGTCGGTGAGCCTCCCGTGATCCATCACCTGCAGCAAGATGTTGAACAGGTCGGGATGAGCCTTCTCGATTTCATCGAGGAGGAGGACGGCGTGAGGCTGCTTGTCGATCGCATCGGTGAGAAGACCGCCCTGATCGAAGCCGACGTAGCCCGGAGGAGCGCCGATCAGACGCGACACGCTGTGCCGCTCCATGTACTCCGACATGTCGAAGCGGACCAGATCGATGCCGAGGATCTGGGAGAGCTGGCGGGCCACCTCGGTTTTGCCGACGCCGGTCGGGCCGGAGAACAGATATGAGCCGATCGGTTTCTCCGCCTCGCGCAGACCGGCGCGGGCGAGCTTGATGGCGCTGGCCAGCGCACCGATCGCCGTATCCTGACCGAAAACCACCGTCTTCAGGTCCCGCTCCAGCGTCAGCAGAGCCTTCCGGTCGTCGGTGGACACGCTCTTCGGAGGAATGCGGGCGATCTTCGCGACCACCTCCTCGATATCGCGGACAGTGACCGTCAGCCGCCGGCGGTTGGCCGGCAGCAGCATCCGGGCGGCGCCGACCTCGTCGATGACGTCGATGGCCTTGTCCGGCAGTTTGCGGTCGTTGATGTAGCGGTTGGACAGCTCGACCGCGGCTCGCAGCGCCTCCGAGGTGTAGCGAACCCGGTGATGCTGTTCGAAGCATGGCTTCAGGCCCTGCAGGATCTTGACGCTGTCCTCCACCGACGGCTCGTAAATGTCGATCTTCTGAAAGCGCCGGACCAGCGCCCGGTCCTTCTCGAAGTGGTTCCGATATTCCTTGTAGGTGGTCGAGCCCATGCAGCGGAGCGTGCCCGATGCGAGCGATGGCTTAAGAATGTTCGAGGCATCCATGGACCCGCCCGACGTCGCGCCGGCACCGACAACGGTGTGGATTTCGTCGATGAACAGGATAGCGCCAGGCGTTGCTTCCAGCTCGGAAATGACGTTCTTCAGACGCTCCTCGAAGTCGCCGCGATAGCGGGTGCCGGCAAGCAGGGTGCCCATGTCGAGACTGAAGATGACGGCGCTCTTCAGCACTTCCGGAACCTCGCCGCGGACGATCCGCCACGCGAGACCCTCGGCCAGCGCCGTTTTGCCGACGCCGGGATCGCCGACGAACAGCGGGTTGTTCTTGTTGCGCCGGCAGAGGATTTGGATGGTCCGCTCGATTTCCGCCTCGCGGCCGATCAGCGGATCCGTCCGCCCTTCCGATGCCTTCCGATTGAGATCAACACAATACGTTTCCAACGCTTCGTGTCCCTTGCGAACAACCTTCTCGCCGCTCGTCTCCTCGTCGGCGCCATGAACCGAGCGACGCCGCGCTTCTCCCGGAACCTTGGCAATACCGTGGGCGATGAAGTTCACGGCATCCAGGCGAGCTCATCTCCTGCATTTGCAAGAAGTAGACCGCGTGAGATTCGCGTTCCGAAAAGAGCGCGACCAGAACGTTGGCCCCCGTCACCTCTTCCCGGCCGGACGACTGCACGTGGATGACGGAGCGCTGCACGACGCGCTGGAAGCCCGCGGTCGGCTTGGGATCCCCGCTCCCCGTCGATTTCAGGCTCTGCAGCTCGTTGTCGACGAAATTGGTCAGCTCCTGACAGAGTTGCGGCAGATCGACACCGCAGGCCTTGAACACCGGGACAGCATCCTGGTCTTCCGTAAGCGACAAGAGCAAGTGCTCCAGCGTCGCATATTCGTGCCGGCGCTCGTTGGCAAGTGCCAGAGCGCGATGCAGAGTCTGCTCCAGATTGCGTGAAAGCATACAGGTTGCCCCTACTCGCTGCCGTCTTTCTCGATCGTGCACTGCAAAGGGTGCTGATGTTGTCGGGCCAGATCCATGACTTGATTCACCTTTGTCTCTGCAACCTCATAAGTGAATACCCCGCAAACCCCGACGCCGCGATGATGCACGTGCAGCATGATTCTGACAGCATCCTCATGGATCTTCCCGAAAAAACGCTCGAGCACATGCACGACGAACTCCATTGGCGTGTAGTCGTCGTTGAGCATGAGCACCCGGTACATCGAAGGTTTTTTCGTCCGCGCGCGGGGTTTGGTTACCACCCCCGTGGACGGCGTTCCTTCTCCGGTACGTTTCTCTGGCCGACTTATCAGTGCCCGTGATCCCTTTGCAAGGGCCCCCCAGTACGATGCAATTACTGGGCCGCTGTCGTTTCAACCCGCACCCCTAATATATTGCATCTCGCGGCTTAAGAAAGCCCTGCGCAATAGTCCAAACATACCGGGGCGGTGGATAATGATAACGCGCGTGGTCCGCCCGCGCCGACCGATCACGGATGGCGGCAGCAAACGGTCTCGCAGAGCGCCCGCCGTTATCGCGACTTGGGCCGACGCCAGGCTTGGACGGGAAGCGGCTCAGGCGGCGATGATCACCGACGGCGTCGAAAGCCACCCCGATCCGCCGCTGCAAAGGCACAAGGGCATCGTCGGCGAGCTGACCGGTCATCCGCGCAAGAACGCAGAAGCGGGCGAACACGCGGCTGATCATCAGCGGCGTCATGTCCGGCTTCGAGGTCGATGAGGTGCGGCAAGGACGGAACAGCTCATCCGCGCCTGCATTTCGGCGATCGAATCATCGACCATCATCATCGCACTGCCGACGCACGCCGTGTTCAACATCCGGAAGCCGCGTGCCCAGATATCGCCGGCCTTCGCCAGAGCGAGCAGATTGCGAAGGCAAGTCGCCTAATGCCCTCGCAGGACTGGCTCCCTGATCGAGACCCGTATTCTCTCCATCAGTGGCATTCAGCCGCATGTTTTCTCCCTTCGGAGCGAGCTGCGCTTCAAGTCCCCCTAGCGATCGTCGCTATCGAGCATCGACCGTACGCGGCGAGCCGTTCAATGCCGATAGCAAATTCATGTTAGCGCGTTCCCGTTTTGTTGCAACTGCGAAGCGCCTTGGCGGGAATGAGCCAGCGGCACATGAGGTGCGCGCGCTGCCTATTTTTTGTGCAACGCGGGTATAACAGCAGCGGCCTGCCGCCTCAGGCCGAGTTCTTGTTCGACCAGAGCGACCCAGTAGCTGGCGCCGATCGGCAGAATTCGGTCGTTGAAGTCGAATGCGGATTGTGGAGGCCCGGCTCGGGCCGTCCGCGGCCGCCGCCGAGCCAGACGTAGCAGCCCGGCCGCTCGGCCAGCATGAAGGCGAAGTCCTCGGCTCCCATCGATGGCGCAGCGTCCGCAGACCCGTCGCCGCCGACTACGGTCGCCGCCGCACGGCCGGCACGCTCGCTTTCCGCGGCACTGTTGACCGTCGCCGGATACGCCGGCGATAATCGACACGCGCGACGTGCAGTCATGCGCGTTGGCAACATGGGCGCGATGCGGTCGATGGCGGCTTCGAGCGCGTCCTGTGACGGCCGGGCGAAACGCGCGGTCGTGCCGCGCAAGACGGCGCGTTCGGGTAGCACGTTCCAGGTTTCGCCGGCATGGACCTGGGTCACCGAAAGCACCGCCGCGTCCTGCGGATCGACATGCTGCGGCTGACCACCGTCTGCAGCGCCGCGACAAGGAGGCGGCGGCGACGATCACATCGGAGCCAAGATGCGGCATGCCGCCATGACAGCCGCGGCCGCTGATTTCGATCTCGAAGAGATCGCAGGCGGCCATGATCGGCCCGGCGCGGACGGCGATGCCGCCCTCTTCCAGCCCCGGCCAATTGTGCAAGACCGTAGACGGTGTCGACGGGAAAGCGACGGAACAGTCCGTCCTCGACCATCGCCCGGCCGCCCGCCTCGTTCTCCTCGGCCGGCTGGAAGATGAAGCGGACGGTGCCGCGAAAGCGTCGTGTGGCGGCGAGATGCCGGGCCGCTGCCAGCAGCATCACGGTATGCCCGTCGTGCCCGCAGGCATGCATCTTGCCGTCGCGGGTCGAGCGGTGGGGAAAGGTGTTCTGCTCGCCGATCGGCAGCGCATCGAGGTCGGCGCGCAGCCCTATCGTCGGACCGTCGCCGTTGACGAGGGTCCCGACGACGCCGGTCTCCGGCGACCCCTTCGCTGACGTCGGCGCCGAACTCACGCAGCCGGCCGGCGACGAACGCTGCGGTCTCGTGCTCCTCGAAGGCGTCTCGGGATAGGCGTGCAGACTTACGGCGCCAGCCGGTGAATTCGTCTTGACACGCTACGATTTCGGCGACCAGAGGCATGGTCGTTGTCCTCGCTGCGCAAGGATCAGGCCTCGCGAATCCCGTGGCGCAGGTGGAGCGCCCTAACCTACCATTTTATCGAGCGCCAAAGGGCAGAATCCGCAATGAGTACCAACCGGCAAACCGGCGAGCGCGCCGCCGAGCCGCGCAGTCGCATCCACGCCAATCCCGCTGATCGACTGGCTGATCACGAGTCGGCTGGGAAATCTCCGAAGCGATCGAACTGGTCGCCGCTTTCGGCCGGGCGATGAACCGCGCCGGAATGGCGGTGGCACGATTGAGGGTAAGCCTGCGGATCCTGCATCCGCAATTCATCGGTATCGCCTTTACCTGGCATCGGGCGACCGACACGGTCGAGGTATTTCGGCCACCGCATGCCATTCTTCTGGAGGAGGCGTACATGCGATCGCCGCTGGCGGCCATCTACGAGGGAGCCGGAGCCATCCGCCGCCGCCTGGACACGGCGAACCCGCGTCTCGATTATCCGGTCCTCGTCGACCTCAAGGAGGAAGGTGCGACCGATTACGTCGCCATGCCGTTGCGCTTCGCCGACGGCCGGATCAGTGCCCTTACGCTCGCAAGCGACCGGTCGGGCGGCTTCTTCGTCAACGAGCTGGCGATGGTTTACGAGGCGTTGCCGGTGCTTGCCCGCATCTGCGAGGCGCACGCCTTGCGAATGACCGTGCAGACGGTGCTCGATACTTTTCTCGGCCCGGCGTCGGGGGAACGGGTGCTGAAAGGGCTGATCCGCCGCGGCGATTGCGAAGACATCCACGCCGTCCTCTGGTACTCGGATCTGCGCAACTCGACCGGGCTCGCCGACCGTCTGCCGCGACACGCATATCTGAAGCTGCTGAACGACTACTTCGATTGCACGGCGGGCGCCGTCGTCGATCGCGGCGGCCAGGTCCTCAGTTTCATCGGCGACGCGGTTTTCGCCATATTTCCCATCGGCGCCAGCGATCGGGCGGTGGAGGACAGCCCCGCATATGCAGTCGCCATCGCCGCCGCGACCGCAGGCAGCCGAGAATGCTCTCGCCCGTCTCGCCGACCTGAACGCGGCGCGGCGCGAATTCGCCCAGCCGCCGCTCGCCTTCGGCATCGCACTGCACATCGGCGACGTCAGTTATGGCAACATCGGCGTCGAGCAGCGGCTCGATTTCACCGTCATCGGGCCCGCAGCGAACGAGGTCGCCCGTCTGGCCGGCCTGTGCAAGTCCCTGGACCGGCCTGTCCCTCGTCTCGGCCGCGCTGGCACGGGCGGCGCCGGCAGCCGTTCGTCTCGGTCGGCGTTCACGCCTGCGGGGAGTCCATACGGCACAGGAGGTGTTCGCTCCGAGGCTCACGGAGCGAAGCGGGCTGACGCCGAACAACCAGGGATGCGCCGCCAGCAACCCTGCGTACAGGGCAAGTCCTCCGCCGATACGTTGCCAGCCGATTTCGCCGAGCCGCATCCGGGTTCGGCCGAGGGCAAGCGCTGCGAACGGCAGCAACGACGTCTGCCGTTGATAGCGCAGCCACGCTTCGCCCATCTGCGTCCGCTTCTTCGCGTCCTGCGCGAACGGCCCGATGACGGCGAGGATGGTCAGGGTACCGAAGAAAATACAACCGGCGGCGTCGCCGTTGGAAAGAAGATGCGCAACCCCCCAAAACGCGAAGCCGCACATCACCGGATGCCGGGTGATCTTGAGGATACCGACCGGACCGGCGACGGCGGAGGGCGGATTGCTGCCGATCGCCGATGGATTGGGTGTGGTCATGCCGGCGACGACGAAGATGCAGGCGAAGGGCATGATGATCAGCGAAAGGTGCCGCATCGCCACCGGTGGAAACCACAGATCGACCACCGGAGCGTCCTTATAGGCAAGCACCACCCAGGCCAGAAGGGCCAGCGCGAGTACCGAATAAAGAGCCTGAAATCCCCTCTCGCCAAGGCGGGCGACGAGCGACGAGCGCACAGGGGGAACCGCCAGCAGCAGGTGGCTCGCGACAAACAGCCCCGAGGCAACGGCGAGAGCGGCAAGGGTTCCGGTCATGGGCATCGTCTCGACCGCGGGCCGCTTCCATCCGCCCCCGGCCGACAGGCGCCCTCCGGGTCGGGTTGCGACAGGCACTGTACGGCCGGCGGAGCCAGCGCGCAAGCCGGCTTTCGTCATGCGCAATCCGGATGGCTGATCCGCGCCCTCGGCCTTGTTTGCCCGGCTGAAGCCGGGTAAGTTGGGGATGTTCGAGACGCATACCTTGCGGTTTCAACCGGCTGGTTCGTCGTCCGGTCGGCCGTGCCGCAGGATCAAGCAACAAATGAACCGTGGGCGGCTATCTGCGTTTTTGTCGCGGTCTCGATGTAGGTTTTCACCAGTCGCTTGCGGTGGCGCCCGTCATATGCCGGCGGCGTCCGAGGGGTGGAAACGCAAAGCCGCGCACCAACGATCCAAGGCGGCATCGTCTCGCCGCAGGGGCGACGGAAGATCGCTCACCGGAATGAATAGCGGAGGAGGAACAGCCTGATGAGTTGACAGCCCGCCGATCTGACCCGGCCGCCGGATCTTGCGACGAAGCGGCATACCGTTGCGGTCCGCACGCAACGGCCGATCTATCTCGATCTGCTGCCGCCCTGCAACAACGCATGCCCGGCGGGTGAGGACATCCAGGGTTGGCTCGCGCATGCAGAAGCCGGCCGCTTTTACGAGGCTTGGCGGCACCTCGTTAAGGATAATCCGTTGCCGGCGGTGCATGGGCGCGTCTGCTACCATCCTTGCGAAACCAGCTGCAATCGCGATGCCCTCGACGGCGCCGTCTCCATTCACGCGGTCGAACGGTTCCTCGGCGACATGGCGCTGGCCGAAAACTGGACTCCCGAGATTACCGCCGAGCCGACCGGTAAGCGCATTCTCGTCATCGGCGCCGGGCCGAGCGGCTTATCCTGCGCGCACCATCTGCGGCTGATGGGCCATGAGGTCGAGATCCGGGACGCCGGCCCGATGGCCGGCGGCATGATGCATTTCGGCATTCCCGCCTACCGTCTGCCGCGTAACGTGCTGGACGGAGAGGTTCACCGGATCGAGCGGATGGGCGTCAAGATCGTCCTCAATCACAAGGTCGAGGACGCTCTCGCCGAGAAGGAGGAAGGCCGTTTCGACGCCGTCTTCGTCGCCGTCGGCGCGCACCTGTCGAAGCGGACCGAAATACCGTCGCGCGATGCCGGCAAGATCCTGGACGCGGTCTCCTTCCTCAAAGACGTAGAAACGGGGGAGCCACCGAAGCTCGGCCGGCGCGTTGCCATCTACGGCGGCGGCAACACCGCCATGGACGCGGCCCGTGTCGCCAAGCGTCTCGGTCACGAGCCGATGATCATCTATCGCCGCGATCGCGCCAATATGCCGGCGCACGATTTCGAGGCGACGGAAGCGATCGAGGAGGGCGTCAAGATCCACTGGCTGCGGACGATCAAGTCGATCGAGGAGACGCGGTTCACCGTCGAGGTGATGGAAGTCGACGAGAACGGACGGCCGCAGCCGACCGGTCAGATCGAAATCGATCGAGGCGGACGATCTGATTCTCGCCCTCGGCCAGGACACCGATACCAGTTTTCTGCGCAACGTTCCCGGCATCGAATTCAAGAGTGACGGCACGGTCATCGTGATCGACGCAGATGATGACTGGCCATTCCGGCATCTTCGCCGGCGGCGATATGGTGCCTTCCGAGCGCACCGTCACCATCGGCGTCGGCCACGGCAAAAAGGCGGCGCGCAACATCGATGCCTTCCTCCGTAACGAGCCCTACGTGGCGCCGGCGAAGAAGGCGATCGCCGATTTCGACAAGCTGCATCTTTGGTTCTACACGGAGGCGATGCAGCGGCCGCAAGGTCACCTCGACATCAAGCGGCGGAAGAGCACGTTCGAGGAGGTGCTGCACAGGTCTGAGCGAGAAGGAGGCGGTCTACGAGGCCAAGCGCTGCCTGTCCTGCGGCAACTGCTTCGAGTGCGACGGCTGCTACGGTGCGTGCCCGGAAGATGCGATCATCAAGCTCGGCCCCGGCAACCGATACCGGTACGACTACGATCTGTGCACCGGCTGCGCCGTCTGCTTCGAGCAGTGCCCCTGCCACGCGATCACGATGATCCCGGAACCGGGCGCCGGCGCATAGGGCTGCCGTCCGAGGGTCCGGGTTCGAGCATGATCGCAACGCCGCTCAACACAAACGTCAGGCGCGACAGCCGGGGGTGATCCGGCATCCGCACGCGCCCGCATCGGGGAGGAAGCCAATGGCTGAGGAATCCAGCGTCGTTACCATCGACGGCAACGAGGCTGCCGCCTACGTCGCCTTCAGGGTCAACGAAGTCTGCGCCATCTATCCGATCACGCCGTCGTCGACGATGGCTGAGCTGGCCGACCAGTGGGCGAGCGAAGGCAAGGTCAACCTCTGGGGCAACAGTCCCGACGTCATCGAGATGCAGAGCGAGGCCGGCGCCGCCGGCACCGTCCACGGCTCGCTGCAGGCCGGCGCGCTGACGACGACGTTCACGGCGTCGCAGGGCCTGATGCTGATGATCCCGAACATGTACAAGATCGCCGGCGAGCTGACGCCTGCGTCATCCACGTCGCCGCGCGATCGCTGGCGACGCAGGGGCTGTCGATCTTCGGCGACCATCAGGACGTGATGGCAGTGCGAGCCACCGGCTTCGCCCAGCTCGCCTCGAGCTCGGTGCAGGAAGCGCACGACATGGCGTTGATCGCCCAGGCATCCACCCTCGAGTCGCGCATTCCGTTCATTCATTTCTTCGACGGCTTCCGCACCTCGCACGAGGTCAACAAGATCGAGCTGCTGCCGGACGCGCATATCCGGGCGATGATCGACGACGACCTCGTCATCGCCCATCGCCGGCGCGCGCTCAATCCCGACAATCCGTTCATTCGCGGCACCGCGCAAAACCCCGACACCTACTTTCAGTCGCGGGAGACGGTGAACGTGTTCTACGACCGCTGCCCGGCCGTCGTCGAAGCGCAGATGCAGAAATTCGGGGAATTGACCGGCCGCCATTACAAGCTGTTCGACTATTTCGGCGCGCCCGATGCCGAGCGGGTCATCGTGCTCATGGGCTCCGGCGCCGAGACCGCGCGGGAGACGATCGACTACCTGACCGCCCAGGGCGAGAAGGTCGGCCTCGTCCAGGTGCACCTCTACCGGCCGTTCTCCGCCAGGCATTTCTTCGCCGTCCTGCCGGCGACGACAAAGGCGATCGCCGTCCTCGACCGGACCAAGGAGCCGGGCGCCACCGGCGAGCCGCTCTACAACGATGTGCTGACCTGCTTCATGGAAGCCATCGCCTCAGGCAGCCTGCGAACTGGCGGCGATGCCGAAAGTCATCGGCGGTCGGTATGGCCTGTCGTCCAAGGAATTTTCGCCGGCCATGGTCAAGGCCGTCCTCGACGAGCTGGCCAAGGAAAAGCCGAAGAACCACTTCACGATCGGCATCGTCGACGACGTCGCCCATACCAGTCTTGACTACGACGTCGACTTCATGATCGAGCCGGACAGCGTGCATCGCGCCCTGTTCTACGGCCTCGGCGCCGACGGCACGGTCGGCGCCAACAAGAACACGATCAAGATCATCGGCGAGGACCCCGATTTCTACGCCCAGGGCTATTTCGTCTACGACTCCAAGAAGTCCGGCTCGCAGACGGTGAGCCACGTCCGCTTCGGCCGCAATCCGATCCGCTCCGCCTACCTGATCCGCTCGGCCAACTTCGTCGGCTGCCACCAGTTCAACTTCGTCGAAAAGACCAACGTGCTGGCGCTGGCGGCTCCCGGTGCCACCTTCCTGCTCAACAGCCCCTACGGCGCCGACGAGGTCTGGGATCACCTGCCGAGCGTCATCCAGCAAGAGATCGTCACGAAGAAGCTCAAGATGTTCGTCATCGATGCCAACAAGGTGGCGCGCGACACCGGCATGGGCACGCGCACCAACACGATCATGCAGACCTGCTTCTTCGGGATTTCGGGCGTGCTGCCGCGCGAGGAGGCGATCGAGAAGATCAAGTATTCGATCCGCAAGACCTACGGAAAGAAAGGCGAAGAAATCGTCCGCAAGAACTTCGAGGCGGTTGACCACACGTTGTCCCGTCTGCGCGAGGTCAAGGTGCCCGAGCAAGGTGACCAGCACCTTCGATCTGAAGGCGGTGGTGCCTGACGCGGCGCCGCCGTTCGTGCAGAACGTCACGGCGATGATGATGGCCGGCCGCGGCGATGAACTGCCGGTGAGTGCGTTGCCGATCGACGGGACCTATCCGAGCGGAACCACCCGCTGGGAGAAGCGCAACATCTCCGATTTCGTTCCCGTCTGGGAGCCGGACATCTGCATCCAGTGCGGCAATTGCAGCTTCGTCTGTCCGCACGGCGTCATCCGCTCGAAGCTCTACAACAAGACCGAGCTGGATAAGGCGCCGGCCGCGTTCAAATCGGCGCCGATCGACGCCCGCGGCTTCCCCGACACCCGCTACACCTTGCAGATCTACGTCGAGGACTGCACCGGCTGCACCCTTTGCGTCGAGGTCTGTCCGGCAAAGAGCAAAGAGGAAACCGGCAAGAAAGCGATCAACATGGCGGCAAAGGCGCCGGTTCTCGATGCCGCGCGTGCCGACATCGCTTTCTTCGAGACACTGCCGGTCAACGACCGCTCCTTCGTCGAATTCTCGACCGTCCGCGGCGTCCAGTTCCTCGAGCCGTTGTTCGAGTTCTCCGGCGCTTGCGCCGGATGCGGCGAGACTCCTTACGTCAAGCTGATCTCACAGCTCTTCGGCGACAGGATGATGGTGGCCAACGCCACCGGCTGTTCATCGATCTACGGCGGCAACCTGCCGACCACTCCGTGGACGGTGAACTCCGAGGGCCGCGGCCCGTCGTGGTCGAATTCGCTGTTCGAGGACAACGCCGAGTTCGGCCTCGGCATGCGCCTCGCCGCCGACCGCCACATGGCGCTCGCCCATCACCTGTTGAAGCGGATGAGCGATCAGATCGGCGGCGATCTGGTCGATGAATTGATCAATGCCCGTCAGCGAACGGAATCCGAAATCCGCAAGCAGCGGCAAAGAGTGGCGGCGCTGAAGGGGAAGTTGACCGACATCAAGACCGACGACGCCAAGTCGTTGCTCTCGGTCGCCGACCATCTCGTACGCCGTTCGACGTGGATCGTCGGCGGCGACGGGTGGGCCTATGACATCGGCTCGTCCGGCGTCGACCACGTGCTGGCGACCGGGCGCGACGTCAACCTCCTCGTCCTCGACACCGAGGTCTACTCGAACACCGGCGGCCAGGCGTCGAAGTCGACGCCGATCGCTGCGGTCGCCAAGTTCGCCAACGCCGGCAAGCAGGTCAACAAGAAAGACATGGCGCTGCAGGCGATCTCCTACGGCAACGTCTATGTCGCTCGTATCGCCATGGGCGCCAATCCGCAGCAGACGCTGCTCGCCTTCCGCGAGGCGGAGGCGTATGCCGGCCCGTCGCTGATCCTCGCCTACAGTCACTGCATCGCCCACGGCATCAACATGCAGAAGGGGCTCGATCAGCAGTCGCGCGCCGTCCACACCGGATATTGGCCCCTCGTCCGCTACAATCCGGAGGTTCGCACGTCGGGAGAGAACCCGTTCGTCATCGACTCGCCGCGGCCGACGATGAAGTTCCGCGAGTACGCCGATAACGAACTGCGCTACCGGATGCTGAAGGTGACCAACCCGCGCGAGGCGGACCACCTGATGCAGATGGCGCAGCAGGCGGTCGAGGCGCGCTGGAAGCTCTACGAGGAAATGGCGTCCATGGGCTGACCCACCGGCGGCCCGTCGACGGGAACCGTCATCCCGCCGGCCGGCCGATCGAAGACGCCACAGATAACACCGGGAGGAACCGACGATGGACCTGACGACGACCTACATGGGCCTCAAGCTGAAGCACCCGTTGGTCGCCTCGGCATCACCCTTATCGAAGACGCTCGACGGCATCATGCGGATGAGCGAGGCCGGCGCCTCGGCGATCGTGCTGTTCTCGCTGTTTGAAGAACAAATCCGTTACGAGAACGAGTCGTTCGATTACCTCAGCGAGGCCGGCACCGAGAGCTTCCCGGAAGCACTCACCTATTTTCCCGTCGCCGACGATTACCGGGTCGGCCCTGACGACTACCTCGATCTGATCCGCCGCGCCAAGGCGGCGGTCGACGTGCCGATCATCGCCAGCCTCAACGGCATCACCAATGCCGGCTGGACCGAATACGCACGCGACATGGTCGCCGCCGGTGCCGACGCAATCGAGCTTAACATCTACTACATCCCGGCCGACATCTCGATGAGCGGCCGCGATGTGGAACAGCGATACGTGGACGTGATCAGGGCCGTGCGCGGCGCCGTTTCGGTGCCGATTGCGGTCAAGCTGAGCCCTTTCTTCTCGTCGATGGGAGAGATGGCGAAGCGGTTTGTGGATGCAGGTGCCGATGGGCTGGTGCTTTTCAACCGGTTCTACCAGCCGGATTTCGATCTCGACGAACTCGAAGTCGTCGCCGACCTTGAGCTAAGTTCGGCGAGCGAAATTCGCCTGCCGCTGTTATGGATCGCCGTGCTGCACGGACGCCTCGCCTGCTCGCTCGCCGCGACCCGCGGTGTGCAGACGGGCATGGAGGTGATCAAGTACGTGATGGCGGGTGCCGATGCGGTGATGACGACGTCGGCTCTGCTGCGCAACGGCGTCGGCCACCTGAAACTGATGCTGAAGGGCATGACCGACTGGATGGAAAAGCGCGACTACAGTTCGATCGAACAGATGAAGGGATCGATGAGCCAGCAGCGCGTTGCCGACCCGGCGGCGTTCGAGCGCGCGAACTATATTAAGGTGCTGCAGAGCTACCAGAGCCCGTATATCGCTGCGCCGCAGCGTCCGGGAGATGTCAGCCCGCCCCCTCAACCCCGGTAGTCATCCCTCTTCTTACTCGGAGCAGTCACCGCGGCAATTGCCTCCATCGCCGTGCCCTTGGCATGGCCACACAGCCGGTCCCGCCCCGCGAGGCCGGGGAGGCTCGGAACAACCAGCAGCCCATCCCTTTCCGGCCGCAATCAAGGCGGCGATAGCTGTTTGCACCGCCGCCGCCCTTGACTCCGCCGCCAGGCTCGACTAGCTGATTAGCACTCATGCACGGAGAGTGCTAGCAGCAAGCTGGCACGGGCTCTCAGGGTTTTCGCATACAAAAGTCAGACGGAGAACTACCGATGAAATTCCGGCCACTTCACGATCGCGTTCTCGTAAAACGCATCGAGCAGGAAGCCAAGACCAAGGGCGGCATCATCATTCCGGAAACGGCCAAGGAGAAGCCTCAGGAAGGCGAGGTCGTCGCGGTCGGCCCAGGCGCGCGCAACGAGGACGGCGAAATCGTCGCCCTAGATGTGAAGACGGGAGACCGTATTCTGTTCGGCAAATGGTCCGGCAGCGAAGTCAAGGTCGATGGCGAGGAACTCCTCATCATGAAGGAGTCTGACATCCTCGGCATCGTCGAAGCTTAAACATTTTCCAGTCTACGGAGTGCCAAGACATGGCTGCTAAGGACGTCAAGTTTTCTACCGACGCGCGGCAACGGATGCTGCACGGCGTCGACATTCTCGCCAACGCGGTGAAGGTCACCCTCGGGCCCGAAGGGCCGCAACGTCGTTCTCGAAAAGAGCTTCGGTGCGCCCCGGATCACCAAGGACGGCGTCACCGTCGCCAAGGAAATCGAGCTCTCCGACAGGTTCGAGAACATGGGCGCGCAGATGCTGCGCGAGGTCGCGTCGAAGACCTCCGACGAGGCCGGCGACGGCACGACGACGGCGACCGTGCTTGCCCAGTCGATCGTCCGCGAAGGCGCGAAGGCCGTCGCCGCGGGCATGAACCCGATGGACCTGAAGCGCGGCATCGATATCGCGTGCGAAGCCATTATCAAGGATCTGAAGGCGCGCTCGAAGGCCGTCTCGACCAATGCCGAAATCGCCCAGGTCGGCACCATCTCGGCGAATGGCGAGAAGGAAATCGGCGACATGATCGCCCGCGCCATGGAAAAGGTCGGCAAGGAAGGGGTGATTACCTCCGAGGAAGCGAAAAGCCTGTCGAGTGAGCTCGAGATCGTCGAGGGCATGCAGTTCGACCGCGGCTACACCTCGCCCTACTTCATCACCAACGCCGAGAAGATGACCTGCGAGCTGGAGAATCCCGTGGATCCTGATCCACGAGAAGAAGCTTTCGGGACTGCAGCCGCTGCTCCCCGTGCTGGAATCCGTCGTTCAGTCGGGTCGGCCGCTCCTCGTCATCGCCGAGGATGTCGAAGGCGAGGCGCTTGCGACTCTCGTCGTCAACAAGCTGCGCGGCGGGCTCAAGGTGGCGGCGGTCAAGGCGCCGGGCTTCGGTGATCGTCGGAAGGCGATGCTCGAAGACATCGCGATCCTCACCGCTGGCCAGGTGATTTCCGAAGATCTCGGCATCAAGCTTGAGAGCGTCACCCTTGAGATGCTCGGGACCGCCAAGCGCATCGTCATCACCAAGGAAGAGACGACGATCATCGAAGGCGCCGGCAAGAAGGACGAGATCCAGGGGCGCTGTGCCCAGATCCGCGCCCAGATCGAGGACACCACGTCCGACTACGATCGCGAGAAGCTGCAGGAACGGCTGGCCAAGCTCGCCGGCGGCGTTGCCGTCATCCGCGTCGGCGGGGCGACCGAGACCGAGGTGAAGGAGAAGAAGGACCGCGTCGAAGACGCCATGCACGCTACCCGTGCGGCGGTCGAGGAAGGGGTCCTGCCGGGCGGCGGCGTTGCCCTCCTCTATGCGGCGAAGGCGCTGGAGTCGATCGAGCCGGCGAATTCCGACCAGAAGGCGGGGCTCGAGATCATCCGCAAGGCTCTGCAGGCGCCGGTGCGGCAGATCGCCGAGAACGCGGGCGTCGATGGCGCCGTCGTCGTCGGCAAATTGCTCGACAGGGCCGACATGAACATCGGCTTTGATGCGCAGACCGAGGACTACGTCGACATGTTCAAGGCGGGTATCATCGACCCGACCAAGGTCGTGCGCACCGCCTTGCAAGATGCCGCGTCGGTTGCCGGCCTGCTCATCACGACCGAGGCGATGGTCGCCGAGAAGCCGGAGAAGAAGGCTCCGCCGATGCCGGGCGGCGGTGGCGGCATGGGCGGCATGGGCGACATGGACTTTTAGCGTCTGCCCGACCGAACGATGAAAAAAGGGGCTGCGCCGGTCGCAGCCCCTTTATTTTGACCAGGCCGGCTTACAAACGCATGAAGCGTGCGCGGGCGCCGCGTTCGATCGCCGCCGCCGCCAAGCGCTCGATGTTGAGGCGATGCCTGATCATCTCCAGCATCAGCGCTTCCTCTTCCTGCACCTTTCCATCGGCCGCGGCAACATCGCAGGCGAGCGCATAAGCCGTTTCCCGGAGCTTCTGCGGCAAAGCGGCCTCGATTGACTTCGAAGGCCTTTTCGAGCCCGTCGGTCTCGTTGAGGATTTCGGCGCAGGCGGCCGATACCGCAGGAAGCGTTTGCGCGGCGAAATCCTCGAAGATCGGCAACGCCCGGATGATTTCCCCCATCTGGCGGAGTTCGCGGTCGGTCATCTCGCGGTCGGACGCGGACACCATAACCATCGTGTAAATAAGAGCGTCGTGATGATTGATCATGTCGTTGGTCTTTACGTCCTCCGCAGCAAAACGCGGGGGATGTCCCGGTGGATGTTGAAATAGGAGGGCAGGCGTTGCTCACCTTGGGCCGGTAGGCTCGGGGTGCTGAATCCGCGAAGGAGGAGCAACGCCATGAAGAAATCTACCACATCGGCCGCCGTCGTCCCGGTGGCAATCGTCGAAGAGGCTTGGCAAGAGGTTGGAGCGAGCTTCGAGCGCTTCTGCCTGACGGCAGGCATCGCCACCCTGGCCAACATGATGGAGGAGGATGCCGCCCGGCTATGCGGCCCGCGTTATGGCCGTGCCGAGGGCAAGGCAGGGCACCGCTCGGGGAAGACCAAGGGCAAGGTCGGCTTCCATGGCGGCAAGGTCGAGATCGAGCGCCCTCGTGTGCGCGCCCGTGACGGCGGCGAGGTCGCCTTGGCGAGCTGGGAGACGGCGATGTCCGAGGACCTTCTGGGCAAGTGGGCGCTGAACCTGATGCTGATCAACGTGTCGACACGCCGCTTCGGCCGGGCCGTCCGGCTGCCGGAAGGCGACATTTCGGCCGCCAAGGGCACCGGCGTGTCCAAGTCGGCGGTGTCGCGCCGCTTCGTCGCACTGTCGGCGAAGCGCATGGCGGAGTGGATGGCGGCCGACCTGTCCGAGCTGGACCTGCTGGTCATCCAGATCGACGGCATCCAGATCGAAGAGGACCTGACGCTGCTGGCCGCCATCGGCATCGACGGTGAGGGCGGCAAGCATCCTCTCGGCGTGATCGAGGGGGCGACCGAGAACGCCGCCGTGGCGCAGGCGCTCCTCGACAACCTGATTGGGCGTGGCCTCGATCCGCAAGCCTGCCGCCTGTTCATCATCGACGGAGCCAAGGCGCTGTCCAAGGCGATCCGCAGGACCTTCGGCCGCCACACGCCGATCCAGCGCTGCCAGGTTCACAAAGCCCGCAACATCACCGAGCGCCTCGCCAAACCCTTGCATGCCAGCGTGCGCAAGGCGCTGCGTCAAGCTTGGGAACTCGATAATGCCGAAAAGGCGGAAAAGCTGATCCGCAATCTCGCCCGCCGCCTGGAACACGATGCCCCCGGCGTCTCTTCCAGCATCCTCGAGGGCATCGACGAAATCCTCACCGTCACCCGCCTCGGTCTGCCGGTCGAGCTACGCCGCTCGCTCGCGTGCACCAACGTCATCGAGAACATGAACGGCACCATCCGGCAGGTCTGCCACAACGTCAAACGCTGGCGGGATGCCAGGATGGCGCTGCGCTGGACCGGCGCCGCCATGCTGGAGGCCGCCAACGGCTTCCGGCGGCTCAAGGCCCGCAAGCAACTGCCGATCCTGCGGGCGGCGCTGGCCGCGCATCAAGCCAAGAACGCCACCAACACCACCCTTGAACAGGGAACCAGGGCCGCCTAGCCTGATCAATCAGTGACGCCTGCCGAGCGAATTTCAACACGGAGCGGGACATCCCCAAAACGCGGAATAACCGACGGTGAGCCTTTAACCCGTCTTATTCATGACGTCGGCTGGGGGGCTGAGCGTTTGGGCGGTTGTGGCTGATGGGACGCGCGTGGGCTTGCGGGTTTTTCCCGGCTTGGTTGGGGTGGATTTGATTGCGGCGCTGGGGGTTTGCGGGAGGGGTTTGGCGGGGCGTTCTGGCCCCGTTGCTCAGGGTCCGGCGAGGGCGGTGGCGAGGTGGCGGACCAGCGGCGCCTCGGGGCAGGCGGCGGCGAAGGCGAGGCGGACGCGCGACACGGTCTCGATGACGCGGGCGCCGAGCTTCAGCAACCTGAGCCGCAGCGTGGCGAACTCGGCGACGGCGAGGGCATTCGCCTTCGGGATGGCGTCGCGGAGTGCCAGGATCAGCCAGTAGGCGGCGGTATGGAGAACCAGGCGGACCTGATTGGCGAGCGGCGAGCGGCAGCTGGTGCGATCGGAGGCGAGCTGGCTCTTGTGCAGCTTGATCAGGTTTTCGGCCTGGCCGCGGGCGCAGTAGAGGACCTCGTAGACGTGCTCGGCCGTGCCGGCTGCGAGGTTGGTGACGACGAAGCGGATGTCGAGGCCCTGTGTCGAGGCCTCGATGCGGGCACACGCCCGGCGCCCCCGCTTCCACGACTTCGCCCGGTAGCGGGTCTCGGCGAAGCCGCGCAGGCAGGGCTTTTTCTCCAGTGCCCGGCGGGTGCGGATGTCGTCGGCGGCCTCGTCGACCAGGCGGTCGAGCACCCTGTTGCCGGGCAGGCCGAAGAGGTAATCGATGCCGTTCGCTTCGCACCAGTCCATCACCTCGGGCCGGCCGTAGTGGCCGTCGCCGCGGATGGTGATGCGGGTGGTGGGCCAGCGGCGGCGGATGTGGCGGAGGAGGCGGCGCAGATGGCCGCGGATCTCCTTGCCGGACGGCGTCTTGCCGGGACGCAGGATCACCGCAACGGGACGGCCCGTCGCCACCTCGTAGACGTGGATCGGCAGGAAGCAGCGCTCGTCGTAGTGGGCGTTGAACAACGACAGCTGCTGGTGGCCGTGGACGACGTCGCAGGTGTCGTCGATGTCGAGCGTCACCGCGGCGGGCGGCGTCGGGTAACTGGCGCACCACAGATCGAGCATGACCCGGCCGAGCCGGATGACGCTGCGCAGATCGGGCGCGTTCTCCCAGCGGGACATCGTCGGCTGCGAGCACAGATCCCGTCCGCTGTCCGGTAGCCGGCCGCAGGCGAGCTTGAACGCCGGATCGAACCGCAGGCTGTCCAGGTCGTCGGCGTCCTCGTAGCCGCAGGCGATGGCGAAGAGGCGCGCCCGCAGAATGTCGGCGAGCCGGTGGATGGTCCGGTTCGGATCGCGGCGATCGGGGATCACCGCCGCCAGCTTCCCGGCGATGCCGAGCCGTCGCTCCGCTTCGGCCAGCAGCATCACCCCGCCGTCCGAGGTGATCCGGCCGCCGTCGAACGCGGCGGTGACCTTCTTGCGCTCAACGGCTGGAAACGCGAACGGCAGGGTCGTATCGTCGGTCATGGCGGATGTGGCAGGCCCGGATGTCGTCGAAGCGGTGGCTTCAGCAACCAAATCCTACGCCACATCAATCCATTACGCTACTTCCGCCAGCTCCTTCCAACGGCCCTCAGTAAAGTCGAGGATGGGCGCGGTGGCCGAGCGCCCCGTTTCCCATCCCCGCTCGTCAAACCGGACGTGCGGATTTCCCGCATCCGGCTTTCCGACTGGCTTCATCCCGAGGCACACGGCGGGGCGCCGATATGGACCCGGCGTAGCCGAAGCACGCCGAGTTCCCCGAACACCACATCGTCGGAGAAGCGTTTGGCGCCGCGCGTCGGCACCTTGTGACGCCTGACCAGGAACCCCCTGACGCTGTCGCGGACGTAGTTGTCGGCAGCCCGGTAGGCCATCAGTCGTGTGCCGTAGCTGAAGTACGAGGTCCAGCCGCGCAGCAGGCTGTTCAACCGGTCTCGCACCTTCGGCCACGACGCCTGATTGCCCGGAACCAGGATTTCGCCGATCTTGACCTTGAGACGCTGGATGCTCTTTCGGGACGGGCTCGCCCCCAGGTACCAGTGGCCGTCCTTCCGGTAATGGTGCGGGCCGAACGTGTATCCCAGGAAGTCGAATCGCTCCTGCCTTGCATTCCGGACCGAGGTCTTCGCCTCGTTGAGGGCGAGCCCGAGCTTGGTCATCACCGCCCTCGTCCACGCCAGAGCCTCGGCCGCATATCCGCGACTGAGGATGACGAAGTCGTCGGCATAGGAGATGACCTGGGCTCGATAGGCCTCGCCGCGTCCGGTCGCGCGCCAGTACTTCAGGAACCGGTTCATATACAGGTTGGCCAGCATCGGGCTCACCACCCCTCCCTGCGGCGTACCGCAGGTGCTGTGCTGGCCACCCGTCATGCGCCGCCTCCCGTCACCATCCGCCTCCTCGACCGGCGCCCGCAGCCATAGCTTGATCAGCCGCAGCACGTGCCGATCGACGATCCGCCGGGCCACCGACTGCATCAGTGCCCGGTGCGGGATGGTGTCGAAGTACTTGGACAGATCGGCATCCACCACGTCGGTGTAGCCGCGGCAGAGAAGCGCATGCACTTCCTTGATCGCGTCCGTTCCGCTCCGTCGCGGACGGTACCCATAGGCACCGGGATCGAGATCCGCCTCGAAAATCGGCTCCAGCACCAGCTTGGCGGCGGTCTGCACCACCCGGTCCCGGATCGTCGGGATGCCGAGCGGCCGCTCGCCGCCGCCGGGCTTCGGGATCATCACCCGTCGCACCGGTTCGGGTCTGTACGTCTTCGCACGCAGGTCGTCCCGGAGGCCGGCAAGCCACCCTTCCAACCCTGCCGCCTCGACCATCGCGAACGTCTCCCCGTCCACCCCCGGCGCACCCTTGTTCGAGCGTGCCAAGTCGTAGGCGTGACGGAGAATATCCTCGCGATAAATCTTGTCGTAGAGCAGGTAGAAGCGGAACGCCGGCTCCGCCTTCGCCTTGAGATAGAGCTTCCTCTGAAGCCTCCGGATGTTTTCCGGTGTTTGCAGGCTCGTCGCCAATCACCCATCCTCGTCTTCGTCGAAAGCGCACCAGAAGTCAGGGCTCTTCCCTCCGCCGGCGTTACCCGGCCTCATCGGTCCTACAACCCTGTCCGACTCCCGCCCGGTCCGCCGCCGACCGCGACGTCGGAGGCGCGACCTCCGACCGGGACGGGCCTCCCCCGATTACCCGGATCACCCTTCCGGCGTGCCGTGCCCACTACCCCGGCGGACCGGAACGGGTGCGCTCGTCGGTTACTTCCCCGTCCCACGCGGCCTTCCCCGTTACTCAGGCGGGTCGGCGTCCGCATCTTCACTTTCGAGGCCTGCTCAGGCTTCACTCGCGTTACGGCCCGCCGGATCGCTCGGCCGCCCTCGGCGGCCTTTGTCACGAGGCTTCGGCCCGCACGGTCTCCCGTCCAAGCCGCTCGTCAGCTACCAGACCAAACCGACAACTTTCCGGGTGGTACCCTCCTCCACTGGTGATCCGCGCCTTCGGGGCGCACTGAATAAGACGGGCTAACTCCCCAACGGCTGTCGCCGTCAAGCGTGCGCTTGGCGAATTCCGGCACTAGCAGCCTGTCGGACTTAACGCGACGGGGCGCCCTGCGTTAGAATTCGGGCACTGATTCACTTCCCCCCGGCCCGGACCTCTTCCGCATGAGCAACTTCCGCCCGATCGACCGCGACACCGGATTTCTGATGCCGCCGTCGGTGGACGAGTGGCTTCCGCAGCAGCACTTGGCGCGGTTCGTGGTGGAGGTGATCGCGGGGCTGGACCTGCGGGCGATGACCGGCAGCTACCGTGGCTCTGGGGAGGCGTCCTATCACCCCGGCCTTCTGCTGGGCATTGCTGATCTACGGCTACTGCCACAGGGGTGTTTTCCAGCCGCAAGCTGGAGCGGGCGACCTATGACTCGGTGGCGTTCCGCTTCATCGCCGCCAACGAGCATCCTGACCACGACACGATCGCCGCGTTCCGGCGGCGCTTTCTTAAGCAGATCGAGGACGCTGTTTGTCCAGGTGCTGGTGCTGGCGCGCGAGATGGGCGTGCTGAAGATGGGCACGGTGGCGCTCGATGGGACCAAGATCCACGCCAACGCCAGCCGCCACAGCGCGCTGTCGTATGAGCACGCGGGCAAGATCGAGGCCCAGTTGCAGGCCGAGGTGGCCGAACTCATGGCCAAGGCCGAGGCGGCGGACCAGGCGGACATCCCGGACGGCATGTCGATCCCCGACGAACTGGCGCGGCGCGAGGAGCGGTTGGCCAAGCTCGCCGAGGCGCGGGCGACGATCGAGGCGCGGGCGAAGGAACGCTTCGCACGGGAGCAGGCCGATCATCGAGGCCAAGCTCGCGGCGCGCGACGGCCAAGACCAGCGGCCACCGGCAAGAAGCCCGGCGGCAAGCCGCCCGCAGCCGCCGGTGGAGGCGCCGCTGCCCGACCGATCAGATCAACCTGACCGACGAGGAAATCGCGCATCATGCCGGTGGCGGGCGGCGGTTTCGAGCAGTGCTACAACGCGCAGGCGGCGGTGGCGGCGGGCAGCCTGCTGGTGGTGGTCGCCGATGTGGTGCAGGCGCCCAACGACAAGCAGCAGCTTATGCCGATGCTGGGCAAGCTCGGCACTCTGCCGGACGAACTTGGCAAGGCCGAAACGCTGCTGGCCGACAATGGATACTTCAGCGAGGCGAATGTGCAGGCTTGCGTGGCCGGCGGGATCGATCCGCTGATCGCGCTTGGTCGCGAGGCGCACCATCCGAGCCTGCAACAGCGCTTCGCCGCGGCGCCGCCGGCGCCCGAAAACCCGACGCCGGTTGAGGCGATGGCGCATCGCCTGCGGACGCCGCAGGGCCACGAGCTCTATGCCTTGCGCAAGCAGACGCCCGAGCCGGTCTTCGGCATCATCAAATCCGTGCTCGGATTCCGCCAGTTCCTGCTGCGCGGCCTCGATGCCGCCCGCGGCGAGTGGAACCTCGTGACCATGGCCTGGAACATGAAGCGGATGTTCGCCCTCAGCCGCGCCGTGTAGCCTGCGCGGCAAGCTCCGCAGGCGCGCCAGCGCGGCCGCACCCCCCAAAATGGCGCTGACAGGGGCGCCGAAGTGCCGATCCCCCGAACGCTACGTGGGTCCGTCGACGCCCGAGACGCAAGTCCGACAGGCTGCTAGTCGCGGAGCACGCGGCTGATGGCAGCGACCGCGTCGCCGAGCCCGACGCGGGCAACGGTGACACCCGGCGGAAACGCTGATGCGAGGCGGGAGGGCATGGCCCGATCAAGAACGACGAAGGCGCCCCGGTCGTCGACGCGGCGAACAAGCCGGCCGTAGGCCTGCTTCAATTTCAGCCGGGTCAGCCGGTCGTCGTAGGCACGCATGCCGAAGGCCTCGCGGCGGGCCCGGTGGAGGAGCGTCGGGCGAGGCCACGGCACCCGGTCGAGCACGACCAGGCGCAAGGACCGGCCCGGCACGTCGATGCCCTCGCGCAGGGCGTCGGTGCCGAGGAGACAGGCGTTCTCCTCGGCGCGGAAGATGTCGACGAGAGTGCCGGTGTCGAGCGCATCCATATGTTGGGCAAGCAGCCGCATCCCGGCATCCTCCAAGGGCCCGGCGAGCTGTCGCCAAACGGCGCGCAGCCGGCTGATCGCGGTGAACAGGCCGAGGGCGCCGCCGCCGGCGGCGAGAAACAAAGCCCGCAACGCTGCCGCCACCTGCCTCGGATTATCGCGGTCGACGTCACCGACCACGAGGACGCAGGTCTGCCGCGCATAATCGAAGGGAGATGCGATTGCCGCGCGATAGCGGCTCGACTGCCGAGGTGCTGCGTTCCCGTCACCGCCAGTGCCGTCGCCCACTCGCCGAGTAGCGTCGCTGCGCTCGTCGCGAAGAGTCGCCGAGGTGATCAGAACGCCGTGCGCCGGCTCGAGGACAACGCGGGCGAACGGCATCATCGGATCGATCCAGTGGCGATGCACGCCGACGTCGAACTCTTGGCCGCGCGACCGGGTGATCTCCAGCCAGTCGACGAACTCCGGCGGCGCGCCGTCGGCAAGTGCAGCCGAGCATCGCCCGCCAACCCTGCAGCGGTTGCAATGCGCGCCGGTCGATACCGCGGCGGATTCCGTCGAGGCGCTGACGGGTGGCGGTATCAAGGCTCGCCGCTTCATCGTCGAGGCGGTCGGCGAGCGCGACCGCCACGCGCCGCAGGGGCGGATCAGACCGACCGAGCGCGGCGCGCAATTCTCCTGCCGCCGGCAGCAAGCCGGCGACCGGCGGCATGACGGCGCATTCGAGGCTGTAGAGAGGATCGACAGCGTGACGGGCGCGGGCCTGCACCTGCTGCCGCACCTCGAAGAGAAAGGCTTCTGCCGGACCTTCGGGGCGCCCCCAGAGCGAGCCGTTGCCGCCACCCGCGCCCGGGAAGTACCCGCGCCAGAGAGCGCCACCTCTCCGAGCGCGTCGGCGAAGCGGGCGTCGGCCTCGGCAATGTCCGCCAGGCGGTCGCGGAGCCCGCGGCGGCGCGAATCTGCCGGCCGGTCACCACCGGTGATCCACTCCCGCAACTCACGCATCTCCTGGCCCGTAAGCTGCAACGAAAATGCGTTGTCGGCGGCCTCGAAGAGGTGATGCCCCTCGTCGAAGACGAAGCGCGACGGCGGCAGCGGGTCGTCGGCGCGGGTTGCCTGCACCATCACCAGCGCATGGTTGGCGACGACGATGTCGGCCCGCCGCGCTTTGCGAATGGCGCGCTCGATGAAGCAGCGGCGAAAGTGTCGGCACGCCGAATAGATGCACTCGCCGCGTTCGTCGGTGAGATCGAGGGTGAGTGCGGTGCCGAGAAGGTCGGCAAGCCACCCGGGAAAATCGCCGCCGACCATATCGCCGTCGCGGGTGGCGAGCAGCCAGCGGGCAGATCAGGCCAAGAGCCACCTGGTCTTCCGCGTTGATCAGACTGCGTACCAACGCCTGCTCGTAGTTCAACAGGCAGATCAGGTTCTCGCGGCCCTTGCGGACGACCACCCGCTCCGCCTTGACGCGACGGTCGCTGAACGCGCGATCGAGCTCCTGGTCCAACTGCCGTTGGAGATTGCGGGTGTGGGTACTGATCCACACGGGACCTTTGTTTTTTTCCGCCCACACGGTGGCAGGAGCGATGTAGCCGAGCGTCTTGCCGATCCCGGTGCCGGCCTCGATCAGATCGCGATGTTGGGAGCCCCGGCTTCATCACGCGGCCTGAAGGCGAACGCCGCCTGCGACGCATAATCGAGCTGCCGCGCCCGTGGCTCCGCCCCCGGCGCCAACAGCCGGACCAGTCGCGCCCGTGCCTCCACCGGCTCGACCGGCCAGGAATCCGGCGGTGGCGGCAAAGCGCCGTCCTCCCATTCGCGCAGCCTCGTCCACACCTTCAGTCCGTCGGTCGAGGCTCCGGCAAGGCCCGCATCGCCCTCCTCCGGATCATCGCCGGCGCCGAGCGCGGCCAGTACCGTTGCCGCCCAGGACCATCCGCCCTTGCCCATGGCGCGGGCAATGTCTCGCCGCGTTGTCGCCGGGCGATGCGATCAACTCGCCCAGCAGGGCACGGGCGGCAGCGAACAGTCCGGCGGCGTCGTCGTCGAGATGCGTCCGGTAACGGAAGCAGCAGCGCCTCGCTCAAGCCGCGCGGCGTCGGAACGCAGAACCGCGCCGGCCGAACGAAAGCGAACAGCTCGAGCACGTCATAACAGCGAAAGACGGGGATGCCGAGACGGCCGGCGACGGCACGACGATGGCAGACAAACGGCATCGCGCCGGTCCCCAGACGGCCCAGCGGCGTCCGCTCGGGAGATGCGTTCCACCATCCCGTGAGCAGGATGCCCAGGCGACGTTGCGGAGGCCGACGACGAGCGCCGGTGCGTCCGGAAGGCGCACGCGAGCGTTGGCGAAAGCGACGCGGTACATGAGCATCAGTATATCCCGCGCGTCGCCGCACCGGCAGTCCGGCGTTGCTGCGTGGCCGACATCGAAGGCTGAGGACCCGTCGCACCCGGTCGCGGAGCCGGCCGTCGGCGCCGCTATTCCCTGCCCTCCTCCGGATGCGTCGTTGCGACCGCGGCGCGACCGCAGAAAGCGGCGATCGCCTCGAAGTAGGGCCGGCGTCCGACCAGCATCAGGTCATTGTGTCCGGCTCCGGGAACGCGAACGAGTCGCTTGGCGGACGCCGCGGACGCCGCGTACAACGCTTCCGCATCGCCGATCGGAATAATCCAGTCACGCTCGCCATGGATGATCAGCGTCGGCAACCGGATGCCGGCGATTTTTTCCAGATTCCCGAAGCCGTCCTTGTATTCGAAGGCGTCGCCGACCTGCAGGAAGCCGATCCGCTCGATCAGCGGAAACGTGTAGGCGAAGCCGCTCTCGATGATGATTCCGTCGATGCCGGCCGGGGTCCGGTGGGCGACCTCCAGCGCTGCGGCGCTGCCGAGAGAACGGCCCATGAGATAGAAATTACCCGCCTCGATCCCCGCCGCCCGTCCTCACCGTCTCTCTCGCCTGCTCGATAGCATGCGCAGGCGTCCGCAAGCAGAGCCGTCGCCGTCGGTGTGCCGTCGCTGGCGCCATAACCGCGATAGTCGACGACGAAGAGGGTGATGCCGATCCGGTTATAAAGCGGCGCGATGCTGTCGTAATCGGACGCAATCTCGCCGTTGCCGTGGAAGTAAAGAATGACCGGATCGCCGGTCTCGGCCGGGTACACCCTCCCACCGACGGCAAGGCCCGGGGGCAACCTCGATGCGCACCGGGTGAGCGCCAGCGACGGCACATCCGGCGCTTACGTCGCGGCGAGGATAGAAGAGGACGCCCAAAATCTCGGGGCGATCGAGGACGCCGTAAGATCGTTCGCTCATCGCCTCACCACCTCGGCCGCTTCTTCCGTCGCGCTTGCCCGCGGGCCAAGGCTTCGCCGCCCCGGCATCGCTCTGCCTTCCTCCGCCCGTCCACACGCCACCCGCGCGCCTCCTGCCATCCGACCGTTCCAACGCGCTGTCCCACGATTGAACCCGACGGCGGCGACAAATCACGCCAAATACTGCGCAGCAAGATCAGAGGTACGTGACGACGACGAAGCCGGCGACGACGACGAAGACGAAGCCGGTCGTGACCCAGGTAAGGTACCGCTCGATAAAGTTGCGGATAGGCGGACCGAAAATCCTGAGCAAGCGCCGCCACCATGAAGAAGCGGGTCGCACGGGTGACCAGGGACGCCAAACCGAAAACCAGAAGATCGAAGTGGGCGACGCCGCTGGCGATGGTCACGATTTTGTACGGAATCGGCGTCAGCCCCTTGATCAGGATGATCCACAGCCCCCACTGCTGGAACCCGTCACGAAACTTGTCGAACGCCGCCTGATATCCGTAGAAATCGACGATCGGCTGACCGATGGTTTGAAACAGGTAATAGCCGATGGCATAGCCGAAAAAGCCGCCGATCACGGATGCGATCGAACAGACCGCGGCGATTCGCCATGCGTCGCGCGGCCGAGCAAGCACCATGGGCACCAGCATCGCATCCGGCGGGATCGGAAAAAACGAGCTTTCGGCGAAGGAGATTGCGGCGAGCCACTTGAGAGCGTCCGGGCTTTCGGCGGCGCGCATCACCCACTCGTACAGACGGCGAAGCATGAGTGTTCCTGGCCATGAGATCGCCGGCGGCGCGAGCCGGACATGTTGAAGAGGAAAAGGAAGCGCCCCGTATTCGATACCGTCCGGAAGATATACCCGAGAAGCGTTACCTGAACATTGCCGACGAGCACACTTCTTTCGCCGTCTGCGCTGAGTGCGCCACAGCCTTATTCCGCGGGATGCTCGGTCGGCGACGCCTCGGTCGGATGGCCACCGGCCGGCGCTGTCTTGCCGCCCCGGCGTTCGCTGATCCGTTGCATCACGATGTAGAATACGGGCACGAACGGGATGGCGAGCAAGGTCGAGGCCAGCATTCCGCCGACGACGACGGTGCCTAGGGCCTGCTGGCTGGCAGCACCGGCGCCGCTCGCCATCGCCATCGGCACGACGCCGAGGATGAAGGCAAACGAAGTCATCATAATCGGTCGAAAGCGCCGACGCGTCGCTTCGACCGCGGCATCGACGATCGGCATGCCCTCTGCCCGCAATTCGCGAGCAAATTCAACGATGAGAATGGCGTTCTTGGCGGCCAGCGCGATCATCAGGACGAGGCCGACCTGCGTGTAGAGGTTGTTGTCGAAGCCGCGGATGATGAGCGCCAGAAGCACGCCGATGAGGGCCATGGGAACGGTCATGATAACCGCGGCCGGACTGGTCCAGCTCTCGTACTGGGCGGCAAGAACCAAGAACACAAGGGTCAGGCTCAACGCGTAGATGAAGTAGGCCTGATTGCCGACCTGCTTCTCCTGGTAGGCGGTGGACGTCCACTCGTACGACATACCCGCCGGCAGCGTGTTATCCGCCACCTGCTGCATCAGATTGAGCGCCTCTCCAGAGCTGAAGCCGGGGGCGGCGGCACCGAAGACCGGCGGCCGCGGGATAGAGATTGTAGCGGGTGATCAACTCGCTGCTGAGCACCGGGTGCGCCGTGAGCAATGTACCGAGCGGCACCACCTCGCCCTTGTTGTTGCGCACATAGAGATTCTTGATGTCCTCGGGCTGAAGGCGGAACGCCGACTCTGCCTGCACGTACACCTGAAAAACCTGATTGAACCTGTTAAACAGGTTGACGTAGGCAGAGCCCAAATAGGCCGACAGCGTGTCGAACACATCGTTCAGCGAAACGCCCAGCGATTCCGCTTTGGTGCGATCGATGTCCAGGTAAAACTGCGGACTTCGGGCGCTGAACGTCGTGGCAAGGCCGACCAGACCCGACTGCGAACTGGCGGCTCGGATCAACTCCTGGGTCGCCTTGTCAAGTTCCCCAAGACCGAGATCGGCCCGATCTTGGACCATCATCTGGAAGCCGCCAGCTTGTCCGAGACCGCGGATTGGCGGGGGGATCAGAACAAAGTTGGCAGCGTCCTGAATCTGAGCCAGCTTCTGGCGCAGGCTGCTGACGATGTGGTCTTGACTCAACTTCGCCCCTCGTTCGCTCCAATCTTTGTAGGGAACGAAGGTTGTCAAGGCGTTGGAAAGCGTGGCGTTGTCAAGGATCGAAAGGCCGCCGATCGTCACCCAGCCGGCGACACCAGGCTCCTTCGACACGATGTCACTAATCTTGTCGGCAACTTCACGCGCCCGCGGCTGTGCGGCGCCCTCGGGGAGCTTTGTTGCGATGATGCAGTAGCCCTGGTCTTCCGTCGGCAGGAAGCCCGTCGGTTGTTGTGCAAACCGCCACGCCGCAATGCCGACGATGACTAGGAACACGACCATCATCAGGCCGACGCGGTGGGCCATCCAACTCACGATACCGATATAAAAGCTTTCGACGGCGCCGTAGACCTTGTTGAAGCCCCGATAAAAGGCGTTCGGCCGGCTGCCCTCCTTCTTCGGCTTGAGATAGAGTGCACACTGCGCCGGCTTCAGTGTTACTGCGTTGATCGCGCTGATCACCGCCGTCGCCGCGATGACGAGGGCGAATTGCCGGAACAGCTGACCGGTGATTCCCGGGAGAAACGCCGCCGGCACGAATACGGCTGTCAGCACAAGTGTGATGCCGATCACCGGACCGGTCAGCTCGCTCATCGCCTTGATTGCGGCGTCCTTCGGCGTGAGGCCCTTTTCAATGTAATGGGATGCGTTCTCGACAATAATGATCGCGTCGTCGACGACGATGCCGATCGCGAGAATCAGCGCAAACAACGTCATCAGGTTAATGCTGAATCCCAAAGCCGCCATAGCAGCGAATGCTCCTATGATGGTCACCGGCACCGTCGTGGCGGGGACTAGCATAGCCCGCAGGTTCTGCAGAAAGACGGTGATGACGATCAAAACGAGAATCGCCGCCTCGAACAGCGTGTGGTAGACGGAGTTGATCGCCTGCTGAACGAATCTGGTCGTGTTGTAGACCGATGCGTACTTCATGCCGGGCGGAAAAGACTTGCTCATCCGCTCGACCTCGCTCAGCACCTCGTCGGCGACCGCCAGGTCGTTGGCCCCGGGCAAGGTGAAGAAGAGCACGTGCGCGGCGGGTTTGCCGAAGACCTGGGAGAAGCCGGTGAAGGTCTGTTGGCTGAGCTGGACGCGCGCCAGGTCCTTGATACGGACGATTTGCGCCGTTTCCCCCCGCACGGACTTGACGATGATGTTCTCGAACTGCTCGGCATCGGAAAGCCTGCCGAGGGCGTTGACCGTGAATTGAAAGGCCTGATCTTTCGGAACCGGCGGACCGCCCAGTTGGCCCGACGCAACCTCCACGTTCTGCTGCTGGATGGCCTGTTGCACATCGAGAGTCGTCAAGCCGTAGTATTGCAGCTTGTTCGGATCGAGCCACACCCGCATGGCGTATTTGCCCGCACCGCGGACGGAAACCTGGCCGACACCGGGGAGGCGCGCGAGCGGGTACTGCATGTTGATGATGGCGTAGTTTGCCAGAAACGTCTCGTCGAACTCGTTGTTTTCGGAATATAGGTTAACGACGAGCAGAATGTTTGTACTGACCTTGCGGACGGTAATACCTTGCGCGCTGGCAGCCGGCCGGCAATTGGGCGAGAGCCGTATTGACGTAGTTCTGCACCAGCGACAGGGCCGTGTTCTGGTTGCTGCCAACCTCGAAACTGATGGTAAGTGTATAGCTGCCGTCGCTACCACTGGTGGACGACATATACATCGCGCCCTCGACACCGTTGACCGCTTGTTCGATCGGGATACCGATCGTCTTCGCAACGATCTCGGCGCTTGCGCCCGGATAACTGGTTGTAACCTGGATGGTCGGCGGCGTGATCTCGGGATACTGGGCGATCGGCAGGTTGAGTATGCACACTGCGCCCAAAATGATCGTGATGATGGCGATGACGTTGGCGAAGATCGGGTGCTCGATAAAAAACTTCGACATCAGACGGCCTTCGCCATGTCAGCCGCCGACGAGTGTCGACGCCGCAGCCGGGGGATTGGCTGCCTGCTCCACCTCCGGGGAAACCTCGCGTCCGGGTATTGCCCGCATCAAGCCGTTGACGACGACCCGTTCCTGGCCGGTGAGACCCTCGTCGATCACCCGCATCGTACCGTCCAACTGGCCGAGCTTGACGCCGCGCCGCTCGACGACGTTTTTGTCGTTGACGATAAGGACGTAGCGCCCAATCTGATCGGTGCCGAGCGCAACTTCGGGAACGAGGATGGCATTGGCCTGACGGGCGATCGGCACCCGCACCCGGACGAACAGCCCCGGCACCATTAGGCGGTCCTTGTTGGGCACGATTGCGCGCAAGAGCAGCGTTCCGGTCGACGGATCGACGCGTGATCGCCGCGAAGTCGATCCGGCCCTCGTGCGGGTAGCCATCTTCGTTGGCAAGGCCGACAAAGGCCGGCACCGGCGCAATCCGATAATCAGGCGCCGCCCGTCTCCTGCTGCAGCCTTTTCACCCGCAGCAGATCGAGCTCGTTGATGGTGAAGTAGACGTAGATCGGGTCGATCTGGTTGATCTCGGCGAGGACCGTTTCGCCGCCGCCGCTCCCGACCAGATTGCCGGGATCCTTCAGATGCCGCCCCATCCGCCCGTCGAACGGCGCGGTAATCCGAGTGTAGCCTGACATTGAGCTTCGCCAGCTCGACCTGGGCTTCGGCGTTGAGCAGCCCGGCGCGGGCGGAATCGCGCTCGTACTTCCAGCGATCGACCTCGGTCTGCGGGGCCGCCTTCTGCTGGAAGAGGCGGGAATAGCGCTGGAACTCGGTTTCGGCGTGTTCAAGCGCCGCTTTTTGATTGAGGACGTCGGCTTCCGCCTGCTGCAACTGGGCCTGATACTGCTCCGGCTGGATGGTGAACAGGAGGTCGCCCTTCTTCACGTCCGCGCCGTCCTGAAAATGCACCCCGACAAGGTAGCCCTCGACGCGCGCCGGCAGCTGCACCGTATAGATTGCCTGGGTATTGCCGGTGAAGTCGAGGTAATCGGTGACCGGCTTCTGCACCGGCTCGGCGACCGTCACCTTCGGTGGCGGCGGAGGAACGAAGGTGTTCTTCTCCTTGCAGCCGACGACGAGCGTCAGCTGCCAAGACACCGAGGACGATCCGCTTGCGGGACGACTGCATTGGCGAACGGCCGCCTACCATTCCGGCGGCCGCACGGTGCGTCCGATATTCTCTGGGCCCGGCAACCCAGGAGCGGACGGCTGCAGCAGATTGACCGGTGTCAGAAGGTTGCCCCAATCGGTGCGCTCGGCCATCACCGCCTGAACCGCCGGCGGTACGAAGTCCCGGCCCTCGCGGATCTGCCAGCCGCCGCCGATGGCGCGGTAGGTGAGTATGAGCCCCTGCGGAATGTCGCCCATGGCGTTCACCAGGTTGTCCTGCGCCTGGAGCAGGTCCTGCTGTGCGGTGAGGACGGTGGTAAAGTCGACGATTCCCTCCGCGGTACTGCAGCAGCGACAGCTCGAACGATCGCTTGGCTGCCGAGGCGCTGCGGGCCAGTGCCTCGGCGCGCACGCGTGATTGCAGGAACTGGGCGAGGCCGTCCTCGACCTCACGCTGCGCCGTCAGAACGACCGTCTGAAAGTTGAAGATCGCCGCCTGGTAGCGGGCATCCTGCGCCCGGACCCGGTTGGTGATCTGCCCGTAGTTGAGGATGTTCCACTGCACCGCCGGGCCGATGGCGAAGGTCCTCGCGTGGCCGGAAAACATGTCGCTGAGGTCGAACTGGCCCCAGTCGCTGGCGAGGTAGCCGAAATTGCCGGTGATCGAGACGGCGGGATAAAGCTCCGCCTTTTCGAAGCCGATCCTGGCGCTCTCGGCGGCGGCGAACAACTCCGCGCGGCGAACGTCGGGGCGGCGGCTGAGCAGATCGGCCGGCAAGCCGACCACCGCTTCCGCCGGCGCGACGGGAATCGTTTGCGGGCCGCCGAGGAGTTCAGCAAGCGGCGATGGCGGCATGCCGAGTAGGACCGACAACGCATTCTTCGCCTGCTGCAATTGTTGCGTAAGCGCCGGGAATCGTCGCTTCGGTCGAGGCCAGTACGGTCTCGGCCTGAGCAACGTCGCGCTCGCTTGTCGTCCCGCCCTGAAAGCGCGCCTGCGCGATATCCAGTGATTCCCGCTGCAGGCGGACGTTTTCCTCGGCGATCGCCAGCCGTTGCTGGAGCGTGCGGATGCCGACGTACGTCGCGGCGACGTCGGCGGTCAGAGTCACCAGAACGTCGTCGTATGTGGCCACGGAAGCGAGGAAGTTGGCATCCGCCGCCTGAACTGCGCGGCGGAACTTACCCCAGAAGTCGAGCTCCCAGGAAAGTCCCATTCCGATCGACGCCTGGGTAAAGCTGAATAACGATGAGTTAGCCGGCTGGGTAAACGGGGCGCGCTCACTCGCCCGATTGTAGTTCAGCTCACCGGTTGCAGCCTGCTGTTGCGGATAAAACTCGCCGATGGCGATGCCCAGTTGAGCGCGCGCCTCAAGGACGCGCACACCCGCTTCCAGAACCCCCGGGTTCTGCCGGTACGCAAGATCGACGAGCGCATCGAGGGTGGGGTCCGCAAACACCGACCACCATGCGCGATCCGCCTCGCGGTCGCTGACCACCGCCGGGTTCTGTGCGTCCCGCCATTCCGCGGCAACCGGAGCGTCCGGCGGCTGGTAATCGGGACCGACCATGCAGCCTGCCAACGCGAGTACCCGCCGCTAAAGCCGCGCAAGCCGGTGTCGTCAATCGCCGCGTGTTGAGCCGGTCCCGCTGATATGGCACCCGCGCACCTTCTTCTGCTCGCGGATAGTGGTAGGCGGGCAGACCGACGAAGTCAACGACCGCCGAACCAGGTGAATCGCCACATCCCGGCGAACGCGTTCTTGTATCTTACCGGTCGTTCCCAAATAATTGCGGCCTTTTTCGCAGCGGGACAAGGATGTGATGAGCAGCGGCACCATCGATGTCGGGCATCGTCATGGGAAGCCAGTCGGACTGGGCGACGCTCCGTCACGCCGCCGGCGTGCTCACCCAGCTCCAGATCGCTCACGAAACCGGCATCGTTTCGGCCCACCGCACCCCCGATCGCCTCTACGCCTATGCCAGCCGGGCCCGTGACCGCGGCCTCAAGGTGATCATCGCCGGCGCCGGTGGCGCCGCGCATCTTCCGGGGATGGTGGCGGCGCTGACGCCGCTGCCGGTGTTCGGCGTTCCGATCGAAAGCCATGTCTTGCGGGGGCTCGACAGCCTTCTCTCGATCGTCCAGATGCCGGCCGGCGTGCCCGTCGGCACCCTCGCCATCGGCAAGGCGGGTGCCATCAATGCCGCTCTTCTTGCGGCAGCGGTGCTGGCTCTGCACGATCAGGCGGTGGCGGTGGCGGTCGACGCGTGGCGGCGTACGCAAACGGACGCGGTTGCCGAGCATCCTGTGGATAACGACGGCTGAATTGCGATGTCGGCTGTTGACGAGCGAAGACGACGGAACGCAGCGGGGCGTTGGCGCTGCAGCCGCCGCTGTCCTCCGGCTCCGTGATCGGCATCATCGGCGGCGGTCAACTCGGCCGGATGCTGGTGCTGGCGGCAGCGAGGCTCGGATACCGCTGTCATGTCTTCTCGCCGGAACCGGACGCCCCGGCGATGCAAGTGACAGACCGCCATACGCTCGCCGATTACGAGGATCGCGACGCCTTGTTGCGCTTTGCCCGGGCGGTCGACGTTGTCACGTACGAATTCGAAAACATTCCCGGCAGCACCGCCGCTGTCGTCGCCGAAGTTGTACCGGTGCGCCCGAACGCGCAGGTGTTGGCGATCTGTCAGGACCGCATCGCCGAAAAGACCTTCCTCAATCAGGATCGGGGTGCCCACCGCGCCGTTCCGCGCCGTGGACGACGCCCGGGACCTGGAGGCGGCGCTAATCGCCATTGGCCGTCCGGCGGTGCTCAAGCTCGCCCGCCTCGGCTATGACGGCAAGGGCCAGGTCGCGATTGTCGCGCAGACGGCCGCCGACGGCCTGGGCGGAGATGAAGGCGAACAACGATGAGCCGTCGGGCGTGCTTGAAGGCTGGGTCGATTTTGCCCTCGAAATCTCGGTTATCATCGCGCGCAGCGAAGTCGGCGACATTGCAGCCTACATTCCCGTCGAAAACGTCCATGAAAACCACGTGCTCCGCCGCACGGTGGCGCCGGCTTGCATCGATCCGGCTCTCGCCGTCGCCGCTGAAGCCTACGCCCGGTGCATTGCCGAGGAGATCGGCCTGATCGGCATTCTCTGCGTCGAGATGTTCGTTAGCTCGCGACGGCCGGCTTCTCGTTAATGAACTCGCGCCACGACCCCACAATTCCGGTCACTGGACGATCGATGCCTGCGTCGTTTCGCAGTTCGAGCAATGCATCCGGGCGGTCGCCGGCCTGCCGCTCGGCAGCCCCGATCGCCACGCCGACGCGGTTATGGAAAATCTCCTCGGGGATGAGGTGGAACGTTGGCGGGACCTTCTCGTCGATCCCGCCGCGCACCTCCATCTCTACGGCAAGAGCACCGCGCGGCCCGGCAGGAAGATGGGTCACGTCACCTGGATCCGGCCGCGCGGCTGAATCGTCTATCGGCTCGCATCCACTAGTTATAGTAGTTTCTCCTCCTCCCTATGCATATCGGTGGGATCTCGCCCGCGAATCGTTTTTCGAATCGGAACCCGCGAAACCTGAATCCAAGGCGCCGGCAGCCTCTATCCCGGCGCCGATGCTCTAAAAAAATCATCGTGTTCAATCGATTATCCGCCGGCCCGCAAATCGTGAACCATGGACCCGGCAGGCGCTTGTGACAGCCGCCACCGGCTCGGGCATGATCGCAGCATCCGAAATCGACCGATCGATCGACACCTGAATGCCGAAAACGGAACTCCTCAGCGACCTCGCCGCCACACCGTCGCAGGCGACAGCGCCCGCCCCGATCGCCGCTTCGGCCGGCGGCAGCGGCTTTAAGCTGCATGGCGGTTCGTTCACCGTCCTTGTGCTTCGCATCGCGGATCCGAAGGACGCGGCGATGTTTCAGTCGATCGCCGACCGAGTGGCGCAAGCGCCCAACTTTTTCCGGCACGCTCCGGTCATCATCGATCTGCAGGACATGGCAGAATCACCGCCGTTCAACATCGCCGAGCTCGGGCGCCGGCTGCGCCAGCACCAGCTTGTGCCGATCGGCGTGCAGAACGCGACCGAAGACCAGATAAAGGCGGCGACGAATGCGGGCCTTTCGGTTTTTCCGGAGGGCCGGAAGACGCCGCTCGCTACCCCGACCGAGACCCGTCTCTCCGGCGGCACGCGAACGCCCCGCTCCGGCGCAAGCCAATCGCGAGGCGAGCCACCGCGCCGAGCACGGCGCGCCGCCGTCGCGATCGGCTCTCGTTGTCACCCAGCCGGTTCGCTCGGGCCAGCGAATCTACGCCCAAGGGACGGACCTCGTCGTTGTGACTTCGATCAGCCCCGGCGCCGAACTGCTCGCCGACGGCCATATCCACGTCTACGGGGCGCTGCGCGGCCGTGCACTGGCCGGCGTTTCCGGCGACACCAAGGCCCGCATTTTTTGCCACAGCCTGGAGGCGGAGCTGGTTTCGGTCGCCGGCTACTGGCGCGTTCGCGAAGACCTTCCGGACGGGCTGATCGGCAAGGCGGTGCAGATCGCGCTGGAAGGTGAGCGACTGGGCATCGAGGCCCTGCCGTGATCCGGGTGCGATGCTCAATATTACAGATGAAGAGCGGTCGATTGACCATGGAAGACGAATGTTGAAGGCAGCGTTGGAGGGAGCGTTGGGTAAGGTCATCGTTATGACGTCAGGCAAAGGAGGAGTGGGCAAGACCACCTCCGCCGCCGCATTCGCCGCCGGACTGGCCCAACGGGGCAACAAGACGGTGGTTATCGACTTCGATGTCGGGTTGCGCAACCTCGATCTGATTATGGGCTGTGAGCGCCGCGTCGTCTTCGATTTCATCAATGTCATCCACGGCGACGCAAAGCTCAGCCAGGCGCTCATCAAGGACAAGCGGGTCGACAACCTGTATATCCTGCCGACCAGCCAGACGCGCGACAAGGATGCATTGACGCGTGAAGGCGTCGAGAAGGTGCTCGATGAACTAAAGGAGACTTTCGATTACATTATCTGCGATAGTCCCGCCGGCATCGAACGCGGCGCCCTTATGGCGCTCTACTTTGCCGACGAAGCGATCATCGTCACCAATCCCGAGGTTTCGAGCGTCCGCGATTCCGATCGCATTCTCGGCGTTCTGCAAAGTCGCTCGCGGCGGGCCGAACAGGGGCACGAACCGGTCAAGGAACACCTGCTGCTCACCCGCTATGATCCGAAGCGGGTCGAGCGCGGGGATATGCTGAAGATCGAGGACGTGCTCGAAATCCTCGCGATCTCGCTTCTAGGCGTCATCCCGGAGAGCGAGTCCGTTCTCAAGGCATCGAACCTGGGGCAGCCGGTGATCTTCGACGACTCCTCGAAGGCGGGCCAGGCGTACGCCGACGTGGTTGGCCGGTACCTCGGCGAACAGATCGATCATCGCTTCATGCAGGTCGAGAGACGCGGTCTCTTCCAGCGCTTTTTGTGGAGGACCGCATGAACATTCTCAGTCTCTTCCGGGCACGCTCCAAGCCGACGGCCGTCGAAGCAAAGGAACGGCTGCAGATTCTTCTTGCCCATGAACGTGCCGATCTAGCCGGGCCCGACTACCTGCCCCGCCTGAAGAACGAGTTGCTTCAGGTCATCGCCAAGTATGTCGCGGTCGACAATGACAAGATCGCGGTCAATCTGGAGAACAGTGGTAACGTCTCGGTCCTCGAAGTAAACATCGAGTTGCCGAAGGCGATGCTCGGCGCGCAAGCTGTGGCAACCTAAGCGCAGCCGCCGCTGCGCCCACGGCGTTGCGGCGGCTGCAGCCAGTCCTGCCATGGTGGTTGATGAGAGGAAGGGCGATTTTCCTCTCGTTTAGGTTTTTCTCCCGTGGTAGACGACTACCGCTGTTTTTATTTAGCTGGACTAGGGCGCAGGCTAGCAGCGGGCGTGTCGCGCGGCAAAACAGCAGTCGGCCGAGGAAGACCGGGCCCCGTCCCGCGTGCCTTTATTCCCATTGAGCCGGCAGTTAAAAAACCGGGAGGACGTGGGTGTCCTTTCTCCTGCGCCTGTCGAAACGTATCGACAAACTAAGCGAACGGATTGGTCTGACGGTGCGCTGGCTGATCCTGCTTGCGGTACTTGTCAGCGCCGGCAATGCGTCCGTCCGCTATCTGTTTGATACCAGCTCCAATGCGTGGCTGGAACTGCAGTGGTACCTGTTTGCTGCCGTATTCCTTCTTTGCTCTTCCTATACTCTTCTGAACAACGAGCATGTTCGCATTGACGTGATCAGCGACCGGTTGTCGCATCGCGCCCGAGCCTGGATCGACGTTATCGGCACGGTGCTGTTTCTGTTGCCGATGGCAACCATTATCTTCTGGCTCGCCTTACCGATGTTTATCAATTCCTTTCAGCGCGGCGAGATGTCGACCGACGCCGGCGGACTTCTCCGCTGGCCGGTCAAGATTCTTATTCCGACCGGGTTTTTTCTTTTGTTCTTGCAAGGCATCTCCGAGCTGATCAAGCGCATTGCGTTTCTTCGCGGGCGGCTGGAAGACCCCTTCGCCCATCCCGCCGAACGCATCGGTGATCTCCTCATACTCGACGGGTGGCGCCGCGAGGAGGCGGGGAAATGACCACGGTTCTCATCGCCAACATGGCGCCGCTGATGTTCGCCGCGCTCGTCGTGTTTTTGCTATTCGGCTATCCGATCGCTTTCGCGCTGGCCGCGCATGGCCTGATCTTCGGCACAATCGGCATTGAGCTCGGTCTTCTCAAGCCTGAGCTGCTGCAGGCACTGCCGGAGCGGATCTTCGGCATCATGCGCAATGATACGCTGCTCGCCATCCCGTTCTTCACCTTCATGGGTCTGGTTCTCGAACGCAGCGGAATGGCGGAAGATTTGCTCGACACCATCGGCCAGCTGTTCGGTCCGATCCGTGGCGGCCTCGCCTATGCGGCCATCTTCGTCGGCGCTCTGCTCGCCGCGACGACCGGCGTTGTTGCCGCCTCGGTTATTTCGATGGGTCTGATCTCGCTCCCCATTATGCTCCGGTACGGCTACAATCGGTCGGTCGCTTCGGGCGTCATTACCGCGTCGGGAACGCTCGCCCAAATCGTTCCGCCCAGCCTCGTGCTCATCGTTCTGGCCGACCAGCTTGGCCGCTCCGTCGGCGATATGTACGAAGGCGCCGTCATCCCGGGAGTTACACTTGCCGGGCTCTACGCCGGTTGGGTGCTCCTCGTCTCGATCACCCGGCCGAACGCGGTTCCGGCGCTGCCGAAGGAAGCCCGGTCGCTGCGCGGCTTCGCCCTCCTCCGCCGCGTCATCGTATCGTTGTTTCCGCCGCTTCTTCTTATCTTTCTCGTTCTCGGCACGATTTTTCTCGGCATCGCAACGCCGACCGAAGGCGGCGCCATGGGAGCCACCGGTGCCATCCTCCTCGCATTGATCAATCGACGGCTGACCTGGAGTCTCCTGAAGCAGGCGATGGACAAGACGGCCAAACTGTCGGCGTTCGTTATGTTTATCCTCGTCGGTGCCACCGTCTTCGGCTTGGTTTTCCGGGCCGTCAATGGGGACCTATGGGTCGAAAGCCTGCTCCTCGACCTTCCAGGCGGTCAGATCGGCTTCCTGATCGTCGTTAACATCATGGTTTTTCTGCTGGCTTTCTTTCTTGACTTCTTTGAGCTGGCCTTCATCATCGTGCCGCTCTTGGCGCCGGTTGCCGACAAGCTGGGGATAGACCTTATCTGGTTCGGTGTGCTCTTGGGCGTCAACATGCAGACATCCTTCATGCATCCACCGTTTGGATTTGCTCTATTCTACCTGCGGAGTGTCGCTCCGAGCGCCGAGTATGTCGATCGCGTGACCGGCCGGAACACAGCCGGCGTAACAACGGCGCAGATTTATTGGGGAGCCCTCCCGTTCGTCTGCATCCAGCTGATTATGGTCACTCTCATTATCGCTTTTCCCGCACTCGTCCAGCATCTGCCGCACGGGCCGGGCCGAGGAGCGGCGCCCCCCATACACATCGAAGTGCCGCGATTCGACGACGAAGTACCGTCGACGCCGACCTTCCGTTAGCCTGACACCATCATCTTTCGACACTGCTTCGGGAGGAAGCTGCTGCAGCGAGGACCGCCGTCTGCCGGATGACGCGCCCCCGCCCCGGTCTACCTAATGGCTGCCTGCGCCAGGGCGAATCGATCGAAGGTGTGCTCGGCGACCGAGAACCATTCGTACTCGATATCGCGGAATGGCTTCCAGGCCTCGTAGACCTTCTTAAAGTTTGCGTTCTTTGCCGAGGTCTCGTCGTAGACGTCGAATGTCGCCTTGTAGCAGGCTTCGAGAACGTCGCGCGGAAATGGCTTGAGGATGGTGCCAGCGGCAACGAGCCGGCGCAGCGCCGGCGGGTTTTGCGTGTCATACCTGGCTATCGTCAAGACGTTCGACTCGGCACAGGCAGTTTCTAGTACTTCCTTGTAGAGCTTGGGGAGCGGGTCCCATGATTTTGCGTTGACGTAAAAGGTAAGCTGTGGTCCGGCTTCCCACCAGCCTGGATAGTAATAATATTTGGCAACCTTATAAATTCCTAGCTTCTCGTCGTCGTAGGGACCGATCCACTCGGCGGCGTCGATCGTTCCTTTCTCGAGCGACGAGTAGATGTCGCCGCCGGCAATCTGCTGCGGAACGACACCAAGCTTGGTCAGGACCTGACCGGCAAACCCCGCGATGCGCATCTTCAGGCCCTTCAGGTCGGCGACGCTGTTGATCTCCTTGCTGAACCAGCCGCCCATCTGCGTACCCGTGTTGCCACAGGGAATGTTGATGATGTTGAAGGGCTTGAAGATCTCGCGCATGAGATCTAGGCCGCCGCCGTAGTACATCCAGGCGTTCTGCATCCGCGCGGTCAGACCGAACGGGACGGCGGTATCGAAGGCAAGCGTCGGATCTTTACCGACGTAGTAGTAACTGGCTGTATGGCCGCATTCGACCGTCCCCGCCTGCACCGCGTCGAGCACCTGCAGCCCCGGAACGATTTCGCCCGCGGCAAAGACGCGGATCTGAAACTTGTCGTCGGTCAGCGCCGCAATGCGTTCTGCGACGATTTCGGCGGCACCGAAAAGCGTCTCGAGATTTTTCGGAAAACTCGAAGCGCAGCGCCACTTGATTTCGGGCAGCGTTTGCGCGATTGCCGGGGCGGACAGGGTGGCCGCCGCGAACCCGGCGCCCCCCGCCTTCAGAAACGTGCGTCTTTCCATGTCCATATCCTCCCGGCTGACGTCTTATCGCATTCATGGGAAGCGCCGGTCGCCGATCGACCTTCGATACGACCGCGGGTGCTGCGGCCCCTCAATGCGCAGTGTACCAGCCGAGCATTGAAAAAAATAACAGGTCGAGGGGTCGATCATGCAATGGGCACCGTATCGCAGCGCGGGCCGCCGATCGTACGCGACTGGTCCGAGGCGGTGGTCGATCGGCCGGCCGGCGGAAACAACAGTTGGTCGCCATTTCCCCCGGCTCCTACATTAGAGAACAGGATCAGCGCAGAGCGAACACGACGCGCTCTGCTAGTCGCGAGGGGCCGTGTCATGGATGTCGATGTTTCACAGTTTCACGACCCGGCGCTGCCGGCGGTGGTGATGCCGTCCTGCCCGATCGACAAGAAATTGAAGGGCCAAAAGGCACTGGTCACCGGGGCCAGTTCCGGGATTGGCAAGGGCATCGCTCTCGGGCTCGGTCACGCCGGTGCCGATGTCGTCGTTAACTTTCGCAGCGGTGAAGACGAAGCGCTGGAAACCGTCGAGGAGATCAAGCGCTGCGGTGCCAGGGCCTACGCTTGCCGCGGCGACGTGTCGGACGAGGGCGACGTCGTGTCGATGTTTGCGCGGATGATCGAGGAATTCGGCACCATTGACATCCTCGTCAATAATGCCGGCCTGCAGCAGGATGCGCCCTTCGATCAGATGAGCCTTGCGCAGTGGAACAAGGTCATCGCCGTCAACCTGACCGGCCAATTCCTCTGTGCGCGCGAGGCGGTGCGTGAATTCAAACGGCGGGGGGTGAGGCGCGACGTGTCATGTTCGGCCGGCAAGATACTCTGCGTCAGCTCCGTGCATGACGTTATTCCTTGGGCCGGCCACGTCAACTATGCGGCATCCAAGGGCGGCGTGTCACTGATGATGAAGTCGATCGCGCAGGAAGTGGCCCCATTTCGCATCAGGGTTAACGCAATCTCGCCCGGCGCCATCCGCACCCCGATCAACATGGCTGCCTGGAGTACGCCGGAAGCGTATGCGGAGCTGATGAAGCTGGTGCCCTACAAACGAATCGGCGAAGCGGACGATATTGCCCGTGCCGCCGTTTGGCTGGCATCCGATGATTCGGACTACGTCACCGGCGCAACCATGTACATCGACGGCGGCATGACCCTCTATCCCGGCTTTGAGACCGGCGGCTAGACATATGCCGGTGCCGAGGAGAGGGGATGAACTACTAGTAGATGGAACAGTGACGGGCCGCAACCACCCGGCGACCTTCGTCGAATAGGATCTCTCCTAAAGGGCGGCCGGACCACCCATCATGAGACGCAGGTGAGGGGAGCGGGGAATTGATAAGTGGGCCGCGCGCGAGCGGCCAAGGGCGGCGGCGTTGATGATCAACGAGCCGAAGGCCGAATTCGCGCCATGCTCAAATGGACGAGCCGGCCGATCTCTTCGTCGGTCAGATCGGCCAACTGATCGAGCTTGCGAACCCAATCCTCCAGCAACTCCCACTGATGATCATAGAGAACGCGGCTCATTTCGATAAGATCAGACATGCGTACTCCGGCCCAGGCGGGCGGCGGGATCGCGCTTTCGGGGAACGGTTACCGGGATCGCCGCCCTCTTCCGTGGCCTTCAACGCGGTGAAGGACGGGCCGGTCTTGATGGAGATCCGTCGGGGCGGCGAACGGAGCCAGCGGCGAAAGCGGGAAAGCTCGCAGCGGTTCCCAGGCATCTCCAACAACCCTCTGAGATTGCTTATGCATTCGCTGAGGTCGATCACCAAGGATATGGTGTCGCCAGGGTCGCTGCGGCGTCAAGATGTTCGCTCATGCAAGTGCGACCACCACTGGATCATGTTTCCGTGTCGACCTTAAGTTGCGCTAAACGTTATGCTAACGCCTCCACTTTCGGTACCCGCTAAAGATGAGGAACCTGGGGAAAAACCAACTTCATGGAATTGACAATTCATGTGCGCTGCGGCAAAGGCCGAATCGCGTGTTGGTGCAATATGGTCTGCTACGGCATGAACTCGCCCTGGTCAGGGCGCGCATGCGGCGTGCCGTAAAGAGCAGGAACAAGGTTGATGATGCCGATGCGCGGCACAGTATCATCACCACCGCGGACTTGGCTGGTGATCGGCGACAAACCCGGCGACAATGCTCAGATTGCGCTGATTGCCGATGCCCTCTGCTGGCCGGTCGAAACCCGCCGGCTCCGCTTCGTCGCCCGCTATCAGACCGGCAAGCCGCGGTTCCGGGCGTCCGTTGCCCACATAGACCAGGCGGCGTCCGATCCGCTCGCTCCACCATGGCCGGACTTAATCCTGACCATCGGCCGGCGACCATCGATGGCGGCATTGTGGGTAAAGGAGAGGTCCGGTGACACAAGCCGGCTGGTCATTGTCGGCCGCCCGCGCCGGTTTCTTGACCGCTTCGATCTGGTGCTGGCGCCGCCGCAATATCGGATACCCGATCGCCCAAACGTCTTCCGCCTCGCCCTGCCGTTGCTCGCCGCCGACGCCGCTGCCATCCGCCGCGATACCGCCTCCTGGCGCGAACGTCTCGCGCCCTTGCCTCGGCCGCTGACGGCGGTTCTCGTCGGCGGCCCGACAGGCCGCTTCGTCTTTGATGAACACGTAGCCACCCGCCTGGTCTCTTCGGTGCTGACCAGTACCGGGGGTGCCGGCAGCCTGTTCGTGACGACCAGCCGCCGCACGCCCGCCGCGGTCACCAACACGCTGCAGCGCATCCTTCCGCCAACCGCGTTCCTCTATCCTTGGCGCGACGCCGACCCCGCTAATCCTTACAAGGCGCTGCTCGGCCTCGCCGATGGGTTCGTTGTCACCGGCGACAGCGCATCGATGATGGTCGAGGTTGCCCGCCTCGGCCGGCCACTCGTTATCTATCCCCTGCCAGAGCGACCGAGCCGCCTATTCGCTCTTCGCCGCCGCCTGGCGGCGCGGCTGCAGTCACCTCCCGGCATTCCGACGTCACCGTTGCTGGCCGCGCTTGGCGACTGGCTCTACGACCGCGGCATCGTTCTTCATTCGCGCGATTTCGAGGACCTATATCGGGCGCTCACCGATCGTGGCTTGGCAACCCTCCTCAATCGCCAGCCGGCAACCGCAGCAACAGCGCCGCCGGACGAACTGCCTGAGGTAACCGCTCGGATTCATGCGCTTCTCGGTGTAAACCGGTAGTCCTTCACGGCTCAAAGCGATTGTGGCGCGGCGCATCAGGTGTTCGAAAGGTCTGCGACCCTGCGGAGGAGTTTTACCCCGATTGGGTTTGTTTTTGAATGAACCAGCCGCTATACACCTGTATCAGCGCCAAGAATGCAGCATCATATGCTAAAACAAGGTCCGTCCACAGCTCCTCTTGTCCGGGTTTTCGCGGCCGACAGCGAGGGGCGGGTCGACGGGCGGTCGGCCAATGACCGGTTGCTCGCCGACGCTGTCGAAGGAACTCCGGCCTTAATGATCATTGCCGATCTTCAAGGCCGAATTCAGATTTTTAACCCGACGTGCAAATTGGTGACCGGCTGGCGCGATGAAGAGATCATCGGCCGGCCGATGCTCGAGACACTGATTGCTCCGGAAGCGCGATCAACTTTAGGGGTGCAGCTCGCTGTTAGTCTCACGTCCCGATTTCGCTCGGCGATCACGATGACGATCCCGCTCGCCACCCGCGCAGGCGAACGGCGCCGGATCGAGTGGACCTTCTCGGCAACGTCGCGCCATCGTGCAAAGATGCAGGCAATCTTCGGCATCGGAATCGACATCACGGAACGTCTGGCCGGCGAACGACAGGCGCGCCGGCAACATGCTGACCGCGTCAGGCTGATGTACCGCAACATGTTCGGCGCTCTGGCAACAACGATCTCGCACGAGATCAGTCAGCCCCTGTCGGCAGCGCTGGCATATACCCAAGGTTGCCTGCGGATCCTTGCGCAGGAGGGGACGGAGTCGGAAGAAATTGTCGGTTACCTGGAAAAGGCGGCCGCTCAGGCGC
>CAWAGY010000003.1:0-141923 GCA_963781645.1 uncultured Alphaproteobacteria bacterium | reverse complement strand
ACGAATGCGCTGAAGGTCGAGAATCTCGATGTCTGAGGCGATGGGTTCGGATGTTTAAGCACGCTATTTGCTAACCGCCATGGAGGCATGATCCTATCGCGGGTCGATAGTCCCGCGCCATCAAGGATGAGGATCACGCCTGTATTACAGCTCTCAAAAGCGTACACTTGGAAAGTGGTCTCCGAGGTTAACATTCTAACAAAAGGAGATGATGCAGACATATTCTTTGGAATCATGACGTATATCGACAAGTGTAACCAATATGTACAAGGTAAATGTTGATACAATGACAATAAAATACTCGAAATTTTTTGGCCCAATATCCAGTGGCGCGATCTATACCATAACAAATAGCTGCTCAAGCGCGACGGTGGAAATTGTCAGTTACACAAGACGCATGAACAATGGCGCCTGCGGGGTGGCTGGCGGCGTAACCGAGGCGGGCCGCTTGGTGGACCGCTGTATTGTGTCCAATGATGGATCGCGAGCCGGCCGAAAATGCGGATACGATCGAGAACGCTGCTGCGCGGCTGGCTGGCGCGGCAGGTGCCGGCGGATGCGGCGGGCTGGCTGTACGCCTGCGCCGACGGGCTTGCCGGCGACGGGACGGACGGCGGCGGCGAGCGCGAGCTGTTCGTCGCTCTTGGGCTCGTCCCCCGCCGGCTCGGCAAGGCGGATCTGGCGCTCGACGCCGACGACCTCGCCGCCGCCGATCGTGCCCGCCGCGCGCTGGGATCCGCGCGGCTGGTCCGTCGATCAGGCGGCGCGCCTCCTTCTCCTTCTCGCCCGGGCGAAGCGACCGGGGTTCGCCCCGGTGCTCGACCAGCTGTTCGTGACCGCCGATGTCGGCGAGCTGGTCGCCTTCTACCGCGGCCTGCCGCTCTATCCCGATCCCGCGGCGCACCTCGCCCGCGCCGAGGAAGGGGCGCGCTCCAACATGAAAGCGGTGTTCGAGGCGGTCGCCCACCGCAATCCCTATCCCTGCCGAGCATTTCTCCGAAGCGGCGTGGAACCAGCTCGTGCTGAAGGCGCTGTTCGTCGATAGCCGGCTTGATCCGATCCAGGGCCTGGATGCGCGGCAGAATCCCGGAGCTCGCGCGCATGCTGTGCGATTATGCGCACGAGCGCTGGGCGGCGGGGCGGCAGGTGAGCCCGGAGCTGTGGCGCGGCGTCGGCCGCTTCGCCGATGACGCCGGCCATCGCCGATCTCGCCCGGGTGCTCGCGACCGGTGATGCGACGGAGCAGGCGGCGGCGGCGCTGGCGCTGGCAGCCTCGCCGAGGCCCGAGGCGAAGGCGCTTCTCGAACGGTCGCGGCGATCTCGGACGCGCAGGCGCGAGAGGGCCGGCTGACCTGGGCGTCCTTCGCCTCTACATCCTAGGCGTCATGGCACCGCCGCGGCGGTCGATCAGCAAGGAGGCGAGCATGCGCTTCATCGATCCCCACATCCACGCCAGCGTCCGCACCACCCAGGACTACGAGGCGATGGCGGCGGCCGGCATCGTCGCCATCATCGAGCCCGCGTTCTGGATCGGCCAGCCGCGCACCTCGGCCGGCTCCTACGTCGATTACCTCTCGTCGCTTGGTCGGCTGGGAGCGCTTCCGCGCCGGCCAGTTCGGCATCCGCCACTACTGCGCCATCGGCCTCAACTGCGAAGGAGGCGAACAACCCGGCGCTGGCGGAGGCGGTCATGGACGTGCTGCCGCGCTACCTGACCAAGGAGGGCGTCGTCGCCGTCGGCGAGATCGGCTACGACGCGCAGACCGACGCCGAGGACAAGTACCTGCGCCTGCAGCTCGAGCTCGCCCGCGAGCTCGAGATGCTGGTGATGGTGCACACCCCGCACCGCGACAAGAAGCGCGGCACCAGCCGGACGATGGACGTCTGCGAGGAGCACGGCCTCGATCCCGCGCGCGTCGTCATCGACCACAACAACGAGGAAACGGTGCAGGAGGTCCTCGACCGCGGCTTCTGGGCGGCGTTCACCATCTATCCGAAGACGAAGATGGGCTCCGAGCGGATGGTCGAGATCGTCCGCCGCTACGGCAGCGAGCGCATCATCGTCGATTCCAGCGCCGACTGGGGCGTCTCCGATCCGCTGGCGGTGCCGAAGACGGCGGCGCTGATGGCCGAGCGCGGCATCGCCGAAGACGACATCCGGCGCGCGTGCTACGCCAACGCGCTCGCCGCCTACGGCCAGACCGGGCAGATGCAGGAGACGGACTGGCTCGATCCGCCGGCGATCGACCAGCGGACGCTGTTCGAGGGCAACACCGTCCTGCGCGGCCAGGAGCCGAAGGTGGAGAGCGCCGTCGTCGAGTAGGGCCTCGTCGAGTAGCGCCGATGCGGCGGACGCTGGTTCTCGATGTCGTCGGCCTGACGCCGGCCCTCCTCGGCGAGGCCACGCCGAACCTCGCCCGCCTCGCCGAACGCGGTGCGGATGCGGCCGCTCACGACGGTGACGCCGGCGGTCACCTGCACCGTGCAATCGACGTTCCTCACCGGCGCACTGCCCCGCGATCACGGCATCGTCGGCAACGGCTGGTACTTCCGCGACCTCTCGCGAGGTGATGTTCTGGCGGCAGGCGAACGCGCTGGTCGGCGGCGAGCCGGTGTGGGCGGCGGCGCGGCGGCGCGATCCGGCGTTCACCGTCGCCAACCTGTTCTGGTGGTACAACATGTACGGCTCGGCCGACATCCAGGTGACGCCGCGGCCGATGTACCCCGCCGACGGCCGCAAGATCCCGGACATCCACACCCGGCCCGCCGGCGCTCCGCGACGATCTCAACCGGCGCCTCGGGCCGTTCCCGCTGTTCCACTTCTGGGGGCCGATGGCCGATATCGTCTCCAGCCGCTGGATCGCCGACTGCGCGCAAACGATCTTCGCCCGCGATGCGCCGACGCTGACGCTCGTCTATCTGCCGCATCTCGATTACGACCTGCAGCGCTTCGGCCCTGACGATCCGCGCATCGAGGACGGCGCTCCACGACGTCGACGCCCTCGCCGGCTCGCTGATCGAGATGGCGGAGCAAGCCGGGGCGGCCGTCCTCGTCCTCTCCGAATACGGGATCACCGCGTCGACGGCGCCGTGCTGCCGAACCGGGCGCTGCGCGAGGCCGGCCTGCTCGCGCTTGCGCGAGGAGCTCGGCCGCGAGCTGCTCGATGCCGGGGCGTCGCGGGCGTTCGCCGTCTGCGACCACCAGATCGCCCACGTCTACGTGCGCGATGCGGGCGACATCGCGCCGGTGAAGGCGCTGCTCGAGGCCTCGGCCGGGATCGAGACGGTGCTCGACGCCGAGGGCAAGCGGGCGGCCGCGCTCGACCATCCGCGCGCGGGCGAGCTCGTCGCCATCAGCCGGGCCGATCGCTGGTTCGCCTATCCCTGGTGGCTCGACGACGCGAAGGCGCCCGACTTCGCGCGCACCGTCGATATCCACCGCAAGCCGGGCTACGATCCGGTCGAGCTGTTCCTCGATCCGAGCCTGCGCGCACCGAAGCTGGCCGTCGGCTGGCGGCTGGCGAAGAAGGCGCTGGGCTTCCGGACGCTGATGGACGTGATCCCGCTGGATCCGTCGCTGGTCAGGGGCTCGCACGGCCGGCCGACCGACGATCCCGCGCGACGGCCCGCTGGTCATCTCGTCGGAGCCGGAGCTGCTGGCGCAGGCAGCGGCGGCGGACGGCACGGTAGCGGCGACCGGCGTGAAGGATCTCATCCTCGCCCACCTTTTCGGCTGAACGGCCAACTCACGTGGCGGGGACGAACCGCTGCAATAGCAGGGTCAGCGGGAACAACGCCGCGGCGACGAGGGCAACGCCGGCTCGGCCTTGGCCGGCGATGACGAGCGCATCGAGAAGGCAGATGCCGGCGAGCAGCGCGGCGACCGCCCGCGGCACGTCGCCCGGGCAGCGGCGGAACAGCCGGCGGACGGCGAAGCCGGTCCAGGCGATGAAGGCGATCAGCAGACGGCGCCATCGAGGAAGCCGCCGGCGACGACCGGCAGCCCATAGGCGACGGGCACGGCGAGGAAGGCCAGCGGCCAGGCGTGGCCGATGCGGTTCAGCGCCTCCTCCTTTGCCGCATAGGTCAGGCCGATCAGATACGCCCACAGCACGCCGCCGCCGGCGAGACGGCCCCGCCAGCGGCGCGAACGCAACGGCCGGCGGTGACATAGACGAGCGCCCGGCAGAGCCCCATCAGCACCGGGCCGAACGGGTTTTCCTTGTGCCAGGCGTCGTAGGCGACGATGGCGACGGCGAGCGCGGTGCCGGCGGCGAACGGGAGCCCAGGCAGGACCGCCGGTGCGCCCGGCGAGCGCCGATCAGCGCCAGGACAAGAGTGCGGCGAACGAGCATGGCGAAGCCGGCGACGAAGACGGTGCGGCGGGCGACACGGCCGGACGGAATCGGCCGGTCCGGGCGCTCCCGCCGGTCGATCGCCGCATCGAAGGCGTCGTTCAGGTACATGCCGGCGACGTAGGCGAGCGACAGCGCGATCAGCAGTCCGGCCAGCACCGGCATGCGGAGACGGCGCGAGCCGGCCGCCGGCGAGGGCGATACCGGCCAGAACGTTGGTCCACACCGTCGGCAGGTTGGAGACGCGGCCGAGGACGAGGGCGTCCCGCGCGCCTCATGGCGCCAGCCGCTCCAGCACCCAGGCGAGTTCGCGGGCGATGGCTGCGGCCACATCCTCGTTGCGATAGGCGGCGCGGCAGCACATCCCAGGTGTAGGTCTCGACCTCCAGGTGCGGCGCGATCGGCCGTTCCCGGTGGCGGCGGAGCAGGGTTTCGAGAAAGGCCTGCGTGCTGGCGAACGGCGGCAGTTCCGCCCGGAAGATCGGGACATGGAAATGCACCCGCCATTCCCGCGCCCCGCCCGCCGTCCCCGCCGCGCGCCGCCTCGAAGGCGCCGAGCGCATCGGGCAGGTCGACGTAGCGGGCGAGGCCGCCCGCGCCCTTCTCCACCACCTGATGCAGATAGACGCGATCGTCGAAGGCGGCGAGCGCCGCCGCCTGCGCCTTCGTCATCGGCCGGCGCGATAAGCCCGCAGCTCAGCTGCAGCTTGGCGATGCGCGATGCCGGCCGCCTCCAGGCGATCGACGGCGGCAGCCGCGTCCTCGAATTCGACCGCGGCGTGGCAGGCATCGAGGCACACGCCGAGGTGCCGGCGCAGTGCCCGCTCCGCGGCGCCGCGAGCGATCCCGGTGAGCGCCATGAACCGGTCGACGGCGGCACGCGCGAACAGCTGCGTCTCGAAGAAGGCGACGGTCTCGGCCACCGTCTCCAGGAGGCAGCAGGGCTCGGGCTCGAGGGCGAGGACGATGGTGCGGCCGGTCTTCCGTTCGAGGGCGCCGAGATAGGCGGCGTGGCGGAGGAGGCCGTCGACGATGGCGTCGACGACACCCGCTTCGTCCGCCCGCGGCTTGAACGCCCCCGGCACCGTGCTGATGCTGCCGATCACCTCGCCTTCCGGCAGCAGCCGGACGAGCAGATCGGCGAGACGGTTCGAGTAGCGCAGCCGCTCCGGCTCCGCCCAGTCCGGCCGGTAGACGTTCTCCTTCACCCGCGTGCCGTGGAAGGCGCCGTGCGGGAAGCCGTTGATGGTGAAGACGTAGAGGTCGCGGGCGGCAAGGATGCTCGGTCAGCTCGGCGAAGGCGCGCGGATCGGCGAGCGCATCCGCCGCCGCCGCCGCCAGCCTGAGGCCGACGCCGAACGGCCCGGTCGCGCCCAGGTGCGCCCGCACCCGCGGCACCTCGGCGATCGAGGATCGCCCGCACCTCCGCCCAGCTCTCGCCGGCGATGGATGTTGGTGCAGTAGCCGAGGTGGCCTCCGCCGGCGCTAATCGCATCGGCCGGCATCGGCCGGAGGTCGCGCTGCTGCAGGTCGGCGAGGCAGCGGACGACGAGCGCTTCGTCGATGCTGTTCGCATCGCCGGCCGCGGCCGATCGCCGACAACAGGCTGATCGTCAGCTCGCCGCCCAGGTGCTCGCGGAACTCGCCGCAAGCCCGTCGAGCAGCAGCGGCCGTCCGTCCGCATCCAGGCGTCCGGCGGCGGGATGCCAGAGACGGAAGCCGAGCCGCTCCAAGAGCCGGCAGACGCGCTCGCCTCGTCCGGCGTCGAGGCGGCCGGCCGCTGCGGCATAGCACGTATCGAGGGCGACGCCGAAGGCGACCGCCTCGCCGTGACGGATCGTGTGATCGGCGAGCGCCTCCAGTTTGTGCGCGGCCCAATGCCCGTAATCGAGCGGCCGCGCGCTGCCGCACTCGAAGGGGTCGCCCGATTGCGCGATGTGGCGGAGATGCAAAGCGGCGCAGCGGCGGATCATCGTCGCCGTCGCCGGCCGCTCGAACCGGACGAGGGCGGCGGCCGCCGTCCTCAAGCCAGGAAAAGAACCCGCCGTCGCGGATCAGCGCCACCTTCACCGCCTCGGCGATGCCGGCGATGCGATCGCGCGCCGTCCAGCGTCTCGATGAAGTCGAAATCGTTGAGGACCGCCCACGGCGGCGCGAAGGTGCCGAGGAAATTCTTGCAGCCGAAGGCGTTGATCGCGTTCTTGACGCCGATGCCGGCATCGTTCTGGGCGAGCACCGTCGTCGGTGCGCGGATCAGACGGAGGCCGCGATGGGTGATCGCCGCGGCGAAGCCGACGAGGTCGAGGACGGCGCCGCCGCCGACGGCGAGCACGAACGAATGCCGATCGATGCGGTGCCGGTGCAACGCCGCCAGCAGCGTCTCAAGCAGCGTGCGTCCTTCTTGCAGGCCTCGCCGCCGGGAACGACCAACGGGGCCGCGACGATCTCGAGCCGCCCGGGTGGTGCGGCGCGTAGCCGGCGATGCGGCTCGCACAGGCCGGGGTGGGACAGCGCCGACGCCGGAATCGACGGCGACGAACAGGCGGTGCCGCCGGCCCGTGTTCACGCCGGCCGACGGTGGCGGCGAGCAGCGGATTGTCGGAGCGGAACAGGCCCGCGGTAAAGTGCACCGGGATAGTCGAAGGCGACGGTGATGCGGGTGCGGTGCACCGCATCCGCGGCCGATCCCCTGTCACCACCCGCTTACCGCTCCGCTCCGCTCCCCGTCGCGCATCCGGCCGCCTCCGCTGCCCCGGGCGATCGGCGTCAGTCCGCGCTCGGCGGCGGGCCGGCGAGGGTCTTCGCCAGGACGGCGGCGCAGGCGGCGAGGAGACGCTGCTCGTCCTCGGTATAGGTGTGTTCGCCCGCCTTGCCGATGCCGAGGGTGCCGATCAGCCGCTCGCCGCCCGGCTCCAACAACGGCACGACGATGGCGCCGGCGACGCCGGTCTCGCGCGCGCCCGGGCGGACGACGCCGGACGCATCGGTCTGCAGGTTGCAGACGGTCACCGGCTCGCGCCGTTCGGCGCAGATGCCGGCCATGCCCTTGCCGAACGGGATGCGGCGGGTGTGGGCCCTGACCTGTTCGGGACTACCCCGCTCGGCGACGGCGACGAGATCCGGGCGGAGCGGATCGCTGCCCGGATCAACCGCGTGCAGAGCCGCCGTCGGCGCGGCGAAGGCGTCGGCGATGGCATCGAGGGCGCGCGCCAGGGCAACGCTAGGAGGGCCGTGCCGATCCCCGTCATCGACGAGCATTCGCTCGATCGTCGCCGGTAAGTCTTCACCCATCACGCCAACCTTGCCTGCGCCGACCGAGCCGCCTCGCTGACGCAACCGGTCCCGTCCTGGTCTGTCAAGCCAATTCTCCCCCAATTGCACCGCTTGGACAATGGGGGAACGGCTTCCGACCCGGCATTATCATCACGATGCCGCCACCGGCAATCGCTGCGCTCGATCCAGGCGGGCTCCACCTCCGGACGACCATGCGCAGTGGAGGAACGGCGCGGGCGTATCCCGGCGCTTGCCCTCGCCGCCGGCGAACTCGCGGCGGAAAAAGGCCGGCATCCCTTAGATCAGGCATAGAAGTCTCTTGACAGCGCCGCTGATTCGCTGAATACAGCTTCACATGTGTTGGCAATTGTTGTTGGTAGTCCTTCCATGAGCGAGCAAATCATCGAAAAAGCCACCCGTGATGACCTTCTGCGGATGGCCGTGGACGTTGTCGCTGCGTACCTCAGCAATAATCAGGTGGCAACGGCCCAAATTCCTGAGATCATCAACAGCGTTTTCAACTCGCTCACCTCTTTGGAAACCGATGATGTCGAGGCGGCCGCCGACAATCCAAAACCGGCGGCGCCGATCCGCAGATCGGTGACACCCGACTACATCATCTGCCTCGAAGACGGCAAGAAGCTCAAAATGCTGAAGCGCCACCTCCGCACCAATTACAACATGACGCCGGAGGACTATCGGGCGAAGTGGAACCTGCCGGCCGACTACCCGATGGTGGCGCCGAATTACGCGCGGCAGCGGTCCGAATTCGCCAAGAAGATCGGCCTGGGGAAGAAAGAGGCGAGTTGAGCCGACATAGCATTATCCGCGGCCGCCCCGGCGCCGGAGCGCAATGACAGACGCGCCGCTGTTGCATCTCGTTTTCGGCGGGGAGGTCCGCGACCCGCAGGGCCTCGACTTCATCGATACCGCATCCCTCGATATCGTCGGCATCTACGGCAGTTACGGCGAGGCGCTGCAGGCCTGGCGCGGCGTCAGCCAGCGCTTCGTCGATCAGGCCAACGTCAAGTACGTGATCGTTCACCTGCACCGGCTCCTGCAGCCGGACGATGCGCCCTAACGGTTAACCAGCGCCTGCGCCGCCTGACTGATGCGCGGATCGTCCGATGTGGCGATGTCGCTGAGGGCCTCCTGCACCTGTTCGTCCGTGCGAAAGCGTCCGAGGCGTTCGAGCGCGGTCAGCCGCACTCGCTGATCTTCCTCTTCGTTGACGATGGTATCGACCAGAAACATCGGCGGTTCGCTGGGATCGGGATTGATGGCGCTGACCGCGGCGAGCCGGACGTCCGTGCTCTCGTCGTCGAGAGCCTGCTGCAACAGCGGCAGCGCGTCCTGGTAGGGAAATGCGGCGACGGAACGCACCGCCGCGGCACGAGCCACGGCATCCGGGTCGGTATCGATCACCGTCCGTAGCGCATCGAGTCCGCGCACGCCGCTGACCGCATAGATGCCGGCGATGCGCCGCACACGCTGCGCCACTGGCGGCAGCTGCGACACATCCTCGTAGGACCAGCCGAGATTGCCGTCGAAACCGGCGCCGCTGCGCGACGTGCGTGCGACCGCGGCACTGCCGCCCGCCGCCGTCAGCGTCTCAGGCTCGACGCTCGGATCGGTCGCGGCGCCGAGACCGAAGACGCGGATGCGAAGGATGCGCGGGAGAACGTCGCTCCGCTGCGGCGCGAACTCGACGACAAGGTGATTGGGCTGAACCAGCCGTTCGAGCCCGTCGAGGAGCGGCACGCCGGCAAATGTCTGCGCCTTGGTCAGGCCGAGATCGCCGCGGACGAGGACATCAGCGTGGAGGTTGTGGGCAACGGCGGCGAGGACCTCGGCGACGGGAACTTCGCCGACGTCGGCAGTGATGCGGCCCCGCTCTATGCTGATGCCGGAGCCTGCGGCCGATCCACCCGCCGCAGGAACTCCTCGCCGCCGGGCCCTGCTCGCCCGCCGGGTCCGCCTCGGTCGGGCGCGGTGAGGCGACGCCAAGTGGAGAGGAGTGCGGTGTCGCGGCGTCCGCACGCGCAACGAACAAAGCCAAAAGCGCAAGCGGTACCGCCACAGCCACAAGTCGCCACCGTCGGGCGAAGCCGTTTCGCTTCGCGGCGAGCGTACGATCCTCGGAATCAGCGGCGGCGATCACGCGTCGGCGGGGGTTGCGGGCCATCAAGGCGAGATAACCGCCGATCGGCAGCGAACGCAACCGATGCGATCACTGCCCATTTTGTTAGTAGGAAACTTTGCCTATTATGTGCTATTGTACCTATAAGTGGAGTTGATGGGCGAGCGAAGGCGGTATCCGCAGCCGGCCCTTGAGGAGAACGTCGTGTCCGCCATCGGTCCCCGCAGAACCCCCAAAGACCGGCCGCCGAGGACAAGCGCGCGGCCGGCGCCCCGCCCGAAGAGCCTGCCCCCCTCGCGCCTTCGGGCGGGGACCCCTTTCCGGTCCCCGCCTACCGCCGCGCCGTCTTTGCCGCCCAGCCCCGCGCCTGGGAGGCGTGGACGGCGGCAATCGGCCGCCTGCCGGCGATCTCGGCGCAGGAGGCGCGTGCGTACGGCGAGATCTTCGCGGCCGAGGGGGGCCTGCGCGACGATCCGCGCAGCGGCGCCTCGAGCGGCCTGCTGCCGGCAACGCTCGATGCACTGATCGCCGCCGGTCGGCTGACCGGCATCGCCCCCGGTACGCCGCCCCGCAGACTTTCCTTTCACCACCGGGCGGAGGCCTACAGAGCCTATTTCGACGACGTGCTGCGGGCCATCGGCGGCCATGATGCCTTCGCCCGCATCGCCTCCGCCGTCACCGCCGCCGCCTTCGCCGACACCTTGTTCCGCCACGGAGGCCGCGGCGGCATCCGCCTCGTTCAGCGGGCGATGGTGGCGGTGGTGGCGGCCGGGTGTGCCGTCGATGGCCGGCTCGGACCGAAGACCTTCGCCCTCTATTGCCAACTCGCCGCCGATCCCGCCTCTCGTCGCGCGGTGCTCGAACGTCTCGCCGATGCCCGTCTCGCCGCCACCGGCGGCGGCGAGCGGCCCCGCATCGATCACTTCCGGTTTCGTGAGCCCGCCGATCCTCCCACCCCGACGCGCCGCCCTCGCCCGTCTGGAGAGCCCGATCGGAGCTTGAGAGGCGCCGCCGCCGCGGCGGCGTACCGTCTCGTCGGTTGCGCCCCTTTCGGCAAGCTGCTTCACTATCGGTGCTGATGGCGGCCGGCGAGGGAATCGGAGGACGACGATGGAGACGACGGCGCCCGGTCCACCCCCGGGAACACCCCCGGTCATCGGCATCATCGGCGGCAGCGGCCTCTACGATATTCCGCGGACTGACGGGAGCGGCCTGGCAGCGGGTGGCGTCGCCGTGGGGCGAGCCCTCCGACGAGGTGCTGAGCGGCTTTCTCGGCGATCAGAAGGTGGTTTTTCTGCCGCGCCACGGCCGCGGCCACCCAATTCCGCCGTCGGCGGTCGACAGTCGCGCCAACATCGACGCCCTCAAGCGCTGCGGCGTCACCGAGATCATCTCTTTGTCGGCCTGCGGCTCGCTGCGCGAGGATCTCGCCCCCGGCACCTTCGTCGTCGTCGATCAGTTCATCGACCGCACCTTCGCCCGCCCGAAGAGCTTCTTCGGCAAGGGCATGGTCGCCCACGTCGGCATGGCGGAACCGGTCTGCGATCGTCTCGGCGATGCACTTGCCGACGCGCTCGGCGAACTTGGGATCATGAAGGTGCGGGGAGGCACCTACCTGGTAATGGAAGGTCCGCAGTTCTCGACGCTCGCCGAATCGCGGCTCTACCGGGCCTGGGGCTGCGACGTCATCGGCATGACCAACATGCCGGAGGCGAAGCTCGCGCGCGAGGCGGAGCTGTGCTATGCGACCGTCGGCATGGTGACCGACTACGACTGCTGGCACGCCGACCATGCCACCGTCACCGTCGAGGCGCTGATCGGCGTCCTCAAGGACAACGCCGAACGAGCCCGCGCGCTGGTCGCTGCCGTCGTGGCGAAGCTGGCGGAGCGGCGGGAGAGCTGTCCGCACGGCTGCCACACCGCGCTCGCCACCGCCCTGATCACCGCCCCCGAGGCCCGCGACCCGGCGCTGCTCGCCCGCCTCGACGCCGTCGCCGGCCGCGTCCTCGGCTGAAGCGCGGCCGGAGAGCGCTCGCAGCGCAAGCCGCAAATAGCTTGACCTTAACCTGTCTGATACTTTGAACCCGCCTCACGTATTAATCGGGGTCAACACCGCACTTTGCATATCGCCCAGACGTGCGCCGATCCAGGCGATCGCGGCCGCCACATCAGCCACCCTCTCGCCGGCGGGCTTCGCCGGCCGGTCGATCATTACGACCGGCAGCCGCAGCACAGATGCTGCGCGCAGCTTCGCATCGAGGGGGCCGCCCGACTGCTTGCTGACGACAACCTCGATCGCATGCGCGCGCAGAAGTGCCGTCTCGCCGGCAACGCTGAACGGCGGCCGGGCGACGACGACCCCGTGTCGGGCGAGCGGCGGCGGCGCCGTCGGCGGCTCGAACAGGCGGACGAGAAACCAGACGTCGCCGGCGGCAGCGACGCCGGTGAAGGCGCCGAGGCTGCCCGGTCCGGTCGCAAGGAAGATTCGCCGGCCGAGCATCGGTGCCAGCGTTGCCGCGGCGCTTGCGTCCGCCACCTCGAACCAGCGGTCGCCCGCAGCCGCAGTCCATGACGGCCGCAGCAGCATCAGCCGGGGAACACCCGCGGCGGCGCAGGCGTCTGCGGCGTGCCGGGAGATGGTCGCGGCGAACGGATGCGTTGCGTCGATGACGAGATCGGTGCCGGCATCGGTCAGATAGCGGACGAGCCCGTCGCTGCCGCCGAAGCCGCCGCGGCGGATGCGACACCCCACGGGGGGCGCCGCCGCCGGCAATCGGCCGGCGAGGGAAACGACGACATCGAGCCGGTCGGCATAGCGGGCGCCGGCATCGGCCGCGAGCCGCGCCGCCTCGGCGGTGCCGCCGAGGATCAGGAGCCTAGCCGGCATCGGCCGCCGAAGGCCCGGCGCTGCGGCCGATCAGCCCGCCCTGCCGGTCGAAGACGAGGACCTCGAGGTCGACCGCCGCCCCCGCCAGCACCCCAGCCGCCACCTGCCGCGCCGCCTCGGCCACGCCATCCGCGAGCGGCAGTCCGGCCGCGCCGGCCAGGGCAAGCACCTGCGCCGCCGTCGCCGCGTCCCGCGCCGCCGCCACCGTCGCCGCATCGCCGCCGAGGTGGGCAACATCAAGGGCGAGCCGGGCGATGTCGATGCGCGACTTGGCCGAATGCACGTAAAGGTGGCCTTGCGCCAGCTTGGCGAGCTTGCCGAAGCCGCCGGCGAGGCTCAGCCGCGGCACGGGGTGGCCGCGAAGGTATTTCAGGGTGCCGCCGATGAAGTCGCCCATGTCGAGCAGGGCTGCGTCGGGGAGACCGTAGAGACGTTGCACCGCCGCCTCGGAGACGCTGCCGGTCGCCGCCGCCAGGTGGGCGAGCCCGGCGGCACGGGCCACGTCGATGCCGCGGTGGATGGAATGAATCCAGGCGGCGCAGGAAAACGGTACGACCACGCCGGTGGTCCCGAGGATCGAAAGACCTCCTTCGATGCCGAGACGGCCGTTCAGCGTCTTTGCCGCCAGCGCCGCACCACCGGGCACGGCGACAGTGACGACAACATCGGGTGAGACATCGGGCGGGACCTCGGCAACGCCGGCGAACGTCGCACTGATGCGGGCGAGGGCGGTCGCAATCATGCCCCGCGGGCCGGGGTTGATCGCCGGCTCGCCGACGGCGACGGGCAGCCCCGGCAGCGTCACCCGGCCGACCCCTTCGCCCGCGCGAAAGAGGACGCCGGCTCCCGGTGGCGCCGGGGCGACGGTGACGACGACCTCGCAGCCGTGGGTGACGTCGGGATCATCGCCCGCATCCTTGATCACGCTCGCCGTGGCCCCAGCTTCGCCCAGTTCGACGCGGGCGAGCGGTAGCGTCACCGTCCCGCCACGCGGCAAGCTCACCGTCACCGCCCCGGCAAAAGCCCCGGTCAGCCACGCCTCCCAGGCGGCCGCAGCGGCAGCCGCGGCGCAGGTGCCGGTGGTCCAGCCGCGACGAAGAGGCCGGCCCGCGACGGCCGCCCCCGTCGCGGCATCGTCGCTCGCCGCTTGGTCTGGCGCCGCTTCGCCGGCCGCGGATATCGTTGGTGTCCGGTCGCTCATTGCCTCACTTTAGCGCCGTTCGGGCCGAGCCGCGGCCGGCGAATTTGACATGTGCGCCAATCCGGCCAAGTCTAGAGTGGGAAGCCGAACCGAATGGCGGGCGGCCTTGCATGACCGGGTGCTCCGGACAACCGTGATCGACGATCCCTCCTTGTTGCAGTCGCTGCTCGCGCACGGTCTCGCCGCCTGCCGGGCGACGGTCGAGACCCACGCCGGTTTGTTGACGAGCCTGTTCCTCGCCGGCCTTGTCGGCAGCGTCACCCATTGCGCCGGCATGTGCGGACCTTTCGTTCTCGCGCAGACGGTCGCCCGCCTTGATGCCGTCCCCGCCGGCGGCATGCGCGAATTCCACCGCCTTGCCGGCGCCGCGCTCGTTCCCTACCACCTCGGCCGGGCGACCACCTACGCCGGGCTCGGCGGCCTCGCCGCGGCGCTGACCGGCGGCCTCGTCGACGCGACCGAATGGCGCTGGCTATCGGCGGTGCTGTTGGCAGTGGCCGCCCTGTTCTTCCTCGCCTATGCCGCCCGCGGCCTCGGGCTTGTTCTGCCCGGAGTTGCCGGCCTCGACGGCGGCGGCTGGTGGAGCCGGCGGATCGGTCCGTGGGCGAAGCCGTTGTTCGCCCGACCGGTCGGCTGGCGCGGCTATGTCCTCGGCGTCGTTCTCGGATTTTTGCCGTGCGGCCTGCTCTACGGCGCCCTCGCCGCCGCCGCCGCCGCCGGAGAGCCGCTTTCGGGCGCGCTTGCCATGCTCGCGTTCAGCCTCGGCACGGTGCCGGCGCTGATCGCCATCGGCGTCGCCGGGCACGTCGCCGGCCGCCGCTTTCGGGGCATCGCGCAGACCATCGCGCCGGTGCTGATGCTGGTCAACGCCGCCGCGCTCTCCTATCTCGCCTGGCGGCTCGCCGCCGCCTGACGACGCGCTTGCCATCGCCTCACAGCCACAGCCGGGATGACCCGCCGATGACGACGACCGAACCGCCCCATGCTTCCTCCGCCTCGCCCGCTAAGCCGGGACACATGCGACCATCCGGTGCCGATACACCCACTCCCGGCCCCGCGCGCCGGACATCCTTCCCGGGTGCCATCATCGTTCTCGCCTTGATCGCGCTGCTCGCCGTCGGCTTCCTCGGCGCCCGCCACTATTTCGGCCAGCCGATGGCGCCGGCGGTGGAGCCGGCGGCCGGTACCGGCATCGGCGGCCCCTTCACCCTCGTCGATCAGGACGGCCGCACCGTCACCGACGCGACCTTCCGCGGCAAGTACATGCTCGTCTACTTCGGCTTCACCTACTGCCCCGATGTCTGCCCGACCTCCCTCGCCCGCAATGCCGCGGCCCTCGATCTGGTCGGCGACAAGGCCGACAAGGTGGTGCCGATCCTGATCAGCGTCGATCCCGAACGCGATACGCCGGCGAAGCTGAAGGAATATGTCGCCGCCTTCGGCCCGCGCCTGATTGGGCTGACCGGCTCGCCCGAGCAGGTGAAGGCAGCCGCGCAGGCCTATAAGGTGTTCTACATGCGCGCCCCGCAGCCGGGCGGCGACGCCGATTCGTATCTCGTGGACCATTCGACCTTCACCTATCTGATGGACCCGGATGGCCACCTGCTCCGCTTCTATCGGCACACCCAGTCGCCGGAAGAAATCGCCGCCGATCTGAAGACGATCATCCGCTGATCGGGCGTCGATGCCGGCACAGATCAGCACGTCGGGGAGTGCGGGCGGCGGCGTGGCGCACAACAGCGGTAAGTACGCTGGGCGAGGGCTGATCATTGCCGCACCTTCGTCCGGCGCCGGCAAGACCGTCTTTACGCTCGCGCTCATTCGCCATCTCGCCCGCAGCGGCATCGCGGTCATCTCCGCGAAGGTGGGGCCCGACTACATCGACCCCGCCTTCCATGCCGCGGCGAGCGGCCGGGCGTGCGTCAATCTTGATCCGTGGGGGATGCGCCCGGAGACGCTCGACCGGCTGGTTGCACGGCTGACGGCGGAGGCGGCGATCGTCGTCTGCGAAGGGGTGATGGGCCTGTTCGACGGGGCGGTCGGCGACTCGGGCTCGACCGCCGATCTCGCTGCACGCACCGGCTGGCCAGTTGTCCTTGTCCTCGACGTGCGCGCCCAGGCGGCGAGCGCAGCGGCGCTATTGCAGGGGTTCGCAGGGCATCGATCGGACGTCGACGTTGCCGGCGCCGTCTTCAATCGCATCGGCGGTCCGCGCCACCGGCAGACGCTGGAGGACGCCTGCCGGGCGGCCGTGCCCGGCATCGCGCGGCTCGGCGGCCTGCCGCGGACGCCCGATCTGGCGCTGCCGGAGCGCCACCTGGGCCTCGTCCAGGCGGGCGAGCATCAGGGGCTCGCCGACTTCCTCGAAGGTGCTGCCGACCGGCTGGCGGCGAGCATCGCTATCGACAGGCTGCTGGCGCTGGCGCGGCCGGCGCTGCCCGCCCCCGCCACGTCTTCCGCCGCCGATAATGACGAATCGACGGTCCGGCCGCTCGGGCAGCGGATCGCAGTCGCCCGCGACATCGCATTCGCCTTCCGCTACCCGCACGTGATCGAGGGCTGGCGCGCGGCTGGCGCCGCACTGTCTTTCTTCTCGCCGCTTGCCGACGAGGCGCCCGCCGCCGCTGCCGACGCCGTCTATCTGCCGGGCGGGTATCCCGAGCTGCACGCCGGCCGTCTCGCCGGTAACGCCCGCTTCCTTGCCGGCCTGCGGGCGGCCGCCGGCCGCGGCGCCGCCGTTTACGGCGAGTGCGGCGGCTACATGGTGATGGGCGAGGCGCTGATCGACGAAAAGGGCGACACGCACCGGATGGCGGGGCTGTTACCGCTCGTCACGTCATTTGCCGATCGCCGGTTGCACTTGGGATATCGACGGGCGGTACTCGCCCTTCCTACTCCCTTCGGTGCGGCCGGCGTAGGCTTCCGCGGCCACGAATTTCATTATGCACGCACCGTCAGTGAAGGGCCGGGCGATGCGTTGTTCCGGATTGCCGATGCGGACAACCGCGATCTCGGCGCCACCGGGCTTATCCGCGGCCGCGTCATGGGCTCCTTCGTCCATCTGATCGACAGCGCCGCTGCGGCCGGCTAGGATGGCCGGGTCATGCAACGATCCGCCGGCCCAACTGCTCCACGAGCATGTCACAGCCGATTTCCTCCGATGCCGCAGATCCCCGTCCGTTCTGGCAGCGCAAGCGGCTCGACCAGATGACGCAGGCCGAGTGGGAGAGCCTGTGCGACGGCTGCGGCAAGTGCTGCCTCGAGAAGATCGAATGGGGTCGGTCCGGTGTGATCAGCCACACCGATGTCGCCTGCCGGCTGCTCGATCTCGAAACCTGCCGATGCCGTCGCTACCCCGATCGCCGCCGCTGGGTCGCCAACTGCGAGCAGTTGACCCCGAAGAAGATCAAGAAGCTCGACTGGCTGCCGTCCACCTGCGCCTACCGCGTCCTCGCCGACGGCGGCGAACTCGCCTGGTGGCATCCGCTCGTCTCGGGCGATCCGGACCTCGTGCATGCGGCCGGCATCTCGGTCCGCGGCCGGGCGGTGGCGCCCGCGGACGCCGGGCCGCTCGATCACCACATCGTCGATTGGCCGAAGTGAGATCGGAGCCTTGAGCACCGACCCGGTATCCTTCGGTCCCGCGGAGCCTTTGGCCGTCGGCCGCCTGCGGGGTGTCTTCGCCGCGGCACTGACGCCGATCGATTTCGACCCTCGCCCCCGATTTCGGCACCGCGACCCTGCATTGCCGCTGGCTGCTCCGCCACGGCTGCGACGGCATCGGCGTTCTCGGCACTACCGGCGAGGCAAACTCGTTCTCGGTCGGCGAGCGTATGGCGGTGCTCGACCATCTGGTCGGCAACGGCGTGCCGGCGGCGGTGCTGCTGCCGGGGACGGGCTGCGCCGCCCTCACCGATACGGTGACGTTGACCGCCCATGCCTGCAACCTCGGCGTCGGCGGCTGCCTCGTCCTGCCGCCGTTTTATTACAAGGGAGTTCGGACGAGGGCCTGTTCGCCGCCTATGCCGAGATGATCGAACGCGTCGGCGACGCCCGGCTGCGCCTCTATCTCTACCACTTTCCGCAGATGACCGGCGTCCCGCTGTCGATCCCCCTGATCGAACGTCTTTGCGCCCGCTATCCGCAGATCGTCGTCGGCATCAAGGATTCCTCGGGCGATCTTGCCAACATGCTGGCCGTCGCCGCCGCCTTTCCCGATTTCGCCGTGTTCTCCGGCTCGGACGAGCTTTTGCTGCCGCTGCTGGAAGGCGGCGGCGCCGGTTGCATCACCGCCTGCTGCAACATCGCCTCGCCGCTGGCGGATGCGGTCTATGCGGCCTGGCGGAACGGCGACCGGGCGAATGCGACGGCCGTCCAGCAAACCTTGACAGAAGTGCGCCGAATCGTCTCCGCCTACCCGCTCTCGGCGGCGCTGAAGGCTCTGTTTGCGCTTTCGTCAAGACAGGAGGGCTGGGCGCGGGTCCGGCCGCCGCTGGTCGCCCTCGACGACGCCAGCCGCGATGTCCTGGCGGACGCGCTGGCCACGATTCCCTTCGCCCCCGACGGCTGGCCCGTAGCCGTCGTGCCGATGTCGACGCATCCCTGCCCGCCGCCCCACGATTGAGGCCGGCGGCCGCACCGTTTCCCTGGTCGTCCGCCGCAATGCGCGGGCGAAGCGCATCATCCTCCGAATCGCTGCCGACGCCGACACCGTGGTTCTGACGCTGCCATCGGGAGCGCGGTTCGCCGAGGCCCTTGCCTTCGTCGAGCGGCAGGGCGACCGCATCGCGGCGATGCTCGACCGGCGGCCGGCGCGGGTGCCCTTCGGCGAAGGCGCGATCATTCCCTTCCGCGGCCAGCCGCACCGGATCGTCCCCGCCCCCGCCCGCCGTCGCGGGGTAAGCGTGACCGCCGGAACGCTCGTTGTTGGGGGGCGGGAAGAGCTCCTCCCGGCGACCCTCGGCCGCTGGCTACGGGCGGAGGCGCTCGCCCGGCTGACGGCACGCTCACAAGAGAAGGCGGCCCTGCTCGGGCTGGCATCGCGGAGGCCGCTCGGTCGGGTGCGGGTGAAGGAGATGCGGACGCGCTGGGGTTCGTGTTCGCCCGCGGGCGACCTCAACTATGCCTGGCGGCTGATCCTGGCACCCGCCTTCGTGCTCGACTACGTCTGCGCCCACGAGGTCGCCCATCTCGCCCACTTCGGCCATGATCGGGGCTTCTGGTCGACCTGCGCCCGCCTCGCCGCGACCGACCTCTCCCCCGCCCGCACGTGGCTCCTTGCGGAGGGAAGACATCTCTTGCGTTATGGCTGAGGCGGCGCGGCGCGGACCGGACAGTACGGGCGCATGCGAAAAACACCGGGGGACCGGGCGGCCGCCCGGTCCACCCGGTGTTGCTCGAAAGAAAATAATGACGCTTACGCGGCTCGGGCTACCACCAGACGGGGGCGATGCCTTTGATGGTGCAGCCGGGCGTCGTCGCCACATGGCTGATCTCACAGCCGGTCGTCAGGCCCATCTGAATCCCGCCGGACGAGCATTGCGACGGCGTGCCCGAAAACGTGTAGCCATAGATCGGACCATCGTCGTCACCCTTGTGCGCCCAGCGCTGCGCCTTGACCGTCACCCCCGACATTTTCGACATGTCGACGCCCAGTTCTTTCAGGTAACTGCCGACGGCATCGGCGCACGGAACGTTCTGCGCGTGGGCAACGGTGGCGGCGCTCATCAACATCAACGCCCCTGCGAAGGGGGCCAGCAACGCTTTCTTCATCGTCATGTATCTCCCTACCAGGCGCTTCCCGGAAACCTGTAGCAAAGCCTCTTCACGCCGCGGCGACCGGGCGGCCGGTACTGCGGCGGAACGCCTGCCGACGGCCCCCCTTGTGCCGCGTGTGAGCAGTATTGCAGGGGGGCGCAGCAATCCGTCAAGTCTCGGAATTCCCAGGACACTTTGTTGCAACGATCTCGGGTATTTATGCAACATCGGTCGTATTTAGGGATTGCGCGGCGTCACGACCGGGGCGGCGTCCGACGCCTGGGCGACCAGTTGCTCAAGTTGGACAAGGCAGCTCGTGCGATCGGCGCGGAAGCCGCCCTCTTCCCACCAGGCTTCAACCTCACGCAAAAGCCGGCCGATGAGGGGACCGCGCTCGACGCCGAAGGCCAGCGCGTCCCGCCCCTTGAGCGGAAAGCGGACCGGATGCCAGGCGTCGATCGCCGCCAGCAGCTCAAGCCACGCCCGGCTTCGCGCCGACGGCGCAACGCCGATGGCGCCGCGCTCGCCAGACCAGGTGAGCAAAGCGATGTCCCGCACCGCCGCCGGGCCCCATCGATAAAGGCAGCGCTGCAGATAATCGCCGCCGGCATCCGGATTGACGCGCACGGGCGGTGCGATCATGACCGCCAGGCGATCGCGCTGTTCGTTGGAGAGCCGCAGGCGCTCGGCGATTTGCCGGCTTCCCTCCTTGTCAGTGGCGACGAGGGCGGCAAGGCGTCGGATGGCGTCGCACGCGACCGTGCCCGCCGGTAGCCCCGGCCCCTCCAGCCAGGTGAGCTGGCGCAATCGGCTGAGGTCGCCCGCCTCAGGCAGAACATGCGCAAGCACATGATTATCGTGCATAAGATCGAAGACGTCGGCCGGATGTTCCGACATCAGCGTCCGAAGAATCTCCACCCGCACACGCTCACCCGACAGCAACGGCAGTTTGTCGGCCATGGCGCGGCAGGCAGCCAGCGCGTCGGCGTCCGGCGGCGGCTTGCCGAAATGGGCATAGAAACGAAAGAAGCGCAGCAGCCGCAGCACGTCTTCGCGAATGCGTTCGCGGGCCTCGCCGACAAACCGAATGCGGCCGCGCCCTAGGTCGTTCAAGCCGTTGAAATAATCGTAGACCGCACCGTCGGCGGTGCAGGACAGGGCGTTGATGGTGAAGTCCCGGCGCGCGGCGTCGGCGATCCAGTCGTCGGTGAAGGCGACGCGGGCACGCCGACCGTCGGTATCCAAGTCGACCCGCAGCGTGGTGATCTCGTAAGGGATGCCGGCGACGATGGCGGTTACCGTCCCGTGGCCGATTCCGGTCGGAACGACGCGAATGCCGGCCCGCTCGAGGAGACCCATCACGTCGCCCGGCGGCAACGCCAGCGCCAGATCGATATCACGGATTTTCCGCTTGAGGACGGCATCACGCACGCAGCCGCCGATAAAGCGTACCTCGGCACCATTGGCGCCGAGGGCGGCGAGAACGGCCCGTGTCTCCGCCCGGGTCATCCAAGGCTGCGGCTCGAGCTGGCCGAGCGGCTGTGCCGGCACGAAGGCAAGATCGCGGCCGTAGGAGTCGGCCCCGCGGTCACCCCCGGGAGGACGACTACTCATCGCCGGACCGCGCCGGACGGCTCGGGATACTCCGCGGGCAACCGGCCGGACCGGGAGCCCTGCTCATGGTGCCGTCCGCCTGAAGTGGCCGGGAACGACACGGCCATCCTTCAGTTCCGGTGCCACGTACTGGCCTTCCGCGGTGACGTTCTCCGCGACGCCGGTGACCAAGGCCGTGTAAACGAGACTGCCGCCGAGAAGGACGCCCCCGCAGAGGATCAGCCAGAACCAGGGCCCCTGCGCCAGGGCGGCGCGTCCGCCGGCCGCCGCTGTTCGCCGGCGACCGATCGTTCCCCACCAGAGAAGGTAGAGCAGCGTCGGCAGAAGCAGCGGCAGAGCATATTCAAGGAGGACACGATTTATCGATGCCCGATCAGCGATGCCCGACGACGATGTCGTAAAAGTTGATCAGCATCCCGGCGGTGGCGCCCCAAATGAAGTGGCGGCCGAAGCGGATCCCGTAAAAGTGCCGCTCGAGTTCCCTCGAAGCAGGCGGTGCAGCGTTCGTGATTGCGCGGATCGAGGAGAAACGACAGCGGCACCTCGAACACCTCCGCCACTTCGAAGGGATCGGGGACGAACCGGAAGGGCGGCGAGACGACGCCGATTACAGGGGTTATGATGAAGCCGGTGCGGGTGACGTAGGTATCGAGATGACCGATCAGGCGGACGAACCGGCGTTCCAGTCCGATCTCTTCCTCCGTTTCCCGCAACGCCGTTGCCGCGGGACCACCGTCTCCGGCTTCGATCTGGCCGCCGGGAAAACTCACCTGGCCGGCATGATGAGCGAGATGCGACGTGCGCTGGGTGAACAAAACGGTCATCTCGTTCGGCCGGTCGATCAACGGCATCAGCACCGCCGCCGGTTTCAGCGGCAGGACCGGGAGCATGCCGTCGTTGAGATCGTGATCCCCGCGCTCGGCCTCGATTGCCTGCGGCATCGACACCGCATCCGGGATGTGGCGGCGGCCGTCGAGACGGCTCTCCACCCACGTCCGGTCGATGGTGACCGTCACCCCGCGTCGCCCGCCGGTCCCAGCGAAAAGAACATGCCGCTGCTCCACACCCCGAAATGCCGCGTGCCGTCGAGATCCGCTTCCTCGGCGAGCGCCGCCAGCTCGTAATAGACGGCGCGACTGAGGCGGGCTTCGCGGCCGAATTCGAGCTTTACGTAGGGAGCCGGCTCGCCGGTGTCGGCCTCGATGATTACATAGAGCGGGTGGGCGGCATCGATGGTCACAATCTCGTCGACGTTGGTCCGCACGCTGAGACGCCGGGCGGGACCCTGACCGCCGAGAAACAATTCGACGGCGAGAAAGGGGGCGTCTTCAACGTCGATTCTGGCCATCTCGGTCGGCGTGACCAGCCAGTAGCCCCCGTTCTCGTCGCGACGCAGGGCAGACGCCAGCAGGCAGACCATCTCTTTACGCTTGATGGGAGACCCATGATAATGCCAGACACCGTCCCGATCGATGCGAATCCCGAGTGCCTCGTGCACCGTGCGCCCGTGTGGCGCGGCGGGCGCCGCACCGGCGATTATCGGCAACAGCGACGAGGCCGCGGCAGCTCCGTCGGGCGGCAGCAGCGAGGGATCGAGAACACGTTTTGGCATGGGGTGATCAGCCAGATCGAAAGAGGAAACGGGTAGGTGACGGCCCTAATGGGGGCTCCGCTCGGCGAGCCCGCGTATTCTGCGCAGATCGACGCCGTAGATCAACTCGCGGCAAAGATCGCGCTCGCGCGCGAGGCGGTCAGCCAAGTGATCTTCGGTCAGGACGAGGTGATCGAGGAGACCTTAACCACCGTCCTCGCCGGGGGTCATCTGCTGCTCATCGGCGTTCCCGGCCTCGGTAAGACGCGGTTGGTGGAAACGCTCGGCATCGTCCTCGGGCTGGAGGCCAGACGCGTGCAGTTCACCCCGGACTTGATGCCGGCCGACATCCTGGGCGCCGAGGTTCTGGAGGAACGCGAAACGGGCGGCCGCTATTTCCGCTTCATCAAGGGGCCGGTGTTCTGCCAGCTCTTGATGGCCGACGAGATCAATCGGGCGAGTCCGCGCACCCAGTCGGCGCTCCTCCAGGCGATGCAGGAGCATCGGGTGTCGGTCGCCGGCCACTATCACGCGCTGCCTTCGCCGTTTCATGTGCTGGCGACGCAAAATCCGCTTGAACAGGAAGGGACGTATCCGCTGCCCGAGGCGCAGCTCGACCGATTCTTCATGCAGGTCGACGTCGGCTATCCGCAACGCGATGCCGAACGGCGGGTGCTGGTCATGACGACGGGACCGAGCGACAGCGAGCCGCGGCAGGTGATGACCGGAGCCGAACTGCTTGCTGCTCAACGGCTGATCCGCCACGTGCCGGTCGGCGAAAGCGTCGTCGAGGCTATCCTCGATTTGGTGCGCGCCGGTCGCCCCGAGACCAGCCCCGAGCCGGCGGTTCAGGCGCACGTCTTCTGGGGGCCCGGCCCGCGGGCGGCGCAGACGCTGATGCTGGCGGTCCGCGCCCGCGCCGTCGGCCAGGGCCGGCTGGCCCCATCGGTCGAGGACGTTCTGGCGCTGGCGCACCCGGTCCTCCGGCATCGGATGGCGCTGACCTTCGCCGCCCGCGCCGAAGGCATCTCCATCGGCGGGATCATCGACACCCTTTGCAAGCGGATCGCATGACCTCGATCGAGCGAGGAGGCCGGCCGGAGGTGACGGCGCCTGCCGCCGCAATCGCCTCCAACCGTCTTATCACCACCGGGCAGACCCTCGCTGCGACGCTGCCGCCGCTCCTCGTCGCCGCCGAGCGGGTCGCGGCCACCGTCTGGCAGGGCGTGCACGGCCGCCGCCGGGTCGGTCAGGGCGATGCGTTCTGGCAGTTCCGGCCATATGTGGCCGGCGACCCGCCGCAACGGATCGACTGGAAGCAGTCGGCGAAATCGGACGGGGTTTATGTGCGTCAGTCGGAATGGGAGGCGGCGCAAAGCGTCTGGCTGTGGCGCGACGGATCCGCTTCCATGAACTTTCGCTCGAACGCCGGCCTTCCAAGCAAGCGCGAACGTGCGGACGTGCTGCTCATGGCGGTGGCGGCGCTGCTTGCCCGCGGCGGCGAACACCTGGCGCTGCTCGATGCGGGCGAGCCTCCCGGCACCGGTCGCCCGGCGCTGCTCCGGCTGGCGGCCGCGCTCGCCTGGCGGGCGCCGGAGACGGCAAGTCTGCCGACGACGACGGCGCTGCCCCGCTACGCTCGGGTCGTCCTGATGGGCGATTTCCTCGCGCCTCTCGACGACATCCGCGGCCTCGTCGCCCGGCTGACCGCCGCCGGTGTCCGCGGCCATCTCGTCCACATTGTCGATCCCGCCGAAGAGGCGCTGCCGTACGCCGGCCGCGTCCGCTTCGCCGGTGCGGAAGCGGAAGGCGATATCGTCTTCGGGCGGGTCGAATCGGTGCGGGAGGAATACCGGGCCCGCTTCGCCGCCCACCGCTCGGGGCTGCATGCGATCGTTCGCACCTTGGGCTGGACCCTTCTTGCGCATCACACCGATCAGCCGCCGGCGACCGCCTTGATGTCGCTGTTCTTTGCGCTGGCCGAGCCGCGGGGAGGTTAAGCCTGGCATGCTGACGCTCGGTCCGCTCGCGTTCGCCCTGCCGTGGGCGCTCACCGCCTTCCTCGTTCTGCCGATCCTTTGGTGGCTGCTCAGGTTCGCGCCGCCGACGCCGATGCGCGTCGTCTTCCCGCCGGTGCGGCTTCTCTTCGGTCTGAACGAACGCGACGAGACCGCGGCCAAGACCCCGTGGTGGTTGATGGCGCTGCGCATTCTCCTGGTCGCGGCGGCCATTCTCGCCGCCGCCCGGCCGCTCCTGCATCCGCGCCCGGGTGCTGCCGGCGCCGGTCCCCTCGTCGTCGTCGTCGACGACGGCTGGGCCGCGGCAGCCAACTGGCCGGCGGTGCAAAAGACGCTTGCGGAGCTGATCGGCGTCGCCCAGCGCAATGGTCGAGCGGTGGTCTTGGCGACGACCGCGCCCGCTGCCGCGCCCACTCCGACGCCTGCGTTGCAATCGGCAGCCCGAGGCGGGCGAGGTGGCGGTGGCGCTGCGGCCGAAACCGTGGCCGACCGATCGTGCCGCTGCTGTTGCGGCCCTCGTCGAAGCGGCGGCGGCCGGCGGATGGCCGGCGGGCGAGGTGGCCTGGCTCGCCGACGGCGTTGCCGAACCGGGACGTGCGGCGGCGGGTGCCGAACAAACCGGCCGGACCTTCGCCGCGCTCATTGCCCGACTGGCCCCGCTCGGGCCGCTGACGGTCTACCGTCCGCCGGCCGAAAGCCTGCCGCATCTCCTCTCGCGGACGCCCGACGGCGAGGCGCCGCTCGACGTGTCCGTCGGTCGGCCGTCGGCCGGACCGTCGGTCTCATTGAACCTTCGGCTCGTCGCCGATGACGGCCAGGTGCTGGCGCGCGAGCCGGTCACGTTCGCCGAGGCGGCGACGACTGCGCGGGCGCGGCCGAAGCTCCCGGCGGAATGGCTCAATCGCCTCGCCCGCCTCGACATCGAGGGCGAAGCGACGGCGGCAGGCGTCCTTCTCGTCGATGATCGCTGGAAACGGCGTCCCGTCGGGCTCGTCACCGATCTGCCGGCGGCGGGCGAGCGCCCGCTCATCGGCACGTTCTTCTATGTCGATCAGGCACTCGCACCGGTGGCGGAGGTGCGCCGCGGCCGTATTGCCGATCTCCTCGGCCGCGACCTCGCCGTCCTCGTGCTGGCCGACGTCGGCAACTTGGACGCGGCGAGCGCGGCAAGCGTGCGCACCTGGGTCGAAAGCGGCGGGATCCTCCTCCGCTTCGCCGGACCAAGCCTGCTGAAGGCGACGAACCGCGCGGACCCGCTGTTGCCGGTCGTCCTCCGGCCGAGCGACCGCAACCTCGGAGGCGCCTTGTCATGGGGCGCGGCCGGCCGCCTCGCCTCCTTCCCGGAGACCGGCCCGTTCGCCGGGCTGACGGCGCCGACGGATGTGGAGATCCGGCGCCAGGTTCTCGCCGAGCCGGGACTTGAGCTGGCGGATCGTACTTGGGCGGCCCTCGAAGACGGCACGCCGCTGATCACCGGGGCGCGCCTCGGTCAGGGCTGGGTCGTCCTCGTCCACACCACCGCCAATGCCGAATGGTCGAACCTGCCGCTGTCGGGCGTGTTCGTCCACCTCTTGGAGCGGATCGCGGGACTCGGGCGCGGCACCCCCGGCGGCGCTGCCGACGGTCCGCCGCTCCGCCCGCTGGCGACTCTCGACGGCTTTGGCGTCCTCGGCCCACCGCCGGCGGGAGCCACCGCCATCGCCGCCGCCGATCTGCCGACGACGCACGCCGATGCCAGGCACCCACCCGGGTATTACGGCGACGATCACGGCCGCCGCGCCCTCGACCTCAGCGCCGGCCTCGGTGAGGTCCGCGCGCTCGGCACCCTGCCGCCCGGCGCAGTCGAGGCCCGTTACGGCGCCGGCAGCGAACGCGACCTGCGGCCATGGCTGTGGGGGCTCGCCCTTCTCCTCACCCTCGTCGATCTCGCGGCGAGTCTGGTGATGCGCGGTCTCGTCCGCCTCCGTCCGGGTCTCGCGGGCCTCGCCGCGATGACGCTCATCGGCGCCGGGGCGCTCGCCCCAGGCCCGGCCATGGCGGCCCCGGCGGCCGGTGGGTCCGGCGACGGCGTCATCGTCACCGACGGCACTGCGCCTCCGGCCGCGCTGTCGACGCGGCTCGCCTATGTCCGCACCGGCGATGCCGGCGTCGATGGGGTGAGCGAGGCCGGCCTCGCTGGTCTCGTCGCCATTCTCAACCGGCGCACCGCCGCCGATCTCGGCCCGCCGGTCGGTGTCGATCCGGCACGCGACGAACTCGTCTTCTATCCGCTCCTCTACTGGCCGGTGACGGCGGGAAGCGGCGTTGCGAGCCCGGCCGCGGCACGGCGGATCGTCGCCTACCTGCGCACCGGCGGCACCATTCTCTTCGATACCCGCGGCACGTCCGGCGGCGATCTCGGCGAGATCGCCAGGCAGCTCGATCTGCCGCCCTTGGTCCCCGTCGGCGACGATCACGTACTGAAACGGGCCTACTACCTCCTCGACGATCTGCCGGGGCGATGGACCGGGCGGCCGGTATGGGTCGAACCGGCGAGCGACACGGTCAACGACGGCGTCTCGTCGGTGATCGCCGGCAGCGCCGACTGGGCGGGCGCCTGGGCGATCGACGCCAACCGGCGCCCGCTCCTGCCGGTGGCGCCCGGCGGCGAACGGCAGCGGGAGATGGCTTATCGCTTCGGCGTCAACCTCGTGATGTACGTGCTCACCGGCAACTACAAGGCCGACCAGGTCCACTTGCCGACGATCCTGGAGCGGCTCGGCAAATGACCGGCGAAATCACCTTCGCCCCCTTACTGCCGCTGCCGGTCCTCGCCGTTGCCGCCGGCGCAGCACTCCTCCTCCTCTGCGTCGCCGCCATCCGCGGCGGCCGCGGAGTGGTCTGGCGGACGCTGGCGTTGCTGGTTCTATTCGCAGCATTGCTCGATCCGAAGCTGATCGAAGAAGAACGGAGCGACCGCCCGGACGTTGCGCTCATCGTCGTCGACAACTCGCCAAGCCAGCAGCAGGGCGATCGCCAGGCAACTACGGCCGCCGCCGTCGACGGCCTCACCCACGCGCTGGCCGCGCTCCAGGGCGTCGAGACCCGCATCGTCCGCGCCGGCGCGTCTGCCGATGGGGCAGAGACGCGCCTGTTCGAACCGCTGGACCGGGCGATCGGTGACGATGTCGGCGGCCGCCTCGGCGCCGTCTTCATGGTGACCGACGGTCAGGTGCACGACGTCCCCGACGCGCCGCCGCCCTGGCTGACGGCGCCGCTACACGTGCTGATCAGCGGCCGTCCCGACGACCGCGACCGGCGCCTGACGGTCGAGCAGGTGCCTGCCTATGGTATGGTCGGCGAGACCGTCGCCGCCCGCTTCCGCGTCGATGAGCTCGGCGCCGGCGGAGGTGACGCAGGCGAAGGCGGCCGGGCACCCGTTCCGGTCCGCGCCAGCATCGACGGCGAACCGGCGGCGACACTGGCGGTACGGCCGGGTGTCGCCGAAACGTTCACCTTTCCGCTGACCCACGCCGGACCGACGGTGGTCGAGTTCGCCGTCGATGCCGCGCCGGGGGAGGTCTCGATCGTCAACAATCAGGCCGCGGCGGTCGTCAGCGGCGTGCGCGATCGGCTCAAGGTGCTCCTCGTCTCCGGGCAGCCGCATTCCGGCGAGCGGGTCTGGCGCAATCTCCTGAAATCGGACCCCGCCGTCGATCTGGTCCACTTCACCATCCTGCGGCCACCGGAAAAGGACGATGCAACGCCGCTGAAGGAGCTGTCGCTCATCGTGTTCCCGGTCCAGGAGCTGTTCGAGACGAAGCTCGACGACTTCGATCTCATCGTCTTCGATCGCTACGCCCTGCGCGGGGTGCTGCCCCTACCGTACTACGGCCGCATCGCCGATTACGTTCGCCACGGAGGCGCCCTCCTCCTCGCCGTCGGCCCGGAATACGCCGGCAGGCAGAGCCTCTGGCACACACCGCTCGGCGACATTCTGCCCGCGGTTCCCACCGGCCGCATCATCGAGGGAGGCTTCCGCCCGGAGATCACCGATCTCGGCCGTCGCCACCCGGTCACGTCGGATCTGCCGGGGGAAACCGCCGCCGGCGACGCCGAGGACGATTCCGCCGACGGTCAACCCCTGTGGGGACGGTGGTTCCGTTACATCGAGGCAACCGCCGCCGAGCGGGCGGCGGCCCTCATGCAGGCGCCGGACGGTCGGCCGCTGCTGGTGGTCGATCGGGTCGGCGACGGCCGCGTCGCCCAGTTGCTGAGCGACCAGATCTGGCTGTGGGCGCGGGGCTTCGAGGGGGGTGGTCCGCACGGCGAACTGTTGCGCCGGCTAGGCCACTGGCTGATGAAGGAGCCCGAACTGGAGGAGGAGAGCCTGACTGCGACGGTGACGAACGGCCGCCTCGTCATCATCGGCCGCAGCCTAACCGAAGGCGACCGGGAGGTGACAGTCACCAGCCCGTCGGGGCGGAACGAGCGGGTTCGCCTCGACGCCGGCAGCGACGGCATCGCCCGCGCCGAGGTGGCGACGCCGGAGGCCGGCCTGTGGCGGGTCAGCGACGGGACCCGCACCGCCCTCGCCGCCGCCGGCCGGGTCAATCCGCGCGAGTTCGCCGACCTCAGGGCGACGGATGCCATCCTGGCGCCGCTCGTCCGGGCGACAAAGGGGGGCATCTCCTGGCTGGGTACCGCCGCCGCCGGCGATGCCGGCAACCCCGCCGGCCGCGTCCGCGATCTTGATATGCCGGACATCCGGCGCGTCGCCGCCGACGCCGTGCCTTCCGGCAGCGGCTGGCTCGGCGTCAAGCGCAACGGCGCCTATACGGTGACCGGCGTCCGTCAGGTCTCGCTGCTGCCTGGCCTCGCCGTCCTCGCTCTCGCCCTCGCCCTCCTCGGCGCCGCCTGGTGGCGCGAGGGACGCTGAGAGAAATCCTGACGCAGGGCAAGCGAAGAACGGCTATTCGGCGACGGCGCCGAGGAAGATTTCGCTGACTTTGCCCTGGGCGATGCTGATGATCAGGCCGCCATAGATGGAGCCAGCGACGACGGTCTTGCCGCGGCGGGTGGCGGAGCGATCGAGGAACGGCTGATACGCCGTCATGACTTCGTCTTCGGTCGAACCGACACGGATGCCGCGGCTGGTCGCCAGTTCGCTCGGCTGGGAGACGACGATTGCAGTGATCGATTTCGATCCGCCTTTGGTGCTCGAGACCATGTCGAGCTCGATGCCGCAGGCCGGAAACGAGAGCTTCTGCCCCCAGTCATCGGTCGCTTCAAGAAAGCTCTCTTTGCCCTTGCTTACCGGACAGGGTATGGCGGCCACCGCGTCTTTCTCGCCGAGGCCGATGTACAGCGGACCGATGCGTTCCTCGCGGAGGAGGCAGAACTCGTCGAGATCGCGTTTCTTGACGCCCTTCTGAGGCACGCACTGGGCCAGCGGATCATCGGCAGCGGCAAACTCCGCCGTGGCGGTTGCCGACGGCTCGGCGGCGGTCGCGGCCGCTGCCCAGACGGAGACGACGGCGGCCAGGAGCCGGCGCGATGCCCGATCTGCCCGCTTCGGCATGCCTTCCACCCCTGTCGTCTACGCGTGCCGCCGACGCCAGCGACGAGTCCGATCCAGCGCGAGTGCATACCACCGGCGGCGCAATTGGGGGAAGAGGGCAAACGCCGTCGCCTTGATGCGGCGAGCCGGTGTGATGTGGCCGTGGTCGCCCGTGTGGGGTTGTCGTCGTCCGCGGGCGCCCCATCTGCGATACGATTATGAAGCGCATCGCCGCCCCGCTCATAGCCGTCACGGTTTTCGCCGTCGCCACGGTCGGCCCGACCGCATTCACCGCATTCGCCGAGGGCGGCCGGTCGACGCCCGCGGACGCACCTATCGCGGCCGCCACCCTTGTCGCCGAGACGCCGGATGTCGTTCCGGGCCAGCCGTTCGATGTGGCGCTGCGTCTCACCCTGCCGGCGAGCTGGCACATATACTGGCGCAACACCGGCGATTCCGGATCGCCGACGGTGATCGCCTGGAGCCTGCCGGCCGGTTTCGCCGCCGGGCCCCCGGCCTGGCCCACGCCCAGCCGCTTCGCGGCCGGCCCGGTGGTGAGCTACGGCCTTGCCGGCGACGTCTGGCTGCTGACGCGGATCACGCCTGCCGCCGGCATCGCCCCCGGGACCACCGTCACCCTCACCGCCGCCGCCGACTGGCTCGTTTGCGCCGACATTTGCGTGCCGGAAGCGGCGACGCTGACACTCAGCCTGCCGGTTGCCGCCGGCGCCCGACCGACGGTGCCCGAAATCAGCCGCGCCTTCGACGCGGCGCGAAGGGCGCTGCCCGAGGCGTGTCCGTGGCCGGCGACGATCGTCCGGGATGGCGATCGTCTTCTTCTCGAAATCAGCATGCCTGCGTCCGAGGCCCGGATGATCGAATCCGCCTGGTTCTTCCCCGATCGCTTCGGGGTGATCGACAATGGCGGCACACAGACATTTGATCGCACCGCTGACGGTGTCCGTCTGATGTTGCCCGCAGCGTCGGCGACAATGGCGCCACCGGCGGCTGTTGCCGGCGTCCTCGTCATCGAACGCGGCGGCCGGCGCACCGGGTACGACATCACGCCCGCCATCCGGTCCTGAACAGGAGAAGATGCGCATGCGCCACCCCACATGTTCCGATACCCGGCAGCACCGGCGCTCTTGGGCCAAGATCGCGGCGCTCGGTTTCGTGGTCGCCATCGTTATCGTGATCTCGGCCACGGGCCGCCCGGCCGCCGCCACCATGGCAGCCGTCGGCAAGCCGGCGCCTGCCTTCAGCGGTACTGACACCGGCGGTCGGACCATCTCGCTTGCCGACCTGGCGGGCCGGGTCGTCGTCCTTGAATGGAGCAATCACGAATGCCCCTTCGTCGGCCGCCACTACGGCTCCGGTCATGTGCAGGCACTGCAAGCAGAGGCCACCCGTGACGGCGTCACCTGGCTCACCATCCTGTCGTCGGCCCCCGGCGAGCAGGGATATGTCACCGCCGCCGAGGCTGACCGGCTGAGCGCCAGCCGTGGCGCGATGCCGACGGCGGTAGTCCTCGATCCCGACGGCACCATCGGCCGTGCCTACGGGGCCAAGACGACCCCGCACATGTACGTCATCGATGCCGCGGGCATCCTCGTCTACACCGGCGCGATCGACGATCAGCCGCGAAACTTCGGGGCCAATCCGGCCGAAGCCCGCAATTACGTGGCGGAAGCGCTCGCCGCGGTGAAGAGCGGGACACCGGTGCCCGTTCCCGTCACCCAGCCTTACGGCTGCTCGGTCAAGTACAAGGGTTGAGCGTCGTCCTGCGGCTGGTTCAGCTGCCCCTTCAGCCGCGCCGGGATGAGTCGTCGGAGAGGCGGGCGCGCCGCTGCATCGTCCGCGCGCGATGTTCGAAGGCGGTCACCATGCGGGTCGCGGTCATCGGCAGCATCGCCTCGATCCCCTTCTGCAAGAGCCTCGAGCGGACCTCCCAGGTCATCGCGATCGTCACCTCCGCGCCGATCCCCGTCCGCGCCGGAAGGAAGTCCCAGCGGATGCGGAACGTCTTGAACAAAGGGTCGATCGACGTGACGTCGATGTAATCCGGTCGGTTGAGCTGGGTGCGGGTGCGAAAGCGCTCACGGATGGGCCCGAGGCCGATCTCCTGTTCGGTGAAATAAGCCCCCTCCTCGCGAGCGTAGACGCGCGCCGACCGCCACAGCGTCAGAAATTCGGGATAGCGTTCGACATCGGCGACCAGATCGAAGATCGCCTCGGCCGGGACCGGCAGAGTGCGACTTTCCCGGTGACTTGTCATCGCCCGATGCGCCCGGTTCGGCCGACGGGCATCACGCCGCCGTGGCCACGGCGAGTCGGACTTATTCGGCCGCGCGATCGACGGCAGCCCGCCATCTGAGCACCGGTTGACGGGCGGCCCGTGTCTCATCGAGGCGCCGCCGGGGCGCGAGACGCGGGGCCGCATGGAAGTCATCGACCTGGCCGGCGCGGGCGCGATCGGCGAGGCCCTTGATGACGCGGATAAACTGGTCAAGGGTCGCCTTGCTCTCGGTTTCCGTCGGTTCGATCAGCATCGCCCCGTGCACGACCAGTGGAAAATAGACGGTCATCGGATGGAAGCCCTCGTCGATGAGTGCCTTCGCCATATCCAAGGTGGTAACGCCCGTGCCGTCGAGAAAGCGGTCGTCGAACAGAACTTCATGCATACAGGGTCCGGGGAACGGCGCGGTGAGCGCGTCATCGAGCTGCGCCAGCAGGTAGTTGGCGTTGAGCACCGCATCCGCCGAGGCCTGGCGCAATCCGTCGGCACCGAGGGAAAGCATGAAGGCAAGGGCGCGGACGAACATTCCGAACTGTCCGTGGAAGCCCTTGATCCGGCCGATCGGCCGGCCGCCGTCCGGCGCGTGCTCGACCAGGCAGAGCCGCTCCCCTTGGGCGAGGACGTAGGGCAGCGGGATGAACGGAGCGAGATCCGCCGAGACCACCACCGGGCCGCTGCCCGGCCCTCCGCCGCCGTGCGGCGTCGAGAACGTCTTGTGCAGATTGATGTGCATCGCGTCGACGCCAAGATCGGCCGGCCGGATCCGGCCGACGATCGCGTTGAAATTGGCGCCGTCGCAGTAGAAGTACGCACCGACGGCATGTGCGGCGGCGGCGATCTCGCGGATGTCGGTCTCAAACAGGCCGCAGGTGTTGGGATTGGTGACCATGATTGCGGCGACATCGGCGGCGAGCTTCGCCTTCAGCGCCGCCAGGTCGACGCGGCCGCGGGCATCGGCAGGCACCGCCTCCACTTTGTAGCCGCAGGCGGCGGCCGTAGCGGGGTTGGTGCCGTGCGCCGATTCCGGAACGATCACGCGGGAGCGCGGGTCGCCCCGGGCATCGAGGGCGGAGCGGATGGTCATCAGCCCCACCAGTTCGCCGTGCGCACCGGCCGCGGGCGACATCGCCACCGCCGGCATGCCGGTGAGCGTCTTCAGCCAGTGGGCGCAGAGATCGATGACGGCGAGAGCCCCCTGCACGGTTGCGACCGGCTGCAGCGGATGCAGATCGCCGAGCCCCGGCATCCGCGCGATTTTCTCGTTGAGCCGCGGGTTGTGCTTCATTGTGCACGAGCCGAGCGGGAAGAAGCCGGTGTCGATGCCGTAGTTCTTCTGGCTGAGGCGCAGATAGTGGCGGACGACTTCCGGCTCGCTCAGCCCCGGCAGGCCGATCGGCCGCTCGCGCCGCAGGCCCCCCAAGCGCACGTCTTGGCGGAGGGGATGCGCGGGCGGGTCCGGCAGGTCAACGGCCGTCATCTCGGCCGATCCCTGCTCGAAGATCAGCGGCTCCTCGATGGCGAGGCCGCGGTTGCCGCTGATCGTCGTACGCCCGCCGTCTTGCGCCCTCATCTCAGCGCCTCGCGCAGCCGATCCGCCATTACCGCCATGTCGTCGTCGGAATTCATCTCCGTCGCCGCGACGAGAAGCAAGGCTTCCGCCTCCAGCCGCTCGGGATAAAGCCGCGAAAGCGGCACGCCGGCGAGGACGCGCTCTTCGGCCAAGCGTTCGACGACCACGCCCGCCGGCCGCGGCAGGCGCAGGGTAAATTCGTTGAAGAACGTCTCGTTCAGGACATCGACGCCGGGGATCGCGCCGAGCCGGTCGGCGAGTTCGACCGCGCGCGCGTGATTGAGCTCGGCCAGGCGGGTGAACCCGCGCTCGCCGAGGAGGGTGAGGTGAACGGTGAATGCGAGCGCGCACAGGCCGGCATTGGTGCAGATGTTGCTCGTCGCCTTGTCGCGGCGGATGTGCTGTTCGCGGGTGGCGAGCGTGAGGACGAAACCGCGGCGGCCGTCCGCGTCCACCGTCTCACCGGCGAGCCGGCCCGGCATCTGCCGGACGAAGCGCTCGCGCGAGGCGAACAGACCGACGGTCGGACCGCCGAAGCCGAGGGCGTTGCCGAGCGACTGTCCCTCGCCGCAGACGATATCGGCGCCCATTTCTCCGGGCGATGTCAGGAGCCCGAGCGACAGCGCCTCGGTGACGACGGCGACGAGGAGCGCGCCTTCGCGGTGACAGGCAGCGGCAAGCGGTGCGAGATCGTGCAATCGGCCGAAGACATCCGGCGTCTGGACGACGACACACGCCGTCGCCGCATCGATCGCCTCCGCCGGATCCTCGTCGCCCGCAAAGTCTGGCGGGGCGGCGACCACGTCGAGGCCGAGGAAGCGGCCGTAGGTGGACGTCACGTCGCGGTAATGGGAATGCAGGCCGCCGACGAGGACGACGCGCGACCGCCTCGTCAGCCGCCGTGCCATCAGCACCGCCTCGGCGCAGGCGGTGGCGCCGTCGTACATCGAGGCGTTCGCCACCTCCATGCCGGTGATCAGCGCCACCTGCGTCTGAAACTCGAACAGATACTGCAACGTGCCCTGCGCGATTTCCGGCTGATAGGGCGTGTAGGCGGTGAGGAACTCGCCACGCTGAATCAGATGATCGACGGCGGCCGGGATGTGGTGCCGGTAAAGGCCGGCGCCGAGGAACGACGGTACCGCCGCCGGACTCGTATTGCGGGCGGCGAGCTCACGGAAAATGCGCTCGACATCCATCTCGCCCCGGTGGTGCGGCAGATCGACCGGCCGGGAGAGAAGCGCGTCCTTCGGCACATCCCGATAGAGATCATCGACCGAGGCAACGCCGATCGCGGCCAGCATCGCGTTACGGTCGGCCTCGGTGAGCGGCAGATAGCGCATCAGGCGACGCTCGCGACGTGGGCAGCATACGCGGACTTGTCCAACAAATCGTCCAATTCGCCGGGATCGGACAGCCGGATCTGGAAAAACCAGCCGTCGGCTTCCGGGGCGGAGTTGACACGGCCCGGATCATCGGTGAGCGCGTCGTTGACGGCGACCACTTCGCCCGATGCGGGCGCGTAGACCTCGCTCGCCGCCTTCACCGATTCGACCACGGCGGCTTGCGTGCCCTTGTCGACCGCGGTGCCGATTACCGGCAGCTCGACGAAGACGATGTCCCCCAACTGCTGCTGCGCATGATCCGTGATCCCGACGGTACCGATCTCCCCGTCCACGCGGATCCATTCGTGCTCGCGGGTGAAACGCAAAGCACTCATCGCGGCTACCTCTCCTGTCAACCCGGTTTCGCGTAACGATGCTCCACGAACGGCATCCGGACGATGCGGCCGTCGAGCGGCTTGTCGCGGACGATGAGCCGGACGGGCGTGCCCGGCTCGCTCGATCCCGTCTCCACATACGCCATGGCGATCGGCTGGTTGAGCGACGGCGACAACGTTCCGCTGGTCACCCGGCCGATCGCACGGCCGCCGGCATCCAGCACGGTGGAACCGGCGCGCGCCGGCTGTCGTCCGTCGAGCGAAATGCCCACGCGCCGCCGGGCCACCCCCTTCGCCAGCTGCTCGAGGATGACCGACGCTCCGGGGAAGCCGCCCTCCTCGCGCCGTCTTTTGTGGACAGTCCAGGCGAGACCGGCTTCGATGGGTGTCGTTGTCTCGTCGATGTCGTTTCCGTAGAGACAGAGACCGGCTTCGAGGCGGAGCGTGTCGCGGGCCCCGAGCCCGGCCGGCACAACCTCCGGTTCGGCAAGCAGGGTCGCGGCCAGGGCTTCCGCATCCTCGGCTTCGACCGAAATTTCGTAGCCGTCCTCGCCCGTGTAGCCGGAGCGCGAGACCCAGCATTTGATGCCGCCGACCGTGAGCGGCTCGCAGCTCATGAACAGCATCAAGCGCGCGGCCGGTGCGAAGCGGCCAAGGACGGGCGGGGGCGGCCGGTCCCTGCAGGGCGAGAAGAGCGCGCGTCGGCTGTCGCCGCAATTCGGCGGCGGCATCCCCGATGTGACGCGCGATGTGGGCGAAGTCCAGATCCCGCCGCGCCGCGTTGACGATCAGCCAGACGTAAGAGCCCCCCTGGATCAGCATGATGTCGTCGACGATGCCGCCCTCTTCGTTGGTCAGGAGCGTATAGCGCATTCGCCCGGCCTGCATGCCCTTGACGTCGGCGACGACGAGTTTCTCGAGGACATCGCCGACACCCTCCCCGATCAGCATCGCCTGTCCCATGTGCGAGACATCGAACAGCACCGCCTTCGTCCGGGCATGACGGTGCTCGGCGAGGATACCCTGATACTGGACCGGCATCCCGTAACCGGCGAAGGGCACCATTCGCGCGCCCAGTTTCCGGTGCAGGGCGAACAGTGGGGTTCTTTTGAGGGAAGAGGCCGGATCGCCGGTCATTAATCCTGCCATTCAGCTGGCGGGGCGGGCTCGGTGCGAGGAGAAATCAGGACGCTGGCGACCAGGGTGCTGCGGCGTCCGTTCTCGCAGCGCTACTGTATCGGCCCCGGCTCCCGGATCAAAGCGCCACCGACATCGCCGCCCGCGGCGCGCTTGCGGTTATAGTCGATCTCGTCCTGCGTGAGCTGGAATCCGAGCAGAATTTCGTAGCCGCGGGCGCCGACACCCTTGGGATTGGGCACGTCCACGGTGATCGGCGGGTCGTCGTCGCGGAGAACGACACGGTTGCGGTTGCCGGAGAAGTCGATCTCGATGGGAAAGATCTGCTTGGTGAGAATCTGCTGACCGCTATCGACGACACTGACGAAATAGCTGAAGCGGGCTTGGTGATCGCGGTTGGCCGGGCCGCGGTTGGCAACGAGAACGGGCGCGAGCGCAACGACCGTGATCGGCTTGCCGTCCGGCGCCTGCTTATCGCGACAGGCCGACACCAAGTCCGCCATGTCCGCCTGGAAGTCGACATCGAGAAGATCGCGGCCCGGACCGGGCGCAAAACGGGTAAGCGATCCGGCGCCGTTGAGCACGGCGACACGCGGACAGGCGGGGGCAACGTCCTTGCTCGAACACGCCGTTCCCAGCGAGGTAGCGAGCAGTGCGAGCATCGCCGCCGCGCTCCGCCGCCGCGGCCTGGAACGGGGGCCGAAGGGCGGGGGCTGGCTGTCTGTGACGTCCGGCAACGGCATGCTTCCTTTTTTCAACTGGAGGCCCCTTGCGGCGGTCAAGCGGATGGTCTCGAAGCGGGTCGACCCTTCCGAGCCGCGTAAAACGAGACTATCGTCCGCCCGATACTCGTGACAAGATACGTTCATGGCCGTATACACCGAGATCGCCGACGAAGAGGTCGCGGCCTTCGTTGCCGAGTATCGGCTCGGTCGTGTTCTCGCCTGCAAGGGGATCGCCGAAGGCATCGAGAACACCAACTATCTCCTGGTAACCGAAGCCGGAACCTTCATCCTCACCCTCTACGAGCGGCGGGTCCGCGCAGAGGACCTTCCTTTCTTCCTGAACCTCATGGAGCATCTGGCGGCACACGGAATTCCCTGCCCGACGCCGGTGCACGGCCGGGATGGCGCCGCTCTGCGCCGCCTGAAAGATCGCCACGCGGTGATCGTCACCTTCCTTGCCGGCATGTGGCCGAGGCGGCCGACGCCGAAGCATTGTGCCGCGCTCGGCGAGGCCCTGGCACACCTTCATCTTGCCGGTGCGGACTTTTCGATGCGTCGTAGCAACGACCTGTCGGTGACCGCCTGGCGTTCCTTGTTGGAGGCGAGCAGCCATCATCGCGACGAGGTCGCCTCGGATCTCACCCAAGAGATCGGAGGCGAACTCGATGTATTGGAGAGCCGCTGGCCGGCAGCGCTGCCGACCGGCATCATCCATGCCGATCTTTTTCCCGACAACGTCTTCTTCGACGGTGAGCGGCTGAGCGGCCTGATCGACTTCTACTTCGCCTGCACCGATTTCTTCGCGTACGATCTGGCCATCTGTCTCAATGCCTGGTGTTTCGAGGCGGACGGCAGCTTCAACGTAACCAAGTCGCGCCGGCTCGTCGCCGGCTATCAGGCGGTGCGGCCGCTCGGGGTGAACGAACTGGAGGCCCTGCCGCTGCTCGCTCGCGGCGCCGCCGTGCGCTTCTTGTTGACGCGCCTGTACGATTGGCTGCACACCCCCCGCAATGCCCTCGTCACCCCCAAGAATCCCCTCGAATACCTGCAAAAGATGCGATTCCACCGTGGCGTCCGCAGCTTGGGAGAATATGGACTCGATGTCGATCGCGCCGCCTGAAGAAAACGTGGTCGAGTTGTTCACCGATGGCGCCTGCCTCGGCAATCCCGGGCCCGGCGGCTGGGGGGTCGTCCTCCGCTGGCGCGGCGTCGAGAAGGAGCTCTCCGGCGGCACGCCGCTGACGACCAACAACCGCATGGAGCTGACCGCCGCCATCGAAGGGCTGTCGGCGCTGCGCCGGCCATGCACCGTCCGCATCTACTCGGATTCCACCTACGTGCGCGACGGCATCACCCGCTGGATCAACCTGTGGCGCCGCAACGGCTGGCGCACGGCCGACCGCCGACCGATCAAGAACATCGATCTGTGGCAGAAGCTCGCCGAGTTGATCGCGCACCACGAGGTCGAGTGGCACTGGGTCCGCGGTCACAGCGGTCATGCCGAGAACGAGCGGGCGGATCGCCTCGCCCGCAACGCCGCGCGTCGCCAGCAGGCCGATCTGGTCCGCGCCGAAGCCGTCCCCTCCCTCGTCCTCGAGAGCTGAGCCAGATGGGCAGAGGCATCCGCGCCTCTGCCGGATTTAGAGCTCTGCCAGCATCGCCTCGGCGCTGGTCTTCTCGTAGGTGCCGGGAGGGTCGATATTGAGGCTTTTGACCACGCCGTCCTCGACCAGCATGGAGAACCGCTGGTTGCGCAGGCCGAGGCCCTTGCCGGTCAGGTCCAGTTCCAGGCCAGTCGCCCTGCACAATGCCGCGTCGCCATCGGCGATCATCGCCACCGTGTCGCCGGCGCCGTGCTCCTTGCCCCAGGCGTTCATCACAAACACGTCGTTGACGGCGGCGCAGACGATGTCATCGACGCCCTTCGCCTTGAGTTCGGCGGCGTGCTGGACAAATCCCGGCAGGTGCGCCTCCGAGCACTTGGGCGTGAAGGCGCCGGGAACGCCGAAAAACGCCACCTTCTTTCCCTTGAACAGATCGTCGGTCATCACCGGCTCGGGTCCGTTGGCACCCCAGCGCGTCAGCTTCACCGACGGGATACGATCGCCCACCTTGATGGCCATCAGGCTCCCCCTTTTCGCGTTCGTGTGGTTGAGACGGTCCGTCCGGACCCTTCGCTGCACTCATATGGCCGCGGCACCGGTTCAGGGGAACCCCCGTTTCCGGCCCGTGCCGAAAAATCAGCGGACAGTCGGTGCGGCGTCGGCAATGCGGCCGCCACCGGCGGCGCGATCGAGGGCATCGATGACCGTTTCCGCCGTCAACAGCTCGGGCAGCGCCTCGCCTGACGGCAGCCCCGGTCCGTAGACGGCGTCGAAGGGAATGCCGTAGCGGCCGAAACCGGCGAGGAAGCGAGCGATGCCCTCGTCGGGGCGGGTCCAGTCGCCCCGCATCGCGATGACGCCGGCGCCGCCGAGACGGGCTTCGACCGGATCGCGGGCGAGGACGACGTGCTCGTTGACCTTGCAGGTCAGGCACCAGTCGGCGGTGACGTTGACGAACACGATACGGCCGTCGGCGACGAGTTGAGGGATGCGGGCGGGATCGAACGGTCGCCAGCCGGCGGCGGCGACCGGGGTCGCGATCTCGGGGCGGGGCACCAGGAAGGCGGCGACGGCAAGGACGAGGACGACCGCCGGCGCCAGCTTGGCGAAGCGCTCCTTGCGTGCGAGGGCGAGAACGAAGATCATGGCGAGGACGATGCCGCCGACCGCCAGCGCCGGCAGCGGACCCGTCTGCACCGCGAAAACCGACAAAAGCCAGATCGCCGTCGTTATCAAGGCCAGCCCCAGGACACGCCGCAGCCGGACCATCCACGCCCCTGGCCTCGGCAGCCGGGTCGCAAGTTCCGGGAACAGCGCGACCGCGAGGTAGGGCAAGGCCAGGCCGACGGCGAGGGCGGCGAAGACGACGAGGATCTCGATCGGCCCCGCGGCCAGGGCAAATCCGACCGCGGTGCCGAGAAAGGGGGCGGAGCACGGGGTTGCGAGCAACGTCGCAAGCGCGCCGGTGAGGAAATGCCCGGCAAGACCGCCGTGGCGCACGCCCCCCGCCGCCAGCCGTCCCGGCAGCGGAATCTCGAACCACCCCCAAAGGTTGCAGGCGAATAGCGTCATCACCAGCGTCATGGCGACAAGAAACCATGGCTGCTGGAACTGCAGACCCCATCCGGCCGCCCGTCCCGGCCGCCTGCAGGCCGATCAGCGCCGTCGCCAGGACGAGGAACGAGAAACCGATCCCCGCGGCCGACGCAAGAAAGCCGAGACGAACGCGGCGCCGATCGCCGCCGCCGTGGCCGACGACGGCAAGCAGCTTCATCGACAAAACCGGCAGGACGCACGGCATCAGGTTGAGGATGAGACCGCCGAGAACGGCAAAGAGGACGATCAGCGCGAGCGATCGCTGCGCCGGGTGCTTGGGCGCCGGCGCCGCCGCCGCCGCGTGCGCCGCCGACGATCGTCCGTTGCTCGATGGCCCGTCCCCATCGACGAGCGTCAGGATCAGCGGCGTCCGGGCCTTCGCCTCGGCATCGCCGTCGAGGCCGTGCACGGTGACGCGCAATGTCACCCCTTTGCCATCCGCGGCGCGCTCAACAGAGGGCGCGGCAAAGGCCAGATCGGGGGGGCCCTCGACGAAGAGATCGGGGGAGACGAAGGGGTGCGACGCGCGAGCGAGGACGACGAGACGCAGCGGCACCTCTTCGCTGAGCCGGACCTCCTCGATCGCTATGCCGGCAGGCCCTTCGATGCCGCCGGGGTTGCGGCACGCGCCCGGCGAAGTCGCCGATCGCGGCGGCAAAGGCGCTCGGCCGAGCCGGGCCGGCGGGAACGGAAAGGGCGAGAGACGCGGTGTAGGGAACGCAGATGTCCTGGCACGTCAGGTAGTCGATCCGGGCAGCGAGGGTGACGGGCAACGCCGCCGTCGTCAGCCTGGCATCGATCGGCAGAACGATGCGGTCCTCGTATCCTGCGGTCTCGAAGTCGAGTACGCTGAAGCGGGTCGGCGCCGGCCAGAGCAGATCCGCAGCGGCGAGGTTGGTCGAACCGCTCCAGTCGATTCGCGGCGGAAAGCCGGCGTCGCCCGGCGAGCGCCAGTAGATTTTCCAGCCGGGCGCCAGGACGAATTCGAGCCCGAGCGGGACCGTCGTTCCATCGCCGACCCCGTCGACGGCCGTAATCAGCCTGACCTTGCCGTGCTCCGTCTCCGCCCAGGGCGAAGCGGAAGCGGCTGCCGCCCGACCGCTCAGAATCGCGCCGAAGGCTGCGGCGATGAAGAGGCCGAGGCAGATGCGGATCAGGGCGGCAATGGACATCGGCACGCGCAATGAGTGGGGGTAAGGCTTCCTTGTGGCGTAATGTGGGGCCGGAGGCAGCCGCCGGACAAGCACCTCGTCGTTACGACGCGGTGACGCCTTGTCGTCGTCACGGCCTTTCGCAAACCTCGCTTTCCCCCGGGCGATGGACAATCGCCGTGCGGCCTGTGCTACACTGGCGCATGGAACAATCACAAGGTCGGGACGGCGGCGGTGGCTCTCCGGGATGAGGCCTATCTGGCAGGTCAGCTCCTGGTGGCGATGCCGGGGATGAAGGATCCCCGGTTCGCCCGGACGGTGATCTACATGTGCGCCCACAACGCCGAGGGGGCGATGGGCCTTGTCGTCAACCGCGTTCTCGATCAGCTTACCTTCGACGATCTTCTCTCCCAGCTTGGGATCGACGCGACTCACATCCGCGAGCCGATCCAGGTTCACTTCGGAGGCCCGGTCGAGACCGGCCGGGGTTTCGTCCTACACTCGCCCGACTATACCCGCGACGGCACCCTTGTCGTCTCGGCGAGCGTCGCCCTGACCGCGACCATCGATATCCTACGGGCGATCGCGGAGGGCACGGGACCGAAGTACCGTCTCCTCGCCCTCGGCTACGCCGGTTGGGGGCCGGGCCAGCTGGACACCGAGATTCGCGCCAACGGCTGGCTGCATGTCCCCGCCGACGAAGCACTGGTCTTCGGGCCGGAGCTCGGTGAGAAGTGGGACCGCGCCATGGCGAAGATCGGCATCGATCCGCGCATGCTCTCGGACGCCGCCGGCCACGCCTGAACCCCGGCGGTCTTGCCGGTCCCCTTCCTTACGCTGCAGCGAAATGGGCCCTGATCTCGGCGAAAGCCGGCACCCTGCCGACAGGCCCCAGAGCCGCGAGTGTCGGGACCGAGGCGAGCAGCCGCCGCGCCGTCCGCATCACCGCGTCCCGATCGACCGCCTCGATCTTGGCGACCGTCTCCGCCAGCGGGACCGGCCGCTCGAACACCATCAGCTGGCGGGCGAGCTGCTCGCAGCGGGCCGACGTGCTTTCGAGCGACATCAGGAGCCCGGCCTTGAGCTGCGCGCGGGCGCGATCGAGTTCGTCCGAGCCGATCTCGGCGGTGACGGCGCGCATCTCCTCGCACAGCAGCGGGACGAGCTCTTCCACTTCCTTCTCGCCGGTGCCGGCGTAGATGCCGAACAGCCCGATGTCGGTGTAGGACGCGGGGAAGCTGTAGATGCTGTAGACGAGACCGCGCTTCTCGCGCACCTCCTGAAACAGCCGCGACGACATGCCGCCGCCCAAAAGCGTCGACAGCACCGACATGCCGTAAAAATCGGGGTCGCGAAATCCCAGGCCCTCGAAGCCGAGGACGAGGTGCGCCTGTTCGAGGTCCCGCTCCTCGCGCCAGTCGCCGCCCCGGTAGGCCGCCGGCTCGCGCGCGCCGGTAACGCTGCCGGGCATCTGGGCGAACGCGGCCGTCGCCATCTCGACCAGCGCGTCATGATCGACCCGGCCGGCGGCTGCGAGGATCATCCGCGGCGCACCGTAGTGCTGGCGCATGTAGCGGACGAGGACGTCGCGGGTCATGTCCCCGATCAGCTCCGGTGATCCCAGCACCGAGCGGCCGAGCGCCTGGCCGGGGAAGGCGCATTCCTGGAAGCGGTCGAAGATTATGTCGTCCGGCGTGTCCTGCGCCTGCATGATCTCCTGGATGATGACGGTCCGCTCGCGGCTGAGTTCGTCGGCGTCGAGGGTGGCGTTCTGCAGAATATCGGCGATGATGTCGATGGCGAGGCCGACGTTGTCCTTCAGAACCTTGGCGTAGAAGGCGGTGTACTCGCGCGAGGTGTGGGCGTTGAGATGGCCGCCGACCGCTTCGATCTCCTCGGCGATGGCACGGGCGTCGCGGCGGCGGGTTCCCTTGAAGACCATGTGTTCCAGGAAATGCGAGATGCCGCTGACGGTCGCCGCTTCAAAGCGGCTTCCGGCCTCGACCCAGACGCCGACCGAGACGGTCTCCACGTGATCCATCGGATCGGTCGCCACCCGCATGCCGTTGGCCAGGGTCGATACGCGAATTCGGCTCATTCGTCTTGTCCTTGCCCGCCGTCTGGTTGTTGTTTGCCGTCTGGTCCTTGCCTTGGGTCCCGGCTCCCGCCGAGGGCGGCGGCGATGCACCTCTCGACCTCTTTCACCGCGGCCTTGACACTGACGCACCGCTCCGGCCGCGCGAAAAGATCGCTCAGGCGATCCGGCAGCTGCGGACGCATGCCGGTCGCCGCTTCGACGGCGTCCGGAAATTTCGCCGGGTGCGCCGTGGCGACGGCGACGATCAGCCCGTCGATGCTGCTTCGGCCGGCGCGGGCGGCGGCGATGCCGATCGCCGTGTGCGGGTCGATCAGCATCCCGGTACCCGCGTAGACATCTCGCATTACATCCTTCGTCGCATCGTCGTCGAGCCGGTGCGCCCCGAAGATCTCCATCGCCCGACGCCATCTCGCCGCCTCGACGCTGAAGGCGCCCTCGGCGCGGAACCTGTCCATCATCCGGTTCACGGCGATGCTGTCCCGGTCGTACAACTCGAAGAGATAGCGCTCAAAATTGCTCGACACCTGGATGTCCATGCTGGGACTTAAGGTAGCATGAACCGACGCCTTTTCCATCTTTCCGTTAGAAAAAAAGCGGGTGAGGATATCGTTGCGGTTGGATCCGACGATCAGCCGGCCGACCGGAAGGCCTATCTCGCGGGCGGCCCAGGCGGCGAAGACGTTGCCGAAGTTGCCGGTCGGCACCGCGAAGCTCACCGTGCGGTCGGGCGCGCCGAGACTGAGGGCCGCGTGCACGTAATAGACGATCTGCGCCGCGATCCGCGCCCAGTTTATCGAGTTGACCGCGGCCAGCCGATAGCGGTCGCGGAACGCCTCGTCGTTGAACAGGTCCTTCACCAGCGCCTGGCAGTCGTCGAACGTTCCCTCGACGGCGAGGTTGTGGACGTTGGCCGAGGTGACGGTGGTCATCTGCCGGCGCTGCACCTCCGACACCCGCCCCTTCGGATGCAGAACGAAGATATCGATGGCGGCGCGATCGCGGCAGGCCTCGATCGCCGCCGATCCGGTGTCGCCGGAGGTGGCGCCGACGATGGTGATATGCTCGCCGCGCGCTGCGAGGATGCGATCAAACACAGGGCCTAGAATCTGCAGCGCGTAGTCCTTGAAGGAGAGGGTCGGCCCGTGGAAGAGCTCGAGCAGCCAAACATCGCCTTCCAAACGTCGCAGCGGCGCGATGTCCGGCTGGTGATCGAACCGCCCGTAAGCGTCTTCGCAAAGCTCGAGCAGCGTCGCTTCGTCGATCACCGGAGCCGCGAACAACGCGAGCAGGCGTGCCGCCAGTCGGGGAAAGCTCAGCCGGCGAAGGTCGCGGAATTGGGCGGGCGTGAGCCGCGGCCATGCGGCCGGCAGGTAAAGGCCGCCGTCGCGCGCAAGGCCGGCGAGCACGACATCGTCGAAGGCAAGACCGGGCGCCCGGCCACGGGTTGAAACATAATGCACCGGCGCACGGGATCGTCTGTGATTGCGCAGGCCTCGCCTGCCGAACCTGCCAGGCTATAGGGAGTTATCCGCAGACGCGCAAGCCCCAGGCGGCCGATCCCTCACGAAGATTACCCGTCAGGGCCGCCGGCCGGGGTCGCGCCCCGTTGCCGGTCGATCGCCGTCGTCTGGACACGGCTGTCCGACCACAGCCGAAGACGTCAGCGTGAGGTCGTCGTATTCCTGTCGGCTGTCGCCGGAGGGTGCGGTGTTGCCGCGAGGAAGCCGACGATGTCGTCGAAAACGCCGCCGGACCCGCGGAACGCCTCAGACAGCGACAGAAGGATGCCGATGTGGCCGGTATCGGGGACATCGATCACCTCGGCGCGGCCGCCGGCGGCGTTTACCCGGTCGGCGAAGGCATGGCTGTTGACCGGCCAGACGGTGTCGTCGTCGGCGCCGTGCAACAACAGCATCGGCGGTTCGTCGCCATCGACATAGGTCATCGGTTGCGCCGCTTCTGGCGTTGTCAGCCCGGCGAACGCCGCGCGCGTAATGGGGTATTTCAGCGGATCGATCGCGTACGGACCGGCGAGGCCGACGAAGCCGCGAATGCTCGCCTTCGGTACGCCTGCTGCGCCGAGGTAGCGGTTGTCGGTGACGAGGAGCGCCGCGATGTGGGCTCCGGCCGAGTGCCCCATCAGCCAGATGTCGTCGGAGTTGCCGCCGTAGTGCGCGATGGTCTTGTGCACCCAGCCCACCGCACGCGCGCCATCCTCGACGAACGCGGGAAATCGAACCTCGGGAGCAACCCGATAATCCGGAATGACGACGACGAAGCCGCGGCTGGTCAGGGCTTGGCCGAGGAACCGATAATAGCCGCGGCTGCCACTCCGCCAGGCGCCTCCATAGAAGAAGACGACGACCCGGGCCGGCCGTGCGGCGCCGTCCGGAACATATACATCGAGCACCTGACGCCGGTCCGCGCCGTAAGCGAGGCCGCGCTCGATCCGATAGCCCTCGCGGCTGACGAAAATCGCGTTCAGGGTGTTCACCGGCGAGCACGCGCCGATGGCGGCAAGGCCGGCGAGGAGTGCCGTTGCGGCGCCGGCCGTGGAGCGCCATCCATTCTTTCGTCGGCCGGCCGGCCGACGATGCCGATCCCGACCGGCGGCGGCGGATTGGGGAAGGGCGCTGGGCATGGATGGGCTACGCCGCTCGCCCGGGCACGGATCAGCACGCATGCCCCAGCTGTCGCGCATGTGATCGCGAGTCAGTTCAGCCGCCAGATTCCCAGCACGAGATCGGCGGCGAAAGCCGTCCAGGCAAGATAGGGCACCATCAGCAGGCCCGCCACCCGATCGACGCGGTAGAAGGCGATGACGGTCACGAGGATCGCAATCAAGAGGATGACGATCTCGACCAGCGCCGTACCGGGACTGCGCAGTCCGAAGAACAACACCGTCCACAGGAGATTGAGGGTCAGCTGTACGCCGAAGCAGGCGAGAGCGACGTTGACCTCCGGCCGGCTGCCGTGTGACCAGATCCGCCAGGCGGCGACCGCCATCATCAGATAAAGCGCCGTCCAAACCGGGGCGAACAGCCGGTCCGGCGGGGTGAACGCCGGCTTCGCCAGGCTCGGATACCAGGTGTCGATGCTGCTGTAGGTGATCGCGGCACCGATCGACGAGACGCCGAGACAGACGGCGACGAACGCGAGCAGGACGACGACGCTGCGGCGTTCGGTCCGGGCGCTGTCGGATGGGAGCATGCCGACCGGTACGGTCACGCGGCGTCGGAGGCGTCGACGGTGCCGCTCGGACAGGCGACGCCAGTGCCGGCCAGGCCGCAGTAGCCGCCGGGATTCTTCGCCAGATATTGTTGGTGGTAGTCCTCGGCGAAGTAGAACGGCGGCGCTGCAGCGATCTCGGTCGTAACGAGCCCGTAGCCGGCGCGCGTCAACCGCTCCTGGTATGCGGCGCGTGACGCCTCCGCCGCCGCCCGCTGCGCCTCCGTCGAACAGAAGATGACGGAACGGTACTGGGTGCCGACGTCGTTGCCCTGGCGCATTCCCTGAGTCGGGTCGTGGCTTTCCCAAAACAGCTTAAGCAATGCCTGGAAGTCGACCTTGGCCGGATCGTAGACGACGCGGACGACTTCTGCGTGACCGGTTCGTCCCGAGCAAACCTCATCGTAGCTGGGATTGGAGGTCGCACCGCCGGCATAGCCCACCGCCGTCGAAACGACACCCGGCGTCTGCCAGAATTTGCGCTCGGCGCCCCAAAAACAGCCGAGCCCGAACACCGCCGTTTCGAGCCCGGCGGCGAAGGGTCCGACCAGCGGCGCGCCCGTCACGACATGCCGGTCGGCCACGCGCATTTGTTGACTGCGTCCCGGCAGGGCTTCCGCCGCTGTCGGCAAGGTTTTCGGCTTGGATGCGCTCCACATGTCCGCCTCGCTTGATTGTTCAAACTGATATAAGGGACTCCCGGCGCCGCGGTATAAGGGCGCCGTCACGAAGCCGCGACCGTGGGTCCGCTTCGGTTCGTTTCGAAGGAGAGCCCTCATGAAAGTGGGGATCATCGGCGCCGGTCTCGTCGGCAGCGCCGCGGCCTATGCGATGGCGCTACAGGGTGTTGCGAGCGAGATCGTGCTCGTCGATCTCGATGCCAAGCTGGCGGACGCGCAAGCCGAGGACATCAACCACGCGGTTCCTTTCGCGGCGACGGTTACGGTACGCGCCGCCGACTACGGCGGGCTCGTGGGTGCGCAGGTCGTCATCATCTCGGCCGGCGTCAACCAGAAGCCGGGAGAGACCCGGCTGCATCTCCTCGACCGCAACGCCGCGGTGTTTCGCCAGGTCGTCCCGTCGATCCTGGGGGCGGCGCCCGGTGCCGTCCTCGTCGTTGCCACCAATCCGGTCGACATCATGACGCAAGTGGCGACCCGCATCTCCGGGCTGCCGCCGTCACGCGTCGTCGGCTCGGGAACCATCCTTGATACCGCCCGCTTCCGCGCCCTGCTCGCCCGCCATCTCGGGATCGCCGCGGCCTCTGTTCACGCCTACGTCGTCGGCGAACACGGGGATTCCGAGGTCCTCGTCTGGTCCAGCGCCATCGCCGGGACGATGCCGGCGAGCTTGTTCGGCCAACAGGTCGGCCGGCCGTTGACCGAGGAGGTTCAGGCGGCAATCGACAAGGGGGTGCGCACCGCCGCCTATACGATCATCGACGGCAAGGGCGCGACCAACTACGGCATCGGCGCCGGCCTGAGCCGCTTGACGAGGGCCATCCTGCGGGACGAGCGGGCGGTGATGACGGTCTCGATTATCAACGAAGAGGCAGGCGGCGTCCGGGACATCGCGCTGTCGCTGCCGCGGGTGATCGGCGCAGGCGGCGTCGTCACCAATCTCGATCCGGAAAACAACGCCGCCGAAACGTCCGCCCTCGGCCGCAGCGCGGAAACGCTGAAGGAGCTGGCGGACGCGCTCGGGGTCTGAGCCGGCGGTCTATGTTACGCCGGAACGCGGGTGATGCTGGCTTGCAACTCCTGCAGTTCGAGGAAGTTGTCCGCCTGCCGGCGCAGCTCGTCGGCGACCATAGGCGGCTGCGAACGGACGGTGCTGACGACCGTCACCCGGACGCCGCGCCGTTGCACCGCATCGACGAGGCGGCGGAAATCGCCATCGCCGGAGAACAAGACGACGTGATCGAGGTGCTCGGCCATCTCCAGGACATCGATGGCGAGTTCGATGTCCATATTGCCCTTGATCTTGCGGCGCCCGAAGGCGTCGGTGAATTCCTTGGTCGGCTTGGTTACCATTGTGTAGCCATTGTAATCGAGCCAGTCGATCAGCGGACGGATTGGCGAATACTCCTGATCCTCGATGAGCGCGGTGTAGTAGAATGCTCGGATCAGGTGTCCTTTCGCCGCGAACAGGTCAAAGAGCCGCTTGTAGTCGATATCGAAATTGAGCGAGCGGGCAGCGGCATACAAATTCGCTCCGTCGATAAACAATGCGATCCGTTCGTCCGGGTAAAAAAGCATTTTTCCTATCCAATGTGCAGAGATGTCGTAGGCAGATGCGGTGATGGCGAACAGGTAATAAGTGACGCAGGCGGTTCGTTCCGGTCCTGCCATTGATTCCTTCCGGCTGATGCCTGATCGTGCAAGGCGGCCATTGATGACGACCGTGACACTCATCGGATTGGGAAGCAATCTTGCCGCTCCATCCTGCGGAGGTCCGGTTGCCGTGCTGGAAGCCGCCCTCGCAGTGATTTCCGCCACGATAGCAGAGCCGTCGGCGCGGTCGAAATGGTATTGGTCGGCGCCGATGCCGCCGTCGGCGCAACCGCTGTTCGTCAATGGCGTCTGCGCGCTCGATGCGGACGCGGTCGCCCCGGCGCACCTGCTCGCGGCGCTTCACGCGATCGAAGCCCGCTTCGGGCGGGTACGGACGGCGGCAAACGCCGCCCGTGTCCTCGACCTTGACCTCCTCGCCTGCGGCGACCGCATCCTGCGCCTGGCCGACGGGCTCGTCCTGCCGCACCCGCGCCTGCACCGGCGCGCCTTCGTCCTGCGGCCGCTTGCGGACATTTCGCCCGGCTGGCGGCACCCGGTATCGGGCCTGCCGGTCCAGGCCCTTCTCGCCGCATGCGCCGATCAATGGCTGGCGCCGCTGCCGCTTGCGAAGACAAGAGGGTGAAATCGGCGGCCGGCACGATATCTTGTCGATAGGATGACCAGACGAAGATTTGGATGATGAGCGAATTTGCACCCGACGACGCTCCCGTCGTTTCCTGCGCCGGCGCGGGCGCCGCTCACGCGGCCACCGACGCCGCCGCCTACGCCTTTTTCAGTCGCGACACCGTGCGCTTTTCCGATGTCGATCGCTATCGGCACATCAACAACGTGGCAACGGCAACCTACTGCGAGACCGGGCGGGTGGAGTTTGCGGAGTTCCTCTGGCCCGGATCCACATCCGGCGACGGCGACGGCTGGGTAATTGCCCGGCTGACCGTCGACTTCAAGGCCATGGCGCATTATCCGGGCGATGTCGTCGTCGGCACCCGGGTCACGCACGTCGGCCGGACGTCGTGCCGGCTGGGTCAGGGGGTGTTCAAGGATGGAATTTGCTTCGCCACAGGGGAAGCGGTCCTCGTCTGGATCGACATGTCCACCGGCGGCAAACCGGCGCCGATGCCGGATGCGCTGGTCGAACAGCTGCGCCGCCACATGACGTAGAGGACGGCATTCGACGTGTTCAAGCCGATCGTCGTCCTTCTCCTCATCCTTGGCGTCGGCATCGTCATCGGCGCCAGCGAACCGAGGGACGAGCGTCCGGTTCTGGCCGCAGGCGGTGCCACGTCCGCTTCCGCTCCTTCCGCCATGAAATCCCTGATCCAGCGCCTCGAAGCCGGCGGATCGGCGTTGGCGGCGGCCGCTGATACGGCCGTAACGGGGGCCGAGGCGGAGGCGATGGCCATCCTCCTCGCCCGCGGCGCGCCCTTCCTTACCGAGTGGATCGGCCGGGCGCGAGCAGACGCCCTGGCGCGGGGAACCGAGCCCATTCCCGCCGATATCCGCAGCCAGCTACGGAAATTCTATCCCGACCCGCTGTTGAAGACGGTGCGCTGGCGCGTCGGCCTGAGCGCCGACGGATCATTGCCGGCAAGACTGTTCGAGGCCTATGGCCGCGCGCTGACGCTCGACGACGTGATCATTTTCCGCGACGACGCGACGGCGCGCGACCCCGTCATCTGGGCGCACGAGGTGGCGCATGTCCAGCAATACCAGCGCTGGGGCGTGGAGGGATTTGCCCGCCGCTACGTCGCCAATTACCGCGAAGTCGAGCGGGAGGCCTGGGCGACAACCGGCGAGTGGGCGAAGCATCAGGGCGACGCGGCCAAGCCCTGAGCTTTGCAGACGTCCGCGACACGTGTGGCGGTGGCCAAACGGGGATCAGCCTTGCTGCCAGGGCAGGCCGTCCGCCTTCCAGCCGGCGACGAGGCCGCGGTGGCCGGCGCCGTTTCTATCGCCTTCGAAGCCGGTCGAGACATTGTAGCAAGCCGCGTACCCCTGCTCGGTCATGGCGATCGCGGCCGCCCGCGAGCGCGCTCCCGACCGGCACATGAAGAACAGCGGCGCGTCCTTGTCCAGACCGGCGGCGGAGATGTGCTCGGCGAAGGCCTTGTTCACCTCCATCGTCGGGTAGAGCGCCCACGGCACGAGGACCGGCTCCTTGCCGACGCTCCTTAAGTCGGGAACGCCGACGAACGACCACTCGGCCGGCGTCCGCACGTCGATCAGTGCTGCGCGTGGGTCCTCGGCGAGCCTCTTCCAGGCTTGCTGCGGCGTCACCTCACCCGCGTATCTTTGCTGCATCCTTCTATCTCCCTAACGGCTGCATCGCAGTATCTTCGCTCAACGGTGGCCGGTCAGCCGTCGCGCCTCGACCTCGCCGACCACCGCCAGCATGTCGGCGAGGCTGGTGAGTTTACGCCGAGGCGCCGGCTTGTCCGCCAATGCGATCTCGGCTTCGTCGATGCGTCGCCAGTCGGCGAACGTCACGAAACGGGTCTCCCTTTGATGCAGGAGACGCTCAAAGGCGTGTCGCCCCGGTTTCGCCGACGGGCCGATGTCGGTGAGGATCTGCGCGGCGCACTCAACACCATCCGGCTTGTTCGAGCCGATGACGCCGGTCGGGCCCCGCTTCGCCCAGCCGACGGCATAGAGGCCAGGGGCGATCCGCCCGCACCTCATTGGGAATGAGCCCGCGATCTTCGTCGAACGGAACACCGGGGATGGGACTGGCGCGATAGCCGACCGCAGAGACGACGAAGTCGGCGGCGATGGTGTCCATACAACCGGTGCCGATGGCACGATCGCCCGCAACCCGGGTCCGCTCCACCTGCACCCCTTCCACCACGTCCGTCCCGAGGATGGCGCGCGGTGCAGCAAAAAAGCGGAAACGCAGCCGGCGACGCCCGCGATCGGCGGGATGCCCCGCGAATTCCCGGAATAAGGCGACGAGCTTGTCCTCCCCGCGCCGAGCGCGCGCACCGCAGGCGGCGTCGGGTGCCTCGGCCAGATCGGCGGGATCGACGAGGGCAACCGCCTCGGCCAGGCGTCCGGCCTCGCGCAGTTCGGCCGGCGCGAACTTGGTGTTGCGCGGCCCGCGCCTGCCGAGAAGCCAGACGTCGGTGATGTCCGCCGCTTCGATCGCCGCAAGCGCATAGTCCGGGATGTCGGAGGCAACCATCTCGGCGCGCGAGCGGACGAGGATGCGGGCGATATCGAGGGCGACATTGCCGTTGCCGACGACGACCGCCCTGTGGCCAAGCCGGGGCTCCAGGTCACGGAAGTCGGGATGGCCATTGTACCAGCCGACGAACGACGACGCGCCGTAGACGCCCGGAAGATGCTCGCCGGCGATGCCGAGGGGACGATCGCGCGGCGATCCCGTGGCAAGGACGACGGCATCGTAAAGCCGGGCGAGTTCGTCGAGACCGACATCGCGGCCCACCTCGACGTTGCCGTAGAAGTGCACGAGGTGTTCGAGGACCGTCTGCTCGAACTTGCGGGTGACCTGTTTGGTGCTCTGGTGATCGGGAGCGACGCCGGCGCGGACCAGGCCATAGGGAGTTGGCAGGCGCTCGATAATGTCAATGGCGACGCCCTCGCCGCGGTCGAGCAGGGCTTCGGCGCAGTAGAAGCCGGCCGGACCGGCACCGACGATGGCGACCGAAATCCCCAAGCGAGTCCCTCATTGGCGCGGGTGCGGGAGCACCCGCCCGCGATCGTTGTGTCGTCTCGAAGTTTGCTGCTGCGGCAGGCCGCCCTCAGCCCCCCACCATCCAGGTATCCCCGCGCCTGAGGAGCGCGTTCAGCTGTTCCGCCGAGGGCGACGCTCCCGCCGTCGGGAGCTGCCCGCTCATCGCCGCATCGAGCGAGATTGTCGGCTCCGCATAAAGGACGCCGAGGGCGACCGGCATTGTCGGCGGCTCCAGGGCCGCGAGCATCGCCGCGAGCGCCCGGTTGCTCTGATCGTGGATGATAATGTCATCTTCGCCGACACCGTGTTCGCCGATGGTTACGGCTTCGAGGGCGATCGTCTTCGGATTGAGGCGAAGGCCGCGGCGACCCTCGACACCGAAGCGGAGCGGCTCGCCGTGACGGACGAGAAGCTGAGTGCTCGCCGCCACCTCCTTTTCGGTGAAGCCGGCGAAGACCCCGTCGTTGTAGACGATGCAGTTCTGAAAGATCTCGACGAACGACGCGCCGCGGTGGTCGTGCGCCGCCTTCATCACCTCGACAAGGTGCTTCTGCTGGGTGTCGATGGACCGGGCGATGAAGCGGGCCCCAGCGCCGAGTGCGAGCAGGGCCGCCGAGACGGGGCGGTCGAGCGAGCCGCCCGGCGATGACGGCGTGCGCGTTCCGGTGCGCGAGGTGGGCGAGTATTGGCCCTTGGTCAGGCCGTAGATCTCGTTGTTGAACAACAGGATCTGCACATCGACATTGCGCCTGAGGATGTGCAGCAGATGGTTGCCGCCGATCGAGAGCGCATCGCCGTCACCGGTCGCGATCCAGACATCAAGCTCGGGGTTGGTGAGCTTGATCCCGGTCGCCACCGCCGGCGCCCGGCCGTGGATCGTATGAAAGCCGTAGGTGGCCATGTAATAGGGAAACCGCGACGAGCAGCCGATGCCGGAGACGAACACCGTGCGCTCCGGTCGCGCGCCGAGGTCGGCGAGGGTCTTCTGCATTGCCTTGAGGATGGCGTAATCGCCGCAGCCGGGGCACCACCTGACCTCCTGGTCGGTGGCGAAATCCTTGGCCTTGCGGGCCGGCGCCGCTGCGGAAGCGGGAGATATGACGTTCATGGCTGTCGTCCCAGATACGGTCAGTGGCCGAGGCGTTGCCGGACCGCCGCTTCGATCTCTTCGATCTTGAACGGCTGGCCGGCGATCTTGTTGAGGCCTTCGGCCGGGATCAGATAGCGCGCCCGCAAAAGTGCGAGGAGCTGGCCCTCGTTCATCTCCGGCACGAGGATGCGCTCGAAGCCGGCAAGCAGTTCGCCCAGATTGGCGGGGAACGGGTTGAGATAGCGGAGATGAATGTGTGCAACGTCGTAGCCCGCCTCCAGCAGCGAAGTGACGGCGCGGCTGATCGGCCCGTAGGTCGAGCCCCAGCCGACGACGGCAAGCCGGCCCGAGCCGGGACCGAGATCGACGGTCTGCGGCGGGATGTCGGCGGCGATCCGGTCGATCTTCGCCTGGCGGACATCGCTCATCCGCTGGTGGTTCTGCGGGTCGTAGGAAATATTGCCGGTGATGTAATCCTTCTCGATGCCGCCGATGCGATGTTCCAACCCCGGTGTGCCGGGCACCGCCCACGGCCGTGCCAGCGTCTCGGGATCGCGCTGGAAGGGCTGGAAGCCCTCCGGATCGGTGTGCAGGTGGACCGGAGCCGGCGGCAGTGCCGCCACGTCGGGCAACCGCCACGGCTGCGCCGCGTTGGCGATGTAGCCGTCCGAGAGCACGATCACCGGCGTCATCGACCGGGTGGCGATGCGCACGGCCTCGATGGCGACCTCGAAGCAGTCGGTCGGGGCCGAGGCGGCCAGAACCACCAGTGGACTTTCGCCGTGACGTCCGTAGAACGCCTGCATCAGATCGGACTGTTCGGTCTTCGTCGGCATCCCTGTGGAAGGACCGGCCCGCTGGGTATTGACGACGACCAGCGGCAGCTCGACGGCGACGGCGAGGCTGAGCGATTCGCTCTTCAGCGCGAGGCCCGGCCCCGAGCTGGAGGTGACGCCGATCGAGCCCGCGAACGATGCGCCGATGGCGGCACAGCAGGCGGCGATTTCGTCTTCCGCCTGCAGCGTCTTGACGCCGAGGTGGCGGAGGCCGGCCAGCGTATGCAGCAACGGCGACGCCGGCGTGATCGGATAGGAGGAGAAAAACATCGGCAGACCGGCGAGATGCGCGCCGACGACGAGACCGAGGGCAAGCGCTTCACCGCCGGTGATCGTCCGGTACAGCCCGGGAGCGAGCGGCGCCGGCGCCACCGTGAACGCCGGACATCCCCCTGAAGCTCCGCCGTCTCGCCGAAGGCATGGCCGGCATCAAGCGCGGCCATATTGGCCTCCGCAAGCGTCGGTTCATCGGCGAAGCGACGGCGCACCCAGTCTTTCGTTGGCTGCCGGTCGCGGCCGAACATCCAGTAGACGAGCCCGAGCGTCCACAGATTTTTGCAGCGCAACGCGTCGTGCTGGGACAGGCCGAACGGCTTCACCGCCTCCAGCGTCATCTTCGAAATGTCGATGGCGAGGGTGCGATAGCGCATCGAGGCTGCCGTCCTCCAGTGGGTTGGCGGTATAGCCGGCTTTGCGCAGCGTGCGATCGCCGAACGCGCCGGAATCGACGATGACGATGCCGCCGCGATTGAGCTTGCCCAGTTCGACCTTAAGGGCCGCCGGGTTGAGGGCAACGAGCACATCCGGTGCATCGCCCGAGGTCTTGATCGCCCGCGCGCCGAAATTGATCTGGAACGCCGAGACGCCATAAGTGGTGCCGACCGGGGCTCGGATCTCCGCGGGAAAGTCCGGGAAGGTGGCGAGGTCGTTGCCGGCAAGGGCGGTAACCGCGGCGAAGCGGCCGCCGGTGAGCTGAATTCCATCGCCGGAATCACCGGCGAAGCGGACGACGACGGCTTCGCGCGGTTGCCGCGCCGGCGCCGCAGGCCGGCCCTGTTGTTCGAGTGTCTTTACGGACATGGTGCGTCGGATCATCCCAATCGGAAGGCGCAACCCCGGCTCGGCTGGCCGATCGAGGTTGGCGCAGATGCGATGCGTCTTATCTAGTAATCTTGCGAAATATTGTGCGGCGCAAGCCTTGTGACAATGCGCCATCGGCGCTCGATGCAACACCGTATCCTCCCGGCCGCACCACGGGCGCATCGTCGGCCCGTTGGTCGCAGCGGAAACCATGGAACCAGAGAAGCCACAGGACGCCCCATGACCGAGACCGAATCCGCGCTGTCCCTGCTCGACCGGCTGCTCGCCGAGGCGCGTCGCTCCGGCGCCGACGCCGCCGATGCCATTCTCATCGACCGGCGCGCGCTCTCGCTCGCCTGGCGGCTCGGCAAACAGGAGACGGTCGAGCGTACCGAAGGCTGTCGATCTCGGACTGCGCGTTTTCGTCGGCACCCGCCAGGCGCTGGTTTCGACCTCGGATTTATCTGCCGCCGCCTGTCGGTCGCTGGTCGAGCGGGGAATCGCGATGGCGCGAATCGTCCCGGAAGATCCCTTCTGCGGCCTCGCCGCCGCGGATCAGCTCGCTCGGGTCGTCGTCGACGTCGACGGCTGCGAGGACGGCGAGGTCGATGTCGCCGGCTTGACTGGGCGAGCGGCCGCCGCCGAGGACGCGGCGCTCACCGTAGCCGGCGTCAGCAACTCGGAAGGCGCCGAGGCCGCGTGGGGGATCGACAGCTTCGCCATCGCCGCCACCAACGGCCTCGCCCGCTCGTTTCGCCGCTCGTGGCACAGCCTGTCGGTTTCCGTTCTCGCCGGTAACGGCACCGGTATGGAGCGGGATTACGACTACGCGACGGCGGTCTACGCCGAAAACCTGACAGATCCGGCGGTGCTCGGCCGCGCGGCCGGCGAAAAGGCGGTCAAACGCCTTAATCCGCGTAAGATCGGCTCGGCGCAGGTGCCGGTGTTTTACGCGCCGCGCGTCGCCCGCTCTCTCCTCGGTCACCTGACCGGGGCGATCAACGGCCACTCCGTCGCCCGCGGCACGACCTTTCTGCAAGGGAAGCTCGGCGAGCGCATCTTTGCCCCCGGTATCCGCATCGTTGATGATCCGCTCCGCCGCCGCGGTCTCCGTTCGCGGCCGGTCGACGTCGAGGGGATTGCCACCCGCCGCTGTGACATCATCGACGACGGCGTGCTCACCACCTGGATGCTCGATCTGCGCTCGGCCCGCCAGCTGGGCCTGCCGCCAACCGGCCACGCCGGCCGCAGTACCGCGTCCACACCGGCGCCGACGGTGAGCAACGTCTACCTGGAAGCCGGAGAGAGGTCTCCGCAAGCGCTCTTCGAAGACGCCGGGCACCGGCCTCTACATCACCGAACTGATGGGCTTCGGCATTAACGGCATCACCGGCGACTATAGCCGCGGCGCCAGCGGCTTCTGGATCGAAGCAGGCGCCCTCGCCTATCCGGTGAGCGAGATCACCGTCTCCGGCAACCTGCTCGACATGTTCCGCACCCTGACGCCGGCCGACGATCTCGAATTCCGCTACGGCATGGATTCGCCGACCGTGCGCATCGACGGCATGACCGTCGCCGGCCGCTGACATCGTCTCCATCCCCTACTTCGGGAAAAGAGGCACGCGCCCGTTCCTTCTGCGTCAATCTCTTCGGCTGCTACTCAACTCATCCGCTTTTCCGGTCGCGCCGTGGAGGTAAAGCGCAATTCCTTTGATGGGGCGGTCGGCGTCATGATGAAAATCCGGGTCAGGACGAATGGAGATGGCGTTGTGGTAGGCGAGGGCCTGCATCTTCAGGCGGCAATTCTTCCTCGCGGGGAATTTTCGCCCCTTGGACGAAGACGGGAATGACGGGAATGCGGCGGTCCACCGCCGCCTCGATTTCGACGCGAACAAAGTCACGGGCATTCTCAAGCCCGAGGCCGTCGATGCCCTCGTCCCCGCCCAGCCAGTGCTTGCCAATGATCGCCAAAAGCACGCGGCACCGCCCGACAAAATCCCCGAGGTGCGCCCTGAAATCGACACCGAGGGGGATCGAGTCGACGTCCTTGAAGACGCGGTCTCGACCAAAGTGTTGCACCAGACGATCGTAGATGCGGCCCGTGACGTCGCCGCTGTCGCTGCGTCTATAGCAGATGAATATGGCGCCCTCGCTGCCCGCGGTGATGGGTCGAGGACCTTCTGCCCCGACAGTGCCACTGCTGCCGTTGCTGGCGGCGGAAGCAGCAGATTTCGGCTGGCGTTTTTGCGTCAAGAAAAAGACGGCCGACGCCGCAAGAGCAATCACCGCTAGCCCGGATAGCGCTAGATAGACGACGATTGGAGTTGAGGTATCCATGCCGGTCGCCTTCAGGGAGCTTCCGCCTGCCCGATATAGCACGCTGCGCCGTTTCACGTCTGGCGAGGGTATTGCCTGCGACTTAAAATAGGGTCTCCTGTTCGGATGGGACGGACCGAGCGCCACGGCCGCGGGTCTCGCCGCCGCCGACACCCTCGACGGTCGCCGCCGCCTCGCCGTCGGCCAAGCGCAAGCGGACCGCCATCCGCGCCCGAAGCTGGCCGATGCCGGTGATCACTTGTCCGAAACGATCGAAGACGAGGGCGAAGCCGCGGTCGAGGATGCGCGCGTAGGAATAGCTTTCCAGCAGCTCTGCCGCCCGTTGCAGCCGGTTGCTGCGGTCGCCGATCAGCCGTGACATGGCCGCCTCCAAGGCGCGCGCCTCACCCGACAGTTGCTGCCGGGCGTGCCCGAGCCGCTGCCGCGGGCTAACCAGCCCGGCCGCGGCGATGCCGAGCTGCCGGCGGCGGTGTTCGATCCCCTGGACGAGAGCATAGGCAAGACGCTCGCCGCGATCATCGAGCCGCTGGCGAGCGGCGTCGATCAGCCGCTGAGGCTTCGGCAGACCGCGTTCGGCGGCGGTAAGCCGGGTGCGCTGCTCGGCAAGCGTCCTGTTCATCGCGTTGGTGAGACTGGCTCCGCGGCCGAGGACGCGCGCGATCAGATCGAGCCGGACCGGCACCGCCAGTTCCGCGGCGGCGGTCGGCGTCGGGGCCCGGCGGGCGGCGGCAAGATCGATCAAGGTCGTGTCCGTCTCGTGTCCGACCGCCGCGATCAGCGGAATGGCGCTGGATGCGGCGGCGCGGACGACGATCTCCTCGTTGAAGGCAAAGAGGTCCTCCAGCGAGCCGCCGCCGCGGGCGACGATCAGCACGTCCGGCCGCGGGACCGGCCCGCCGACGGCGAGGCGGTTGAAGCCCCGGATGGCGGCGGCCACCTGGTCCGCCGCCGCCGGTCCCTGGACGGCCACCGGCCAGACCAGGACCCGCCGCGGAAAGCGGTCGGCCAACCGGTGCAGGATGTCGCGGATCACCGCCCCGGTGGGCGAGGTGACGACGCCGATGACGTCCGGCAGAAAAGGCAGCGGTGGCTTCCGCGCCGCGTCGAACAGGCCCTCCGCCGCCAGCTTGCGCTTGCGTTCCTCCAGGAGCTTGAGAAGCGCGCCTTCGCCGGCCAGTTCCACGTGCTCGACGATCATCTGGTATTTTGACCGGCCGGGATAGGTGGTCAGCCGCCCGGTGGCGATGATCTCGATGCCGTCTTCCGGGCGCACCGCCAGCAACAGGGCACAATTGCGCCAGCAGACGCTGTCGAGGCACGCATCCGCATCCTTTAGCGTAAAGTAGACGTGCCCAGATGAGTGCCGTTTGCAGCCGGAAACCTCGCCCTTGACCCGCACTTCATCGAAGCGGCCCTCGATGTGGCGCTTGAGTGCCAAAGAGAATCTGGCCGACGCTGTAGACGGGCGGGTTGTTGGCGCCGCTCGCGCTGTTAGGATGGATGGTCATCCGGCGAGTATGACGGAAGTCGGCGGCGCCGGCAAAACGGAAGGCGGGGGTGGGCGTGATGCAAGTCCTTGTGGTTGGCTCCGGCGGTCGGGAACACGCGCTCTGCTGGGCGATCGTCCGCTCCCCGCGTTGCAGCGAGCTGTGGTGCGCCCCCGGCAACGCCGGCATCGCGCCGATCGCCCGCCTCGCCGACGTGGCCGCGGACGACATCGAGGGTATTGTGCCGACTGGCGCAGCGTCAGCGCATCGAGTTCGTCGTCATCGGCCCGGAGGCACCCCTGGTCAGGGGTCTCGCCGACCGCCTCGCCCAGCACGGCATCAAGGCCTTTGGGCCGAGCGCCGCCGCCGCCGAAATCGAGGGCTCGAAGGTGTTCATGAAGGACATCTGCGCCCGCTACGGCATTCCGACCGCCGCCTACGCCCGCTTCGACGAGCCCGATCAGGCGAAGGAGTTCATCCATCGCCATGGTGCTCCGATCGTCATCAAGGCCGATGGTCTCGCCGGCGGCAAGGGCGTCTTCGTCTGCCGCAACGAGAACGAGGCGTTTGCCGCCATCGACCACATCATGATCGAAACCGCCTTCGGCGACGCCGGCCTGCAAGTGGTCATCGAGGACTTCCTCGAGGGCGAAGAGGCGAGCTTTTTTGCCCTCGTCAACGGCACCCGCGCCCTCCCCTTCGCGACCGCCCAGGATCACAAGCCGGCGTTCGACGGCGATCAGGGCCCGAACACCGGCGGCATGGGTGCTTATTCGCCGGCACCGATCATGACGCCCGCGCTTATCGAAGAGGTCATGCGGACGATCATCCAGCCGACGATCACCGCGCTTGCCGCCGAGAACAGGCCCTATGTCGGGATGCTCTATGCCGGCTTGATGATCACCCGCGACGGCCCCGTCCTCCTCGAATACAACGCCCGCTTCGGCGATCCGGAATGCCAGCCGGTTCTGATGCGCCTTAAATCCGATCTGCTCGCCGCGCTCGTCGCCTGCGTCGACGGCCGCTTCGATGAACTCGAACGCCTGGAGTGGGATCCGGATCCGGCGCTCGTCGTCGTCCTCGCCACCCACGGCTATCCGGGCCACTACGGCAAGGGCTCGACCATCCGCGGCCTGGATGCGGCGGCGGCCGAGGGCGCCGTCGTCTTTCACGCCGGCACCCGCGCCGAGGGCGACGAGATCGTCGCCGACGGCGGCCGGGTTCTCGGGGTGGGCGCCCGCGCCGGCACCTTCAGGGACGCGCAGAGCCTGGCCTACCGAGCCGTCGACCGGATCGACTGGCCGGAAGGCTTCTGCCGGCGCGATATCGGCTGGCGGGCGATCGGCGAGAGGACCGCCTGAGCCTTCGCAAGGCAAGGAGTGAGAGACATGGACGAAGCCACGCAAACAAAGCTGGAGGCGGCGGCGTTCCGCGGCCTGATCCGGCACCTGCAAGAGCGCACCGACGTGCAGAACATCGATCTAATGAACCTTGCCGGGTTCTGTCGCAACTGCCTCGCCAAATGGGTGCTGGCGGCGGCGAAGGCAGAGGGCCTAGCGATAACGTACGACGAGGCGCGCACCTTCGTCTACGGCGAGCCCTTCGAGGCCTGGAAGGCGAAACACCAGACCGAAGCATCCCCCGACCAGCTCGCCGCCTTCGAGGCGACCAAGCCCCAGCACGCGGTCATCCCCGGTCCTTAATAGGCGCCGATGCTCCCGCGGCGGCTGTCTGTTGCCAGCCTTTGCGCGATCCTCAGCGGCAGCTCCGCAAAGTCCTCACCCGCCCGTGGCGCGAGACGGGATACGATCGCGTCGGCGTGGCGCAACTCTCCGGCCGCACGGAACGCTCCGACGGCGAGGCCGAGCAGGTCCGGATCGACCCAGGTAACCGGCGAGAGGCCGCGCTGCCACAGGTAGCTGTTGTGGCTCGCCGCCTGCACCGAAGCCGCGTGAGGACGAGAGATCGCCATCACGCTGTCCCGAAACTGTTCCGCCCAAGCGCCGGGGTCCGGCTCTTCCTTCCAATCCATCAATTCGGCCGCGAAGAAGCCGGCCAGCGTTTCCGCCACCCGGACGTAGCGGAGCAGCGGCACACTGGCCGGGCCCGCCGGTGTCAGCGGGTGCTGACTTCCCAGCCGATCAAGAAGTTCCCGCAGGATGCCGCGGAACTCGCGGCCGGTCCCCGGCTCGGCGAGCAAGGCGACGGCAAGGGTCAGGCGCTGGTTCGGATACCGCAGCGCCCGGCGGGGAAGGTCGCCATGTCCGTCCTTCGGGGCCTCGTCGCCGACAACCTTCAGCCATTCTATCGCCTGCGAGTTGAAGGGCTCGACGAGCCGGAAGATCGCGGCGAGAAGCGGGCCGAGCGGCATGCCGAGGCGGAAATACAGTTCAGACGCCTTGAAGGCGACCTCCCGGACGTTTCCCTCGTCAATCGCCAGCCGATGCTCGACGGCCTCAAGGTAGGCGGTGGCCGCCGCCGCGGTCGACGACATCGCACTCCAGGTCGCGTGTGGGTGCGCCGACCAAGACTCTGTTTCCCGCAGCAAGTCGCCGTACGCTTCGAGGAAGGTCGCCTTGCGGGCGAGGACGTCCGGGTCGAGCGGTTCATCGGTCATGTCAGAATGCCGTCCGGATATTCGAGATCACGTCCGGCTCCTCGAATGCGGGATTCACATGAGGCTGCGGCCATGCGGTCCTGACCATTCCGCGCGTCTGACCAACCGGCTCCCATTTCTCGACCCGCTCGATCTGCACGGAGGGAATGTAGATCTTCGCCGTAACCTCCCCTTCCAGCTGATACGGTGACCAGCTCTGATAGACGTTCAGGCTGCGGACCTCTTCCGCCACCTGCTCGATGGCGACCGACATCTTCAGGCTGACGATCGTCCACAGATAGTAGAGATAGCCCGGCCGGTTGCCCCAGTCGGTGGCAAAGCCGAGGGCGACCCGCACGGCCGGATACACCCGGTTCGTCCGATAGAAGGCATCGCGCTCGACCGAGCCGGCGGCAAGGGAAAGGAACGGCGTGTCGTTCCGGATCGCCGCGTAATTGTTGACGTGGAGATCGAGGTTGCCCGCGGTCAGCTTGGCGCGCCGTTCGGCGGGCGAGATCGTTCCCTGCGTCCGCCACCAGTTGCAGCCGATACCTGTCTTGGAGTCGATGACATCGCGCGCCGCCGCATCATCGAGACCGTCGTTGAGCCCTTGCGCCGGGTCCTGGCCGGCGATGCCTTTAACGCACCACTGAATATACATTCGACGTTACCCCCGCCTTCGCTCCAGTGCGTCCATCACCAACTGAACCAGTTCGTCCGGCCGGTTGGTAATGCCGAAGACGTAAGCCGGCATCGGCCTGCCTTCCTGGCTTTCGCCGGTGTAGATGATCAAAGGCGCCCTGCCGCCGCTTGACCAGACGCGTTCGGCGAAGAGCGCGCCTTCGTCTGCCTTGCCCTCCCGGCTCATGTCCGAAAGGATGACGTCGACCGCACTCCGCGCCAGAAACGCCAGCGCCTCGGCGGAGGTCGTGACCACCGACACGCTGGCGCCGAGCGCTTCGAACAGCGCGCGCTCCGCGGCGAGGCTCGCCGGACGGTCGTCTGCCCACAGGATCCGCGCATTCGGCCATATCGACGGCACCATCGCGATCCGCCGCATCAGTCCGCGGCGGTCCTCATAGGGAACGTCGACGCCCTTGATCCGAATGGCGTCGGCGAGCTTCTCACCAATGAATTCGGCTTCGACCCCGAAGCCCTTGAGGGTTCGCAGCCGGGGCAGGATGTCGCGCTTGATGCGCGGATAGAGGTAGCAGATGGCCCAAACTATCAGTGCGACCCACAGCACATCCGGTATGATTCGGATAAGCTCCGCTATATAATCGACGGTGGCTGCCGACTTTGTCTCGATCGGCTGCGTGTTCGGCATCGACAATAACCAGATCTATTTCCGTCTATCGTATCAAGAACCTTCTTCATCATGCAACAGGATGTTCGGCACCACCAATTCTCTTATATTTTACATGGCTGATGTAGTGCCGATGCTGTGGCTGCGCATAGACTTCAACGGCGCCCGGCTACGTTACCGCCGTCGTTCGGCAAAGAAGCCGTGTAACAGGGTTTCCGCCTCACTCGCATCGATGCCGCCGATGACCTCGGGCCGATGATGGCAGGTCGGCTGAGCGAAGATGCGGGCGCCGTGTTCGACGCCGCCGCCCTTGGCATCGTAGGCGCCGAAGTAGAGCCGGCGGATGCGGGCGAATGCGATCGCCGCCGCACACATCGGGCAGGGCTCCAGCGTCACCCACAGATCACAACCGACGAGGCGCGGACGGCCGAGGAGTCGGCCGGCTTCGCGCAGCACCAGGATCTCGGCGTGTGCGCTCGGATCAGCGAGGGCCTCGACGCGATTGCCGGCGCGGGCGACGATCCCGCCCGCGGAATCGACGATGACGGCGCCGACCGGCACCTCGCCGCGCGCGGCCGCGGCCCGCGCCTCGGCGAGCGCCGCCTGCATGAGTGATCGATGCAAGACCGTTAGCCCCTCACCCAACCCTCTTCCTGAAGGGAGAGGGAATTTGCGAGCGCGTTGCATAGGCTTTCACGGGCGTATCCGACATCCTCATCTCCTCGTGCGCCGGTTGCACCGCCGGCGACGGCCCCCTAATGTCGCCATATGCGCGCACCCGTCATTGGCATTACCCTCGACGCTGAGCCGCCCGGAGGCTACTCGAAGTTCCCGTGGCTGGCGCTTCGCGAAAACTACGCGCACGCCGTCGTCGATGCCGGCGGCCTGCCGGTCATGCTGCCGCACGAACCCTCGCAAGTGGATGCGTACCTCGGGTTGATCGGCGGCTTGATCATCTCCGGCGGCGCCTTTGATGTCGATCCCGCGATGTTCGGCGCCACCTCCCGCCATCCGTCTGTTACGACCAAGGATGCGCGGACGGCGTTCGAGGTCGCCGTGACCCGCGGCGCGCTCGATCGCGATCTGCCGATCCTCGGCATCTGCGGCGGCCAGCAGCTGCTTCACGTCGTCCTCGGCGGCAGCCTGATTCAGCATATCCCGGACGACGTACCCGGCGCGCTCGCCCACGAGCAACCCAACCCGCGCGATGAGCCCGGTCATACGGTTGCCGTCGTCGCCGGCACCCGGCTGCACGCCATCGTCGGGACCGGCGAGCTTGCGGTCAACAGTGCGCATCACCAGGCGGTCAAGGATGTGCCCGAAGGGGTGCGCATCAACGCTGTTGCCCCAGATGGGGTAATCGAAGGGATAGAGGCGACGGCCCGCCGGTTCTGTCTCGGCGTCCAATGGCATCCCGAGTTCTCGATCACGCCCGGCGATCGGGCGATCTTCGCCGCCTTCATCGATGCCGCGCGCCACAGGGGCTAAGCCCGGCGCGCCCGCGGCCGCCGAACACGACAAGCGCGAGCGGGTAGCGAAGGTGATCGCCGCGTCCGGATTGTGCTCCAGGCGGGAGGCGGAGGCCTGGATCGCCGCCGCCCGTGTCGCCGTCAACGGCATCGTCCTCGCGACCCCGGCCTGCGTCGTCGGCGGCGCCGACATCGTCACCGTCGACGGCACGCCACTGCCGGAGCGGCCGGTCGTCCGTCTCTGGCGCTACCACAAGCCATCCGGGCTGGTGACGACCCATGCCGATCCGCAAGCGCGGCCGACCGTCTTCGACCGGCTCCCGTCCGGGCTCGGCCGGGTCATCTCCGTCGGCCGCCTCGATCTGACCTCGGAAGGGCTGCTGCTCCTCACCAATTCCGGTCCGCTCGCCCGCCGCCTGGAGCTGCCGGCGACGGCGTGGATCCGGCGCTACCGGGTGCGCGCCCACGGCCAGGTCACCGCGTCGGCGCTGGCGGTGCTTGCCGGCGGCATCACGATCGACGGCATCCGCTACGGACCGATCGAGGCGGCGCTCGACCGGGTCAAGGGAACCAACGTCTGGCTGACGCTGGCGCTGAAGGAGGGCAAGAACCGTGAGGTGCGAAAGGTGCTGGAGCACCTGGGGCTCCGCGTCGGCCGGCTGATCCGCATCGCCTATGGGCCTTTCCAGCTGGGCGGCCTGCCCGCGGGTGAAATCGCCGAGGTGGCGCGCAAGGTGCTGCGCGAGCAGCTCGGCAAGGACTTCGTGTTCTGATGTCACGCTTGCGGATTATCGGCGGCAAGCATGGCGGCCGCGTATTCCGTTTGCCGGTGGGCGCAGACACCCGGCCGACGGCCGATCGGGTGCGGGAAGCGGTATTCAACATCCTCGTCCACGGCATCGACTGGCAGGGCTTCCCCGACGCCCGCGTTGTCGACGCCTTCGCCGGATCCGGCGCCTATGGCCTTGAAGCGCTGTCGAGGGGTGCCGCCGGTGCCACCTTCATCGATCGGGAGGCGGCGGCGCTGCTCGCCATTCGACGGACCGCCGCCAGTCTCGGCGAGGCGGCGAAGGCGACGCTCCTGCACCTGGACGCAACCCGGTTGCCGCCGCCGCCGTTCGCCGCCGGCGCGCCGTGCGCGCTCGCGTTCCTCGATCCTCCCTACGGTTCGGGTGCAGCGGGTCCCGCCCTCGCCGGTCTCGCCGGCCACGGCTGGCTCGCCGACGGCGGCCTTGCCGTCGTCGAGGTCGGAGCTCGCGAGCCGTTCGCCCCACCCCCCGGGTTCGCCATCCTCGACGAACGCGGCTGGGGCGCCGCCAAGGTCCTCTTCTATCGCTTCGGTAACCGCCGGCAGCCGCTCAATCGGTGAGGACGAGTTCGCCGCGCTCGACGCTGAAGCCGCCGAGCCGGCCGAGGAACGACATGCCGAGGAGCGACGGTCCGCGCATCCGCGTATTGACGACGGCATCGACGTTGCGCAGGCAGATGTCACCGATTCGGACCTCGTCGAGCGTCACTGGCGCCACCCGGACGAGGCCATTTGCCGTCGCGTGCGTCTCGGTGAAGGCGCGGGCGTGCGGCTCGATGCCGAGCTTGTCGGCATCGACGAGGTTGAGGGCGACGACGGTCGCCCCGGTGTCGACCATGAAGCGCACCGGCGTTCCGTCGATGTCGGCGACGACGAAGAAATGTCCGTTCGATTCCGCCCGGATATGGACGGTTCGGTTGACGATGCGGCTATCGTCAGCGTCCGACGCCGTTGCCGTTGCCGTTCCCGATCCGGTCATCCCGTCACCGGCACGAATGCGGGCGATGATCGCATCCTTATGGGTATAGGCGGCGACGATTAAGGCGGCGACGAGGAGCCATTGCAGGAGTTGGCGGAGCGCCCAGGCAATCATCGGCGGTATCCGCCGGCAGTGCAGCCCCTGTCAGCGGCGGCCGAACAGGCGCTCGATGTCGGCGCGCTTGAGCTCGACCCAGGTCGGCCGGCCGTGGCTGCACTGGCCCGTATGCGGCGTCGTCTCCATGGCCCGCAAGAGCGCATTCATTTCCTCGATCGTAAGCCTGCGTCCGGCGCGGACGCTGCCGTGACAAGCGATGCTGCCGCAAATGGCGGCGAGCCGTTCCTTCAGCGCCAGCGCCTCGTCCACGTCGGCGAGATCGTCGGCGAGATCGCGGACCAGCCCCCGAATATCGGCATTGCCGAGCAGTGCCGGGACCTCGCGGACGACGACGGCGTCGGTGCCGAACGATTCCACCTGCAGCCCGAGTGCCGCGAGCTCCTCGGCACGGGCGACGATGCGCCCGACCCGCGCCTCGTCCAGCTCGACGACCTCCGGGACGAGGAGTGCCTGCCGCGGTGTGGCTCCGGCGGCGAGCTGTCGCTGCAGTCGTTCGTGCATCAGGCGCTCGTGCGCCGCGTGCTGATCGACGAGCACGATACCGTCAGCGGTTTGCGAAAGTATGAACGTGCCGAGGAGCTGCGCGCGGGCAAACCCGAGCGGCGGGATCGCCGCCGCCGTCTCATCCGGCGGCATTGCTGCTCCGGCCTGCGGCGCCGCGACGCACCTATCCGGCAGAGGCAGAAAGAAGGCGGCCGCGGTCTCCGCCAGGCCGCGGGGCAGCGGCAGTCCCGTCCCCACCCCTGAACCGCCGCCGCCGTCGGCGGATATCCGCCGCGGTGCGAGCCAGCCGCCGGCGACGGTGGTCGCCGTGCGATGCCCGGCCTCGGCCAGCGCCCGCTTCAGGGCGGCGACGATCAGGCCGCGGACGAGACCGGCGTCGCGGAAGCGGACTTCCGTCTTCATCGGATGGACGTTGACGTCGACGGCATCGTTGGGGAGCGTCAGAAACAAGGCGGCGAGCGGTTGCCGATCGGACGGCAGCAGGTCGTGATAGGCGGCGCGCAGGGCGCCAAACAACAGGCGATCGCGCACCGGCCGGCCGTTGACGACGAGGAACTGCTGATCGCCGCCGCGGCGGTTGAGCGTCGGCACACCGGCGAGCCCGGCGAGGCCGATGCCCTCGCGCTCGGCCCTGACCGCCACCGCGTTGTCGGCAAAGACCCCGCCCATGATCCGGGAAATCCGGTCGCGCCGCGCCGCATCGGCGCCGTCGGCAGCGGCGGGCAGATCGAGCAGTGTGCGACCGCCGGTATCAAGCGAGAAGGCAACGGCGGGGTGAGCCATGGCCAGGCGCTCGACGCAGGCGACGATATGCGCCTGCTCGGTCGCCGGGCTCTTCAGGAACTTCAGCCGGGCCGGCGTCGCGAAGAACAGGTCCCGCACCTCGACGCGGGTTCCGAAAGGATGCGCCGCCGGCTCGGCCCGACCGACGCTGCCGCCGTCGACGGACAGCGACCACGCCTCGCCGGCCCCGGAGGGCCGACTGGTCAGCGTCAGCCGGGCAACCGCGCCGATCGACGGCAACGCCTCGCCGCGGAAGCCAAGAGTGGCGATGGCACCGAGATCGTCGCCCGGCAGCTTCGACGTGGCATGCCGCTCGACGGCGAGAGCGAGGTCGTCGGCACTCATCCCCGCACCGTCGTCGGTGACCGCAATCAAAGACTGGCCGCCGTCGCGGATGGCGATCGCGATGCGCCCGGCGCCGGCGTCGATCGCGTTCTCGATCAGCTCCTTCGCCGCCGATGCCGGTCGCTCAACCACCTCGCCGGCGGCGATGCGGTTGACGACGCCCTCCGGCAACCGGCGGATCGCCATCAGTCGCCTTTCATCGCCTTGTAGGCGTTGATCAGGCCGTTCGTCGAGGAATCGTGATCGCTCACCGGTTGCCCCGTCTCCAGCTCCGGCAGAATTGCTTTCGCCAGCTGCTTGCCCAACTCGACGCCCCATTGATCGAACGAGTTGATCTGCCAGACGATGCCCTGGACGAAGATTTTGTGCTCGTAGAGCGCGATGAGCAAGCCGAGCGTGTGGGGATCGATCTGTCTGACCAGCATCGAGTTGGTCGGCCGGTTGCCGTCGAAGACCTTGTGCGGAACCAGCGTCTCGAGGGCGGGACCGCTTAGCCCCTGCGCTTCCAGTTCGGTGCGCACCTCGGCGGCGGTCTTGCCGCGCATCAGCGCCTCCGGCTGGGCGAAGAAGTTCGACAGAAGCAGGGCGTGGTGATTGCCGATCGGGTTGTGGCTGATCGCCGGGGCGATGAAGTCGCACGGCACGATCCGCGTGCTCTGGTGGACGAGCTGGTAGAACGAGTGCTGGCCATTGGTCCCCGGCTCGCCGAACAGGATCGGCCCGGTCTTGCAGGCAACGCGCGAGCCGTCGCGGTTGACGTACTTGCCGTTGCTCTCCATGTCGGCCTGCTGCAGATAGGCGGGCAGCCGGTGCAGATACTGATCGTAGGGAAGGACGGCGTAGGTCTCGGCACCGAGGAAGTTGGTGTTCCAGATGCCGATCAGCGCCAGGATCACCGGCAGGTTGCCTTCGAGCGGAGTCGCGCGGAAATGCTCGTCCATGGCATGGGCGCCGGCGCACAGGGCATCGAAGTTGTCCATGCCGACGGCGATGGCGATGGGCAGCCCGATCGCCGACCACAGGGAATAACGGCCGCCGACCCAGTCCCAGAACTCGAACATGTTGGCGGGATCGATGCCGAAGGCGCGAACCGCCGCCTCGTTTGTCGACAGCGCGACGAAGTGCTTGGCCACCGCGTCCGGGCCAAGCGCATCGACCAGCCACGCCTTGGCGCTCTCGGCGTTGGCCATGGTCTCCTGGGTGGTGAAGGTCTTGGAAGCGACGATGAACAGCGACGTCTCGGGGCGGAGCGACTTGAGCGTTTCGGCGATGTGGGTGCCATCGACGTTGGAGACGAAGTGGACGGCGAGCTCTGGGAGCTGATAGGGTCGAAGCGCTTCGGTCACCATGACGGGGCCGAGGTCGGAGCCGCCGATGCCGATGTTGACGACGTCGGTGATCGCCTGACCGGTAGCGCCCCGAAATGAACCGGTGCGCACCGCATCGGAGAAGCTGCGCATCTGCGCCCTCACCCGGGTTACATCCGGCATCACGTCCGTGCCGTCCATATAGATCGGCCGGTCGGAGGTGTTGCGCAGGGCGACATGCAGGACGGCGCGATTTTCCGTGTTGTTGATCCGATCGCCCGTAAACATCCGTTCGCGCCACATCTCGATCCCGGCGGCCCGGGCGAGATCGAACAGGAGCAGCATCGTCTCGGCGGTGACGCGATTTTTTGAGTAATCCAGAAGCAGATCGCCGAGCCGGACCGAGAGCTTGCCGAATCGGCCGGGGTCGGCGGCGAACAAGTCACGCATGTGGAGCTTGGTGGTGGACGCGGCGTGATGCTCGAGGGCCTGCCAGGCGGGCGACTGGTTGATCGCGGGCATAGGGGGAAAACTCCTGAGACTGACGGTGAGGGAGGGCGGACGGAGGACGCCAGCGTGAACAATGGCAGAACAAACGCGATTGAGCCACCTTTCTCGCGCCCCCATCGTGCCGTTCCTGGTCGCTCGCCGCACTTCGACCTTATATGCCTCCGATGATTGCGGACCAATGGCTGAACGACTGTCTGATGGCGCGGGGGCGGGATCCGGGTTTTCTTGCCGGTGTTCCCGGTTCCACGCCATCGGCCGCCGCCAGCCGCTCATCCGGCGCCGGCATCGCTGCGTAGTTATGTACCGCCTGTAAAAGGCTATAGTCGCCGGCCTGGCCCCCTGTGGCCGGCCAATCTGGCCGACGATGTCATAATCGTCATCGTGTTCCGCGTTAACAGTGAGGATTGCCGCCGTGAGTGGAAGCGCCCGTGTCGTCGCAGCGAAGTTCCACGAGCCCGTCACCGACCGTCGCCCCACCCGTGCCGAGGCGGAACAGGCGGTGCGCACGCTCTTGATGTGGGCGGGCGATGATCCCGATCGGGAAGGGCTACAGGCAACGCCGCAGCGCGTCGTCCGCGCCTTCGAAGAGCACTTCGCCGGCTACGCCGATGATCCGGCCGAGATGCTGCGGCGGACGTTCGAGGAGACCGAAGGCTACGACGAGATGGTGCTGCTGCGCGATATCGGTTTCATCAGCCATTGCGAGCATCACCTCTCGCCGATCCTTGGCAAGGCGCACGTGGCTTATCTGCCGTGCATCCGCGTCGTCGGCATCTCGAAACTGGTCCGAGTGGTCGAGACCTTTTCGCGGCGGCTGCAGATCCAGGAGAAGCTGACGGCGCAGATCGCCAACACCATCGACGCCGAGCTGCAGCCGCTCGGGGTCGCCGTCGTCGTCGAGGCGTCGCATCAGTGCATGAGCAGCCGCGGGATTCGGAAATCCGGGGTCACCATGGTGACCAGCCGAATGCTCGGCGCGTTTCGCGACGATGCGAAGACCCGCCGCGAATTCCTTTCGATGATCGGCAATCCCCGCGGCGGCAGCCGCTGATCTCGGCCGCCGACCTTGGCGCCTGATCGTGACGGCCGTCGGCGCGGCGGCTGCGGACGCGGCTACGGGGGCGGCGCCTCGGGAGGTCTGGCGATGCCGGCCGGCGGCGCCGCCTTCGGCCATCGTCCGCATTCCTTGAAGAGATGGACGTCGGCGTCGTAGCAGTGACGCACGTGGTCCCATTCGAGATGGCCGCGCTCTTCGACGTCCGCTTCATAGGCGTCGATGACCGTTAGGTCCGGCTGCACCGTGACCCGCGCGTTACGTCCGGCGTCGGCGGTCACTTCGGCGTCCTCGATCGGCCAGGCATCGTCGAAGGCCGTCACCGGCGCACCGCCTACCGCTGCCACGTAGAACACCCGGAGGCTGATCAAAAGGCAGCCGTCGCACTCATCGCTGGCGTATGGACCCCCCTCTCCGGTGTAGGGTCCATCGGCGATAAGCCAGCCGCCCTTGACCGGATGCACCTTCAGCCCGGGCGAAACCGAGACGTCGGCCAGGCGCGTCACCGTCTCACCGCGACGCACGGCGAGAGGCGGGCCGCACACGGCTATGTCGGGTGCGAGGCTCTGGGTGAAAAAGGTCGTCGTCGTAATCCCGGGCGAGAAGCCGTCGGGCACCGGACCGTCGCCACGCGCGGGGTTCTCGATGATGAAAATGCTGGCCGCGTCGGGACAGGCGGTCGGCAGAAAGAAGCCCGGCAGCCGGGATGTGCCCGAGCTGTCGAGGCCTTCGAGAGGATAGCCGCAACGGCTGAGACGCCAGCGCCGCGGCGGCTCCAGCCGCGCCGCCGGCATCGACCCCGTCTCCTCCTGCGGCCGGCGCTCGGAAGCCGTCGTGGCGACAGGTCCGTCCCCGCCGGCACCAGCCGAAACCGCATCGACCGCGAGGCGAAGGTGGGACAGCTCCAGCACAGGCGAGGGCGGCAGAGCGTCCCACGGCACGAGAACCTCGAAGCTGTAGCCGCTATCGGTCGGCGTCATGAAGCGGGCAACGGGCGCCCCCTTCGGCGCGAGGGGCTTCAGCGCCTCACGCGCGGCGACCGGCAGGGCAACGAACGACCGCCGGGCCAGGCTTTCTTCGACGAGCCCCGGTGCCAGCCGCCACCGGCGAAGGAACAGCTCGCGGAATTGACGGCGATACGCCGCCTGCTCGCGATACCACGCTTCGCAGTCGGCGACGGCGTTGGCATCGTCTGCGAGGGTCTCGAGGCGCGCGCAGTCCTCGGCCGTGGCAAGGTCGACCGGGCCCGACTCATCGGTCCAACCGATCTTCGGCAGCGGCACATCCTCGACGAGGCTGACGGCAAGCTCCACGTGATCGCCGCTTCCCCACTCCGCCGCCGAGGCCGGAAAGTGCGGCGAGGGGCCGCCGATCCGTCCGGCGACGATCAGGCCGTCGTCGCTTTCGGCGAGCCAGACACCACCGCCGCGGCCGCCTTCGGTCGGCTGCAGGAGCAACGACGGCGGCTTGTCGAGCCACTCGCCGACATCGCCATCGACCGTTAAGCCGCCTTCGACCGGGCCGATGACGACATCGGCGGCAGCGACCGTCGCCGGTATCGCCGCTGCGACGAAGCCGATGAAGATGACGCCTGCGAGGCCGCCCCGCCGGCGCGCGGGCGATGTCGAGCGGACGGCGAGGACGGCCGCCATCGATCGTCCCGCCGCCTCAGCCGCCGAAGAAGACGGCCCGGCATCCGGCCGGCAGGTCTTCGAGGGTCAGCCGCCGGGGCGGCGGCGCCCTTTTCTGCTTTTCCAACTCCGCCCGCGCGGCGGCGGAGAACCACCAGTCGAGACTGGCGTCGCAGCCGTCTTGCGGCGGCAGCGGCGTCTGCGCGACGCACGCGAACTGATCGGGGGGACAAGCAAGGCGGACGTGGAAATGGTCATCATGGCCCCACCAGGGCCGGATCTTGCCGAGCCATGCGCGATCCGTGAGAACGGTCGCGCACAGCGCCCGCTTGATCGCCGGATTGACGAAGATGCGCTCGACCTCCGGGGCCGCCGCCGCCCGCTGCAGGGCGGCGATCTGGGGAGCGCCCCAATCGGCGGTAACGCTGGTGCCGTCGGCGGCGACTATGCTCGTTGCCGGAAGGGTTTCCCGCTCGTCATCGGTGAGACGCCGGGGCGGCGCCGGCAAGAACCAGATGTCGACGTCGAGCCCGATCTGGTGGCTGCGGTGACCTGACGGCATCGGCCCGCCCCGCGCTTGCGCCAGATCGCCGATGAGCAGACCGGGATAGCCATCCCGGCGAAGATCCGCCGCCAGCGTCTCGACGAAACGCACGAGATCGGGATGGCCGAAATAGCGGGCCCGCGACAGCCGCATCACCTGGTAGCCCTCGCCGTCGAGCGGCAGCAGCAGGCCACCGGCGAGGCAGCCGCGATTGTACGCGCCGAAGACTTCGACCGGCGCCTCTGTCGGCGCCGTGAACCGGCTCCAATCCTGGGCCATCGCGGTGCCGCCGAGGCAGCAGGCGAATGCGACGGCAAGACCTCGGCCGATGCGACGGGATCGCGGTATGCCGATCGTGCTCTCCCAGATCGTCATCCCCGGACGGAAACCTCGCCCGGCAGCCTTTTAAACCGGCATCGGCGCCGCGCCAAGCGGCAGTTCCGGATCGTCACCAGCTCCCGGTGTTCGGCATGGTCGACCACGGCTCCTGTTTCGGCAGCGCCGGTCCAGCCTGCAGAAGCTCGATCGAGATTCCATCCGGCGAGCGAACGAACGCCATGCGGCCGTCGCGGGGTGGCCGGTTGATGGTCACGCCGCCGTCGCTCAGCCGCCGGCAGGTCGCGTAGATGTCGTCGACGGCGAAGGCGAGATGGCCGAAGTTGCGGCCTCCCGCATACTCGTGCTCGTCCCAGTTGTAGGTCAGCTCGATCGCCGGGACCGGCTTATTGCCGGCACCTTCCGCGTCCCCCGGAGCCGCGAGGAAGACGAGGGTGTAGCGAGCCTCAGCATTCTCCATCCGCCGCATTTCCTTCAGGCCGAGCTTGCCGCAGTAGAAGTCGAGACTGCGGTCGAGATCCGCCACGCGCACCATTGTGTGTAGATACCGCATCAGCATTTCTCCCGTTTCTGGTCGTCCCGAACGTGCATCGCGCGGCCGTCCTTCCGACGATCCTTGATCCTGTCGATAAGATAGGCGGCGAGCGGCCGGTGTGTTGTAATCCGCTTCTTCTGCGCGCCCACCGGAACGGCGATGGTGAGGGCGAGGAGGCCGCCGGCGGCTCCGCCGGGCGAGGAGAGCAACGGATGATCATCTCGCAGGGGATCAGGTGGCTAGTCGCCGGGCTCGTCAGCCTCGTCCTCTACATGGCGGCGGTCGCAGTCGTCTTCAGCGAGCGGCCGGACCACCAGGCGGCGACGTTGCTCCTTCTCGCCTGCTTCTTCGTCTCGGTGTTTCTTTTGATGCAGAGGGCGCTGGAGCCGCTGCAGGCGCTCCCTTCAATGTTTGCCGCGTTCTATTTCGCTTTCTTCTTCTGCCTTCCGGGCGCGGTGCAGATCTCGGCCAATACCTTCCAGATGGGCGACGTCATCTACAATGACCGGGTGGCGACGCGTGCCGCGGCCATGGTCGCCGTCTTCCTCGCGTGCTTCGTTATCGGCCAGACCCTCGTCCACAAAAAGCGATACGATGAGGCGATGGCGGCGATCGTTGAAAGCGAACGTCATGCCCGCACCGTTGCCGTCCTCGCCTTCGCGACGGTCGCCATCCTCGCCGGCGCGCTCTCTATCGCCAGCTTCGGGGTCACCGCCCTGTTGCAAACGCGGGGCGGCATCGTCGATGAGATCACCCGGAACCTGATCGGTGTCGAGCGCGGACTGATGCTGCATCTGCCGCGCTCCCTGACCCTCGCCGGCCTTTTGGTCATGCTTTATGCGATCGGCAAGTGGCGCCGTGAGGAGCCGGCGGTGGCACTCCTTTTCGGCTGGCCCTTCCTTGCGGCGATCCTTCCCGTCTATGCGATTACCAACTTTCCCTTGGCGCTCGCCCGAAACTGGCAGTTCGGTACGCTGATCACCTTTCTCATCGTCTATGTCAAGGGCTGGCGGCCATGGCTGCGGGTCGGCATGATCGCCGGCATGCTCCTGACGATGTTCAGTCTTTTTCAGTGGTTGCACGTGTTGCGCCGGGATGATCTGTCCGATGTAAACTTCCAGCTCACCGATCCGATCGCCTATCTCAAGAACATGGATTTCGACGGTTTTCAGACGTCGATGAACGCGGTGCTTTATGCCAAGCTTTACGGGCACACGTTGGGCGCGCAGCTCGGCAGTGCGCTCCTGTTCTTTGTCCCGCGCAGCCTGTGGACCGAGAAAGGCGTCTCGTCGGGACAGATGATCGCCGAAGCCCTCGGCTACCGGTTCACCAACCTGTCGACGCCCTTCCCGGCCGAGATGTATCTCGACTTCTCCTTCGTCGGCGTCATCCTCGGCGGGCTGTTCCTCGGTTACCTCTATCGGCGCCTCGACCACCTGTGCGCGGCGGCGATCGATTACGGCCGTCCGAACCTGCATCTGCTGATGGTCGGGCTGATCGCGGGCTTTACCATTTTGCTGATGCGGGGATCGCTTTACGGGGTGACCAACATCTTCGCGCCGCTGCTGGTCCTGACCGTGCTCTTGATCAAGGCGCCGCAAGCGAGCCGCTTTGTTCTCGGCCTCGGTGCCCGCTTGCCGCGGCGGCGGCCGCTGCCGCCGGCTTAAGCCGGTTCCCGTCCATCGGGGCGGGTGAGCGGCGTTACGTCCACGCCGACCTGCACCGCGTGGGCTCCGCCGCCGAAGATGGCGCCGTTGACCGGGCTGACGTCGCTGTACTCCCGTCCCCAGGCGAGGGTGACGTGATCGCTCGACACGACGACATTGTTGGTCGGATCGACATCCACCCAGCCGTAATCGGGACACCAGACGGCGAGCCACGCGTGCGAGGCGTCGGCGCCGATCAGCTTGTCGCGGCCTTCGGGCGGACGGGTCAGAATGTAGCCGCTGACGTAGCGCGCAGGGATCCGCAACGCCCTCAGGCAGGCGAGCTGCAGATGGGCGAAATCCTGGCAGACGCCGCGGCGGTTGCGCCACACCTCGTCGACGGGGGTGGAGACGGTGGTCGCCGTCGTGTCGAACCGCAATTCCCGGTGTAGGCCCTCGGTCAGCGCGAGAGCACCGGCAAGCACCGGCATCGAGGGTGCGAACATCGCCTCGGCATAGGCGCGGATGTCGCCGGTCGCCCGCGTCTGCGGCGATTCGAACACGTATTGCAGGGCATTAAGCGAAGCCTCCGTCGTGTCGCCGGTCAGCCGGTCGAAGATGCGGTCCCACGGCATGGTCGAAACCGGGTCCGGCAGCTCCGCCGCGTGCACCTCGATGACGCTGCGCGCGTGCAGCGTCAGCTCCTTGTGCTGGTGCTGCAGGGTAATGAAGGCGACCGGATTGCCGAAGTAGTCGATGCCGGTCGTGTGTGTCGCCGGCGTCGGCGTAATGCTGAGGGCGGTGCGGTGGCAGATCTGGTTCGCGCACGGCCGCGGCGTCAGGTGGAGGACATGGTGCGACAGCGACACCGGGATCGAGTACCGGTAGTTCGTCCGATGGCTGACTTCGTAGACGATCGACCGCCGGTCGCCGCTCGCTTGGCTCCCGTCCGCGCTGTCGATTCGCCCGGGGGCCGGCACGCGGGCGCTCCTCACAGATCCGCGGGCCGCCGGACTTCGGCATGGCTGAAGTAGTCGCGACCGATCAGCTCTGACAGCCGGGGCATTGAGCGGACGATGTGGACGAGCAGCTGATCGAGCGCCGACCGCCGGCCATCCTTGTCCTGGTGGCAGAGCTCGGCGATATCGGCGAGCTGAATGTCGGTGAGCAGCAGCAGCATCTCGCGCTGCTGCGGGCTGCGGGCGTAGAGGTCGGCATCGCGCGGAAGCTGGTCGACGTGATCGGCGAGCACCCGCACCTGGAAGGCGATCGAGCGCGGATTGGTTTCATCGAGGACGAGAAGGTCGATGACCGGCGGCACCATCGGGGTCGTCAGGTAGCGCGAGCGGTAGGTCATGATGCTGTCGGCGAGCTCGAGGATGAGCACCAGGCGGCCGTCCGCTTCCGGATCTCCGCGGGCGAGGAGGCTGCGCAGAAGCTCGGCAAGGTGCTGCGCGCGCTCCACGCGGCGCCCCATGTCGAGGAAGCGCCAGCCGTGATTGCGCGTCATGTTTTCCATTTCCATGCCGCTGAACGCCGAAAGCGAGCGGACGGTGTCGTCCAGAAGCTCGAGAGCGGCACCGAACTCGATCTGCCCGGTCGTCGCGTCGCCGACATCGGTGCGGCCGGTGGCGAGCGCGTGCAGCCGGCTGAGCGTGCGCCAGGCATCAAGGGAAAGCCGGTCCCGCACGAGCGACGCGGTGCGGTGCAGGTGTTCCACGGATTCCTGGAGGCCGTAGGCACACGCCGGATCGAACATCAGGGTCGCCAGCTTGCGCTCGAGCAGCGACGCGGGAGCGGCCGTTTGCGATCCGCCGACGTCGAGCGGCAGGCTGCCGCTATTTTCGAGGAGAACCCGAAACACCGATCGCAGCGCTGCGAAGTCGCTCATCGGCGCCGCGTCTTCGGTCAGCCGGCTCACGACACTGCGCAGCGCCCGCACCAGATCCTCGGTGCGTTCGGCGTAGCGGCCGAGCCAGAACAGGTTGTCGGCGGCACGGCTCGGCAGGTCCTTGCCGGTCCGTTTCGGCTTGGCATAGCTGAGCGGCGAGCCGAGCAAGGTGATGCTGCCCACCGGTTCCTTTGAAATCACCCAGGTGTCCTTCGTCCCCTCGCCTCGGAACAGGGCGACGGCATGTCCGTCGCGTGAGGCGGCAACGCGGGTCAGCCCCCCCGGCATGACGGCGTAGCCGCCGTTCTTGGCGGCGAGAAAGACCCGAACGCTCATCGGCCGCGGCTCCAGCCGGCCGTCGCCCCACACCGGCGTCGTCGACAGCCGAGTCACCTCCTGGGCGACGTAGTGGTGACCGCGCTTCGTCAGCCGCTCCATCACCGCCTGGCGCCCGTCCGTCGTCAGCTCGCTGCCGAGAACCACGCCTTCCGCCACCGACAGGAGCGGCCGTCGCATGAATGCGCCATCGACCGCGAGCTCATCGAGGCGCTCGAACACGGTTCCGCGATCATCGTCGCGCCCGCACCACCAGGTGGGTGTACTCGGGATCGCGAGATCTTCACCCAGGATGCGGGTGCACAGCGCCGGCAGATAACGCATCAGCGCCTTGCTCTCGACCAGACCGCTGCCGAGCGCGTTGGCGACGACGACGGTGTTCGCGCGGGCCGCCTGCAAGAGGCCGGCGATCCCGAGCATCGAGTTCACGCGCAGTTCGAGCGGATCGCAATCCTCGGAATCGACGCGACGGACGATCATGTCGACCGGCTTCAGGCCATCGACCGACTTGAGATAGACGCGCCTGTCGCGCACCGTCAAATCGCCGCCCTCGGCGAGCGTGTACCCGAGATAGCGCGCCAGATAGGCATGCGCGAAATAGCCTTCGATGCTCGGCCCCGGCGTCAAGAGGACGATGCGAGGGCTATCGCGGTTGGTGCGCGACACCAGGCTGTCGTGCGCCGACTGAAAGTAGCTGGCAAGCCGGTGGACCTGACAGGCTCGGAACAGCTCCGGCAGGCATCGGGAGAGGACAATGCGGTTCTCGAGTGCGTAACCCAGGCCGGACGGCGCCTGCGTGCGATCGCCGAGAACCCGCCAGCGGCCGTCGGCACCCCGCCCGAGATCGGCTGCGTACATGTGGAGAAAGACGCCGTCGCGCGGCTTGATGCCGTGACAGGGGCGGAGAAAGTGCGGGTTGCCGTAGATGAGGGCCGCCGGCAAATCGCCGGCCTTCAACAGGGTCTGCGGCCCGTAGAGGTCGCAGAGGATGGCATTCAGCAGGGTGGCGCGCTGAATAAGGCCGGACTTGATCTGCCGCCACTCGTCGGCGTCGATGACCATCGGCACGAAATCAAGCTCCCACGGCCGATCGCCGGCGGCGGAATCGAGTGTGTAGGTGAGCCCGTTTTCATGCAGGAGGCGGCCGGCAAGGCGCCAGCGGCGCGACAGCTCGCGGTGCGGCAGGCTGTCCAGCACCTCGACGAAACCCCGCCAATGCTGGCGGACGTGACCGTCCGGGCCGATCATTTCGTCATGCGTACCGGGGAGCGGACGATAAGAGCGGAGGAGACCGCCCGCCTCCTCACTCGGCCCGCCCGGCCAGGTGTCCGCTATCGGCATCGCATCCGGCAAGTGAGGAGCCGGCAACGTGCGTTCCTTCCGATCCGTTGCACGCCGAGGCGTCCCGTGCCGCCGGGAGCCGGTCGCGAGCGCGACCATCAATCCCTTTCGGTGCCGCTCGCGTCAAGCCTCATCGGAAAAACGCAAAAAGCACGCCGAAGGACAGCCTTCGCCGCCGCCGGATGCAAAGATCTTTAATTCGGATTACATATAAGGTATATGTTCCTAGTAACGATTTCGATGCGGCCTTTAGATGATTCTCCTTAACCCGCGCCAAAACCGCTTCTGTCGGCTTTACGTCGAATGTGCGAACGCTGCGCAGGCGGCGAGGGCCGCAGGCTACTGCCCGAAATCGGCGCGCAACACCGGCTATCGGTTACTCCGGCAGCCGCGCATCGCCGCCCGGATCGCCGCCATCCAACTCGAGATCGTCGACGACAGCTGTCGCGATATCGACGTCCTCTTGAGCAAGTTGGAGATGGTCTACCGCCACGCCATTGAGGACCACAACTTCGCGGCGGCCGCCCGCGCGATCGAGTTGCAGGCGAGGCTCGGCGGCGTGACGGATCGCAAGCCGGCGACAGCGAAAGCCGACGTCGCACCGACCGGCCTGGCGGCAGCCGACTGACCGCGAGAGGTTACCGCCCGCTGTCTCTGCGGCTCAATAGTTCAGTTCGTCGGCGTTTTCTTCCGGGCCTTCGTCGTTCACCACATCGATCGAGACGGCATCCGGCTGCCCTTGTCCTTCCGCATTGCCGAACCGTCGCATCCGCTCCGCGGCCCGTTCGGCCTCGGCGGCTTCCGCCGCATGCAGCATGCGATAATAGTGCTCACCATGCTGATAAAAGCTTTCGGCCGCTATCGGGTCTCCGGAGGAAGAGGCATCGCGCCCGAGGACGAGATAACGTTCATAGACCTGTTGCGCGGTCCCGCGGATTTTCCCGTCCGGACCACTGCTTTCGAAGGTTTGATTGCGAAGAGGAACATAGCGCTTGCCGTTGCCACGGTTACGCCCCCGTCTGACGTTTGGATTGTGTTTCATTGCACCAATATGCGTATTGATGGGCCATCCGCAGCCCCCGCGACCCAACGGTCAGGCAAACTCCCAAGCCTGCGGCCGCACAAATCGATGCGGGCACGGGCAACGGGGCAAATTGCGGATCAACGGCGCCTTGCGGCGCAAAGTAGGCAACCCTTTTGGTCGCCGCTCTGACACTAGACGGGAAGCGCTTGGACTCCAAGACTTTTTTTTCAGGCTATCGGGCCGCCGTGAGGGCCTGGATGCATCGCTCAATGCCGGCGAGATCTCGTGTTACGTCAACACGTTGAAACCCTGCGCGAGCGGCGAGGGCGGTAACGGCGGGTGCCTGACCGCAACCGATTTCGAAAAAAGCCGCGCCGCCCGGAGCGAGCAGCCGCGCCGCCGCCGGCAGCAGCTCGCGATAGGCGGCAAGGCCGTCGACGCCGCCGATGAGGGCGGACCGAGGCTCAAAGACGCGGATTTCGGGGGGCAGCGTCGGCCATTCGGCCTCGCCGACGTAGGGGGGATTGGCGACGATGATGTCGAATGGACCGGCAATTGCGTCAGCCCAGTCGCCGCAGACAAAGGCGGCGCGAGCGGCAAGGCCGAGGCGCTCTGCATTGCGGAGGGCGATCCGCACCGCCGCCTCGGAGCGATCGGTCCCGACCCCGGTCGCCGCCGGCACCGCGTGCAAAAGGGTGAGGAGGAGGCAGCCGCAGCCGGTGCCGAAATCGAGGACCCGCAGGGGGCGGCCGACATCGCCGATGAAGGCGAAAGCGCCCTCGATGAGGGTTTCGAACTCGGGGCGCGGGATCAGCGTGCTGCCGTCGACGACAAAGGGCAGGCTCCAGAACTCCTTCTCGCCAAACAGATAGGCGACCGGCTCGCGAGCAAGGCGGCGCATGACCCATTCGTCGAGCACCGCCCTCGCCGCCGCCGACACCGGGTCCCCGCCGCGGCTTAACAGCGCCGTCTCCGATAGCCCCGCCGCCCGGGCGACGAACAGGCGCGCCTCCAAGGCCGCCGTCGCGATGCCGGCCGCGGCGAGGGCGCGGCGGGTTTCGGCCAGTGCCGCGCCGACCGATCCCGCCGTCATTAGGCCTCCGTCACTCCTCATTCGTTCTCCGCCAGCCGTTTCGCCCGGTCGTCGGCGATGAGCGCCTCGATGATCTCGTCGAGGTCGCCGTCGAGGACGCGGTCGAGCTTGTGCAGGGTCATGCCGATGCGATGGTCGGTCACGCGGCTCTGCGGGAAATTGTAGGTGCGGATTCTCTCGGAGCGGTCGCCGGAGCCGACCTGGTTCTTGCGATCGGCGGCGCGGGCGCTGGCGAGGCGTGCGCGCTCCAGCTCATAGAGGCGTGCGCGCAGAATCTTCATGGCCTTGGCCCGGTTCTTGTGCTGCGATTTCTCGTCCTGCTGGATGACGACGATGCCTGTCGGCAGGTGCGTGATGCGGACCGCCGAATTGGTCGTGTTGACCGACTGCCCGCCAGGCCCGCTCGATCGATAGACGTCGATGCGCAGGTCCTTGTCGTCAATGTGGACATCCACATCCTCCGCTTCGGGGAGCACGGCGACGGTCGCTGCCGACGTATGGATGCGGCCGCTGGCCTCCGTTTCCGGCACCCGCTGTACCCGGTGGACGCCCGATTCGTACTTCAGTCGGGCGAACACGCCGTGGCCCGACATCGTTGCCGTAGCCTCCTTAAAACCGCCGATGCCGGTCTCGCTCACACCCATCACCTCGAATTGCCACCGGTGCACTTCGGCGTAGCGCTGGTACATGCGAAAAAGGTCGGCGGCGAACAGCGCCGCCTCCTCGCCCCCGGTCCCGGCGCGGACCTCGATGATCGCGTTCTTCTCGTCGGCCACGTCCTTCGGCAGCAAGAGCACCTGCAGGCGATGCTGAAGCTCCGGCAGCGAGCGCTTCAGATCGCCGATCTCGGCGCGGGCGAGATCGCGCATCTCGGCGTCGCCCTCGGCGTCGTCGGCGATATGTTCGAGTTCAGCGATCTCCGCCTTGGTCCTTTGCAGGTGGTCGATTGCCTGCACCACAGCCGCCAGCTCGGCGTACTCCTTGCTGAGTTGAGCGAAGTTTGCGGGCATGCCTGTCTGCGCCTCGGCCAGGCGGGCGGCCAGATCGTTGTAGCGCCCGACCACGCGTTCGAGCCGTTCGTCGAAATCCGTCATTGTGTTCCACCGTCATCGTCGGCGACATCGAACAGTCGCCGCAGCAGCGCCTGCAGCCGATCCACCTCCCCGGCGGGATCGCCGGCGTCCATGGCAAGAGTGCGCAGAGCCCGCGTGGGTCCGTGCAGAAGGCGGTTGATCAACAGCCGCGTCGCTTTGTCGGCATCGCCGCCGGCATCGAGAAGCGCCGCCTGTCTCGCCATTTCAAACTGAGCGCGCAGCATGGTCAGGACCGGTACCGCCAGCCGTTCGGCGCGATCCGCGAGGAACGCCGAGATCGCCTCATCGACCAGCGCGGCGGCGGCGGCGGCGGCGTTCTCCCGCGACTGCCGGCCGTCCTCGGCCACCCGTTCAAGGTCATCGAAGGTATAAAGAAAAACCGACTCCAGCCGATCGATCGTCGGATCGACATCACCCGGCACCGCCACATCGACGATCAGAACCGGTCGCTGCCGGCGCCGTTTCAACGCCGCCCGCATCGCATCGAACGTGATCACGTGCTGGCGGCCGCCGAGGCTGCCGATGACGATATCGGCGTCGACAAGCGCGCTCGCCAGCTCCGCGAACGGCACAACGTGGCCCCACAGCGCGCGTGCCGCCGCTTCAGCCCGGGCGGCGCGCGGATGGGTGACGCTGAGATGGGTGAGCCCGGCACCACGGAGCGTCGTTCCGATCAGTTCGCCCATTTCGCCGGCGCCGACGATGAGCGCACTGACCGCGGCGAGATCCCCGTGTACGCTTTTCGCCCGCTCGATCGCGGCGGCCGCGGCGGAAACCGGGCGGAGGCCGATGCCGGTCTCGCTGCGGACGCGCTTTGCCGTCGCCAGCGCCGCCTGCGTCAGGGCTTCCAGGCCGGGGCCGCAGCAGGCCTGCGCCCGTGACACTTCGAGGGCAGCCTTGATCTGGGCGACGATGTGCGGTTCTCCGATCACGGTCGATTCGAGCGAGGCCGCGACCCGGAAGACGTGGCGAATCGCGGCGTCGTCGACGAGACGGAAGACCTGCCCGGCGAGATCGACCGGGCTCAGTGCCGCTTCGTCGGCGAGCACGGCAAGGGCCCGGCCGCCGGCAGCGAGCGGATCGTCGGCGACACCGAGCACCTCGATACGGTCGCAGGTCACCAGTACCAGCGCTTCCGCGATCCCGGCTTCGCGCAGCCGGGTGAGCACCCCTGGTACGCGCTCGTCCTCGACGAACAGCCGGTCGCGCAGGGACAAGGACGCCGACCGCTGGTTGGCGCCGGCGACAAAGATGGACAGCGGACCCGCCGCGGCTGCGGCCACGGGTCCGTCACGCCGGCCGGGCGAGGCGGTCCTCGATCGCGGTCCCGTTCAAGGCCACCTCTTCCTGCGCGCCCGAATCCATATCGCGGACGGCGGCGACGTTGCGGGCGGCCTCGTCCGAGCCAACGATGACGGCGATGCGCGCGTCCTCCCGGTTCGCCCATTTCATCTGCTTGCCGAGGCCGCCGCCGAAGGAAAACGCGACCCGATGGCCGGCGGCGCGGAGTCGCTCCGCGAGGCGCAGCGCCTCACCGGCCTGCTCCGCGCCGAGGGGCAAAAGGGCGATTGGCCGCGGTGGCCGGGCCACGTCTTCGACCAGCAGCATCAGGCGTTCGACACCCGCGGCCCAGCCGGTGCCAGGGGTCGGCGGTCCGCCCATCTCGGCGACGAGGCCGTCGTAGCGGCCGCCGGCGAGCACCGTGCCCTGCGCGCCGAGGGCATCGGTGACGAATTCGAAGGCCGTGTGGCAGTAGTAGTCGAGGCCGCGCACGAGCCGGGAGTTGTGGCGATAGGCAACACCGAGTGCATCGAGGCCGCCGCATACGCTCGCAAAGAAATGGCCCGAGGCCGGGTTCAGGTGATCGGCGAGGAGCGGCGCGTCCTTGATGATGCGGCGGTCCGCCTCGTCCTTCGAATCGAGAATGCGCAGCGGGTTGCGGTCGAGGCGGATACGGCTGTCGTCCGACAGCGCCGCCGCGTGCGCACTCAGGTAATCGACGAGGACCGCGCGGTAGGAGGCGCGACTTTCGCCGTCGCCGAGCGTGTTGATCTCGAGCATCACCCGGTCGGCGAGGCCGAGCGCCTTCAGGATGTCCCAGGCGAGCAGGATGACCTCGACGTCGGCGAGCGGGTCGGCGACGCCGATAAGCTCGACGCCGACCTGGTGGAACTGGCGCAGACGGCCTTTCTGCGGCCGCTCGTAACGGAACATCGGCCCCTGGTAGTAGGCGCGGAGCGGCAGCCGCTGGCCGAGGCCGTTCGTAAGAAAGGCGCGGACGATGCCGGCGGTGTTCTCCGGGCGCAGCGTGATGCGATCACCGTTGCGATCGGCAAAGGTGTACATCTCCTTCGTAACGATATCGGAGCTGTCGCCGAGCGTCCTCTGGAACACCTCGGTGAACTCGAAGATGGGAGTGCTAAATTCGCCATAGCCGAAGCGGGCGGCGACCGCCTCGGCGGTCCGCTCGACGTGGCGGCGCAGTCGGCTGTCGTCCGGCAGAAAGTCGCGGGTGCCGCGGACAGGACGGAGTTCGGCCATGCCGCGGCGGCCCGTCAGAGCCGGACGGCGGTCGCCGCTTCCGTCTCGAGGGCAGGCTCCGCCGCGCGTCGCGGGTAGCGGGTCTCGACGTAGGTCTCGACGATCGCCCGGAAGTCTCGGGCGAGGTTAGGTCCGCGCAGCGTCGTCGCCTTGCGGCCGTCGATGAAGACGGGCGCGGTCGGCTCCTCGCCCGTCCCGGGCAGGCTGATGCCAATGTCGGCGTGCTTGCTTTCGCCCGGGCCGTTGACGATGCAGCCCATGACGGCGACGCTCATCGTCTCGACGCCGTCGTGTGTTTCCCTCCAGACCGGCATGCGGGCGCGGATATAGTCCTGGATCTCGCCGGCCAGGCGCTGGAAGACGGTGCTTGTGGTCCGCCCGCACCCCGGACACGCCGTGACCAGCGGCATGAACGAGCGGAGCCCCATCGTCTGCAGGATCTGCTGGGCGACGATCACCTCCTCCGAGCGATCGCCATCCGGTTGCGGCGTCAGCGAGACGCGGATCGTATCGCCGATCCCCCGCTGCAAGAGCACGGCAAGCGCCGCCGTCGAGGCGACGATACCCTTCGAGCCCATGCCGGCTTCGGTCAGGCCGAGGTGCAGGGCATATGCGCAGCGGCCGGCGAGGTCGTCGTAGACGGCGATCAGGCTCTGCACGTCGGAGACCTTGCACGACAGGATGATGCGGTCGGCGGTAAGCCCGATGTGCTCGGCGAGGCGGGCGCTTTCGAGAGCGGAGACAACCATCGCCTCATTGGTGACGTCGGCCGCCGTCTTCGGCGTAGGCGAGGTTGCGTTCGCGTCCATCATCCGGGCGAGCACGTCCTGGTCGAGGCTGCCCCAGTTGACGCCGATGCGCACCGGCCGGTCGAAGGCGAGGGCAATCTCGATCATCGTCTGGAACTGGCGGTCGCGCTTTTCCCGAAAGCCGACGTTGCCGGGATTGATCCGGTACTTGGCGAGCGCCTCGGCGCATGCCGGATGATCGGTCAGGAGCTTGTGGCCGATGTAGTGGAAGTCGCCGATCAGCGGCACGTCGACACCCATTGCATCCAGCCGCTCGCGGATGTGGGGTATCGCCTTCGCCGCCTCGTCGCGATCGACGGTGATCCGGACCAGCTCCGATCCTGCCGCGGCCAGCGCCGCCACCTGGGCGACAGTGCCGGCGACGTCGGCGGTGTCGGTGTTGGTCATCGACTGGACGACGATCGGCGAATCGCCACCGACGGTAATGCCGACCGATTGCGACCGGAACGCTCATCCGGCGCGATGCCGGTCCGAACGTGGAACCCATGTCTCACTTACTCCAGGCGAAGCCATTGCAGCGCACGTCGACGCCGCCGCCTTCTCTTGCCGCAGGCGGACGGTTGCGTCAACGCTCCCGACGTGGCCGCCGCCCTCCCCACGGCTACTCGACGGACGACAGGCTCGCCCGCAACGCCTCAACATCGAGGGGAACGCTCCGACGGACGGTGCCGGGCTTGCCGAGGGCGGCGCCCGGAGCCCCATCGATAACAACTTCCAGGCCACCGGCGTTGCCGGTGCGCAGCACCAGGCCCGGCCTGTCCGGAACGGCAAACGTATCGCCCGGCCGCATCACCTTGGAGAAGACGATGGCGCGGCTGGCGGGATCGCGGATCTCAACCCAGGTGTCGGCGGTCGCCTGCAAAACGACGCGACCGGCCGGGACTTCCCCTCCCGGCGCGACCGGCGACGTGGGCGCGGCGGCCGGTTCGGCCGGGTGAGCCGGCGGACGGCCGGCTCGGGGGCGGGGTTCGGCGCCGGCGGTGCCGGCTCGGCGGTTGCGGCGTGCGATGGGAGCGGCGGTGGCGCCGATGGCGCGCTTGCCGCAGGCTCAGGGGTGGCGCCTCCCGCCGCGTGCGGAGTCGAACCACGCCGCTCATCCGGAGTCTCGATCGCGACCTCCACCTTCGGCAGCGTGCCTTCGGTCTTGCCCGATGGTCCTGCCGTTGCGCCGTCGTTGGCATGGCTGCCCGGAAGCATCTGGCGAAGGTGTTCCGGCAACGGCAACGTCAATTCGGCAACGTCCAGATAGCGCGACGACGAGGCGTACCAGATGCCGTAGCCGATCAGGGCAATGACGGCGCCGATCAGGAGGATCGCGCCCTTGGGTACGCCACTCTCGGCGAGCGGCGACGGAAAATTGAGCTTGGCGGCCGGCGCCTTGGTCCCCGTCTCCATCTTGAAGCGGCGGACGATTTCGCTGAACTCCAGGCCAAGATGCTCGGAGTAGGTGCGGATGAAGCCGATCGTGTAAGCGCCGCCCGGAAGCTGATCGAACCGGCCGCTCTCGATCGCCTCGAGGAAGGCCTGGCGGATGCGCACATCGCGGGCAACCTCGGCGATCGACTGGCCGAGGGCGACCCGCGTCCGTCGCAGCAGCGCTCCGACCTCGGACGCCTGCGTCCGCTCTTCGCGCCCGACCTCGCTCATCCTTGCTTCGTCGCTGCCCCCGTCCACTCCGGTCCCCGCGTCATTGCTGCCTGATCGAAACGAAAGCCAGCAAATTCTCGGCGTTCAAAGACAAGATGCAACCAATAAAGGCCGCCAGGGTTCAAATCAGCACGTGGTGGTCCTGGGCAAAACAGCGCAAATGGTCGCGGACACTCTTCTGGTCGACATGACACAGCGAATCGATGAATTCCTGCAAGACGCCGATATGGACGGTCCGCAGCATTGCCTTGACCGCCCCGAGGGCGGGCGGCGCCAGCGACAAGGTGCGAAAGCCGAGCCCGATGAGCGCCATCGCATCCAGCGGCCGGGCCGCCATCTCGCCGCAGAGGCTCACCGCGACCCCCGCCCTGCCGCATTCCTCAAGGATCGATTTCAACACCCGGAAGACCACCGGTGACAGGACGTCGTAACGCTCGGAGATGCGGTAGTTGCCCCGATCGCTCGCGAACAGGAACTGAAAGAGGTCGTTGGTGCCGATCGACATGAAGTCGATCTCCGCCAGCAGCACCGGAAGCTGATAGAGCAGCGCCGGAACCTCCAGCATCGCCCCAACCTTGATCTGCCGAGGCTGCTGCCCGTTCGTCGCCTGGATACGGGCGATCTCGGTGTCGAGAAGCTGCCGGGCGAACCGGAACTCGCCGACCTCCGCGATCATCGGAAACATGACGTACAGGTCCTGCCCGGCAGCCGCCTGGATCAGGGCGCGCAGCTGCTGCCGGAGCATCGCCGGCCGGTCAAAGGATACGCGGATCGCCCGCCACCCCATCGCCGGGTTTTCGTCGCGGCCGTGATCCCAGTATGGCATCACCTTGTCGCCGCCGACGTCGAGCGTGCGGAAGACCACCGGCTTGCCGCCCGCGTATGTCAGGACCTTGCGATAGAGGGTGCGCTGCGTCTCGACGTTCGGCATCTCCGAGCGCACCATAAAGGGCACTTCCGTCCGGTAGAGGCCGACGCCATCGGCATCAAGCTCGGCCAGATGCTGGACATCGACGAGAAGGCCGGCATTCAGTTGCAAGCTGATACGCTGGCCGTCGACGGTTTCCGGCGGCAACGGCCGCTCGGCGGCATACTGCTGCTTGCGCTGCTGGCGGGCGGCGACGCTGCGCCGGAACATCTGCTTGACGTCTTCGCTCGGCCGTACCAGCACCTGGGCGTGTTCGGCATCGACGATCAGCACGTCGCCGGGATCGATGCGCTGCAAGGCCTCGCGCACCTGGCCGACCACCGGCACGTCGAGGGCACGGGCGATGATCGCGACGTGCGCGTTGGGCGACCCCTCTTCCAACGCCACCGCGCGCAGGCGCTCGCGGTCGTAATCGAGAAGCTGCGCCGGGCCGAGATTGCGGGCGACGAGGACGATGTCCTGGTCGGCGGGAATGTCGGGTGCCGTCTCCTCGGCACCGAGCAGGTGCTGCAGCAGGCGGTTGGCGAGATCTTCGAGATCGATGGACGCGTTCGCGCAGGTAATCGTCGGCGACCTGGTTCATCCGCGCGTGAATATCGTCATTGACGCGCTGCACCGCCGCTTCCGCGGTCAGGCCGGTGTTTATCGCATCGCCGATGCGCCTGAGCCAGCCGACGTCCTCGGCGATCATCCGGTAGGTTTCGAGGACGTCACGCGATGGTCCGGAGTCGGCAAGACCGCTCGATCGCAACATGTGATCGATTGCGCCGTGCATGTCGGCGACGGCGCTGCGCAGCCGCTCGTGCTCGAAGCGGATGTCCTCGGCGACCATCCGCCGGATCAGGAAACGGTGCTTGTGCATCACCGCCAGACCCATACCGAGCCCGGCGTTGATCCGCGCGCCTTCAAGACGCATCGAGACGAGGGCGATGCCCTCCGTCGGTGAATGCTCGTCTCGGCCGACTAGGTTGCCGCCGGCGACGAGTTCGGCCAGCACCATCGCCACCGTCTGCAGCGCCTCGATTTCCTCGTCCGTGTACTGACGCTGCTCGATCGGTCTGCACCGCGAGGACACCGACGACCCGGCCGCCGTGCAGGATCGGCACCCCGGCGAGCGAGCGGAAGGATTCCTCGCCGGTCTCCGGGCGAAACACGTAGCTGGGATGGCTCTGCGCGTCGGCCAGTCCGAGCGGCCGGCCTTTGGCGGCGATTTCGCCGATCAGCCCCTCTCCGACGCGCAGCCGCGTCCGGCGAACCGCGCTCGCCCTCAGCCCCTGCGTCGCGAATAGTTCAAGGACGTCGCCGGCACGGCGCACGTAAATCGAGCAGACCTCGACCGCCATGTCGTGGGCAATGACCGAGACGATCCGGGCGAGCCGGGTCTGCGGCGTCCCCTCGCCGGCCATGACATCGCGGATGCGGGCGAGAAGGCGGCGCAGGACGAGGACGGTCTGCCCGTACTCCATAGCGCTATCTGACCTCCCGCACCTGCTGCTGGGCCAGCGCGGCGACCGCCTGGTCGAGGAGTTCGCGGAAGATCTCGGCGATAGGCACTTCGCGGGTCACCATGCCGACGCTCTGACCGGCCATCAGCGAGCCGCTTTCCACATCCCCTTCGAGAACCGCCCGCTTCAGCGCCCCCGCCCAGTACAGCTCTATCTCAAGCTGCGCCGCCTCCTGGCTCAACTCCCCCGTTCGGTACCGCGCCGCCACCTGCCGTTGGGTGGCATTGAACCGCTCGCTGCCGCCATTGGCGATCGCCCTGACCGGAATCACCGGTAGATCGGGATCGATCTGGATGGAGACGACGGCATCGCGGGCACTCGCCCGGATGAATGCCTGCTTAAAGGCCGGATGCGCGATGGATTCGCTGGCGCAGACGAAACGGGTGCCGAGCTGGCAGCCAGAGGCACCCATTTGCAGGTAAGAGACGACCGCCTCGCCACGGCCGATGCCGCCGGCGACGAACACGGGGACCTCGCGGACCTGCGGCAGGATCTCCTGGGCGAGGACGCTCGTCGAAACGGGGCCGATATGGCCGCCCGCCTCGGCGCCCTCAATGATCAGCGCATCGGCGCCGCTGCGGATAAGCCGCTTGGCGAGCGCGACCGACGGTGCGAAGCAGAGCACCTTGCGCCCACCCTCCTTCAACCGGCGTATGGCGGGCGCCGGTGGTACGCCGCCGCCGAGAACGACATGACTGACGCCGGACGCCAGGCACGCGTCGATCAGCCCATCGAGCGCCGGGTGCAACGTGATCAGATTGACCCCGAAGGGCGCCGAGGTGCGGGCCCGGGTGGCGCCGATCTCGACGGCGAGTTCGTCCGGGCTGAGCGAGCCGCCGGCGATGACGCCGAAGCCGCCGGCATTCGAGATGGCGGCGACCAGGTGGTGCTCGGAAACCCACGACATCGCCCCACCGAGAAGGGCATATCGGCAACCGAGGAACGCGCGGCCACGCTGCCACAGCCGGTCCAGCCTGGCCTCGGCGGCGACCGCACCGGCCATCGCGTCAGTGAGCGTCAAGCCCGTATGCGGTGTGCAGCGCACGGACGGCGAGCTCCGTATAGGCTTCATCGACAAGAACACTGACCTTGATCTCGGAAGTAGAGATGACCTGGATATTAATGCCCTTCTCTGCGAGCGTCCGGAACATTTTCGAGGCAATGCCGGCGTGGCTGCGCATGCCGACGCCGATCACCGAGACCTTGACGACGTTCGGGTCTGAAATCAGGCGCGCATAGGACAGATCGCTGCTCTTTTCGATGACCGCGATCGCCCGTTCGAGATCGGCTTTGGAGACGGTGAAGGTAATGTCGGTGGTACCGGCCTCCGCCGAAATGTTCTGGACGATCATGTCGACGTTGATGCTGGCCTCGGCGAGCGGACCGAATATGCCGGCGGCGACGCCCGGGCGGTCGGCGACCCGGACAAGTGTGATCTTCGCCTCGTCGCGGCTGTAGGTGACGCCGCTGACCAGTTCGTGCTCCACGATTTCGTCCTCCCCGACGACAAAGGTCCCCGGCACGTCATCGAAGCTCGAGAGGACCTGCAGCCTGACCCCATATTTCATGGCCAGCTCGACGGCGCGGGATTGCAGCACCTTGGCGCCGACGCGACGCCATCTCCAGCATCTCCTCGAAGGTGATCTTGTCGAGTTTGCGCGCTCTCGCGACGATGCGCGGGTCGGTCGTATAAACGCCGTCGACATCGGTGTAGATGTCGCAGCGGTCGGCCTTCAACGCCGCGGCGAGGGCGACCGCCGTCGTATCCGATCCGCCGCGGCCGAGCGTGGTGATGCGGTTGTCGGCGGCGACCCCCTGGAAGCCGGCGACGACCGGAACTTCCCGCCGCTCCAGCCGCTCAGCAAGAGCCGCCTGGTCGATGGCCCGGATCCGGGCCTTCGAATGGGCGCTGTCGGTGCGGAAGGCGATTTGCCAGCCGAGCCACGAACGGGCGGGAACGCCCAGCGTCTGCAGGGCGATCGCGGTCAGTCCCGCCGTCACCTGCTCGCCGGAGGCGACAACGACATCGTATTCACGCGCATCGTGCAACGCAGACAGCTCCGCACAGTGTTCGACGAGCCGGTTGGTCACGCCCGCCATTGCCGAGACGACGACGATGACCTCATCCCCGGCGTCGTACGCTTCCTTCGTGCGCTGGGCGACGGCGCGGATACGGCCGAGATCGGCAACCGATGTTCCGCCGAACTTCTTGACAACTCGCGCCATCTTTTGCGGCCCACCCGTGCGCTGAGAGAATGGTCCGCGCATGAGATGCATTTACCATGCCCGTTTTCCGAACAATCTTCGGCAAGCGCGACGAGGGTCGGAGCGTACGGGATGCGCGACCGGTTGCGTTGGAGCAGGCAGCGCCTAAATACGTGCGGACGGCCGGCAAGGCAAGTGCGGGCCGTCACTCGATCAAATAGATTGGCGAAGAGATTGGCAAACCGATCGGCAGACGGATTGGCGCAGACCGTGACGGGTGCTTCAAGTGCGGTCGGCACGGGGACCGCTTCCGACGAGGAGATCGAGCGCTTCGCACGGATCGCCCGGGCCTGGTGGGATCCGGACGGGGCCTATCGGGCGCTGCATCGTCTCAATCCGCTGCGTGCAGCCTACGCCCGGGATCATCTATGCATGCATTTTGGCCGCGACGTGGCGGCTGAGCAGCCGCTCGCGGACCTGCGGATTGTCGATATCGGCTGCGGCGGCGGTCTGTTGAGCGAGGCCCTCGCCCGGATGGGCGCGTCCGTCATCGGCATCGATGCCGAGGCGGAGTTGGTCGACATCGCCTCCGCGCATGCGGCGGGAGAAGGTCTCGCCATCGACTACCGGGTGGTGCTGCCGGAAGATCTCGCGGCCGCCGGCGAGCGGTTCGATGCCGTCGTCAGCATGGAGGTAATCGAGCATGTGGCCGACCTGTCGGCTTTCACCGCCGCCGTCCGCGCGCTCATCCGGCCGGATGGGGCGCTCGTCGTAGCCACTCTCAACCGCACGCTGAAATCGCTGGCGCTGGCCAAGATCGGCGCGGAGTACCTGCTCCGCTGGCTACCGATCGGCACCCACGACTGGCGCAAGTTCGTTAAGCCATCGGAACTGGCCGCCTTGTTCCGCCGGCACCGCCTCGCGCTGTGCGACCTCGCCGGCTTCGAATACGATGTCCTGAACGGAACGTGGGCCCTGTCGGACGACCTCGCCGTCAACTACGTCGCCTTCGCCGTCCCTGAGTAAGAGCGATCCCATCAGTCGTGGCGGCGGCGCATCCACGGCAGCGGGTTGACGGCGATCCCCTCTTCACGCAGCGAATCCGCCTCGTCGGCGCTCGCCTCGCCGTAGATGCCGCGCGGATCGGTCTCGCCATAGTGGATGCGCCGAGCCTGTTCGGGAAACGCGCGGCCGACGTCGTCGCAGGTCGCCTCGATCAGTTTGCGTAGCGCCCGCAGCATTTCCCGCGGCGCCGGGTCCGGCGATGACGGCGACGGTTGCGCCGCGGGCGGCGACGACGCGCGCGGTGAGGACGCCGCGGGCGAGCCCGGCTCAGCGACCGGGGCGTCACGATCCGAAGCGTCGGCCCGAGCGTTCCCACCGTGCCGGGCGACGTGCAGGCGCATCGGCGCCTTGCCGACGGCGGTGTCGCCGCAGACCGGGCAGACGATGGCGTTCCGTTGCGACTGGGCATCGTAGGCATCGCCATTGCGAAACCAGCTCTCGAAGCGGTGTCCGTCGCTGCAGATCAGATCGAAGACGATCATCGCTGCCGGCCCTTCAGGCGAACGGCCGGTCGTGCTGCAAGGACGGGATCCGCCGCCTTGCCGCGTCCACCGCCGCCCGATCGATATCGGCGAAGATGAGCCCGACCTCGTCGCCACCGTCGGCAATGATCTGCCCCCACGGATCGACGATCAGCGAATGGCCGTAGGTCTCGCGGCCCTCGGCGTGAACGCCGCACTGCGCCGGGGCGAAGACCCACGAACCGGTCTCGATCGCCCGCGCCCGCTGCAGGACGTGCCAGTGGGCGCGACCGGTCGTCCGCGTGAAGGCCGCCGGAATGGTGAGAAAGTCGGCGCCGGTCTGGGCCAGCCGACGGTAGAGCTGGGGAAAGCGCAGGTCGTAGCAGACGCTGAGGCCGAGCCGCCCCCAAGGTGTCGTCGTGACGACGGCGCGATCGCCGGGCGCGATCGTCGCCGACTCCCGATAGTTTTCGCCTTCGCCGAGGTCGACATCGAAAAGGTGGATCTTGTCGTAGCGAGCGACGATGGCGCCATCGGCATCGACGAGCAGCGAGCGGTTGGCAAGCCGGCCTTCCGGCAGCCTCACCGTCAGCGAACCGATCAAGAGCCAAACTCCGAGGCCTCGTGCCGCGTCCCGATAAGCCGCAAGCGCCGGATGAGCGTCCTCTTCGGGAGCCTTCTCCTTCATCAGCCGGGAGACCGGCTCCATCAGGCTGACGTTCTCCGGCAGGCAGACGAGATCGGCGCCGCTCTCGCGGGCGCGACGGATGAGCGCGACGACCGGCTCGATGTTGAGGCCGATCTCCCGCGCCGAATTGGTTTGCGCGCAGGCGACGCGGAAGGCTTGCCCCATCGCCGCGTCTCAACCCGTAAGGCCGAGCAGTGGATCGAGTTCGCCGGCGCGATCGAGGGCCGCCAGATCATCGGAGCCGCCGATGTGGCGATCGTCGATGAAGATCTGCGGTACCGTCCAGCCGCCCCCCGATCGCTTTTGCATTTCCTCGCGGGCGCCGACGACATCGCTCACGTCGATCTCGCGAAACGCTACTCCCTTTTCGGTCAGCAGGGCCTTCGCCCGGCGGCAGTATCCGCAAAACGGCGTCGTATAGATGTCGACGGCGGGCATTGGCGGCCTTTTTTGCACAAGAAGCGGTGCTTTGGGGATATAAGCCCCTGACGGGGACGAATCAAACGCCGGTGGCATCTTGCACGGCGCGGGCGAGGGCGAGCACGTTAACTCCGCGCGCGCCGGCCTCGAGAAGTGCGGCGGCGCATCCGTCGATGGTGGCTCCGGTGGTCATGACGTCGTCGATGAGGACGACCTGCCGGCCGCCGAGCCACGACCGCGCCGCCGGCCGCACGGCGAAGACGCCGGCGACGTTGCGGGTGCGGGCGCTTCGTCCCATCGCCCGCATCTTTTCCGTCCGCCGTGTCCGGATCAGCGCATCCGGAAGCACCGGAATGTCGGTAAGCCGGCCGATGGCCGCGGCAAGCAGGGCCGCCTGATTGTAGCGGCGGGCGAATAGTCGGGTCCAGTGCAGCGGCACCGGGACCAGGCCGGTCGCTTCCGCGAGAACGGCGTCGCCGGCGTTCGTCATCCAGCGCGCGAATAAGGGTGCGGCATCCGTGCGGTCGGAGTTTTTAAAGGCAAGGATCAGCGGCCGGCTGACTTCGTCGTAGACGAGGGCGGCGCGTGCCCGCGAATAGCGGGGCCGACGCTGCGCGCACGATCCGCACACGGCCTCTCCGCCGAGATCGAAATCCAGCGGCAGTCCGCACACCGAACACATCGGCCGGCCGATGAACCTGAGCGTCGGCCAGCAGCGGCCGCATAAGGCGTGCGGTATGGCCATCGTCTCCCCACAGGCGAGACACTGGGGCGGCACCAGCAGATCGAGGAGCAGTCGCCCCGCCCGGCTGACGAGACGGCCGGCTCGCGGCACCGCTTCGAACGAGGACAACGGCGATGGCGCCATTTGCACCCTTTCCGTCCGCATGCCATATAGCGGTTGCAGATCACTCGCCGCTACGCGCTCGTCTTCTCATACAGGCGGTGCCGTCGCCAGTTCAATGCCTGATCCGATATCCGATACGATGTTCGTCTTCGACCGGCGCAGCGTGCGCGTGCATCGCGAGCGCGCCGCCGGCACGATCGGCGACTATGATTTTCTCTTCCGCGAGGTCGGGGAACGACTGGCCGACCGCCTCGACGATGTGCGCCGGCAGTTCCCGACCGCCCTCGACATTGGTTGCCACGGCGGCATGCTGGCCGGCCTCTTCAACGGCCGTGGCGGCATCGAAACGCTGGTGCAAACCGACCTGTCGCCGCGGATGGCGGCGGTCGCCGCGAGCGCCGGTGCCGCCATCGCCGTCGCCGCCGACGAGGAAGCGCTGCCGTTTCGCCCCAGTTCGTTTGATCTGGCGACCAGCCTGTTATCGCTGCATTGGGTGAACGATTTGCCGGGCGCGCTCACCCAGATCCGGCTGGCGCTCAAGCCGGACGGGCTGTTCCTGGCGGCGATGCTCGGCGGACAGACACTGAATGAGCTGCGCCAGACGCTCATGGAGGCGGAGATCGCCCTCGAGGGCGGGCTCAGCCCGCGCATTGCCCCTTTTGCCGATGTCCGTGACGCCGGGGCGCTGTTGCAGCGGGCGGGTTTTGCGCTGCCGGTGGTCGATACCGAGACGATCACAGTCTCCTACGCCGATCCGCTGCGGCTGTTCCGCGACCTCCGCGGCATGGGCGAGAGCAACGCCGTTCTCGCCCGGCGGAAGACGTTTAGTCGGCGCGAGACGCTGATGGCCGCCGCCGCCCGCTACCGCGATGCCTTCGCCGACGCCGACGGCCGGGTACCCGCGACGTTCCAGGTTATCTATATGACTGGCTGGGCTCCCGATCCGTCACAGCCCCGGCCGCTGCATCCGGGATCGGCGCGATCTCGCCTCGCCGATGCGCTTGGTACCGGCGAGACTCCGGCGGGTAACGGGGCGCACGCGCGGCCGGAGCGGTGACCGGAGGGGGACCCCACATGGGACCCATGAGAGGAGGCGGAGCCGGGTGGGAGAGGCGGATGCGGAGATCGAAGACGTCGCGGCACGGCTTGAGCGTCTTCGCGAGAGCCTCGGGCGCAGCTACTGGCAGGATCCGACGGTGTGCGATCTGCAGCAACGGCTTCGCCATCTCGTCGGCACTTACCCAGCCTGGGGCGAGGACAAGCCGCCGATGCACCGGCGGGCGCGCCAGGCGGCCGCCTATGAAAGCCGGTTCGCCCGGCTGCTGTGGCCCGGCCGTGACGACGATTAAGGTGGCTTAGCCATGGATTTGCCGGCCGGCCTCGTCCGCGCAACCCTCATCCGCCGCTACAAGCGTTTCCTCGCCGACGCGGCGCTCTCGTCCGGTGAGGTTGTCACTGCTCACTGCCCCAATTCCGGCTCGATGCTGAGCGTTGATGCCCCCGGCTCGGAGGTCTGGCTGTCGCGGAACGACAAGCCCGACCGCAAGCTTCGTTATACCTGGGAGCTGGTGCGGGTCGGCGAAACCCTGGTCGGCATCAACACCGCTCGCCCCAACGGGGTGGTCGCGGCCGCCATCGCCGGCGGCGCCATTCCCGAACTCGCCGGCTACGACCGGCTGCGGCGGGAAATCCGCTACGGCGGCAACTGCCGGATCGATCTGCTCCTTGAAAAGGCGGGACGGCCGCCTTGTTATGTGGAGGTGAAAAACGTCACCTTGAAGCGCGATCCGGCGCCGGATGCACCGGTCGAGTTTCCGGACGCGGTCACCTTGCGCGGGCGTAAGCACCTCGCGGCGCTCGCCGAGGTCGTGCGCGCGGGCGGCCGCGCTGTCGTCTTCTTTCTCGTCCAGCGCGGCGACGGTTGTGGCTTTGCCATCGCCAGCGACATCGATCCCGCGTATGCTGAGACGCATCGGGCGGCTGTCGACCGGGGGGTGGAAGCACTCTGCTATCGGTGTCATGTAACCACGACCGGCATCCGGCTGGCGGGCCCGATAGGCGTGGCACAGGCCTCTTAGAAGGCCGCGGGGAGGACCGAACAACGGATTTGCTCGAGGATGAATGACATGCGACGCAGCGCCCCGCTCTCCGACATGCGGACCATCAAGCTCCATGGGCCACAGGACTTCGCCGGGATGCGCCGCGCCGGCCACCTGGCGGCGGCGACGCTCGACTTCATCACGCCGCACGTGCGCGCCGGTGTAACGACGGAAGAGCTTGACCGGCTGTGCGAACGCTTCATCCGCGACGCACGGCGCCATCCCCGCCCCGCTCAACTATCGCGGCTTTCCGAAGTCGATCTGCACCTCGGTCAATCACGTCGTCTGTCACGGCATCCCGAGCGACCGGAAGGAGCTGCAGGACGGCGACATCATCAACATCGATGTCACCGTCATCCTCGACGGCTGGCACGGCGACACCAGCCGGATGTTCCTCGTCGGCGCGCGTCGGGCGTGAAGGCGCAGCGGCTGATCGACGTCACCTTCGAGGCGATGTGGGCGGGCATCGCGCGCGGTCAGGCCGGGCGCCACGCTCGGCGACATCGGCCATGCCATCCAGACGCTACGCCGAGGCGCGAGCGCTTCTCCGTCGTGCGCGATTTCTGCGGCCACGGCCTCGGGCGCATCTTCCACGACGCGCCCAACATTCTGCATTTCGGCGAGCCGGGCGACGGGCCGAGCTTGCGCGAGGGCATGTTCTTCACCATCGAGCCGATGATCAACGCCGGCCGCTGGGAGGTGAAGATCCTGGCGCGACGGCTGGACGGCGGTGACCAAGGACCGCTCGCTCTCGGCGCAGTTCGAGCATTCGATCGGCGTCACCGCCGACCGGCTACGAGGTCTTCACCCTGTCGCCGGCCGGCCTCGACCGGCCGCCCTACCCGCTCTGACGGCCGCCGAGTGACGCGGGCGGCGCGGCGGAAGGAGCCCGGCGCGGGCGAGGAGCATCGCCGCACCGGGCATCGACGGGCACCGCCAGCGGCTGCGCGAGCGCTTCCTCGCAGGCGACGGCGGCCGCCCTTCGCCGACTACGAGCTGCTCGAGTCCTGCTCTGTTCCACGCGATCGACCGCGATCGACGTGAAGCCGCTCGCCAAGGCGCTTCTCGCCCGAGTTCGGCTCGCTCGGCGGCGGTGCTGGCGGCCGAGCCGGCGCGGCTGAAGCACACGAGCGGGTCAACGAGCGGACGCTCGGCCGCTGTTCAAGGTGCGTGCGCGAGGCGGCCGGCGGATGCTGCGCGAGACGGATCGCCGATAGGCCGGTGCTGTCGTCGCTGGTCGGCGCTCGTCGATTACTGCCGCGCCAGCCTTGCCGCACGAGCCGGTCGAGCAGCTTCCGCATCCTGTTCCTCGACCGCAAGAACAAGCTGATCGCCGACGAGGAGCAGCAGCGCGGCACCGTCGACCACACGCCGGTCTATCCGCGCGAGGTGATGAAGCGCGCGCTCGAACTGGGCGCCACGGCGCTGATCCTCGTCCACAACCATCCCTCCGGCGACCCGACGCCCGTCGCCGGCCGACATCGAGATGACCCGCGAGGTCAAGGCCGTCGCCGAGAAGCTCGGCATCGCCCTGCACGACCACATCGTCGTCGCCCAATCCGGCGCCAGCTCTCTCAGGAGCCTAGGGGTGATCTAGACCGTGTAGATACGACTGGCGACGGCAACTCCTCACGCATCCGCTGCCACCGAAGTCTCGCGTGGTTCCAGCGCGAGGCCGTATCGGCCGAGCTCGGCGAGGATGGCTTCGACGAGGGCGTCGAGCTTGGCTTCGATCAAAGGTGACAGGCCGACGCCGAAGTCGAGGTCGGCGGGCTCGATGCCGATGACGACGAGCTCCTTCGGCGCCTCGCCCATGAGGGTGAGCACCGCCAGCACGTCGCCGATGCCCTGCTGGTGCGGCGAGATGCGCTCGCGCAAGCCCGGCGGGATCGCATCGCCGTCGAGGCGGACGATCGTCCCGGGCGTCGCCCCCGTCTTCACCGCATCGACGATGATCACCCGCTCGCGGCCCGCCATGAGGTCGAGCAGCCCCATGCCGGTGGTGCCGCCGTCGATCACCTCGACCTCGTCGGGCAGCCGGTAGCGTTCGACGAGTGCCTCGACGGCGCGGACGCCGATCCCTTCGTCGCCCAAGAGAATATTGCCGATGCCGAGGACGAGCACGCACACGATCGTCACTCCCTGCGGATCCACCCGTTAAACCGGCCGTTAACCTCGGTTAGGTAGGCTCCTTGGCTGGCTTTACTGCTTTCCTCGTTACTGTACGCGGAGTTTTCCACATGCAAAAACGCTTCTCGTTGTAGCGCTCTGCGCGATCCTTTCAGCCTGCGCCACCGATCCGATCGTACTTACGAGTTCCGCGACCGGCAAAACCGTCGACTGCGGATCACGCTCGTGGTGGGCCGATTGGTGGGGCGTTATGAACAGACGCAAGGAAAAACAGTGCGTCGATATGTATCGGGCCGACGGATATCATCTGTGAAGATGATTTACGGTTGAATGTGGCCTGAGGCCGCCTCGACTACCCTCATACGGACTCGCTAAACGGGTCCTCGGTGATCGCCGTCACACCGCCTTCACCTGGACCATCTCGCGGCCGCGGGTGTCGACCATGTGGATGGCGCAGGCGAGGCACGGGTCGAACGAGTGGACGGTGCGCAGCACCTCCAGGGCTTCTCCGGATCGGCGACCGGGTTGCCGACGAGCGAGGCCTCGTACGGGCCCATGGCGTCCGCCTCGTCGCGCGGCCCGGCGTTCCAGGTGCTCGGCACCACCGCCTGGTAGTTGGCGATCTTGCCGTTGCGGATGACGGCCCAGTGGGAGAGCACGCCGCGCGGCGCCTCGTGGTAGCCGAAGCCGCGGATACTCGCCCTTCGGGAACATCGGCCGGTTGAAGGTGTCGAAGTCGCCCTTGGCGATGTTCGCCATCAACAGGTTCCACTGCTGACCGAGCGTCTCGTGGAGGACGGCGCAGCGGACGGCGCGGGCGGCGTGGCGGCCGATCGTCGAGTGGACGATGGCGAGCGGCAGCTCCGAGCCGTGCACCTTGCCCGCGATCGCCATCAGGCGGCCGAGGTGGCGCTTCGTCGGCTCGTGCCCGGAGGCGACCATCGCCAGCACGTTGGCGAGCGGCCCGACCTGCGCGCGGACATCGTAAAACGTCGGCGCCTTCACCCAGGAGTACTTGCCGTCGTCCTGAAAGCCGACGTAATCGGGGTTGGTCTTGCCGTCGTACGGGATGCAGCGGCGCCGCCGTCCTGGTACCAGGCGTGCTTGGCGCTCTCCTTGACGCCGGCTTCGAAGTAGCCGTCCTGATAGTTGGTGATCGGCTTGAAGGCGGCGATGTCGCCGTTCGGGATGTAGCCGCCCGGCATGGCAAAGGTCGTGCCCTTGCTGTCGAGCGGCATGTCCGGCACCGAGAGATAGTTCATCACGCCGGCGCCGTATTGGGTCCAGTCGGCGTAGAGCGCGCCGATCGCGGCGACGTCCGGCAGATAGACCTGATTGACGAAGTCGCCGATCTGGTCGATCAGCGTTTTCACCTTGTACAGGCGCTCGAGCGTCAGGGTCGACTGGCTCTCCGGGTTGATCGGATTGGCGACGCCGCCGACGGCGAGGTTCTGGATGTGGGGCGTCTTCGAGCCGAGGATGCCGACGATCTGATTGGCCCGGCGCTGGTAGTCGAGCGCCTGCATGTAGTGGACGACGGCGAGCAGGTTGACCTCCGGCGGCAGTTTCATCGCCGGATGGCCCCAGTAGCCGGAGCCGAAGACGCCGAGCTGGCCCGACTTCGACGAACCCCTTCACCCGCTCCTGGACCTTGCGGAACTCCTGTTCGGAATTGCCGCGTCCAGTCGCGACAGGCTCTGCGCCAGCTTCGCCGCCGCCTTCGGATCGGCCTTCAGCGCGCGAGACGATGTCCACCCAGTCGAGCGCCGAGAGCTGGTAGAAGTGGACGATGTGATCGTGAATGCCGTGCCCGGCGACGATCATGTTGCGGATGTACTGGGCGTTTAGCGGCACTTCGAGGGCGAGCGCGTTCTCGATCGCGCGCACCGAGACGATGGCATGCACCGTCGTGCAGACGCCGCAGATGCGCTGGGCGAAAATCCAGGCATCGCGCGGGTCGCGTCCCTGCAGGATGATCTCGATGCCCCGCCACATCTGACCCGACGACCACGACTTGGCGACCTTGCCGTTTTCGACTTCGCAATCGATGCGGAGATGGCCCTCGATACGGGTGATCGGATCGACGGTGATGCGCATGCTTCCTCCCGATGTCGGCCCGTTGTTGCGGCCGTTTGTTTGCTCAGGCCCGGCGCACCGCGTGCAGGACGGGCAGATGTTTGACGAAGACGAGGTAGAGGGCGATGTGCAGCGCGAAGATGCCGAGCGTCACCAGGATCTCCCCCATCGACGGGAAATAGCTCCACCCCTGGCCCGGATCGTAGCCGATCAGATAGCAGTTGAGACGATAAAGTACACCGTTGAGCAGCATCGCCGTCGCGCCGAGAAAGACCGAGCGCGGCATCACTCCGGTTGCCGGGCGGCAGCAGGAAGAGGATGGCGGCGACGCCGAAGCCCATCTCCAGCCAGAACGAGATCGCCGCCGGTCCCATCTGGGCGGCGTAGGGCCACGCACCGATGCGGGTCAGATCGATGACCCGGAACACCAGGAACGCCAGCATGACCCACGCGAGAACGCCGGATAGCCTTGAGAGGATCGGCATCTCGAGCGGCCGCTCGAAGGCGATCGAGGACAAGATGGATTTCGAAGACGACGACGCGCGAACCCCATGCTGATCGCGGTGATCAGGAAAAAGAAGGTGAGGAGCGACGACTGCCACAGGGGCGACAGCTTATAGCCGAGGAGGATGACGACGGTGCCCATCGACGACTGGTGCATCATCGGCAGCAGCACGCCGAGCCCGGTGAAGACGAACAGCACCTTGTGCAGCTTCCGTCGCGCATCATTCATGCCGAAGCGTTCGAGCACGGATGGTGCGAACTCGACCAGCAGCACTAGGATGTAGGCGAAGATGCAGAGCGCCGTTTCCAGCAGCACCGAGTTGGTGTTGACCAGCCACGGCAGCATGATGTTGTAGCCCTGCCAGTAGCGGCCGAGGTCGAACATCACCGCGAGGCCGCCGAGCGAGTAGCCGAACAGGCTGGTCATCAGGCCGGCGCGGGCGAGCGGGTGATACTCGCCCTTGTTGATGATGTAGACGAGAAAGGCCATGACGAAGCCGCCGCAGCCGAGGGCGGTGCCGATGATCAGGTCGATAGCGATCCAGATGCCCCAGGGGTAGCCGTCGGAGAGATTGGTCGCCGCTCCCAGCCCGAAAACGAAACGCTGCGTCAGCACGACCGCAGCGATGAAGATCACGAAAAGAAGGAAGATGAACCAGCCGGTGACGAGGCGGCCGCCGACCGGGGCGTGTTCGTGGGTGGGCATGGCGCGCGCGCTCTCCCTTATTCCTTTTCAGCTTCGTGGTGGTGCTTGTCGAAGTTGCGGCGAGCGAGCAGGATCAATGCGGTGAGGACGGCAACCGGGGCGATCATCCCCTTGTAGAGAAAGTGCTGCACGCCCTCCGTCTGCGACGCGTAGCTGTGGTCCGGCATGTTCTTGTAAGGCAGACCCAGCTTGCCGAAGGGAACGGCTGAGACGTAAAGCACCTGGGTGCCGCCGAGGATCTTCTCGCCGTAGACCTCGGGCAGATATTGGGCGGTGATAATCTTTTCGTTCGCCGGCATATCGGGGCCGATGCGCCCGGAGATGTCGCCGCGCGGATAGCCATAGGTCTCGCCCGGCCTCAACGCGATCCGCCGATGCGCCTCCGCCCGCAAATCCGCGACCCGGCCGAACAAGGTAGCGCCGGTCGGGCAACTTTCGACACAGCCGGGCAGCTCGCCCTTCGCCAGCCGGTGCTTGCACAGCTGGCATTTCTGGATCTGGCCGAACGCCTTGTCGTACTCGAACTTCGGCACCTGGAACGGGCAGGCGAAGACGCAGTAGCGGCAGCCGATGCAGCGGTCCTTGTCGTGGCTGACCACCCCCGAGACGGGATCCTTGGTCATCGCCGAGACCGGGCAGCACGACACACACGACGGGTCGGCGCAGTGGTAGCACTGCTTCTTGATGAAGGCGAAGCCGTTCGTTTCGCGGTCCTTCTCGGCCATGTCGCCGTCGCGATAGACCTTGATGATGTTGAGGGTCTTGCCGGAGGTGTCTCTCGGCGTGTCCCACATGCCCTGGTTCCACTCGGATTGGCTGGGGGCGATGTCGGGCGGCATGTCGTTGGCGCGCTTGCAGCCGGCGACGCACGCCTTACAGCCGACGCACAGTGTCGAGTCGTAGAGCATGCCGACTGCGTCCGGCGACAGCTGTTTGGTCGGACGCATGATCGCCTCCGCCGGCTCCGGCGTCGCGGCGATGGCGGTTGCAGTGGCGGCGGCGGTGCCCGTCGCCGCGCTTCTCAGGAACTGTCGGCGGTTGATGGACATGCGACCAACCCTCACTCCGGCCGTTTCGCGGACGTCTCGGTCGAGGCGTCGCCCCCGGCCACCGGCACTCTCTTGCCGAGGCGCGAAGCCAGCACCGCTCCGGCGCCGATCGCGGCCCCGGCGACGCCGCCGATCAGCGCCGCGGCGCCGGTGGAGGCTCCCTGCCCCTTCGGCTCGTCGATGCGCGGATAGGCGGTCGGCGGCGTTACCGTCAGCACGTTGGCGAGAGAATGGATCGGCTTGGTAAAGCCGACACCCTTCTCGGTGCAGCCGAAGCACGGATGCCCCGTCCCGACCGGCCAAGCGCCGGGCCCGACATCGCCAAACAGGATCGCCGGGCAGTTGGCGTAGGTCTCCGGCCCCTTGCAGCCCAGCTTATAGAGGCACCAGCCCTGGCGATGGCCGGCATCGCCGAATTCGAGGGCGAAGCGGCCGGCATCGAAATGTGGCCGGCGTTCGCAGTTCTCGTGGATCAGGCGGCCGTAGGCGAACTTCGGCCGCCCCTTGTCGTCGAGATCGGGCGGTGCGCCGAACGTCAGGAGATGCAGGACGGTCGAAAGGAAATTGTAGGAATTGGGCGGGCAACCGGGCACATTGACGACGGTCTTGCCGGGCAGGATCTCATGTACCGGCCTCGCCTCGGTGGGATTGGGATCCGCCGAAGGAATGCCGCCCCACGATGCACAGCTGCCGATGGCAATGATCGCGGCCGCACCTTCAGCCGTTTCCCGCACCGTCTTCAGGATCGGCTGGCCGCCGACGAGGCAGTAGACGCCGTCGTCCTTGGTCGGGATCGAGCCGTCGACGACGAGGATAAACTTACCCCAGTTGCGCTTGATCGACTGATCCTTGAACGCTTCCGCCTGCTCGCCGGCGCCGGAACACAGCGTCTCGTGGTAGTCGAGCGAAATCATGCCCAGGATCAGGCTCTCGATCGTCGGGTGATGGGCGCGCAGCAGGGATTCCGTGCAGCCGGTGCATTCCTGCGCGGAAAGCCAGATGACCGGCGGCCGCATCGGGCTTGTCGCGGCGTCGGCGATACGGACACCGAGGCCGGGAGAAAGCCCGAGCGTCGCCGCTATTCCCGTGCAAAACTTGAGAAAGTCTCGCCGGTTCAGCCCGCCCAGAGAGCCGCCGTAACCGTCGAGATCGCCGAGCGCAAGCTCCGAATGGCGGTATTCGCCACCGAACATTCCCATTCCTCCCGGTCGACTAACTATTATTATTATCAGTCGCAAGTAGCCAACTGCGCCTTCAATAGTAGTTAATCGAGGCCGCCGATTCCAGAGTATTTGTGAGTTACCGAGCGTTTTTTTACTGCAAGTAATTACGGCTCGCATTGATCAAGCCGCCCACAAGCTGGCTTCACATCCGCCGGCCGGCTTCGCCGGAGGACGTCGAACTCGACGCGGGACGGCGGGCACGGCATGCTTGCCGCGACCGGCCCTTTCGCGGCGCGAGGTTAACCCATGCCGGTTCGAGGGAAAGTAGAACGATGCCGGACAAGATGCCGGGGAAGACGGTCATTGTGCGGGTTTTTCTCCCGTTCGCCTTCGCCTACTTCCTCTCGTATCTGTTTCGCGTCATCAACGGGGTGATCGCACCGTCGCTCGTTCACGATCTCGCACTGACGCCGGCCGATCTCGGCTTGCTGACCGGCATCTACTTCATCGCCTTTGCCGCGGCCCAGCTCCCGCTCGGCATCGCCCTCGACCGCTGGGGTGCAAGGCGGACGGAAGCGGCGATGTTGCTGTTTGCCGTCGCCGGCGCCCTCGTCTTCGCCACCGCCGACAGCTTCGCCGGCCTCGTCTGCGGCCGAGCGCTGATCGGCCTCGGCGTTTCCGCGTGTCTGATGGCGGCGTTCCGCTCGTTCGTCGTCTGGTTTCCGGTGGCACGGCTGCCGCAGGTCAACGGCTGGCAGATGGCGGCCGGCGGCCTCGGCGCCATCACCGCCACGATTCCAGTGGCGGCCGCCCTCGGTATTATCGGCTGGCGAGGGGTCTTCACGGCGACCGCGGCACTTACCCTCATCGCCACCGCGTGCATCTTTTTCGTCGTCCCGGAAGAGCGCCGCGATCCCGCATCACAGGCCGCTTCGCTGGCCGAAATGGCGGCGGGAACCAGGCGGGTGTTCACGAGCGCCTTCTTCTGGCGGGTGGCGCCGATGACGGTGGCGGCGCAGGCGGCGTTCCAGGCGATGCTGGGGCTGTGGCTGGGTCCGTGGCTGCGCGACATCGGCCGCCTGTCGCCGTCGGCCGTCGCCGAGGCGCTGCTGATCGTCGCCGTCGCCATGGTTGCCGGCTTTATTGTGCTCGGCTGGGCGGGGGCGCGCACGGCAGCTTGGGGCCTTTGCCCACTGCCGGTCACCGGCACCGGCATCGCCGTCTTCGTCGTCGTCCAATGCGCCGTCGTCGCCGGCGCGACCGGCGCCCTGCCCGTCCTCCTGCCGCTGTTCGGCTTCTTCGGGACGAGCGGCATCGTCGCCTACGCGGCCCTGACCCAGCGCTTCCCACGGGCGCTTGCCGGCCGCGTCAACAGCGCGATCAACGTGCTCGTCTTCGTCAGCGCCTTCGTCGGCCAGTGGGGGATGGGCGCAATCATCGGGCGCTGGCCGCAACCCGCGCCCGGCGCGTACGCCGAGGCCGGTTACCGGGCGGCGTTCGGCCTCATGCTGGCAATTGAGATTCTGAGCCTCGCATGGTTCCTCGCGTTTCGGCGGTCGGGTGTGCCGGAAGCGTGAAAACCTCCGTTGCCGGCCCGTCCTTCTCCCAGCCCTGGACGATCAGCCGGCCGACGGAGGCGTTGGCGATGACGGCGACGCGAGTGGCGGCGTTCAGGATCGGCGGGACGAGCCAGGAGAAATTGTTTGGGGAGCCGTCGCGGATTTCCTCCATCGCCTGCCAACGGATTTCGCTTCCTTCGCCGCGGCCGTGGCCCGGCCGGGAAATGCCTCGCCAGTGGTTGCTGATGCTTGTCGGCGCGGGATGAACGACGGCCCGATCTGGAAGGCGCTCGATGACGCAACCCTGATCCGCGGCGAGACCGCTCAAAGAATAGAAGACAGGCGTGCAGATGGGCGTGTCGCGGAGCCGAACGAGAGCCTCCTCGTAGTCGCGACAGGTGTCGAGTACGTGTCGCAACAGGTGCGCCGGCGGCAGCCCGCAGGTCCGCCAAAGGACGCGACGACCGATCATCCAGTCGAGATGGAGGGACGGCGAGACCCGGTGCATCGGCGGCTGGTTGATGGCGGCGCTGAACCGTCCGGGTGCCATCGCCGTCAGTACGCCGATGAACCCCGGCCAGGTAATGTTGTAATAGGGCCCGGCCGCTGCCTCCTGAAGGGAAACGACGACGCTGGCGCCGAGCGCCGGGGCCGGCCAGTCGAGGGTACGCAGCAGCCGGCTGCCGCCACCATCGGCGGGATCGGCGCCGACACCGGATGTACAGCTCCACTCATAGGAGAGGTTGAGCATCGTCGGTCCCGGCCGGCCGATCCGCCGGGCGATGGCGGCGATCTCGGCGCGATAGGGATTTTCGGTGCGGTCGAGCCAGCGGCGGCTGATTGCATCGCCGACGCGGAGCACCACCATGCCATAGTGCCGCCGGCAGCCGCGGAGCAGCCGATCAAGCTGCACGGGTGCCCGTTCGACCAGGGCGGTGGGCCCGTCCTGCCCTAGATCGATCAGCGGGATCACCGGCAGGCGGCGGGCTTCGCCCCGCCCCAAGCCTGCGCGGATCGCGCCGTCAGCCATGGCCGTCCCCCTTACCATCTCCCTTCGGCCTCCGTGCCGCCCCTGCCATTGTCTCGGCGGCGCGTGTAGGATCGCCGGCCGCCCTGCCTTCGCCAAGGGAGACCCGTGCGCGATAATTCCCCGCTACAGCCGGCCGGAGATGGCTGCTCTCTGGGCCCCCGAAGCCCGCTTTCAGATTTGGCTCGAGATCGAGGCGCATGCCTGCGATGCTCAGGCGGCCCAGGGCGTCATCCCCGCCGAGGCCGCCCGCGCCGTTTGGGAGCGAGGCGCCTTCGAGGTCGCCCGCATCGACGAGATCGAGCGCGAGACCCGTCACGACGTCATCGCCTTCCTAACCAATCTCGCCGAACACGTAGGCCCGGACGCGCGCTTTGTCCACCAGGGGATGACGTCCTCCGACGTCCTCGACACCTGCCTTGCCGTTCAACTCAGCCGCGCCGCCGATCTGCTGCTGGCGGACGTCGATGCGCTGCTGGCGGCGCTGGAGAAGCGAGCCTTTGAATTCAAGACCACGCCTTGCATCGGCCGCAGCCACGGCATCCATGCCGAGCCGACGACCTTCGGGGTCAAGCTCGCCGGCTTCCACGCCGAATGGCAGCGCAACCGCGCCCGCCTTGAGGCCGCGCGGGCCGAGATTGCGACCTGCGCCATCTCCGGCGCCGTCGGCACTTTCGCCCACATCGACCCCGCCGTCGAAGCCTGGGTCGCCGAGAAGCTCGGCCTCTCCATCGAGCCGGTATCCACGCAAGTGATCCCGCGCGATCGGCACGCCGTGTTTTTCGCCACCCTCGCCGTCGTCGCCAGTTCGGTCGAGCGGCTCGCCATCGAGATACGCCACCTGCAGCGGACCGAGGTGGGCGAGGCGGAGGAATATTTTGCGCCGGGGCAGAAAGGCTCGTCGGCGATGCCGCACAAGCGCAACCCGATCCTGACCGAAAACCTGACCGGTCTCGCCCGGATCGTCCGCGCCGCCGTCCTCCCGGCCCTGGAAAACGTTGCCTTGTGGCACGAGCGCGACATCTCGCACTCCTCGGTCGAGCGCTTCATCGCCCCGGACGCGACGATCACCCTCGACTTCGCTCTCTTCCGGCTGGTCGAGGTGGTCCATGGAATGGTGGTCCATCCCGACAGGATGCGGAGCAACCTCGACCGCCTGAAGGGGCTGATCTTCTCGCAGCAGGTGCTGCTGGCGCTGACGCAAGCCGGGATGAGCCGCGAGGACGCCTACCAGGCCGTTCAGCGCAACGCCATGGCGGTGTGGGCGGGCGAGGGAAGCTTTCTTGACCGGCTCGCCGGCGATGCCGACGTTGCCCGGTTTCTCGATCGCGCCGCCCTCGCCCCGCTGTTCGACCTCGCCCCGCACCTCCGCCACGTGGATACCATTTTCCGCCGTGTGTTCGGCCGGGCCGACTGAGCCGAACTTACCCGCGATAACCGGCCTGTTTCACGAACGACGCAGCAAAACCCGGGGCTTAATTGCGCCTTTACCACCTCGCGGCAAGATGTCGCTGCGCCCAATGCCGGCGTCGTCATCGGCTTCGAGGGAATTATCCCGGTGGACCCGTTATCGAATATCGCCGTCGCGGCGTTGCTGCTGATCAGCGAACCTTCGTCGCCGCCCGCCGTTCGACTGCTCGAAGGCGGTCGCGCCGGACGACGTGTTGATCTGCCAGGACAGCGGGCTGACCCGTCTCGATGCCCGCCTCGGGCGCGTCTACGTCATCTTGCGGCAGATCCTGACGGTGGAAGCTTCCGAGCACCTCAGAGATGATCAGCGCGCCTGGGTGTTCCGACGCAATGCCGGCTGCGGCGTTGCGCCGACAACCGTGCTCACCGGTGCCAACCTCGCGCCGCTCGTCGGCTGCTTCCGCGCCGCCTACGCCGAGCGGCTGGCCCTTCTCGAACTCGCCTACGACCTCATTCGCCCGCAACGAACGCTGCAGCCGGACGCCGTGCTCCCGCTCGAAACCCTCTGAATGCGGCGGACACAGACGGCCCTGGCAGAAGATCGCCGGGGCGGCTATCCGCCGATCTGCACGTGGTCGCCGTCGAGCGGCATCGGATAGGCCTCGCCCACCTGATCGGCGGCTTCCGCATACATCCGGTTGAAAGCGGACTTGATCTCCGCCTCGCCCATGCGGACGCCGGCGGCGCGGAAATCGCCAATCACCGTCGCCAGAACGACGCCCGGCCGCGGCGCATCGAGGTCAAGGCGGACCAGGCTGCGGGCGTAGCTCTCCGCCTCGGGTCCGGCCAATCCCAGGTGCCGCGCCGCCCACGCGCCGAACGTGCGATTACAGCGGCAGCGTGTCTTGAACCGCAACTCCTCGTCGAGCTTGTACTTGGCCTCGTGGCCCCTCTCGATCTCTCGCAAGGTGTCGGGCATCGGTTCGCCTCCTTTTCACATTTTTAATTTATGGGTTTTGTCCGGGCGGTGCAATGACGCTGCGGGCGGCCCCTGGCGCCGGCATCGCCGGCGGGCTATTTCCTTGCGTGACATGTGCACCCTCATCATCCTCCGCCGGCCGGAGCATTCGTGGCCGCTCCTCCTCGCCGCCAACCGCGATGAGATGTATACCCGGCCGTGGCAAGCGCCTGCACGCCACTGGCCGGATCGAGACAACGTCGTTGCCGGCAGAGACACACTCGGCGGCGGAACCTGGCTCGGCAAGAACGACGAGGGGGTCGTCGCCGCCGTGCTCAATCGCATCAACACGCTGGGTCCCGCCCCCGGTCTGCGCAGCCGCGGCGAGCTGCCGCTCGAAGCGCTCGACCACGCCTCGGCGGCGGTCGCGGCGGCGGCGCTCGCCGATCTCGATCCGCGCGCCTACCGCCCGTTCAACGTGGTCATCGCCGATGCCGGCGAGGCCTTCTGGATCAGCGCACGCGCCGTATCGACATCGGACGACGGCGGCGCCGCATCCATCGACGTGACGCCGCTGCCGCCGGGGCTTTCGATGATCACCGCCTACGACCGCAACGATGACGCGTCGCCGCGCATCCGTCACTTCCTGCCGCAATTCGAACAGGCACCGCCGCCGGATCCCGGAACCGGCGACTGGGATGCTTGGAAGACGCTGCTCGCCGCGCCGGCGGGGGAGGCCGGTGCGGGTCCGGGGGGAGCGATGACGATCGATACTCCGTCCGGATTCGGCACGGTATCGTCATCGTTGCTCGCCTTGCCGCGCCGGGGCAACGGACTCCGGCCAATCTGGCTTTTCGCCGGCGGCCGGCCAAACGAGGCACCGTGGCTGTCGGTCGATGTTTCGCCGGTCGGCACGTTTCCGGGGTAAGATTGTTTTGGTGAAAGCAAGTTGCTATACCAAGCAGGCAAATGGAACTGCCCGCGCTTTACCGCCGGCAGGAATCGAGGACAGATGGCCCGTCGCAGACAAATCTTTGAAGGGAAAGCCAAGATCCTGTTCGAGGGACCGGAACCCGGGACGCTCGTCCAGTATTTCAAGGACGACGTGAGCAGCGCCAACGTCAAGACCAAGGGCGTGATCAGTGGCAAAGGCGTTCTGAACAACCGCATCTCCGAATATCTGATGACCCGGCTCGGCGAAATCGGGGTGCCGACCCACTTCGTCCGTCGGCTGAACATGCGCGAGCAGCTGGTCCGCGAAGTGGAGATGATCCCGCTCGAGGTGATCATCCGCAACGCCGCTGCCGGCTCTTTCACCGGCCGCTTCGGCATGGCCGAGGGAACGCCGCTGCCGCGCTCGATCGTCGAGTTCTATTACAACTCCGACGAGCTCGGCGGGCCGATGGTGACCGAAGAGCACATCACCGCGTTCGGGTGGGCAACGCCGCAGGACATCGACGAGATCATGGCGCTGTCGCTGCGCATCAACGATTTTCTCAGCGGCGTCTTCGTCGGCATCGGCATGCGGCTGATGGACGTGCGGGTCGAATTCGGCCGTCTGTGGGAGGACGAGCAGATGCGGATCGTCCTCGCCGACGAGATCTGCCCGGACTCTGCCGGCTCTGGGATGTGCGTGCCAACCAACGGCTCGATCTCGATCGCAGCCGCGACGACGACGCCAATCCGCTCGCCGACGCCTATCAGGAGGTGGCCCGTCGCTTGGGCATCCTGCCGGAGAGCGGCCCGTCCGACCCGAAGGGTCCGGACACCGTGCAATAGGAGGCCCCGTCGCAGACGACGCCGCGCTGACCATCAACGAAGAGTGAGCGGCCGAGTGCTGAAAGCCCGAGTCCATATCACGCTGAAGCCGGGCGTCCTCGATCCGCAGGGCAAAGCGGTGCAGCATTCGCTGGCGGCGCTCGGTTTCACCGATGTGGCTGAGGTGAGGCAAGGCAAATTCATCGAACTCGATCTAGCCGACGCCGATGCCGATGCGGCGCGGCGGCGCGTCGAGGCGATGTGCCGCGAACTCCTCGCCAACACCGTGATCGAGAATTACCTCATCGACATCGCAACCGACTGACTGACGAGACGGGCCGGATAAACCTCGAGTCGGATCGGGCGACACGCAGGGAACAGAGGCATGCAGGCGGGCGTCATTGTCTTTCCGGGATCGAACTGCGACCGTGATGCCGCCGGCGCCCTTGCGCTGGTGACCGGCCGGCCGCCAAAGATGATCTGGCACAAGGCAACCACGTTGCCGGCGCTCGATCTTATCATCGTTCCTGGCGGCTTCTCCTACGGCGACTACCTACGCGCCGGTGCAATCGCCGCACATTCGCCGGTCATGCGCGAGGTCAAGGCGCGCGCCGCGGCGGGAGCCCTCGTTCTCGGTATCTGCAACGGCTTTCAGATCCTGACCGAGGCGGGGTTGCTCGACGGCGTCCTTCTGCGCAACGCCGGTCTCGATTTCGTCTGCCGCGACGTGCATCTGCGCGTTGAGGCGGCGCGCACGCCGTTTACCCGCGGCTATCGTCCGGGGCAGGTGGTGCGGATGCCGATCGCCCACAACGAAGGTAACTTCTACGCCGATCCGGCCACCATTGATCGGCTCTGCGACGAGGGCCGGATCGCCTTCACCTACTGCGACGGGGAAGGCCGGGTCGACACCGTCGCCAATCCCAATGGCTCCGCCTGCAACATCGCCGGGATCGCCAATCGCCAGGGCAACGTTCTCGGCCTGATGCCCCACCCGGAGCGGGTGTGTGATCCGCTTCTCGGTGGCAGCGATGGGCGGGCGATGTTCGAGGGGCTGCTCGCCGCCGTCGCCTGAGATATCGGCGCGACGCCGGTGCCGCGGTCGGGCCACGAGACCGCCGTAAATTCGCTGCGATCACATCCTATATTTATAGATTGCGGGTGGATGCGCTCGAACGAGCGGCTCCTCCCCCTGTGCCCGGCAGGTGCCGGGTGACGAACCAGAGGAGGAATAAGGTGAAGAAGGTGGCTTTCGTGGCTGCGATCGTGATCGCCGCGCTTGGCCTCACCGGTTCCGCCGTCGCCGACGGCTGGAACGGATATCCGCCCCCGGGGTTCCCGCCGCCGCCCCCAGTTTCCTTGTTCAGCGGGAACACGCTTCCGGGGTTCCGTCCATCGACGCCTAGGCCCGTGTTCGTCGCGCCGCAAAGACGCTGGTGCGCCCCGCCGGGCTTCTACGGCTACGCCCCCGGCTACACGTACGCCCCCGGATACGGCAGTCGGATGTACCGCGACGGCCGCGGCCGCCAGGTCATCATCGTCACCCGCGGATCGATCCGCTGACCGCAGCAAGGCTGTCACCTCCGGTTCCGCTGGATGCCTCATTCGGCGTCATCCGCGGACGAGCCAGTTACGTTGCATGTGGTTCCAGGCGAGCCATGCGAGAATGTTGGACAACCGGGTGCGGGGGTTGAGGCCCACCGACCTAAGGACCATCCGTATCCCCCGCTGGACGTGCTCCTTCCGGTAGTAGAGGGCAACTCGTGCAGCGTAGGCGCGGCTGGCGGCGCGCCGGTCGTACGCCTGGCCATCCATGTTGGCGCAGTAGTAGGCGGTCGCCAGCTCATCGTCGTCGGCCTCATCTAGGCGCTTCCAGGCGACCCTTGCTCCGCCCAACCAGCCCCAGCCGCGTGTTGTCGGGGCACGCCTGCAGATGCTTGTGGAACATCACGTAGTGCCGGAACTCGTCCCCCGCGATTTTGGCGCAGATAAAGCGCAGCACCGGTTCCTGGCTTGCATCCCGCAACGCCGAATAGAGCGAACTGGTGCCTGTCTCGACCACGCAGCGGGCCACCATTTCTCCGGCGCGCGATCCGCGGACCGACTGCATTGCCTCGATCGGGATCCGGTAGCGGCCGCGAAACTGCTGGTAACGCTCACGGAAGTCGAACGCTGGATCGGCCAGCTCCGCCCACCGGCCCAATGCCTCACCATGCTGGACCTCTTCCTCACCCCAGCCGCGGATGATCGTCTGGAACGACGGGTCGTCGGCGAAAACGTTGCACAGATAGGCGACGTAATCGCCAGCGTTGCGCTCCACGAGCGCCGCCGCCTTCACGATATCCAGCGCCGCCGGCTCGACCCGAGTTGCATCGAAGCGGTCCCAGGGTATGTCGCTGAGCGACCACCGTGTGTCTTCCATCTCTCCCCACCTCCGGCCGCGGCGACAAGAGCTGCTGCGGATCGGAAAGCGCCCGCCGCTCATACTCCAGCCGCTTTATCTATGTTATCGTTAGGAGTGCACCAGAGGTTCCTCTGGCAAGTCCGCCCGCGGACGGGGTTCGGGCGTGCCGTAGGTAAAGGCGCCGGTCAAGCGGCCGATGTGCTTCCCCAGTTGGCCGGTCCGCCCGACGGTCTGTTCTCTCCACATGACCCCGCGATGTAGAAGGCCCGGCCACCGCCTCACAAGCATTTCAAGTGCCGACCCGCGTGCGGTGGAGGCCCGTCGGAACAGGAGAGGCCTCCTCCTGGCCAGGCCGCTCCCGGCTCCCGAAGAAGAAGCTCTGCCGCTCAGATGCGGACGAGCGCGATGATGGTGGCGAGGGTGCCGATGGCGGCGAGACCGTAGCAGAGCAGGGCGACCGCGGAGTCGGCGCGGAGGCCGAAGTCGTGGGCACAGACCCGCAGCCGGTGCGCCGCGTGCCACAGCGCAAAGAAAATGATGCCGAACAGCACCAGCTTCACCAGCCAGTTCTCGACGAAGGCGTACATCGTCTCGTAGCTGAAAGCGTCCTGGAACAATCCAAGCGCAGGGCCGATACCGGTAACGATGACAAGCGCCGGCAGGACGAAGGCACAGACGGTTCCGCCGGCGGCGAACAGGAACCAGAAGATCGCCTTCGGCGACGGTTTGCTGACAGCGTTCATGGGTCACCCGATCCCGGCAAGCACGAGGAAGAACAGCGAGACAACGGCGAACACCGCGTAGTGGGCCCCGACCAGGATCTTGCCCGGCAGCACCTCTTCGCCGCGCATGATGCGGGTCGCCTGCGGCACCGCCTTGAACCACGAGATCGTGTGGATCAGGAAAAAGGCGAGGGCCACGAGGTGAAAGATGACGCCGATTGGGCTGGTCACGCCGTCGAGCCAGCCCCGCCACGCGAGTTCGCCCGAGCCGAGGCGGAACAGTCCGACGATCAGGATTACCGTGTAAACTGCGACGAAGAACGAGCTGATCTCGTGCAGCATGTAGGTCTTGTAGCGGGCGTTGGTGAGAAACCAGGTGGTCCTCGGCATTTCCCGGACGTAGGGCTTGCGTGCGCTCATCTCTTCCCCCCGGCAGCAGCGAGGTGACATAATCGATCGCGCTGGTCAGCTTCGCCTGCTGGATGGCGCCGGCCGGGTCGACATCCTTCGGGCAGACCTCGGAGCAGGCGCCGACGAAGCTGCACTCCCAGACGCCCTCGTGGCTGGCGACGACGTCGCTCGCGCTCGTGGCGGCCGCCGTCGCGGGAGTCCATGTTGTAGCGGTGCGCCAGCGCGAGCGCCGCCGGGCCGACGAATTCCTGGTTGGTCAAGCCGTACTGCGGGCAGGCGGCGTAGCAGAGCATGCAGTTGATGCACATGCTGAATACTGCTTGAAGGTCTTGAGCTGCGCCGGGCGTCTGCAGGTACTCGCCCTGCTCGATCGGCTTCTCTTCCTTGGCGGATCAGATACGGCTTGACGCTCTGCAGCTTGTCCATGAAGTCGTCGATGTCGACGACCAGATCGCGCTCGATCGGGAAGTTGGCGAGCGGCTCGACCCGGATCCGTGCCGTCCGGATAGTCGCGCAGGAAGGCCTTGCAGGCGAGCTTCGGCTCGCCGTTGACCATCATGCCGCAGCTGCCGCAGACGGCCATGTGGCAGGACCAGCGGTAGCGACAGCGTGCGGTCGATCTCGTCCTTGATGTAGTTCAGCGCGTCGAGGACCACCCACTCCTCCTCGCACGGCACCGAGTAGGTCTGGAAAATCGGCTCCTTGTCCTGCTCCGGATCGGTAGCGCAGGACCTCGAGCTGAATGGTGCGCTCGCTCATGCTGCGGCCTGGCCTCCTGCGGCGGCGCCGTACACGCGCTCGGCCGGCTGCGACCTGGTGATCGACGACGTCGAGGTACTCGATGCGCGGGTCGCCGTTGGCGTGAAGTAGGCGAGCGAGTGCTTCAGGTAGTCGCGTCGTCGCGCTTCGGGTAGTCGAGGCGCTGGTGCGCGCCGCGCGACTCCTTGCGCTGCTGCCGCCGAGACGGCGACCGCCTCGGCGACCTCGAGCATCGCACCGAGCTCGAGCGCCTGGAACAGCTCGGTGTTGAAGCACCGTGCTCTTGTCCTCGAGCGCGACGTCGCGATAGCGGCTCGCGCAGCGTCGGCGACGTCGCGGCAGGTCTCCTGCAGCGACGCCTCGTCGCGGTAGATGCCGCAGCCCTCCTCCATCGCGTGGTTCATCTCGCGGCGGAGATCGGCGACCCGCTCGCTTGCCGGCCTGCCGCTTGCAGCAGCGCCTTGATCGCGGCTCTCGGCGTCGTTGGCCTGGGCGGTGACCAGCGCGTCGCGCGCTTTCGGCGCGCTCGCGACTTAACGTAGTCGACGGCATAGCGCCCGGCGCGCGCGCCGAACACCAGCAGCTCGGTCGAGCGAGTTCGAGCCGAGCCGGTTGGCGCCGTTGATGCTGACGCAGGCGCATTCGCCGGCGGCGTACAGGCCCGGCGACCGGCGTCGCCGCGTTGATGTCGGTGTGGATGCCGCCCATCATGTAGTGCACGACCGGCCGCACCGGGATCGGCTCGGTGACCGGATCGACGCCGACATAGGCTCTGCGACAGCTCGCGCACGAGCGGCAGCCTGCTCGTTGATCATCTTCTCGCCGAGGTGGCGCATGTCGAGGTGGACGACGTCGCCCTACTTCGAGTCGGGATCGTCGCGGCCCTTCTTCTGCTCGTGCCAGAACGCCTGGCACAGCCGGTCGCGCGGCCCGAGCTCCATCGCCTTCAGCACCGGCTTCGGGCGTCGTCGCGGGCCGAGGCCGTAGTCCTGCGAGGTAGCGGTAGCCGTCCTTGTTGACCAGGATAGCCGCCCTCGCCGCGGCAGCCCTCGGTGATCAGGATGCCGGTGCCGGGCAGCCCGGTCGGGTGGTACTGGACGAACTCCATGTCCTTCAGCGGCACGCCGGCCCGGTAGGCCATCGCCATGCCGTCGCCGGTCTTGATCGCGCCGTTGGTGGTGAACGGGAACACCTTGCCGGCGCCGCCGGTGCAGATGATCACCGCCTTGCCGTGGAACAGCGTGCATCTCGCCGGTGCGCATCTCGATCGCGGTGACGCCGCTGGCAGCGCGCCGTCGTCGACGAGCAGCTCGGTCGACGAAATACTCGTCGAAGCGCACGATCGACGGATACTTCAGCGAGGTCTGGAACAGCGTGTGCAGCATGTGGAAGCCGGTCTTGTCGGCGGCGTACCACGTGCGCTCGACCTTCATGCCGCCGAACGGCCGCACCGCCACGCGTGCCGTCTGGCTCGCGGCTCCACGGGCAGCCCCAGTGCTCCAGCTGCACCAGCTCCTTCGGCGCTTCGTTGACGAAGAGCTCGACCGCGTCCTGGTCGGCCAGCCAGTCGCCGCCGGCGACCGTGTCGTGGAAATGCTCGTCGAGGCTGTCGTTCGTCTTGATCACGCCGGCCGCGCCGCCCTTCGGCGGCGCACGGTGTGGCTGCGCATCGGGTAGACCTTCGAGATCAGCGCAATCGTCAGGTTGGGATCGGCCTCGGCGCAGGCGATGGCCGCGCGCAGTCCCGCGCCGCCGGCTCCGACGATAAGAATATCGGCTTTGATGACCTGCATTGGGTTCTCCCGTAGCCTCCCCCGTTGAGGGTTTGGCGGAGTATAGCCCGGAAACCGGCAAAAGCCAGCTTGCGCCGCCGCTCCGCCGCCGTTTCACCGGATCGAGGATCTCGTGGTTGACATGTAGTGACACGCCGAACGCCGGCAAAGAACCTGATGCGACGGCGGCTTCCGGTCAACCTCGGACATCCGTCCTCGGCCATGTGCACGAACTGACACGACAGGCGGCACCGGTGATCGTCGCCCGCTCGGGCGTCATGCTGCTGGCGCTCGTCGATACCGTCATGGTCGGCCACTACGGCGCCGACAACCTGGCCGTGCTCGGCCTGGCGCTGATCCCGGTGACGACGATGCTGCTCACCGGCATCGGCCTGTTGATGGGGACGCTCGTCCTTACCGCCGCCTGCCGGGGTCGCGGTGACCTTGCCGCCTGTGGGGTCGTCTGGCGTCGATCCCTCGCCTACGCCGCCGTTCTCGGAGCGGCGATGGCCCTCGTCTGCATGTTCGGCGAACCCTTTCTGCGCGGCCTCGGTCAGGCGCCGGCGCTCGCCCGCCGCGCCGGTCCGGTCGTCCTCGTCCTCGGATTCGGCCTCGCACCCCAGCTCGTGTTTGTCACCACCCAAAACTTTCTCGAAGGGATCAAGCGGCCGGTTCCGGGCATGCTGATGATGCTCGCCGCCAACGGCCTCAATGCCGCGCTTAACTGGCTCTTCGTCTACGGCCACCTCGGGTTGCCGCCGATGGGCGCCTTGGGCTCCGCCTGGGCGACGACCATCGTCCGCACGGGTCTCGCCCTGACGGCCGTCCTCTACGTCCTGGCGATGGCCGACCGCAGGCGGTTTCTCGGCACCGACCCTACCGCCGCTCCGCCGCCGGCGAGGCAGCAGCGGCGGCTGGGTTATGCCAGCGGCCTCAGCATCGGTGTCGAGGGGGCCGCCTTCAATACGCTCGCTGTGTTCGCCGGCTGGCTGGGCGCGATGCCGCTCGCCGCCTACACCATCGGCCTCAATCTGATCGCCTTCGTCTTCATGATTGCCATCGGGTTCGGGGCGGCGACGGCGGTTCAGGTGGGGGCCGCCTGCGGCCGCGGCGATTGGCACGACGCCCGCCTCGCAGGCTGGACCGGCCTCGCCCTGGCAACCGCGACGATGGCCCTAATCGCGCTCGCCATCGCCGCCGCACCGGCTTCGATCGTGGCACTCTACACCGACGATGCGACACTCGCCCGGACCACCCTTCCGGCCATCGCCTTCATCGCTCTCGTCGTCGTCGCCGACGGCGGTCAGGGGGTGATGGCCGGCGCCGTGCGCGGCCTGGGGGATACCTGGATCGCGAGCGGCCTGCACGCCGCCGCCTTCATCTTCGTCATGATCCCGGCGGGATGGCTGGCGGCGATCGCGACCGGCCGCGGCGCCGTCGGGCTGTTCGAGGGCATGCTCGCTGGCTGTCTAACTGCGTGGTCGGTGCTCGCCTGGCGGTTCCGGCGGCTGACGTCGGCGCGGCCGCGAGGCGAGCAAGAGGGAGGGCAAGGCAGCGAGCGACTTTCCTCGTCTGCCCGGCTTGGGTAAAATGGCTCTTCGATGGTGCCGGCGAGGGGGGACGAGGAAAACGCTGAAGACACCGCATCGGCGGCAAAGGGGGAACACCGGCAGACCCCGCGAGCGTGCGTGGGCCGACTTCGTCGCCTGGTGCCGGGCTCGCCGCCTTCAGCCTTTACCTGCGCATCCGTGGACGGTCGCCGCCTACGCGCGCTGGTGTGAAAGCCGCAATCGCCACGCCAGCGTCGCCCAGCGCGTGCGTGCCATCGCCCGCGCCCATCTTCTCGCCGGCGCACCGACGCCGGACCGTCATCCGGTGGTCGTCCGCACGCTGCTTCTGATCGAGGTGCGCGCGCGGACCCGCGGCCTCCGCGCCGGTTTGTTCGCGGCCACCGAACCGGCAGGCGAGGCGGAGCCGGCGAAAACCGTGCCCTCAGCAAATTCCGCACCGCCCGCAAGAGCCGCAGCATGCGCGCGTCGCCCCGCCTCGTCGCCCGTCGCCCGAAGCACGCCTGACGAGGTATCGTTGCGTTCAGCGCCCCCACGAACTGAACCGGACAAAGTCGCTTGCCGCGCCACCGCTCTGACCGCGCGCGCTGCGCGAACTCCCCGGGTCCTTACGCGCTGCAGGTATTTGACTAATTGCTTGCGACCGAGTTCGAATTGACTTATATGTTAACTTCGGACGAGATTGAAGCTGCCAAGCGCGTTCAAGTTATCTTTGCGGTTAGCCCGCTCGTTCCCTGGGTGCCGACACCGAGGGTGTTCTTTGTGTCAAGGGAACTACTCAGTGCAATGGAGATCGGTAGCTCGGACCCAACGACCCAAGATCGCTACCAAAGTCTCCGCGCCGATATCGATCACTTCGTTTCAGGCGGCTTCATCAACTGGGGCCTCATGAAGTGGCTTGACCCTAAGAAGCACGAGGTTTGGGAACTCAAGAGTGTTAGACCGCGACCCTCACTGCGTGTCTTTGGCCGGTTCGCCCTACCCAATGTTTTTATCGGCACCCACCTCGCGGAACGCCGGACGCTGAAGGGGAAATGGTCCTCGAATTTGAGCTAGAAAAGCTACGGGCCGAAGAAATTTGGAATCGCATCTTCAACGGAAGACCGTTCTCTGCCCCTGATTATGAAGGCTACATCACTGAAAACGCGTCGAGAGGAGCTATAGCGTGACCACGGAAATTGCTACATCCTCGTACTTTCGGCAGCGCCAGCGTAATCGTCTTTATGAGGAGATTGTCAAAGCGTTGCGTGAGGCGGCTGATAGCCGAGGCCTTAAACGTAGAGACATCGCGGCGAAGCTCGACAAAAAGCCATCTCAGATTAGTCGCTGGCTGTCGGGGCCTTCAAACTGGAGCATCGATACGGTCAGCGATTTGCTGTTCGCTATCGACTCCGAATTGGATTTTAGGGTTGTACCCTTCCGAGATCGCCCTTTGGCAAATGAGTATCACATTCTGAGCCCCGAACGAACTTCGGGCGCCCGCACGGTGCCATCTGCCGCCGCTCAGAGTGCGTCTGTTGAGCTTCGTGTCATCGATCCCGCATGAGGATTTTCTTGATGACACGGAAGATAGTAACAACACCACGGATTGATGCGCTAGTTATATGTGATGATATTCGAAAGGAAATAACCAACAAGGACATCCTTATCGGTGTCTACGGATCCGAGATCGTAGTAGGATCATTTCCAGCCACACTTCCGCTATCTTTTTGGATGGAAATTATGACGGTACAGATTGGGGAACTCCGCTTTCATATGCGCATTTCATTTGGTGGGAAAACTCGTGCGCAGATAGAAGGGACTATAGATGTAAAGAAGGCTGTCCAAACAGCCGTTTCAATCACCAGCATTTTGCTCCAGTTCCCGTCCGAAGGTATTTTGGAAATAGCTGTCTCATGGAATGACGGCAAGACGTGGAATTTGGTTAAGAAAAAATCCGTGGTCCGTGGCGATGTACGCAATATTATCTTAGCTTCTCCTGGCGGGACTAGCGTTTAGTGGTGCAGTGGTTCTGCTTTTCCAGCTTTGTTTGAGCGCGCCCCGCTCTTGCCTAAAACTGAGAGGCGGCATTCGTTGGCCGCTGCCTTGCCGGGTCCGACCTTGCCCGCTATCGTCGGCCCGGCCGTCGATCCCGCGCATCGGCGGCGAACGATCATACCGAACCGGGAGGGGACGACCATGACGGATCTGCTGGAAGAGCTGCACGGCCTCTATTTCGAGGACCTGAAGGAAGGCATGACGGCGTGTCTCGGCAAGACGGTGACCGACACCGACCTCGTTATGTTCGCCGGTTTGTCGATGGACACCAATCCGGTGCACGTCAACGAGGCGTTCGCCAAGGAGACCATGTTCAAGGGCCGCATCGCCCACGGCATGCTGGGCGCGGCGCTGCTGTCGGCCGTATTCGGCACCAAGATGCCCGGGCCCGGCTGCATCTACGTCGCGCAGTCGCTGAAGTTCAAGGCACCGGTCCGCATCGGCGACACGATGGTCGCCCGCGTCACCGTAAAGGCGCTGCACCAAAAGAAGAAGTTTGTCGAGTTCGAAACCGTGGTGACGGTCGCCGACAAGACCGTGATCGACGGCGAAGCGACGCTGATGGTGCCGTCACGCCAGAGCTGAGACGAGGCAGGCTAAGGCGAGACGGTCGCGGCGCGGGGCCGGGCTTGACGGCGGCACGGCGACCCGTCAGGTAACCGGCATGCGCATCTTCGGCCACTTCCAAAACCTACCGGCGGACGTTCGCGGTGCCGCCGTCGCCATCGGCAACTTCGACGGCGTCCACCTTGGCCATCGCGAAGTGATCGGCGAGGCCGGCCGCATCGCCCGCGCCGCCGGCCGGCCGTGGGCGGTGCTGACCCTGGAGCCGCATCCGCGCAGCGTCTTCACCCCCGATGCGCCGCCCTTCCGGCTGACACCGCTGCCGGTCAAGGCGCGGTTGATCGAAGCCCTCGGCGTCGATGTCCTCGTCGTCGTCCCCTTCGATCTGGAGTTTGCCAAACTCGCGCCGCGCGCCTTCGTCGAGAAGGTGATCGTCGGTGGCCTCGACGCCAAGCATGTCGTCTGCGGCCACGACTTCGCCTTCGGCCACGGCCGGCGGGGAACGCCGGAGATGCTGCTGTGGATGGGCGACGAGTTTGACTTCGGCTTCACTTGCGTGCACGAAGTGCGCAACGGCGATGCTGAACCGTATTCCTCGACGCGCGTTCGCCAGGATCTGCAGGCGGCAAATCCGCAGGCGGCCGGGCAGATCCTCGGCCGGCCGTTCGAGATCGAGGGCATCGTCGTCCGAGGCGAGCGGCGCGGTCGAGACCTCGGATTCCCCACGGCCAACGTCGCGCTCGGAGAATATCTCCGCCCCACCTTCGGCATCTATGCGATCGAAGCCGGCTGGGAGGAGGCGGCCGGGGGGGAAGAGGCGACCATGTGCTGGCGGCCGGGCGTCGCCAATCTCGGCATACGGCCGACGTTCGGGGCCTCCGAGCCGCTGCTCGAGGTCCACATCTTCGACTTTGACGGCGATCTTTACGGTCGAACTCTGACCACCCGGCTCATCCACTACCTCCGGCCGGAAAAGAAATTTGACGCGGTCGAGCCGTTACAGGCACAAATGGCCGAGGACTGCGCCCGCGCCCGAGCCCTGCTGGCGGCGCCGGCCGATCGGGCGCGGCGACGCGCCGGCGCCCTCTGACCGAACGGCCGAGCCTTGGATTACAAATCGACGGTCTTCCTCCCCCGCACCGATTTCCCTATGAAAGCGGCGCTTGCGCAGCGTGAGCCGATGTTGCTCGAGCGCTGGCGGCGAATCGACCTCTACCGCCGGCAGCGCATCGCCGCCGCCGGGCGCGAAAAGTTCATCCTCCACGACGGGCCGCCGTATGCCAACGGCCACCTGCACATTGGCCACGCGCTCAACAAGATTCTCAAGGACGTGATCAATCGCGCGCAGCAGATGCTGGGCTTCGACGCCAATTATGTGCCCGGCTGGGACTGCCACGGCTTGCCGATCGAATGGAAGATCGAGGAGAAATACCGGGCGGCGGGCCGCAATAAAGACGAGGTGCCGATCGTTGCGTTCCGCCGCGAATGCCGTGAGTTCGCGCAAACACTGGGTCGAGGTGCAGCGCGAAGAGTTCAAGCGGCTCGGCGTCGTCGGCGACTGGGAGCATCCCTACTCGACGATGGACTATGCCGCCGAGGCGGTGATCGTTCGCGAACTCGGCCGCTTTCTGATGAACGGCGCCCTGTTCAAGGGCTCGAAGCCGGTGCTGTGGTCGGTCGTCGAGAAAACGGCGCTGGCCGAGGCGGAGGTCGAGTATCAAGACCACGTCTCGACCACCATCTTCGTCCGTTTCCCCGTCGAACGGACGTCCCGGCCGGCGCTTGCGGGCGCCGATGTCGTCATCTGGACGACGACGCCATGGACGATCCCCGGGCAACCGCGCCATCGCCTATGGTGAGGCATTCGATTATGCGGTCATCGAGGTCGAGGATGTCGGCGATGCCGGCCGCGCGCGTCCGGGCGATCGTCTGGTGGTCGGCGCGCGATCTCATTCCCCGCCTTTGCGCCGCCGTCCATCATCCGGGATTTCCGGATGATCGACGAGCTCGCCGGTCGCGATCTTGCGGGAACCGTCTGCCGGCACCCGCTGCATGGCTCCGGCTACGATTTCCCGGTGCCGCTCCTCGCCGGCGACTTCGTCGACCTGCAGACGGGCTCCGGCTTCGTTCACATTGCGCCCGGACACGGCGCCGATGACTGGGACCTCGGCATGCGTCACGGCGTGCCGGTGCCGGAGACGGTCGGCCCGGATGGCGTCTTTCTCGATCACGTCGCGCTGTTTGCCGGCCGCCGGGTGCTGACTGAGGACGGCAAAAAAGGCGATGCCGACGACGCCGTCATGACAGCGCTCGAAGCGGCCCATCGACTACTCGGCAAGGATACGCTCGTCCACAGCTATCCCCACTCCTGGCGCTCGAAGGCGCCCCTGATCTTCCGCAACACGCCGCAGTGGTTCATCTCGATGGAGAAGACGGGACTGCGGGCGGCCGCACTCCGCGCCATCGACGAGACGCGCTTCGTCCCTGAAGCCGGCAGGAACCGACTGCGCGGCATGATCGAGGCACGTCCGGACTGGTGCGTCTCCCGGCAGCGCGCGTGGGGGGTACCGATCACCGTCTTCGTCGACAAGCGGACGGGGGAGCCGCTGCGCGATCAGGTGGTGCTGGACCGCGTCGTCGCCGCCGTCGCCGACGAGGGCGCCGACGCCTGGTTCACGTCGGAGCCGGCGCGGTTCCTTGCCCCCGAACATGATCCGGCCGACTTCGAACCGGTCTCGGACATCCTCGATGTCTGGTTCGATTCCGGCTGCACCCACGCCTTCGTTCTCGAGAGCACGCGCCGATCTCGGCTCGCCCGCGTCGCTCTATCTTGAAGGGTCCGACCAGCACCGCGGCTGGTTCCACTCCTCGCTGCTCGAATCCTGCGGAACCCGCGACCGCGCCCCCTACGCCGCGGTGCTGACGCACGGCTTCGTCATGGGCGAGGACGGGCAGAAGATGTCGAAATCGCTCGGCAATATCGTCGCCCCGCAGGAGGTCGTCGAGAAGCACGGCGCCGACATCCTCCGTCTGTGGGTGGTCGGCTCGGACTATTCCGAGGACCTGCGCATCGGGCCCGATATCCTCAAACAGCAGGCAGACGTCTACCGACGGTTCCGCAATACGTTCCGCTTTCTGCTCGGCAATCTTAACGACTTCGACGCCGGCGAGCGGATCCCCGCCCAGGATCTCCCGGAGCTGGAGCGCTGGGTGCTGCACCGGCTGTCCGAGATTGACCGGCATATCCGCCAGGCCTGCGACGAGCTGCAGTTCCATCCGGTCTTCGCTGACCTGCATACGTTCTGCGCGGTCGATCTCTCCGCCTTCTATTTCGACGTGCGCAAGGACAGCCTTTATTGCGATCCCGCCCATTCACCGAGGCGGCGGGCGGTGCGCACGGTCCTCGATGCGGTCTTCGACTGCCTGACCGCCTGGCTCGCCCCTTTCCTCTGCTTCACCGCCGAAGAAGCGTGGCTCGCCCGCCATCCGGAGTTTGACGCCAGCGTTCACCTTCGCCTGTTCCCGGACATCCCGACGACGTGGCGGGACGACGTCCTCGCCGGCAAGTGGATCATCTTGCGCCGTCTCCGCCGGGCCGTCACCGGTGCCATCGAGGTCGAGCGGGCGGCGAAGCGCATCGGCTCCAGCCTGCAGGCGCACCCGGTCGTCTATGCCGGCGCCGAGTACCGCCAGGCGGCCGACGGCGTCGACCTCGCCGAGCTATTCATCACCTCGGCGGCGAGTTTGACCGAACAGCCACCGCCGGTGGACGCCTTCCGACTCGCCGACGCGCCCGGCATCGCCGTCGCGGTATCGCCGGCCGAAGGCGAGAAGTGCGAGCGCTGCTGGCAGGTGCTGGGCGACGTCGGGGCCGACCCGGCACACCCGACCCTTTGCGGCCGCTGCGCCGATGCGGTGGAAGGCCGCCGGGCGGCCGCGGAATGAGCCCCGCCCGCGCCCCGCAACGCCCCGGCTTGCAACGCCAGGCCCTTCGCCTCGGCGGGATCGTCGCCGTGGTGATCATCATCCTCGACCAGACGAGCAAGTGGCTGATGCTCGAGCATGTGATGAACCCGCCCCGGATCATCGAGGTCACGCCGTTTTTCAACCTCGTTTACGCCTGGAACCGTGGCATCAGCTTCGGCGTCTTCAACACCGGATCCCCGTGGAACCGCTGGGCGCTCCCGCTCGTCGCCGTCGGCATCTGCGTCGCTCTTGCCTTCTGGCTCGTCCGCTCGACGCATTGGAGCATGACCGTCGGCATCGCCATGATCATCGGCGGCGCCCTCGGCAACGTGATCGATCGCCTGCGCGCCGGCGCGGTCTATGACTTTCTGGATATCCACGCGGCCGGCTGGCATTGGCCCGCGTTCAATGTTGCCGACAGCGCCATTAGCATCGGCGTTGTCTTCCTCATCCTCGATTCCTTGTTCGCCATCGGCGAACCGCGTACAAGCAGGAATGAGAAGGAAGGCGCCCGGAAACGGGAAACGACGGGATGACCGGCAGATGACCGGCAAATATGCGCTATCGAGCCTGCTGATGCTCGCCGCCCTCACCGTTGCCGGCTGCGAGGGGGTGAAGCAGGATCTCTGGCATCGGGGTCAAGCGGCCGCCCGACGAGTTTGCCGTTTTCGCCCGGGCTCCGCTCAGCATGCCGCCCGACTACGGGCTGCGACCGCCGACACCGGGCGCGCCGGCCGAAAGCCTATCCGCCAGGGAGACGGCGAAAGATGTGCTCCTTGCCCAGGGCGGCGGCAGCACCCCGCGGGCGGCTCCGGCGGCCGACGCCTCGGCCGGAACGGTGGCCCTCCTCGACCGCACCGGCGGCCTCACCGCCCAGCCGGCCATTCGCGAGCAGGTCAATCGCGAATCGACGGTCCTTGCCGATGCCGACCGGTCCTTCGTTGAGCGCCTGATGTTCTGGTCCGACAAGCCGGACCAGGCCACCGTCGTCAATGCGCCCGAGGAGGCTCGGCGGATCCGGCAGACGCAGGCGCTCGGCGAGCCGATCGTGACCGGCGAGACGCCGACCATCGAGCGTCGGCCGAAGGCGCTGCTCGAAGGCATCTTTAACTGACCAAACCAAATTGGCGGCCGAAAGGGTGGCGCGGTCGCCCGGGCTTGCCGATCGTCGGCACCTGCCCCTTATCTGAGGCCATCGTCCGAGACGATCTGCTCCTGGCCGGGGGGCTTTTGCTGCCCACACTGTGGAGTTGTCGGCGAGCCGTGGGAAATGGCCGGTGGCTGGCTGCGGTGCCGGGCATGTCGCAGGGAGACCTCGGTGACCGCCGGCACGATTTTCGAAGGGACCCGCAAGCCGCTGCGGACATGGTTCCTGGCGATGTGGTTCGTGACCAGCCAGAAGAACGGGGTGAGCGCCCTGGGGCTGCAGCGTGCCCTCGGCCTCGGCAGCTACGAGACCTCCTGGACCTGGCTGCACAAGCTGCGGCGGGCCATGGTGCGGCCCGGTCGCGACCGCCTTGTCGGCGAGATCGAGGCCGACGAAACCTATGTGGGCGGCCCGGAAGAAGGCAAGCGGGGCCGCGAGGTCGAGAGGAAAGCCATCGTCGCGGTGGCGGCTGAAAAGCGCGGGCGCGGTATCGGGCGCATCCGTCTTCGGCGCGTTAAGGACGTCTCCGCCGAGAGCCTGTTGGCCTTCCTGCAAGAAGCCGTGGAGCCGGGGGCGACAATTCACACCGACGGCTGGAGAGGCTATGCCGGGCTGCCGGCCGCCGGCTACCGCCACCAGGTCACGGTGATAAGCGACGGCTCGGAACCGGCTCACGAGGTCATGCCACGCGTCCACAAAGTCGCCGCCTTGCTCAAACGGTGGTTGTTGGGGACTCTCCAGGGCGGCATCCAGCACCAACATCTCGACTACTACCTCGACTCACTCCCGGGGTCGCCGTCACCTTCGACTTCGAGAGGCTCCGTTTCCATGCGTCATCGGTCGCGGCTCACCCGCGCGGTCGGGTTCTTATCCGCCCTCGCCGCCATCGCCCTCGCCGCCGGTCCTGCCGCCGCCCGCGTCTTTAGTCCGGAAACATTCACTTTGGCCAACGGCCTGCAGGTCGTCGTCGTCAATAACCACCGGACGCCGGTCGTCAGCCACATGATCTGGTACCGGGTCGGTGCCATGGACGAGCCGACCGGCAAATCGGGGCTTGCCCATCTGCTTGAACACCTGATGTTCAAGGGAACGCCCTCGACGCCGCAAGGCCAGTTCTCCCGGATCATCTCCCGCAACGGCGGCGACGAGAACGCGTTCACCTCCTACGACTTCACCGCCTACTACCAGAACATCGCCAAAGATCGGCTGGAGCTGGTGATGGGCATGGAGGCCGATCGCATGCGCAACCTGATGCTCACCCCGGAGCAGGTGGCGCCGGAAAAGCAGGTGGTGCTGGAGGAGCGGCGGTCGCGGGTGGATAACGATCCGGCGGCGCTGCTCGACGAGCGGGCAAACGCCACGCTTTATCTCAATCACCCGTACCGCCGGCCGATGATCGGCTGGGCGCACGAGATCGCCGCACTGACCGCAGACGATGCCCTCGCCTTCTACCGGAACTGGTACGCACCGAACAACGCCGTGGTCGTCATCGTCGGCGACGTGACCGCAGCCGAGGTGCGGCCGCTCGCCGAAAAGACCTATGGCGTTCTGCCGGCTGCGGCGCTGCCGGCGCGCATCTCCGCTCGTCGATCCGCCGCCGGCGACCGAGCGCCGGGTCGAACTGGCCGATGCGCGCGTCCAGCAGCCGGCCTGGCAACGAACCTGTCTGGCGCCGAGCTACCGCAGCGGCGATACGGCGATGAGCTACCCGCTCGAGGTGCTTGCCGAAATTCTTGGTGGCGGCGCCGGCAGCCGGCTCTACCGCAAGCTGGTTGACGAGGACGGGCTCGCCGTCGCCGCCGGCGCCGCCTATGATCCCAGCCGGCGAGGCCCGGCCGAATTTACTCTTTACGCCAGCCCGCGCGCGCCGGCCGATCTCGTTCGCATCGAAGCGGCGGTCGAGGCCGAGGTGGCACGACTGCTCGCAGACGGCGTCACCGACGATGAGGTCGCCCGCGCCAAGACACGGATGATCGCAGAAGCCACCTATGCCCGTGACTCTCTCGGGACGCCCGCCCAGGTTATCGGCCGGGCGCTGGCCATCGGCCTGACGGTCGACGATGTCGAGGCCTGGCCGGATCGCATCGGCCAGGTGAGCCGGCAACAGGTCGAGGCCGCGGCGAAGGCGGTGCTGGAGGCACCGGGAGCGGTCACCTCATTGCTCGAAAACAAGCCCACGAAGCTCGCCTCGGCGGTGGCCCGATGAGCCGCGCGCAGCGTGTCGCTCGAGTTGTCGTCCGGCTCCTCGTCGTCGCCGCCATCGCCACCGCCGCTGCGATGAGCCGTTGCGAGCCGGCGGCGGCCGTAGCTATCCAGCGCGTCGAGGCCACCGGCATCGAGGCGTGGCTGGTCGAAGACCACGACAATCCGCTGATCGCCCTGGGATTCGCCTTTCGCGGCGGTGCCGTCCTCGATCCCGTCGGCAAGGAGGGCCTGGCGACGATGGCGATGGGCCTGCTCGACGAGGGCGCCGGCACACTCGATGCCGAACAGTTCAAGCGCCGCCTGGAAGATCAATCGATCCGGCTTTCCTTCGATGCCGATCGGGACAACGTCCGCGGGACCCTGCAAACGCTGCGCGAGCATCGGGAGACGGCATTCGATTTGCTGCGGCTGGCGCTCAACGAGCCCCGGTTCGCACCGGATGCCGTCGCCCGCGTGCGCAGCCAGCTCGAGGCGGGCCTCCGCGAGGACGCCGAGGACCCGGATACCGTGGCCAATCGCCGGTTTTTCGCCGCCATGTTTCCGCAGTCCCCCTACGGTCGGCCCGTCGATGGCACTCCGGAAAGCATCGAGCGGATCACCGTCGACGATCTCCACGGCTTTGTTCGCGGACGGCTGGCGCGCGGCAATCTGGTTATCGGTGTCGTCGGCGACATCACCGCCGCCGACTTGGCGCCGCTCTTGAGCGCGACGTTCGGGCCACTGGCGGCGGCTCCGGCGGCGGCTAGCGTCGCCGACGTTCCGGCGAAGGCAGATGGCAGCGTTACCGTCGTCGATATGGCGGTGCCGCAGAGCTCCGTTGTCTTCGGCCAGCAGGGGATCAAGCGCGACGATCCGCGGTTCTACGCGGCAACCGTACTCAACGAGGTGCTCGGCGGCGGCGGGCTGACCTCAATCCTTTTCGATGAGGTGCGGGAGCGCCGCGGCCTCGTCTACTCCGTCTATTCGACGCTCGCTCCTTACGATCACACCGCGCTCTGGCTGGGCGGCGCCGGCACTCGCAACGACCGGGTGGCGGAGACGGTGCGCGTGATCCGCGAGGTTTGGCGGCAGGTAGCGCGCGATGGGGTTGATCCGCAGATGGTTGCCGATGCCAAGACCTACCTGACCGGCTCGTTTCCCCTTCGCTTCACATCCTCTGCCAGGATCGCGCAGGTTCTCGTCGCCACCCAGCTCGAAAACCTCGGTATCGATTATCTCGATCGTCGCAACGGACTGATTGAGGCGGTCACCGACGCCGACGTCGATCGGCTGGCGAGGGATTTATTGAAGCCGGAGGCGCTGACGTTCGTCGTCGTCGGCCAGCCGCAGGATATGAAGACGACCCACTGAGGCCGTTGCCCCGAGGCCGATCTTTCGGCTCCGCGCCGTCCGCCGTTTTCCTCCTGGTTCCTTCTTGGGCTTCGCCGGTCGCGATTACGGCGCGACCGTGCCGAAGGTCACAGACAATTCGGCGAAAATTTGTGAGACTTTGTAAACGATCTGCCTGCGGCTTCGCTGCAGGAGCGCGGGATGGAGAAAAAAATGAAAACCAAAATGTTGCGCGAAGTCATGTCCGAATTCGTGGTGCCGCTGTTTCTCGCGTCGCTCGTGATCGGGCTATTGACGTTCTGGCCATTTCCTCTCTGAACCGCGGGCCGCATGGCACGTACGCCTCGCTCGGGCGCGAGCCCATATGCGGCAGGGTTTCCCGGCGACGGGTCCGGCGCGACCGATCGCCGAAACAGACGGTCGGGGGGTGGGTGACCGGGGGCCGTCACCTTGACCGGACACCGCCGCGGCCGTTCGGGGGCGGTCGCGGCGGTGCTTCTTGAAGCCGAGAAAGGCGGCAGAGGCCGGGCTGCAAGGGGAAGCTGCGAAGGGTGAGCGTCTCGCGCTCACCCGCACTCAATCGGCCTCGCTCGCTGCGGCGTAGCTCGCGTCGCTCGCCCACAAAGGCGCACCGCCCAGGCTGCGGACGAAGCCCGCATGGGCGGCGGCTTCCGCCGCCGTCGGCATGACGAGGCGCGGCGTGCGACTGCCCCTGACCGTCTTGACGGTCCGCGCGGCGCGACCGACCAGGATCAGCCCCGGTTCCTTCCCGCCGATCAGCTCCAGATAAACCTTCGCCAGCAGTTCCGCGTCCTTCAGGGCGCCGTGCAGGTTGCGGTCCGAGAGGTCGATCGAAAATCGGCGACACAGCGCATCGAGCGACGCCGGCGCCGCCGGGAATTTGCAGCGGGCTAGGGCTACCGTATCGACGGCCCGGCTTCCGCACAGCGGCCCCCGGTCGCTGCGAGCGAGCTCGGCGTTGAGGAATCCCAGGTCGAAGGCGGCATTGTGGATGACGAGCGGCGCGTCGCCGAGGAAGGCCAGAAGATCGCACGCGACTTCGGCGAAGCGAGGCTTGTCAGCAAGGAACGCATCCGAGATCCCGTGGACGGCGAACGCGTCCGCCGGCACCCGGCGCTCGGGATTGAGGTAGCGCTGGAAGCGCGCTCCCGTCGGAACATGATTGATCAGTTCGACGCAGCCGATCTCGATGATCCGATGGCCGCTGCCCGGATCGAGTCCCGTCGTCTCGGTATCGAGGCACACCTCCCGCATACGCCTCTCTACCTGCGCCGCCGGCACCGGTCAACGCCGCCCCTGAACCCCTCGCCCTGCTTGGGTTCGCGACCCGGTCGGCGCTGATGTGCGCCTAAGATCGGCGACGAGGCGGCGAATCGCCCGCCATGTGACGCCGCGGCCGAGGCCGGAGGGAATGACGACATCGGCGCGTCGACGCTTCTCGGCGTCGGCCATCTGCCGGGCGCGAACGGCAGCGAGGCGCTGCCGGGTCATACCCGCTCGCCGCAACAGCCGCTGTGCCTGCAGGAATGAAGGGGCCGAAACGACGACGACGACATCACAGGCACACTCGGCGCCGGTCTCGAACAGAAGCGGGATGTCGAGAACCACAACCGGCGACCCTCGCCGCCGCTCGCGGGCAAGAAACGCTGCTCGCAGCCGATAGACGAGCGGGTGGACGATGGTCTCCAGCCGGGATAGTGCCTCCCGGTCGGCGAAGACGCGCGCGCCGAGCAGGCCGCGATCGACCGCGCCGTTCCGGACCACCCCCGGAAACGCGGCTGCGATCGCGGCAACCGCCGCCCCGCCCGCTGCAAAGAGCCCATGGACGGCCGCATCGGCGTCATAGACGGGAACGCGCAAGCGGCGGAACATTGCGGCGGCTGTGCTCTTGCCCATGCCGATCGAGCCGGTCAAACCGACGATGATCACGCTTCGTCGAGCCCGGCGAGTACGTGCGCCCGCAGGTCCTCGGTCACCTCGGGGGTGACGCCGTACCAGCGGGCGAAGCCCGGTCGCGCCTGATGCAAGAGCATGCCGAGGCCATCGACGACGGTGAGGCCTCGTCGCGCCGCGGCAGCGAGGAGAGGCGTCTCAAGCGGGGTATAGACGATGTCGAAGACGACCGCGGCATCCGGCAACGCCGCCAGATCAAGGACGAGAGGCGGCTGACCCCGCATACCGAGGCTCGTGCAGTTAACCAGGAGCGCAACATCGGCGAGTGCGCGACTCCCGCGCCTCCCACGGGACGGCACGGACGCGGGCGCCGAAATCGCGGGCGAGCGCCGCGGCTCGCTCCGGGCGGCGGTTGGCTATGCGAATGTCGGGAGCGCCCGCTGTAAGCAGCGCGTCGACGACGGCCCGGGCGGCGCCGCCGGCGCCGAGGACCATCGCCGGACCATCGCCGGCCCGCCAGCCGGGACTGTTTGACCGCAGATGTTCGAGGAAGCCGAAGACGTCGGTGTTGTCTCCTTCCAGACGGCCGTCGGCGCCGACGATGAGCGTGTTGACGGCACCGATCCGCCGCGCCGCCTCGGTCGCGCGGGTGACGGCAGCGAGCGCTGCCTGCTTGTGCGGCAGAGTGACGTTGGCGCCGGCAAACCCAAGGCTGGCGAGGGCGGCAAAGGCGGCGACCGCGTCTTCCGGACGCACCGCCAGCGGCACGTAGGCGCCGTCGATGCCGTAGTGGCGGAGCCAGTAGCCGTGCAGGCGCGGCGACAGTGAATGTGCGACCGGCCAGCCGATGACGCCGGCAACGCGAGCCCGACCGCTAAGACCGTTCGGCGCGCTCACGTAGGCAGCACGCCCGTTTCACGAAGCGCAGCGAGAAGCGGAGTAGCGGCAGGCCGAGGATAGTGAAGTGGTCGCCCGAGACCGCCTCGAAAAGCTGGATCCCCGGGCCCTCGATCCGGTAGGCGCCGACGCTGGCAAGGGCATCGCGACCGACCATCGCCAGGTAGCGATCGAGAAACTCGGCCGAAAAGGATCGCATCGTCAGTTCTGCCTGCGTCGCTTGCCGCCAACGGACGGCGCCGTTCGTAACAAGGGCAGCGCCGCTGATCAGCACGTGGGAGTGCCCGCACAGCCTGAGCAACGCCCCGCGAGCGGCAGCCAGATCATGGGCCTTGTCGATCAGCTCTCCTTCACATTCGAGGAGTTGATCGGCACCGAGAACGACCGCTCCCGGATGCCGCGGCGCCACGGCAAGCGCCTTCTCCTCGGCGAGCCGCATCGCCGTTTCGGCCGGAGCAAGGCCGGCGGCGCGGCATGCCTTCTTCAGCGCCGCTTCATCGATGCGCGACGGATCGACGCGGAAGCCGAGGCCGGCCGCGGTCAGCATCGCCGACCGCGCAGCGCTCGCCGAGGCGAGCACCAGCGCCGGCCGCTCGCCGGTCATGTCATCCCCAGTCATCTGTGCAGAAACCGCGCGCAAAGGATGAACGACGCGGCGGCGTCGAAGAGGCTGGGGATAACAGCCCGCCCGTCCCCACATTCGTTCACCTGGGGAAGGGCCCTTCTTGAATGCGCGGATAGCGGGGACCAGGAACCTTGCGACGCGCGCCGTCCACGGGTCTTCGAGGGACGACGATCTCCCGATGCCCCTCAATGCCTTACCGCATTCGTCCCGGCACACGTCCATGATTGTCCCCAGCCCTCGCGACCATTTCGTCCGCCTTCGGCGAAGGGGGACAACCGGGCGACCAGCAAAGGATCCCCATGATCGACGGTCCAACTACTACCATCAACCTTTTCTTAAAGATAAGAGTTCTGGTAGGGGGACGGAGCGGTATCGCCCGGCCGAGCCTTAAGACACCGAGGAGAACCACCCTTTCGTCATGGCGCACGCAGGCGAGAGAGTGACCGCGAAGCCCCTGATCGAAACACTCGCGGGCCGCAGGGGATCACGCGTTCCGTGCTGGTTTATGCGCCAGGCGGGCCGGTATCTGCCGGAATACCAGCGGCTGCGGGCCGACGTGCCGGATTTCCTCCGCTTCTGCTACACCCCGGAACTGACAGTCGAGGCGGCGTTGCAGCCGCTTCGCCGCTATCCGCTTGATGCGGCGATCCTGTTCAGCGACATCCTCGTTATCCCGGATGCACTCGGCCGAGAGGTCCGCTTCGTCGAGGGTGAGGGCCCGGTGCTGCCGCCGTTGCGACGCGGCGAGGACATCGACGGCCTCCGCCTCGAAGGGATCGAGGAGCATCTGGCACCGCTCGGCCGCTCGTTGACCCTGTTAGGGCCGGAACTGCCCGCGGATGTGGCGCTCATCGGTTTTGCCGGGGCGCCGTGGACACTCGCCCACTACATGGTGGAAGGCCGCGGCGGCACCGACGGCGGCAGCGTCCGCCGGTGGGCGTGGCGCGATCCGGAGACCTTTCAGCGACTGATCGATGTCCTCGTCGAGGCCATTACGCGGACGCTGCGGCTGCAGATCGCGCACGGCGCCGACGTCGTCCAACTGTTCGACAGTTGGGCGGGCGGTCTCGCCGAGCCTTTGTTCCGTCGCTTTGTGATCGCTCCGACCTTGCGCATCGTAACCCGTCTGCGCGAGGCGGCGCCGGACGTGCCGATCATCGGCTTTCCGCGCGGCGCCGGCGCAATGTACGCTGACTACGTGGCGGAGACGGGTGTGGACGCGATCGGCCTCGATACGGCGGTTCCGGCGGCCTGGGCGGCGCAGCGGCTGCAGCCGAGGTGTCGCGGTGCAGGGCAATCTCGACAATCTGCTCCTGGCCACAGGAGGCGCCTGCGCTCGCCACCGAGACGCGACGACTGCTCGACGCCCTCGCCGGCGGCGCTCACATCTTCAATCTCGGTCACGGCGTCCTGCCGGAGACGCCGCCCGATCACCTCGCCCGTGTCGTGTCCATCGTCCACGACTGGCAGCAAAGCTGAGCACGATGAACGAGGCGCAAGGCGGCTCCGGCAGGATCGCCGTGGTGCTGTTCAACCTCGGCGGCCCCGACCGGCCGGCGGCGGTCCGGCCGTTCCTCCGCAACCTCTTCGGCGACAGGGCGATCATTGGTCTTCCGCAACCCTTTCGCGGGCTGCTGGCCGAGCTGATATCGCGCCGGCGGGCGCCGGTCGCGCGCGCGATCTACGCCCGGATCGGCGGCGCGCTCGCCCCTCGTCGCCGAAACGGATGGGCAGGCGCAGGCGCTTGAAGCCGCTCTGCGCACACGTGGCCACGATGCCGGATGCTTCGTCGCCATGCGCTATTGGCATCCGCGGGCAGCGGCGGCGGTGGAGGCGGTCAAGCACTTCGGCGCGGACCGCATCGTGCTGCTGCCGCTCTATCCCCACTTCTCGACGACCACGACCGGATCGTCCATCGAAGAGTGGCGACAGGTCGCGACCACGGCCGGACTGACGGTGTCGGCGGTGGGCGTCTGCTGCTACCCGACGGCGCCGGGCTTCGTCGAGGCCCTGACCGACCGGGTGCAGGAGGGCCTCGCCGATGCGAAGGCGGCGAGCGCGACACCGGCGAGGGTGCTGTTCTCCGCTCACGGCCTGCCGAAGCGCATCATCGCCGAGGGCGATCCCTATGCCTGGCAGATCGATGAGACCGCGGCCTCGTGTATCGTCAGCCTCGCCGCTCGCGGGATCGCACCGGTGGACCACGTCGTCTGTTATCAGAGCCGGGTCGGCCCTCTTGCCTGGATCGAGCCCTCCATCGACGACGAATTGGTTCGTGCCGCCGCCGACGGCGTGCAGGCGGTCGTTGTACCGATCGCCTTTGTTTCCGAGCATTCGGAAACGCTGGTCGAACTCGATATCGAATACCGGGAGCGGGCGGCGCATCTCGGCGTGCCCGGCTATCACCGGGTGCCGACCGTCGGCACCCACCCCGCTTTCATCGCCGGACTTGCCGAGCTCGTCGATTCCGCCCTATCTGTTGCGGGAGACTCGTACCGGCTTCCGGCGGGCGGATATGCCCTCCGACATTCGGCCGCTGCCCCTGCCCGGTCGCGGCCGCCGGACCTGTCAAGGCAACGATCAGCGATTGAGGCGTCATGGCATATCTTTGGCTGAAGGCACTCCATGTCATCAGCATCATCGCGTGGATGGCCGGCCTGCTCTATCTGCCGCGGCTGTTCGTCTACCACGCGGCGGAACCGGCCGGGTCGCCGGCGTCCGATACGTTCAAGGTGATGGAGCTGCGGCTGTTCCGCTACATCATGATTCCGGCGATGCTGGCGAGCTATCTGTTCGGCATCTGGATGATCGTCGAACTCGGCGCCTGCTTTCTGGACGATGGGCTGGTTGCACGCCAAGATCGTCCTCGTTCTGATCCTGACGGCGCCTCCACGAAATGATGCGGGTGTGGCAGCGCGGCTTCGCCCAGGACCGCAATCGGCACAGCCAGAAATTCTTCCGCATCGTCAACGAAGTACCGACGCGTGCTGATGATCGGCATTGTCATTCTCGCCGTGGTCAAGCCGTTCTGATCCGTATGCTGGGAAAAGGCGAATTGACAACGGCCATTCTATTGCGTCATGGTTCAATCGTAGTCTGAGCCAAGAACTCCACCCAACCTCGTTCCGCCTCGCACGCGTCGCCCGCAGCCGGCCGTCTTTTTGGGCCGTGGCACAGGGAGGCGACGATTACGGATTTCCGCAGTCGCCAGCGCCAGCGTCCGCCGTGCATCCATCCGGAGCCCGTCATCTTCTATGAATCTCAAGGAACTCAAGACCAAGCCGCCCGCGGAACTGCTCACCTATGCCGAGGAGCTGAAAATCGAGAACGCCAGCTCCCTGCGCAAGCAGGAGATGATGTTCGCCATTCTCAAGCAGCTCGCGGAAAACGACGTGGCGATCTTCGGCGACGGCGTGCTCGAGGTGCTGCAGGACGGGTTCGGCTTTTTGCGTTCGCCGGAGGCCAACTATCTTCCCGGCCCCGACGACATCTACGTGTCGCCCAGCCAGGTGCGGCGGTTCGGCCTGCGCACCGGCGATACCGTAGAAGGCGAGATCCGCTCGCCGAAGGACGGCGAGCGCTATTTCGCCCTGCTACGCGTCACCAGCATCAACTTCGCCGATCCGTCCGAGGTGCGCCACCGGATCAATTTCGACAATCTGACGCCGCTTTACCCGCAGCGGCGGCTGCGGATGGAGATCGACGAGGCCGGCTACAAGGACCTGACCAGCCGGGTCATCGATCTGATCACGCCGATCGGCGCCGGCCAGCGGGCACTGATCGTCGCTCCTCCGCGCACCGGCAAGACGGTGATGCTGCAGAACATCGCCCACGCCATCGCCCGCAACCATCCCGGAGTGCTACCTGATCGTCCTGCTGATCGACGAGCGGCCGGAAGAGGTGACCGACATGGCGCGCTCGGTGAAGGGCGAGGTGATCAGCTCGACCTTCGACGAGCCGGCGGCGCGCCACGTGCAGGTGACGGAGATGGTCATCGAAAAGGCGAAGCGGCTGGTCGAGCACAAGCGGGACGTGATCATCCTTCTCGATTCGATCACCCGGCTCGCCCGCGCCTACAACACGGTTGTGCCGTCGTCGGGCAAGGTGCTGACCGGCGGCGTCGATGCCAACGCGCTGCAGCGGCCGAAGCGGTTCTTCGGCGCCGCCCGCAACATCGAGGAAGGCGGTTCGCTGACCATCATCTCGACGGCGCTGATCGACACCGGCTCCCGCATGGACGAGGTCATCTTCGAGGAGTTCAAGGGCACCGGCAACTGCGAGATCATCCTTGACCGCAAGCTCGCCGATAAGCGGACCTGGCCGTCCATCGACATCACCAAGTCCGGCACCCGCAAGGAGGAACTCCTCGTCGACAAGGGGATGCTGTCGAAGATGTGGGTGCTGCGCCGCGTCCTCATGCCGATGGGCGTCGTCGACGCCATGGAATTCCTGCTGGACAAGCTGAAGAGTTCGAAGAACAACGGCGAATTCTTCGAAGCGATGAATAGCTAGATCATCATCTGCGGCGGCTGATTTGCATTTGATCGAGGCGCAGCTACGCATCGGCTGCTTCCCGCCACCAGAGCGCGACGTGCGTTCCTTCATCCGCGCCGGTCACCGGCGAACGATCGATGGCAAGTCTCACTATACGATCATCGTCAGGATCATAGCGCTTTGTTCCTCGCGACTCCCCGAGGATAGGCCCGAGAGCGTCGCCGATCGGCTTCCATGTGCACCACCACTGGCTCTGAGACGAAGCGATACGACGCAACGCAACCACCATGTCGAGGGCTCCCTCGGTCGCCGTCTCGACATCGGCAGCGATTAGCGCCTTCCGGATCTGGGCCTTCCAGGATAGGGGTGATCCCATCACCGGAACGGAGAAAAACCGGAAGCCTGTCGTCATTTCTGTCGGTTGTGCGCGGTGGAGAATCATTCTGGACCGATCGTTCGGACACCTCGAATGGCGTTTCTCGCCAGAAAACAGGACGATGCTGCTATTCCGCAGGCGGTCGGCAATCGGTGTTAAGAAGTTCTCAAGGTCGTTGTGCCGAAGAAGGGCCACTCCCGGCTGCTTTACGACCTCCATGTGAATGCACAACTTAATCTTCGAGTTATGTAGGTAAGGGTCAAGTGCTTCCTGGAGCCGATCAAGATAGGCCCGGAGTCTCATCTGTGTCGGGATCGGTCCTTTTCTCCCAGCAAGCTAGGAGGGGGCTCTGTCTCTAAGACAATGAGCACATCGGCCGGGCGCCAAAGCTTGAAATCCTGCGCGTGAAGATTTCGAAGTGGTGCCGACCCGACGACAGTTTCATCGCGAACCATTGATCCCGATATAGGGCCCAGCCTGGATGGGAGCCAATCATTCGATATATCTTGATCGGATTTGCCCGGCCCGCCGTTGCCACCCGGTCGACAGACGCTGCAGTATTTCCAGCCACCCGCATCAGCACGTTCTCTTTCAACTGCTTATGCACCTAGCTCCGGGAGCATGAGATGTTGATGACATGGGCTCGGCATGCGGCTACGATGTTCGCGGTTTGTACGCATGATGGATGGGCACGATGGAGCAGTTCCCGAGTTCGCTGATCGAGTTCCAACGACGGTTCAGCAGCGAGGAGGCTTGCGCGAGCTACCTGTTCGCGGCCCGCTGGCCCGCCGGCTTCGTCTGCCCGGGCTGTCGTGGCGCGCGGGCGTGGGCGCTGAAGACGAAGGTGGACACCTTCGAATGCGCCGCCTGCGGTCGCCAGACGTCGGTCACGGCGGGCACCGTCCTGCATGCCAGCAAGCTGCCGCTGACGGTCTGGTTCCTCGCCGCCTTCCTGATGGCGACGCACTCCAACGGCATCTCGGCGCTGCAACTGCAGGCGCAACTGGGCCTCGGCTCGTACCGGACGGCCTGGATGCTCGCCGCCAAGCTGCGCCGGGCGATGCTGGCACCCGACCGCCATCCCTTGGCCGGCCTCGTCGAGGTCGACGAGAGCAGCCTGCCGCTGCGGACCAAAGACGATCCGCCGGCCGGCGGGGGTGGGCGCAGCCATGACGGCAAGATGCTGATCGTCGGCGCGATCGAGGTCAACGACGGCAAGCCCGGACGGCTGCGCCTCGCGTCCCTGGACGACTACACCGCCACCAGCCTGCATGCCTTCATCAAGCAGGCGATCGCTCCGGGCAGCACCGCCAAGACCGACGGCCTGTCGAGCTACGCCGGGCTGGCCGAGGTCGGCCACGACCCGCATGTCGTCGGAACCATGGCGGCCCACATCATCCTGCCCTGGATCCACACCGCCTTTTCCAACCTCAAGACCTGGGGCAAAGGCGTCTACCATGGCCTGCGCAGACCTCACCTGCAATCCTACCTCGATGAATTCGTCTTCCGCTTCAACCGCCGCAGATCAAGACACGCCGCCTTCAAGACCATCCTCGGCATCGCCACCGCCATCAAACCAGCCCCCTACAAGATGCTGATCCCCCCGGAAGTATG
>CAWAGY010000002.1:0-109283 GCA_963781645.1 uncultured Alphaproteobacteria bacterium | reverse complement strand
GAGCTGCCTAGCAGCCTGTCGGACTTGCGTCTCGGGCGTCGACGGACCCACGTAGCGTTCGGGGGATCGGCACCTCGGCGCCCCTGTCAGCGCCATTTTGGGGGGTGCGGCCGCGCTGGCGTGCCTGCGGAGCTTGCCGCGCAGGCTACACGGCGCGGCTGAGTGCGAACATCCGCTTCAGGTTCCATGCCATGGTCACAAGCTTCCACTCGCCACGGGCGGCATCGAGCCCGCGCAGCAGGAACTGCCGGAACCCCAGCACGGACTTGATGATGCCAAACACTGGCTCGGGCGTCTGCTTGCGTAGGGCGTAGAGCGCGCGGCCCTGCGGCGTGCGCAGCCGATACGCCATCGCCTGAACCGGGGTGGGGTCTTCGGGCGCCGGTGGCGCCGCGGCGAAGCGCTGTTGCAGGCTCGGATGATGCGCCTCGCGACCAAGCGCGATCAGCGGTTCGATCCCGCCGGCCACACAGGCCTGCACATTCGCCTCGCTGAAGTAGCCATTGTCCGCCAACAGCGTGTCCGGCCTGCAAGCGCGTCCGGCAGAGTGCCGATCTTGTCCAGCATGGGCATAAGCTGCTGCTTGTCGTTGGGCGCCTGCACCACGTCGGCGACCACCACCAGCAGACTACCCGCCGCCACCGCCGCCTGCGCATTGTAGCACTGCTCAAAACCGCCGCCCGCCACCGGCATGATGCGGCTTTCCTCGTCGGTCAGGTTGATCTGATCAGTGGGCAGCGGCGTCGCCACCGGCGGCTTCGGTTCCCGGCCCGTGGGCTTCTTGCCGGTGGCCGCTGCCTTGGCGGGGGATGTCCCGCTCCGTGTTGAAATTCGCTCGGCAGGCGTCACTGATTGATCAGGCTAGGCGGCCCTGGTTCCCTGTTCAAGGGTGGTGTTGGTGGCGTTCTTGGCTTGATGCGCGGCCAGCGCCGCCCGCAGGATCGGCAGTTGCTTGCGGGCCTTGAGCCGCCGGAACCGTTGGCGGCCTCCAGCATGGCGGCGCCGGTCCAGCGCAGCGCCATCCTGGCATCCCGCCAGCGTTTGACGTTGTGGCAGACCTGCCGGATGGTGCCGTTCATGTTCTCGATGACGTTGGTGCACGCGAGCGAGCGGCGTAGCTCGACCGGCAGACCGAGGCGGGTGACGGTGAGGATTTCGTCGATGCCCTCGAGGATGCTGGAAGAGACGCCGGGGGCATCGTGTTCCAGGCGGCGGGCGAGATTGCGGATCAGCTTTTCCGCCTTTTCGGCATTATCGAGTTCCCAAGCTTGACGCAGCGCCTTGCGCACGCTGGCATGCAAGGGTTTGGCGAGGCGCTCGGTGATGTTGCGGGCTTTGTGAACCTGGCAGCGCTGGAGCGGCGTGTGGCGGCCGAAGGTCCTGCGGATCGCCTTGGACAGCGCCTTGGCTCCGTCGATGATGAACAGGCGGCAGGCTTGCGGATCGAGGCCACGCCCAATCAGGTTGTCGAGGAGCGCCTGCGCCACGGCGGCGTTCTCGGTGCCCCCTCGATCACGCCGAGAGGATGCTTGCCGCCCTCACCGTCGATGCCGATGGCGGCCAGCAGCGTCAGGTCCTCTTCGATCTGGATGCCGTCGATCTGGATGACCAGCAGGTCCAGCTCGGACAGGTCGGCCGCCATCCACTCCGCCATACGCTCCGCCGACAGTGCGACGAAGCGGCGTGACACCGCCGACTTGGACACGCCGGTGCCCTTGGCGGCCGAAATGTCGCCTTCCGGCAGCCGGACGGCCCGGCCGAAGCGGCGTGTCGACACGTTGATCAGCATCAGGTTCAGCGCCCACTTGCCCAGAAGGTCCTCGGACATCGCCGTCTCCCAGCTCGCCAAGGCGACCTCGCCGCCGTCACGGGCGCGCACACGAGGGCGCTCGATCTCGACCTTGCCGCCATGGAAGCCGACCCTGCCCTTGGTCTTCCCCCAGCGGTGCCCTGCCTTGCCCTTGGCACGGCCATAACGCGGGCCGCATAGCTGGGCGGCATCCTCCTCCATCATGTTGGCCAGGGTGGCGATGCCTGCCGTCAGGCAGAAGCGCGATAGAGGCGACCCGCGGCTCGGGGTGATACTCCTGCGTATCGACAGTCATGCCGCGTGTCGAGACGATCTTCAGCGGCTCCAGCGTGGCGCCGTCCATAATCACGTACTGCGGCGGCCAGTAGGCGCCGCCGATGGCGTATTTGTCTTCCCAACCCTTCGCCTTCGAGGTTTCGACCGAGCGCGCCTCGTTGCCGATCTTCACTTCGGCCACGGTCGAAGGTTTCTCCATCCACAGATCGATCAGGTTAATCTTGGCGTCGCGACCGATGACGTAAAGGTAGCGGCCGGAGGCTGAGACCCGCGAAATGTGAACGGCATAACCGGTCGGGATGATCTCGACGATCTTCTTGGTGCCGCCGTCGATCAGGGCGACCTGCCCGGCATCCCGCAGGGTCACCGAGAACAGATTGTCGAGATCGAGCTTGTTCATCTGCTTGGTTGGCCGCTCGTCGACAGGGACGAGCACCTTCCAGGTCGCCAACGCCTCCTTCATGCCGAACTCGGGCGGCTGCGCCGGATCGTTCAGCAGATACTTCGCCATCAGTTCGACTTGGTGTTCGTTCAATTCACCTGACGTTCCCCAGTTCGGCATACCGGCAGGCGAGCCGTACGTGATGAAGTCACGGAGGTACTCGAAGCCTTTCTCACGCATAACGTCGGGAGTCAGGGGCTTGCCGGTCGCCCCCTTGCGCAGCACACCATGGCAGCCGGCGCATCGCTGGAAGTAGATCTGATTGGCCTGGTCGAACCCGGCTTGCGTCAGTGCCGGGATCCCGGGCCTGGAACCCGGCGCCTCCAGCTGCTTTTTTTCCAAAACGTCGAGGCTGGGCACGTACCTGTCCCCGGGCGACGTCTGATGCTTCTTGATCTCGGCCGGAGATGGGAGCGGCGCCGGCTGCGTCTGTTGCGACGGCTGCGCTTGTTGCGCGTAAGACGCGGTCGCGGCGACACTGATCGCCGTCGACACCAGCAAACTCTTGATGATTGTACGCATCTCCCGCCCTCCAAACCCCAACATCGCGAGCTTAAGAACCGGGCGGGGCAGACTGCCTTAACTTTGGTCAAGTTCCCATACGAGGTCTGCGGGTATACCGTGCTTAACCGGCGTCAAGGTCGCAGGGGACAGGCGGGATACACCAGAGGGTGCGGGCGCCGGTCGCCCCGCGGGTGGACGGCCGCCGAAACAATCAATCAACAACACCGACTTGACCTCATCCGGCCGCACATCGCCGCTCTTCTGTGTGCCGTCGGCGTCCTTTTCGTCGCGGTCTGGGCCGTCACCTTCACCGCAGGAGCCGCCGCTGAAGCAAGATCGATATCGTCGGGAAGATCTCACCCAAATCTTTCCGGGCGCCGACGCGGCCGGCCCGTTCGAAGGGCAACCGGAGGCGGCGGAAATCCGGCGGGACGGGCGGATCGTCGGTTATGCCTTGTCCACCTACGATGTGGTCGGCTCGACCGGCTACTCGGGCAAGCCGCTCGACGTGCTCGTCGGCATCGACCTGCAAGGCATCATCACCGGCGCGCTACTCGTTCGGCAGACCGAGCCGATCCTCGTCATCGGCATCACCGAACAGCAGATCCGGGACTATGTCGGCGGCTTTGCCGGCGTCGACATCGGATTGCGGGGTACCCTCAAGACGGAACACGGCGGCGCCAAGGGATATCCGGAGGCGATCTCCGGTGCCACGATCAGCAGTGGGGTCATCCGCGATGCGGTCGTTCGCTCGGCGAGAGCCGTGGCCGCCTCGCGCGGTTTGGGCGGCGCCTCGCCTGCCGCCGGCCGCATCGACGTGGCGACGTTCGCGCCGGCCACATGGCCCGAACTCACCGCGGATGGGTCGATCGACTGTCGGTCATTTTCCCGTCGCGATCTGGAGGAGGGCGTCAACCGGCGCCTTCCGGGGACTACGACAGTTTCCTCGACGTGTGCGTTGCGCTGCTGACACCGGCACAGATCGGTGAGAACCTGCTCGGCAAGCTTGCCTTCAATCGCCTCGTCGCCGGCCTCGCCGCCGATGATCAGGCGATCCTCATCACCGCGAACGGCCTGTTCTCGGTCAAGGGTACGGCCTTCGTCCGCTCCCATCGCTTCGAGCGACTGCAGATCGTGCAAGGAGAACGGACGTACGCCCTGACGACGGACGGTTACGACAATGTCGAGTCGTTGCGCATCGAAGGCGCGTCCTCTTTCCGCGAGATCGGTATCTTCGTCGTCCGTGCCGGCGCGGGATTTGATCCATCCGCTCCGTGGCGGCTGGACATCCTGGTTCCGGCGGCGCTTCCGGCACCGGCACACCCGCGCTGCTCTCGCTCGGCTACAGGCTGCCCGATCGCTATCTCCTGGCGCCGGAGGTCACCGCCGACGAGACGAGCGGCGCCAGTGCACCGCTGTGGCAGCAGAACTGGCGGAACCGCTGGCCGGCCATTGTCGTCGTTTCGCTGATGCTGGCGGCGTTGACCGCAACCCTCGTGTTTCAAGACCCGGTGATCCAGCGTCCCCTCCTCTATCACCGGCTTCGTCTCGCCTTCCTCGCCGTCACCCTCGTGTGGCTCGGCTGGTATGCCGGCGGACAGCTCTCGGTCGTCAACGTGCTGACTTTCGCACACTCGCTGATGACCGACTTCAAGTGGGAGTTCTTCCTGCTCGATCCGGTAATCTTTATTCTCTGGAGCTACGTCGCGGTCGCGCTTTTGTTCTGGGGACGGGGTGTCTTCTGCGGCTGGCTGTGTCCGTTCGGCGCGTTGCAGGAGTTCGCCAGTGAGGCGGCACGCCGGCTCCGCCTCCCGCAGGTGCGGATCCCGTTCACCTTGCACGAGCGCCTGTGGCCCATCAAGTACGTCGTCTTTCTCGGCCTGTTCGCGGTATCGCTGACCTCGACCAAACTGGCCTTCGTCGGCGCCGAGGTGGAGCCGTTCAAGACGGCCATCTCTCTCAAGTTCGTGCGCGAATGGCCGTTCGTCCTTTACGCCGTCGGTCTCCTCGGCGCGGGCCTGTTCGTCGAACGGTTCTTTTGCCGCTACCTCTGCCCCCTCGGGGCGGCATTGCCGATCCCGGCGCGTCTCAGGATGTTCGAGTGGCTGAAAAGGCGCCCTCAATGCGGGCGTGAATGTCAGATCTGCTTTCACCGCTGTCCGGTCCAGGCCATTCATCCGGAGAGGCAGATCAATCCCAACGAATGCATCCACTGCCTGCTCTGTCAGCGCATCTACGCCGATGACCATGTTTGCCCGCCGCTGGCCGCCCGGCGCAAACGGCGGGAGCGGCGGGAGGCTTTGACGGCGGGAAGAAGCGGCACGATGGAGGAGGCATAGATGGCCGATGCCCGCGCAGGTGTGCGAATGGTGCGTGGGCCCGTCAGCCGCCGCCGGGCGCTCTTGATCGTGGCCGGCGGCGCGGCGATGCTGCTCGCGGGTAAGCACGTGCGAGCCGCGGATGATCCCTACGTCTGGGAGGGAACGGCGCTCGGCGCTCCGGCGCGCCTCATCCTCTGCGGCACCGGCCGGGCGGAGGCGCGGGCGGCGGTCGTCGCCTGTGTCGACGAGGTCGCACGGCTCGAACGACAGTTCAGCCTCTATCGCCCCGATTGTCGCTGTCGCGGCTAAACCGGCAGGGACGCCTCGATGCGCCATCGCTCGATCTGTTCCGGCTTCTCTTGCTGAGCACGCGCTATGGCGAACTGACGGACGGCGCCTTTGACATCACGGTGCAGCCGCTGTGGCAGGCGTACGCGGATTATTTCGCCGGCGGCGCGGCCTCGGCCCTCGGTCCGCCCGAGCCGGTCGTGGAGGCGGCGCGCGCGCGCGTCGACTTCCGCCGGCTGCGCATTGCGCCCGAGCGGATCACCCTCGGGGCGGGGATGGCGGTCACGCTCAACGGCATCGCCCAGGGGTACATCACCGATCGCGTCGCGGCTTTGCTGCGCGCGCGCGGCTGGTCGCGCGTCCTCGTCGACATGGGAGAGATGCGGGCGCTCGGGCATCCAGCCGACAGGGCGGCATGGTCGATCGGTATCGCGGTGCCCCCGGGGCTCGACCGCGCCCCCCCTTCGCCTCCCCGTCGCCGACGGCGCCATCGCCACCTCGGCCGGCTATGCCACCGCCTTCGAGCCGACGGGCGCGCGCATCATCTGTTCTCGCCGCGCACCGGGCGGAGCGCCGGCACTTTGCGTCCCTGACGGTCACGACCCCGCGGGCAACCCTTGCCGATGCCTTGTCGACCGCGCTCTATGTGCTGCCACCCGATCGGATCCCGTCCGTTCTGGGCCAGTTCCCAAGCGTCGCCGCCTATGTGACGGAGTTGTCCGGCGAGGTCAGGCGGGTATCGGCGGCCTGAGCCGGTGAAGTTACGCTTCGGCCGGCGTCACGTCGTGGTGTGCCTGTGGAGCCGCGCGTCTTTCGTCTTGAAGTGATCGACGAACCAGTGCTGGAGCCGCTCCGCGAACGCCTCCTTGCGCTCCGCGTAGGTCCCGTCTTCGTAGGCGTCCATGATATCGCGGATGTCGTCGAGCAACCGCTCGTGATCCGTCTTGTGGTCCGGATACTGATCATACGTCTTTTCGCGCATCATCTGCTCTTCGAGCGCAAGTGGGTATCCCCTTCGCTCCCCCAGATTGGGCTGATACTGTGGACGGATGGAGGTCGGAAAGCATCCGGTGGCGGGCGCTGACTACCCAAGCACCTTCGAGGAGCTGGACGAGTGGTTTCGGGGTGAGGTTGCCTGCCGCGCCTATATCCGCCGGCTCCGCTGGCCGGGGGGCTTTTGCTGCCCACACTGTGGAGTTGTCGGCGAGCCGTGGGAAATGGCCGGTGGCTGGCTGCGGTGCCGGGCATGTCGCAGGGAGACCTCGGTGACCGCCGGCACGATTTTCGAAGGGACCCGCAAGCCGCTGCGGACATGGTTCCTGGCGATGTGGTTCGTGACCAGCCAGAAGAACGGGGTGAGCGCCCTGGGGCTGCAGCGTGCCCTCGGCCTCGGCAGCTACGAGACCGGCTCACGAGGTCATGCCACGCGTCCACAAAGTCGCCGCCTTGCTCAAACGGTGGTTGTTGGGGACTCTCCAGGGCGGCATCCAGCACCAACATCTCGACTACTACCTCGACGAATTCACTTTTCGCTTCAATCGACGTCGATCACAGGCCCGTGGACTCCTGTTCCACCGCCTCGTCCGGCAGGCGGCGGCCGTCGGACCGGCCCCCTACCACTCCATCATCAAACCCAGCATTTCCGCCAATCTCGCCGAATTGGGGGAATGAAAGGGATACCCACTCAGTAATATAGTCGAAACCCTCTTTCCGGCCGGTGTCCCTCAGGCGCAAAATAATGTGATGCTCGCCGGCGGGGACGACGAACCGCTCGTAGGCCCGCGATGGACCGTCGCCGGAAAGGCCGGTCGGCGGCAATTTATCGGCGTAGGCGAGGGCGCCATCGATGACGACTTCGATATCGACGGGCAGGCGTTCGCGCGGACAGATCGTCGGGCGCCGCATGTTGGGGGCGAGCTTCGCCAGTTCCTCCGGCGACAGCTTCCGGCACTCGCCCTTCTTCTCGGCGCCGTGGGCGAAGCTCAGCTTGATCAGGGCGTCCTCGGGTGGAACGCGCACGTAAGGCGGGCGCGAAGAGAAGTAGCCGATGAAGATCGCGATCGCCGCGAAGAAGATGGCTTGGCCAAGGTAACGAAATACCTTCATTCCACCGCCGCCTCCTCCATGCCGGCCGGGATCGGCGCGTTGGGGCGCACCGACATGTCCTCGAGGCGGCGCCGGAAGGCATCGATCTCCCGCCCGAGTCGGCGTCGCTCAAGAGGCGACGCCCAGACGCGCAGAATGCGATCGCGCGGCACGCGGGAGCGTAGGTGCGGGTCCCTGTGGCCGTCGATGCGGGCGTCGGTCCACAGGGGCCCGTAGCGGAAGCGGCACTCCCCGCCGCGGCAACCGGTGATGACGATGCCGTCGGCAAGCCCACGGCTCAGGACATAGTCGATCATCGGCGGCGGCAGCATGCCCGTGCAGGGAAGGCTGACGCCGCCTGTCGTTCCGCTCGCCAGCGCCTCGACGGGAATGGCGTGGGCACAGCCGAAGACGATGATCCGCGCCGGACCCTTCAGCGCCGCCGCCGCCCGCTCCGTCCGCGCGCGGACCTCGGTCAGCGGCAGTCCGCCCAGATCGATGCCGGGCACCAGCGCCGAGGCCCGGCGAAATGGCGTCGCCGTCGGGCAGGACCCGGTACAGATCCCGCATGAGACGCACAACGACGGATCGACGACGGCCTGGCGCTCGAAGGGTTTGCCGTCGGTGCGCGCACCCATCCGAATGGCGCCATAGGGGCAGTCGGCGGCGCAGCGCGTACAGCCGTTGCAGTTGTCGAGATCGACCACCGCGGGCGGCGACTTCGCCAGCGGCGGCAGCCACGGCATCAGCATGAGAAGGAGGAATCCCGCGAAGAAGAGCAGCCACACGCCCCCCGGCCCCCGCCAATCGGCGATTGGATAGAACCACAGGTAGATCCAATCGAGGCCGACGGGCGACGGGATGCGGGCAAGATCGGCCGGCCCCTGGCTCGTCGCCGGATGGACGAGGCTGAGCACGAGAAGCATCGCAAGCGTAGCGATGGCGAGGTACCGTGGCGGGTTGATGTGCGGACGCGCCACCCGGTTGACGTGGAACCACATGATGAACAGCATCACCAGCGGCAGGGCGATGTGGATGAACAGCATGAGGGTGAAGAAGCGGTCATCGACGTAGCTCGGCGCCAGGAAGTTGCGCGCAATCGGCGATCCGAAGATCGGCAGCCAATCCAAGAGCTCGGCCGTTGCTTCGGCGACGTACTGGGCAAGTCTGTCCCAGACCAGCCAGTATCCGGTGATGCCGGCGGCAAATGCGAGGGCGATCGTCGGCACGCCCAAGACCCAGGAGTACCACCTCGTGCCGCGATACTGATCGAAGGCGAACACCCGGAGGAGGTGAACCGCCATCACCAGGATCAGGCCGTCGGAGGCGTAGCGATGCAAACTGCGCATGACGCCGCCGAGCCACCATTGCCCGACGGTGAGGGATTGGACGGACTGATAGGCCGCGGTCAGTCCGGTGTCGAAAAAGGCATAGACGTAGATGCCGCTGACGGCGACGATCCAGTAGAGGAAGAACCCTAGCCCGCCGAGCCAGTAGAACGGGCTGTTCCGCGTGCCGAAGGCGCGGTCCAGCCATCCCTCGAACCAGGTGAAGGCGAAGCGCAAGGGTCGCCGCGTGTTCATTTATAAAGCTCGCGTTTCTTGCTTGTTTGTTGATGCGGCACCGCTGCGCCCTGTCCGCAGCCAGGCGCGGGCGATGACGAAGCCGGTGACGCACAGGGTCAGGCCGCCCACGCCGATGCCGATGAAAATCGCGTAGCTAAACCGGTAGCGGCCGCTCGACGCGTCGTAGACGGTGCAGATCAGCCTGATCCGTTCGAGAAGGGAAGTTCCCGCATTGGATCCGGCGGGCCGGCCCCAGATCAGTTCCTTCAGCGGCTCGACGAGCGCCGGCGGCTCGAAGGCCGCGCCGTAAATCTGCCGATAGACGCGACCATCGGCGTCGATGATCGTCGTCTGCGCCACGTGATCGAAGCCCTGGGGCGCCGCGAAGTAGAGGAAGCCGAGATCGTCGGCGAGGCGGCCGGTGGTATCGCCAGCCCCCACTGAGGAAGTCCCAGCCATCGGTGTTCAGGCCATGGCTTCGGGCATACGATCGCATGCGGTCGGGCGTGTCGCGGCGGGCATCGATGTGCACGCCGTCGGTATCCGACCAGACTTTGCCGCCTCCCGCGAGATCGGTCTCGTTGTCGGGTCGGCCTTCCGACCTGGGGGGGGCCATTTCTCTTCGTCCTTTCGCAAGGGGCCGCCGCCCGCCGTTCGCTCGGCCACCGGGTGCCGCCTGCGCTCCAAAGCGACTTTCGAAGATTGCCGGGCAGAGCTCCTTGACGAACGTCAACCCGTTCGTTCGATGGCAGGTACCGCGGAATTTACGTGCGGCAGAACCGGCGCAGCGCCGGGATGTCGCGCAGCGCGACGACGTCCCCCTTGCTCTCGACGCCGAGATCCGCAAGCCGTGCCAAGGCCCGCGACAAGCTTTCCGGGGTAATGCCGATGCGCCCGGCAACGATCGACTTGCGATAGGGCAGGCGCACGACAGCGGTCTCGATCGGCGCCGTCGGCGAGAGACAGCAGGAACCAGGCGAGCCGCTGCGCCGGCGACTGCCCCTTCAGCCGCCGGATCTCGGCCAACAGGTGGAGCTGCCAGCGGCAGAGCGAAGACAGCATGCAGGTGGCGACGGCGCTGTTGGCGCGCAGCGTTTCCAGGATGGGGGCGGCGCCAATGGCGGCGACCCGGGCACCCGCCATCGCTTCGGCGTTGCACCGGGTACCACGCCAGGTTGAAGATCGCGGCTTCGGCAAAGGAATGGCCGGCACCCACCACTTCGATGATCGCCTTGTCGCCATCCTTGTTCAGCGCAAACAGCCGCACCGAGCCCTTCAGGGTGACGTAAAAGCGTTCGGCCTGGTCACCGGCTGAAAAAAGCAGCGTGTCCTCGTTGTAGTGGCGGACCGATGCGCCACGGAGGATGTGCGCCGTGTCCTCCGCCGCCAAACCGCAAAAAAGCGGCGTTGCGGCGATGATTGCGACATCTTCAGTGCTCGGCCGCATGACCTGCCACCGGCGCGTTGTCGGGCCCGCCTTCGTCGCAGAATTCCCGCAGGACGGCGATGTCGCGGATGCGGAAGGCGTCGATCGAGCGATGATAGCGAACGCCGACGCTTTGCAGCTTGAGGAGAATACGCGACAGCGTTTCCGGCTGCATGCCGAGGTGGCGTGCGAGAAGCTTCTTTTCGAAGGGCAGACGGATTTCGCAGGATCCTTCGCGCCCCGGCGCCAGATCGAGGAGATAGCCGCCGAGCCGTTGCGCCGCCGTCTTCATTTTCAGATCCATCATCTGGCGGACGAGACCACGCAGCCGGACGGATAGTTCGCCGATCAGTCCAAGCGCAAGTTCGGGGCTGGCGGCGAACAACGCAGCGAGGGCATCGCCTGGAATGGCGATCAGGTCGGTTGAGCCGAATGCACGCGCCGTCACCCGGCACGCTTCGTTGCAACACACGCACCATTCGCCGAAACTTTCGCCCGGGCCGCAGAGACGGGCAATATGCGACGGATCGTCATCTCCATCGAGATAGAGGACGACGTGGCCGGAGACGACAATGAAGAAGGACTCCGCGGCGTCGCCCTGGCGAAAGAGGACGTCTTTGCCCCGGTAGGTTACGCGACGGGCCCGCCGGGAGAGCCGCACGAGGTCCTCTCCGGCAACGTGCGCCAGAAATGGCGTGAACCGCAGCGCCTCGAGCACGATCGCGTTTTCCGAATCCATCTTGAACCCGGCCCTGAGCCAACGCCTGAGCCTGCCAAAATACCTGACTACGGAAGAAGAGAATAGGCCCCGAAAGCCCCGGGATCACTCCCGATTGATGCTCGCGCCCAGGATTGCCCGCGACGCGGGACGCCTCCGGTTCCTCCACCTCGCGGTTCGCGGCAGCGGCAAGTTCGCGGCGAAGCGTTGCCAACAGCTCGTGCGGTTCGATCGGCTTTTGCAGGACGGTCTGCGAGGCGAAGCGTTCCGGGATGATCTCCGCGCCGTAGCCGGTGACGAAGATGACGGGAAGGCCGATATCGCAGAGACGATCCGCCACCGGATAGCTGGTATCGGATCCGAGGTTGATGTCGATGATGGCGCCGGTCAAAGTCTGATCGCCGGCGAGGTCAAGGGCCTGTTCGAGGGTTCCGGCCGGGCCGCTCACGTCCAGCCCCGCCTGCGAAAGCAGTCGGTGCAGCTCCATCGCGATCAACGGCTCGTCCTCGACGATCAAGATCCGCCCTTCCGGCATCGACGAGGCCGGATTGGCAGCGCCGACGATCTCATCCTGTTGCCTTTGCCGTCGGGTCGCAAGCGTCTGTGACGGCATTGTCAGTGTGCATGACAGCCCTTCGGAGAGGAAATCGCAGCGGGCGGTGCGGCCGATGCTGGCGTTGAACACGGTGCCGATCAGGCGAGAGCCGAAGCCGCGCCGGTTCGACTTCTTGACCGGAGGCCCCCTCGTTTCCCGCCACCTGAACACGAGCATCCCGGTTCCCTGATCGATCCGCCACGAAATGCTGAGCCGCCCGCCCGGGACGGAAAGGGCGCCGTACTTCGCGGCGTTCGTCATCAGCTCATGAATCACCAAGGCAAAATCGAGCGCGTTTTTCGGCCTCAAGGTGAACTCGGGGTCGCCTTCGACGCTGATGCTGTCCGGACTGGCGGCGAACGGCGCGATCTCGTCCTGCACGATCTGCATCAAGGTGGCGCCGTGCCACGTCTGGCGGCTGAGCAGCCCGTGTGTTCGTGCCATGGCGCCGATGCGGCCCTGCAGCAGGGCGGCATATTCCTCCTTCGATGCGGCACCGGCGCCGGTCAGGGATACCATCGATTGGATGGAGGCAAGAATATTGCGCACCCGGTGATCCAGCTCCGACATCAACAACAACTGGCGCGTGGCGGCGGCCTTGCGCTCGTCGATGTCGAAGCAGATGCCGATCCACTCGCGGACGCTGCCGTCGGCATCAAGGACGGGCGCACCACGGGCGTGATACCAGCGATAGCGGCCGTTGCGATTGCGGACGCGGTACTCGATGTCGAGCGGCAGCCTGTTGTCGATGGCCCGGATCCAATTTGCGCGCGTCGTCTCCCGATCGTCGGGATGGAGCACATCGATCCAACCAAACTCCCTGTACTGCTCCACGGTTTGACCGGTGATCTCGCTCCAGTGCTGCATGTCCTCGATGGCGCCGGTGGCGTCGGCCGTCCAGACGACCGAGGAGATGGCCTCGGTAAGGCCGCGGTAGCGCTCCTCGCTGCGCGCGAGATCGGCCGCCGCCTGCTTCTGCTGCGTCAGATCGATGACGAAGCCGACCCAGGTCAGCTCGGCCGCCTCCGCCTCGATGCGGGCGGCTCCGAACAGGACCGGCACGCGACTGCCGTCCTTGCGAACGAACCGCTTTTCGAACGGTGCAATTTCATCTTGGTGGCGCAGCCACTGTACCGCCCGATCGCCCAGCGCCTCGTGCTCCGGCGGTGTTATCGCTCGCCAATTGACTTGGCCGGCGGCGAGCTCGGCGCGGCTGTAACCGATCATGGCGAGAAAAACGTCGTTGGCTTCGATGACGCGCCGTTCGTCGGCGATGACAACGCCGATCAGGTTGGAATCAATAAGCCGTCGCGCCTTCTGTTCACGCTTCTCCATCTCGGCGCGACTGTGTTCGGCCAGTTCGCGTGCTCGCCTTTCCCGTTCGAGGCCGCAATTGCGTTTCCAATTGCCGCCGGCGGATTTCGCCCGCCTTGATGAGCGCCCGGCGCACATCGGCAATTTCTAACAACGAATGCCGTTCGGCCGGCACCGCTTCGCCTCGCACAATCCCGTCGGCTTGATCGGCGAGGGCCTGCAGCGGCAACGCGATGCGCCGTCCGATGAGCAGCGCGGGGACGATTGCCAGCAGCAACGAGAGCAGGGCACCGCCGGCAAAAATCAGCGCGGCGCGCGTCACAGGTGCGTTGACGACGGCGGTCGGTGCGGCGATTGCGGTCAGCCAGCCGGTCATCGATGATCGATGATAGGCGATGACGAAGTCGGATCCGATGTCGTCCGCCTTGAGGATGCCTTCGTCTCCGGGCGATCCTTCCCTCGCCATGAGCCAAGGTCGCAACCTTGCCGCCGATCTGTCCTTCGTCGGGAAGCGACTGGGCGATCAGCTGATTGTCTTGATCGAAAACAAACGATTCCCAGCCGGCTTGCTTATCCCGAAGCTTCAGCAGCGTCGTGAATCGCTGCGGAAGAAAGCCGATGCGCAGGTCGTAAACGACCTTCCCGTCCCGGAAAACGGGAACGCTGACCGCCACGATCGGGCGCTTGGCAACGTTTCCGACGAACAGCCCGGAGATCGAAGGCACGCCGTCGGCGAAGGTTCGTTCGCTGAGGTCCGGCGCCTGAACGGCCGGCAGCGGCGTCCCGTAGGGCAACCGGGTGTTGACGACCTGGCGCAGCGAGTGGTCGCCGACGACGATCCAGCCATCGAACGGCTTTGCCGCCTCGATCGCTTCGCTTTGGAAAGCGGCGAAATTTCCCGTCTGCAGGTTGGACGACAGGGCGAGGGTTGCCAACGCCGCCTGCACCGCCTCGATGTCGTGATCGAGGGCGAGCGATAAAGCTCGTGTGGTATCCCGCATGTTGCGATCGACGGCGTCGTGTTGCAGCTGAACGTTCCACGCACCGAAGCCGGCAACGAGCAGAAGCAGCGGGGCGAGAACGCCGAGCACCAGACGAAGCAGAACGACGCGGATCGGCGTCGCCGCAGCATTTTCAGCCTGCAAGTCTCCCGCACCCGGGCGCGGCTGGCGATGGCGGTGTCGCTACGAGCGCCCCGGTGGAGGCGCTTTCCGGTTCGTATGCTTCGCCCGACTCGTTCAACTGCACTCGATCTAGCTCCACCGCGACCGCTCGGCAGGTGAGCAAAGAGCTTCTCGACGTCACACTCCAGGCCGCCTTTTGCGGCGACGGAACGACCGCCGGCAGGTAACCCCGCCGCTGAACCAGCCGCCGACGACCGGCTCGTCGGCGCAATCGAATCCAGTCGCGACCGCTGCGATTAAGCATCTTGTCGAAACAAAGGCAACGCATCTCTGTCGAATTAAACGCCGATAAACTTCTATTTCGTCTCCTTCTCATTATCGACATCGGCCTCGTCAGCGACGTTGCTCCAGACGGTTCCTTCCTCGTCTTCGAAGCGCTTCACCGCTGTTGACAATGCAGCGTCTTTTTCCGTTGTACTCGTCACGTAGGCAGTCTTGATCGGTACCTTGCGCGGCCGACCGTAGCTGTCCGTCTTCTGTTTGCTGAACGTGACCTTCATCGGCGCTTTCCGCGGCGCCCCCGGCATCCCCAGTTGCTCGCGCGTCAGCAGCCCGAGCAGCCGATGTTGATCATCGATCACCGGCATTCGGCGGACGCCCTGTTCCTCCATCAGCACCTTCGCGTCTTCGACCGGCTGATTGCCGAAGCCACACACGACCTCGATCGACATCACCTCGCGCACGGGCGTCTCGAACGGGCTGCGGCTCTCGGCAAGGCCGCGGATAACGATGTCGTGATCGGTCAGGACGCCGACCAGCCGACCGTCCTCCACCACCGGCAAAAAGCTCGTGTCGTTTTCAAGCATCACATGTGCGGCGTCGACGAGAGAGGCGGAGGTTTCGATTGTTACGCGCGCCGGTCGTCATGCATTCGGAAACATTCATTGCTTGCTCTCGGCTGTTGTTTCGATCTCGGTCTACCGCGCGAGCCGCCAGGACAACGGCTGAAAGTGAAGCGAGGTTCCAACCTCGCCCGTCGGGCGCGCTCGTTCGGCCGCGGCGGTCTTCGGAACCTCCCGAAGCCGCTGCTCGTTAAGCACGGCGCGGCCGGGCGCGTGACTTTATCCGGTGAGCTGGCCGACGCAGATGGTCGCAGGAATCTAGGGATGCTCAAGCGGACGTCATTCGGATCGGCGAAGGCACCGCAAGCGGTATTCGGGGCGGAGGCGGAGGCTCTCGACGAGGAGCGGGTCGGCGGCGACGCCGGCCAAGGAAGCGCTGCCGCGCACCCGCCGCAACGGCGACTTCCTATCGGAGCCGAGCCCGTCGAGGGCGGCGTGCATTTCCGCGTCTGGGCGCCCGGTCACGCCGCCGTCGAGGTGGTGACGCCATCGGAGAAAGAGCGGGGAACACCCGACTGTCGTGACGCGCCTCGCCGCCGAAGGCGACGGCTATTTTTCGGGCTTGGTCGCCGGCGCCGCCGCCGGTATTGCGCTACGGCTTCCGACTGGACGGCGAAGGTCGGCTCCTTGCCGATCCGGCCTCACGCTTTCAGCCGGACGGGCCGGAGGGACTGTCCGAGGTGGTCGACCCGACGTTCTATTGGACGGATGCGGACTGGCCGGGTGTCGGCATCGAAGGCCAGGTCGTCTACGAGATGCACGTCGGCGCCTTTACCCCGGCCGGGACCTGGCGGGCGGCGATTGCCGAGCTGCCGGCGCTTGCCGCGCTCGGCGCGACCATCCTCGAGGTGATGCCGATCGGCGAATTCCCCGGCGCCTTCGGCTGGGGCTACGACGGCGTCGATCTGTTCGCGCCGACCCGCCTCTACGGAACTCCCGACGACGCGCGCGCCTTCGTCAATGCGGCGCACGCGCACGGCATCGCCGTCATCCTCGACGTCGTCTATAACCACGTCGGGCCCGATCGGCAACGTCCTGCCCGACTTCTCGGCCGACTACTTTACCGACGTCTACGAGACCGACTGGGGTAAGCCGCCGAATTTCGATCAGCCCGGATGCGAGGGCGCGCGCACGCTCGTCATCGCCAACGCCCGCTACTGGATCGAGGAGTTCCACTTCGACGGGCTGCGGATCGACGCCACCCAGAACATCTACGATTTCGACGACACGCACGAGCACATCCTCGCCGCGGTCACGCGCAGCGCCCGCGAAGCCGCCGGCCGCGCGCCGCATCGTCGTCATCGCAGAAAACGAACCGCAGGACGTCCGCGTGCTGCGACCGCCGGAGGACGGCGGCTTCGGCATGGACGCCATGTGGAACGACGACTTGCACCATGCGGCGATGGTCGCTCTGACCGGCCGCAAGGAAGCGTATTACACGGACTACCACGGGAACCCGCAGGAATTCGTTTCCGCCGCTAAGTACGGGTTCCTCTATCAGGGCCAGCGCTACAAATGGCAGAAGAAGCCGCGGGGGACGCCGACCTTCGGGCTGCCGCCGGCGCATTTCGTCAACTTCATCCAAAATCACGATCAGATCGCCAACTCCGGACTTGGCCAGCGCATCCACAAACAGACGAGCCCTGGCCGTCTGCGGGCGATGACCGCGTACATTCTGCTTCTTCCCGGCACGCCGATGCTGTTCATGGGGCAAGAGTTCGCGGCGTCGGCGCCGTTTCTCTACTTCGCCGACAACCCGCCCGACCTTGCGGAAACGGTGGAGGCGGGACGAAAAGAATTTCTTCAGCAATTCCGCAGCCTGGCGACGCCGGAGATGCAGGAGGCGATGCCGGCACCCGCCGATCCGTCGACGTTCCGCCGATGCAAGCTCGATCCGGACGAGCGCGAACGGCATGGCGAGACGCTGCTGCTGCACACCGACCTGCTCCGCCTTCGCCGCGACGACCCGGTGTTGCGGCGGCAGATGCGGTACGGAGTCGACGGTGCCTGCCTTGGTCCGGGAACGTTCGTCCTCCGCTTTTTCGGCGACGGCGAGGACCGACTGATGCTGGTCAATCTCGAAGTCGATCTGCATCTCGATCCGGCACCGGAGCCGTTGCTGGCGCCGCCGCCGGCGGCCACGTGGGAGGTGATGTGGTCGAGCGAGGATCCCGCCTACGGCGGCTCCGGCACGCCCGCGATCTATTCCGCCAACAACTGGTTGCTGCCGGGTTGCGCCTGCGTCGTCATGCGCCCGGTTGCGGCACGCCGGAGATCAGGCCGGCAGCAAGTCACGCAACCCCACCCCATAAGCGAGGAGTGCCAGCGAATGGCCGACGCGGTTCGTGTCCTTACCTGGGACGGGAAGGGTGAGGCCGATCCCGCCGATCCGCCCGAATGGCTTGTGGGCAATGGTCTCGGCGGCTTCGCCTCCGGAACCGTCACCGGGATCATTACCCGCCGCTACCACGGCCTCTTGATTGCGGCACTGCCGGTCCCTTTCGGCCGCACGGTGATGCTGGACGGCATCAGCGAAACGGTGGAACGCGGCGACGGCCGCCCGATCCGGCTCGGCGCCGATCAGATCGCCGACGAAGATAGTGTGGCGGATGCGGGTCATCTTAAGGAATTTCGCCTGGAGCTCGGCCTGCCCGTCTGGCGCTTCGCCTTCGACGGGATCGTCCTGGAGCGGCGGCTGGTCGTCCTGCACGAGCAGAACACGGTGTTGCTCTCCTGGCGGCTGATCGAGGCCGCGGCGCCTGTCAGCCTCAGCCTTCGCCCCTTTAATCACGTCCGGCCGCTCGATGGCCGGGTGAGCGAGCCGAGCGGCCGGACCTACAGGGTGATCAGCCAGGGCGATCGCCACGAGATCGCCGGTCGGTGACGATCTGCCGACCCTCAAGCTGCAGGTAAAGGGCGAGGCCTCGTGTCTCGTCCTCGACGGCGGCGAGCGTCGGGAGATCTTCTACGCATGGGAGGCGCGGCGCGGTTACGACTGTCGCGGCAGGGTCTGGAGCCCGGGCTTTTTCCGGGTAACCCTGGCGCCCGAGCGAACCGTCGTGCTCACCATTTCGAGCGAAACCTGGGAGACGGCGACGGCACTCCGCCCGACCGAGGCGGCGAGCCGGGAACGCGATCGGCGCCGCGCGTTGATCGAAGCCGCGCATCCGGCGCTGCGCAGAGGGTGCTGCGGCGGAACTGGTGCTCGCCGCCGACAGCTTCGTCGTCGCCCCTCCGCGCCGGGAGCCGCGCGCCCTTGCCGTCGCTGGCGATCCGTTCCGCACGGTGATCGCCGGCTACCACTGGTTTACCGACTGGGGCCGCGACACGATGATCAGCCTGGAAGGACTGACGCTCGTGACCGGCCGCCATGGCGAAGCGCGCGGCATCCTCCGCAACTTCGCCGCCCACCTTCGCGACGGTCTGATCCCGAACCTGTTCCCCGAGCACGAGAGCGAAGGCGTCTACAACACCGCCGATGCGACCCTGTGGTTTTTCCACGCCCTCGATCGCTATCTCGAGGCAACCGGCGATCGAGTCCTGCTTCGCGAAATGCTGCCGAAGCTGGTCGATATCGTCCGCCACCACATGGCCGGCACCCACTTCGGCATCGGCGTCGATCCGGCCGACGGGCTGCTCCGGCAGGGTGCCGAATGGCTACCAGCTCACCTGGATGGACGCGAAGGTCGACGACTGGGTGGTCACCCCGCGGCGCGGCAAGGCGGTGGAGATCAACGCGCTCTGGTACAATGCGTTGCGCTTGCTCGCCGCCTGGACGAGCGAGGAGGGAGGAGACGCCGATCTGCCGCCCTTGGCGGCGACCGCCGAGCAGGTCTTCCGCTCCTTCAATGCGCGCTTCTGGTCCGCCGAGGCTCGGGCATCTCTATGACATCGTCGACGGCGAGCAGGGGGACGATGGCAGTCTGCGCCCGAACCAGGTGTTTGCCATCGCGCTGCGGCATCCGGTGCTCGATCCCGCCCGCTGGCAGGCTGTCATGGACGCTGTTGAGCGGCATCTTCTGACGCCGGTCGGCCTGCGCTCACTCGCGCCCGAACATCCCGACTACGAGCCCCGCTATTGGGGCGATCTGCGGGCACGCGATGCCGCATACCATCAAGGGACGGTCTGGGCCTGGCTGATCGGGCCCTTTCATCGATGCCTGGCTGAAGCTGCACCCGGGCGAACGCGCAGCCGCCCGGCGTTACTTCGAGGGGTTCTGGGCGCATCTCGACCACGGCTGCGTCGGCTCGATCAGTGAGATCTTCGATGCCGAGGCCCCGTTCGCCCCGCGCGGCTGCATCGCCCAGGCTTGGAGCGTCGCCGAAGTCCTGCGGACGTGGCGGCTCTGTGCGGGTTGATTTTCCCCGGCTGAGTTGCGTTCGGCGCTAGGGAACTAACGCCGCTTCTGGATCGTTGCATGGGACGAATGCAATTTCACGACCGTTGTCCAAGGAGACGGCCATGAGTTTGGCGAGTACGACCAAGGAAGATGCGGCACGCGCGGTCAAGGACGCGGCAAAGAGCGTGGAGCAGCAGATCCGCTCCACCGGCGAGCAGGCATACGATACCGTTAAAACGGAAGCCGAGCGGCTGGCGGTCGAGCGCCGTGACGGGGTTGCCAGCTACGCCCACGACGTCGCCGATGCGTTTCACAGCGCATCGAACACGCTGCAGGAGCGAGGTCGCGAGACCGCTGCCCGTGTCGCCCGACGCGCTGCCGATGAAATCGGCGCGCTCAGTCAGCGGGTCGAAGGACAGGACGTGGGCAGCGTCCTGCACAGCGTCGAAGATTTCGCCCGACGTCGCCCGGCGATGTTCCTGGGTGGGGCGTTTCTGCTCAGCTTCGCCCTCGTCCGCTTCTTCGGCCAGCCCACGCGCGACCGGCCGGCGGTGGCAAAGGTGATGATTTCCAGCGCAGCCGCGTCAGCGATTTAGGAGGATTGCCCGATGAATTTGGACAACAAGCCCACGTCGCGGCTGATGATGGATCTGATCGACTCCGTCACCCGACTGATGCAGCAGGAGCTGCAGCTTGCGCGGATTGAAAGCTCCGAGAAGGCGAACGAGGCGATCCTCGGCCTCGTCGGCATCTTCGGGGGCATGATCGTCGCCCTGGCATCGTTATTGGTGCTGGTGCAGGCGCTCGTCGTCGCCCTCACCAACTACATGCGGCCCGAATATGCGGCGCTGATCGTCGGCATCGCGCTTGGCGGTGATCGCCTTCATCCTTATCCGAGGCGGCCGCGCCGCCCTTGAGGCAAAAAACCTGGCGCTTCCGAAGACCGCCGAGTCTCTCAAGCGGGACAAGGACCTGGTTATGGAGACGGTGCGATGACGACGACGCGGACAGATTATGAACGACATGGATCGGCACGCGAGATGAAATCCGCGCGACGGTAGGCGCCATCACCGAACGGGTTTCCGTCGAAAGTTTGGTAAAGCAGTACATCTTGCCGACGAAGTCAGGGGCGATCGAATTCGGCCGCGCCTTCGGTGATGCTGTGCGCGCCAATCCGTTACCGCTTGGCGTTACCGCCGTCGGTCTCGGCTGGCTGATGCTGAGCGACCGGAACCGCACGGCAGCGATCGCCGGAACGGCGGCCGGTCCGCGCCACGGATGATCCGGCCGGCTGCCGACCTGTATGAGGTCGACCTCGCGGACGAAGCGGTGAACAGCCGGGTGAACGAGACCATTCGGCGCGCCGGCGAAAAGGTGGAAGGGGCGGAAGCGTCGGCCCGCAATCTGGCGGGAGAAACCGTCGGCCGGGTGCGCGAGGCGGCCGGGAAGGGGCGGCAATGGACCGCCGAGACCGCCGGCCGCGCGTCGGAGACCGTTACGCCGGTCGGTCGACACCGCCTACGACGCGACAAAGGAGACCGCGGCCGAAGTCACCGGACGTGTTCGCGGGCCGCGCGCCGGCCGGTCGGTTACGCGCGCGAGCATCCGCTGGCGCTGGGCGCCGTCCTCGTCGTCGGCGGAGCCGCGCTCGCGATGCTGCTTGCCCGGCGATCGCTGTGCGCCGACCGAGGAGGAGGATGCGGCGCATCGGAAGGGATGCCGGAGACGCCCTATGCGTCCGGGTACGCAGGCAGAGACGGAGGGCTTGCACCGCAATCCGACGGAGCCGCTGACTCCTGAAGACGAAGAGCCGGTGTACGCCGCCGGCGACGTCAGCGCCGAAGCCGTCCATCCGACAACCGAAGGCGAGGCAGCCGAGACGGAGTCGTAAGGACGGGCGACAACTCCTGCGGCGCCGGTGCCAGGAAGTAGGCGGCACAGAAACTCGGCCGCGCGAAGGAAGCGGTCGGGCGCACCGCCGGCTCGGACAGATGCAAGCGGAGGGTTAAGCATGGACAATATTTTCTGGCTGATCGGCGTCATCGTCGTCATCCTGGCTATCCTTTCATTTCTCGGCCTCCGTTAACCGAGACGCCGGCGTCCTGCGATTTTCTTCCGCCGTAGCCCTCTCGGCGCGGAAGAGCTTATAATCGTTGCGGCGCCGGCCCCTTCCTGTACTAATGATTACGTCTAATTTCTGGAACAAACGCGCTCGCCTGCCGTTTTAAGGTCTGCAACTCTTGCGGTACGGAGCGAGAGTATATGTCGACCATATTTTCGATGTGTTGCACGAAGACCACGAGCATGTCGCCCAGCTTCTTGAGCAAATCGGCTAAACAGCTGCGGATGCGGCCAGCAAAGAAAATGGAGCTGATGGAGGAGGTGCATCGCGAGTTGGAAATGCACACGCAGTTCGAGGAGGCGGAAGTCTATCCGGCGTTCCAGAAAGCGGTCGGGGAGGAAGGAGAGCTCAAGGATGCGGTGAAAGAACACCGCGAGGCCACGCAGTTGCTGAAGGAGCTGACAAAGTCCGTCAAGAAGGGCGAAGACAGCGACTGGAAGAGCCATCTCAAGGAGCTGGAGAAGGCGATCAAGCCACCATGTCTCGGACGAAGAAAACAAGCTGTTTCCGGAGTCGCGCGACTAAGATATCGCAAGTCAAAGGCGGAGAAGATGGCCTCCGAATATCGGGCGATGAAGAAAAAAGTGGCGGCGGAATGAGGCTGACCGTAACGGACGGCGTCCAAAAAAGGCGCCCACCGGCGCCTTTTTCGTTGCAGGAAAACGGAGTAGGACTCTACCCGCCGACGAGCTCCCCGCCGTTGGGGTGGAGAACCTGGCCCGACATGTACGAAGAGTCGTCGCAGGCGAGGAACAGGTGGCACGATGCGACCTCGTTCGGCTGACCCGGCCCGGCCGAGGGGCTGATCTTCTCCGAACTTCGCCACCTTCTCCTCATCGAAGCTGGCAGGGATCAGCGGCGTCCAGATCGGTCCGGGAGCAACGCCGTTGACGCGGATGCCGCGCTTTGCGAGAGCCTGGCTGAGGGAGCGGGTGAGGGCGACGATCGCGCCGCGGGTGGCGCTGTAATCAAGCAGCGCCTTGCTGCCGCGATAGGCGGTGACCGACGTCGTATTGACGATCGCCGCGCCCTTTTCAAGATGGGGCAATGCCGCCTTCGTCATGAAAAAATAGCCGTAGACGTTGGTGCTGGAAGGTTCGTTCCAGTTGCTCGCGCCGATAGCTCGGTCAGGTCATCGACCGGATGCTGTTCCGCGGCGTTGTTGACGAGAACATCGAGGCGGCCGAAGGCTGAAAGTGTCCGCGCCACGGCGTCGCGGCAGAAGGCCTCGTCGCCGATGTCGCCCGCGATCAGCACCGCCGGTTGCCCTTCCGCCTCGACGGTGCGCCGGGTTTCCTCGGCATCTTCGATCTCTTCTTTGTAAACGATGGCGACGGCGGCACCTTCGCGGGCGAACAGCACCGCGCACGCGCGACCGATCCCGCTGTCACCGCCGGTGATCAACGCGACCTTGCCGGCGAGGCGGCCGGAGGAAGGAAATCGCGGCGCATAATCGGGACGCGGATGCATCGCCGCTTCGCGCCCGGCTGGTGTTCTTGCGTCTGGGCCGGAAATGTCGACATCGTCTTATCCTCGACGCCTCTTCCTAGCTACAGCGGGGGCAGATGCCCCGGCAAAGCAAAGGCAGAAAAGCGCGGGCGTACCCGCCATGGCATCGCCCCGCACGCAATCTCCGCTACTGCCAGTAGGGCTTGGTGCCGTAATAATCGTGCACCTTGGTGCCGAAGTTCTGGTCCTCCAGCTTGCTGATGACCTCTTCCTCGCTGCCCGCCGGCGCACCTTGCAGCTTATCGCGATCCATATTGATCTGTACCCACCGAGATCCGTATTGTAGTTCAGTGCGTTCCACGGCAGGGCGTAGTAGTCGCTGCCGATGCCGAGGACGCCGCCGGAAGCCATTGTAGCGTACACGACCTGGCCGGACACCTTGTCGATCATCACGTTCTTGATGGTGCCGACGCTGTCTCCGCCGTTGCTATAGACGGACGTTCCTTCGACCTTTTCCGCCGAGATCAACCGAACTCGTCTCGTGCTCACTTGCCATCTTCAAGCTCCGTTTCCTCAGAGGGTTGCGGTGATGGCTATTTAACGCGGGGGCTCCGACCGGAGTTCCCGGCGCCGAAACCAATCAACCAATACTTGGTTCTCGGATAGGAATATGATCTAAAGAGAGCGTTCCCAGGGAGCGCCGTGACCCGTCATATGCCGCGGTTCCCCTCACGCGCGGCCATATTGCTGTGCACGAAGCCGTCCGAGGTTCGGCCTAAGCGGTTTTCTTCTTCCGGACCGCTGGCCGCTGCGCCGCCGGGCGGCCCGATTTGCCCGCGGGTGCGCCGCCCGCCGCCTTCGCGGGCCTCTTCTTGACGCTGCAGGCTCTGGCGAAGGGCGTCCATCAGGTTGATCACCTTGCCGCGTTCGGGCGCGCGGGCGATCACCGGCGCTTCGCCCTTCAGCTTCGCTTCGACCATCTCCCGAATGGCATCCTGATACCGATCGTGGAAGGCGGCGGGATCGAAGGCGCCCGATTTCTGCTCGATGAGCTGGCCGGCGAGCGCCAGCATTTCCGCATCCACCTCGCCGTCGCCGATATCCGCGAAATAATGCCCTGCCTCCCGCACCTCGTCTTTGCTGCGCAAGGTGGTCACGACGAAGCCCTTGTCACGCGGATAGAGCATCACCATCCGCTCGCGGCCACCGATCACCAGACGTGAGAGCGCAACCTTGCCCTTCTCCCGCATCGCCTGCTGAACGACGCGGAACGTCTCCTGCGCCACCTTGCCGTCCGGGGCCAGATAGTAGGGCCGGTCGAGGTACAGCTCGTCGACGGCGCTTTCGTCGGCGAAGGACTCGATAACGAGGGTCTCGCTCGATTCGATCCGGATCTTCTCGAAATCCTCGTCCGCTCATGACGACGTAGCGATCCTTATCGTACTCGTAGCCCTTGACGAGGTCGGAACGGTCGACGTCGCCGATTTCCGGATCGCGCGGCTGCATGCGGATGCGATTGTGCGTATCCTTGTGCAGAAGATGGAAGGAGACGCGATTGCTTTCGCTGACGGCGGTGTACAGCCGCACCGGACACGAAACCAGCGACAGTTTCAGATGACCCTTCCAACTTGCCCGCGGTGCCGCCATCTCATGATGTCCCTTGTTCTGCGAGGCCGGCGAATCGCCGCGCCTTTTTGGTGATAACGCGGGCGGAGTTTGCGAGGTCCCGCCACGGATCGCTGGTCAGATCGGGAAAGTCGCAGCGGAACGCTGCGATAATCGAAGCGTTCGCGGATCGTCGATGTCCTCCAACTCCTCCCAGGCTCAAGGGGTCGCCACCGTCAGACCCGGGCGGGCGCGGAGCGAGTAGGCGGCGACGGCGGTTGCCGAACTGCCGTTGCGGAGGTAGTCGATGAATGTCCGACCCTTGCGCGCACGTTTGCCATGTTCTTGGTGAAGCGGGCCGGTTCGGCGGCGGCGAGCGCGCTCGGCGAAACCCTCGGCAAACGACAGCACCTCCGGCCAGCCGGCGCGCGGGGCGATCGGGACGACGACGTGCAGCCCCTTGCCGCCGGTGGTCTTGACGAAGGGCACGAGACCGATCGCCTGCAACCGGTCGCGGAGCACGAACGCCGCCTCGACGACCGCCGGCCAGCCGATCGCCTCGTCGGGGTCGAGATCGAAGACGATGCGGTCGGGATGTTGCGCATCGGCGATCCGGCAGCCGCGGCAGTGCAGCTCGACCACCCCGAACTGCGCCAGCGCCAGCAATCCCGCCGCGTCGTCGACGTGGATCACCGTCTCCGGCGGCTCGCCGTCGACCGGCGGCAGCTCGGTCCGGCCGATCGCCTCGGGCATCCCGGGGGTGACATTGCGCTGATAGAAGCAGTCCTCGATCCGACCGCTCGGGCAGCGGACGAGGGTGAGCGGCCGACCGGCCAGCTCCGTCATCAGCCAGTCGCCGACCCGGGCGTAGTAGATGGCGATATCCAGCTTGCTCGCGGTATCGAACATGCACCCGCTCGGGATTGGTCACCCAGACCGAGGCGAGATCGGCATCGCTCACCCAGCGCCGCGGGGGGCCGACCGGCACGCCCGCCGTTTCGACCGACGGAACCACCGGCTTGTCCGGCCGCAACGCCCTTGAAGACGGCCTGCCGCAGCCGGCCTTCGGCGGTGAAGTTGGCGAAGCGGACCTCGGCGATCAACCGCGGCTCCACCCAGATCGGTGCTCTCCTTCGACATCCGCCGGCACGGCGACCGCCGGCCGGTCGGTGCGTATGGCCTCGAGCCGACTTTCAAGATCGGTGGCGATCGCGCGCGTGAAGCCGGTGCCGGTCTTGCCGACATAGGCGGCGGGGGCACCCTTGGCGTCGAGCTTCGCCAGCAGCAGCGCGGCGAGGCCGCCGGCGGCGTCGGTCCGGGTATAACCGACGATGACGAACTCGTCGGCGTTGACGCACTTGCTCTTTCGCCAGCTTCTTCCCGCGACCGGACCGATAGGGGGCATCGCGCCGCTTCGAGACGATGCCCTCGATCTTCATGCGGCAGCTTCCGCGAGCAAGCGGCCGCCGTCGCCGGTAAGTGTTCGCTCAACTGCAGGGCATGCGTGCGCTCGATTCCGGAGAGCAATCGGGCGAGGACCTCTTTGCGCTGGACCAGCGGCACCGACCGGAGATCGTAGTCGTCGAGGTGGAGGAGGTCGAAGGCGAAAAAGACAAGCGCATCGCAGATACCGCTCGCCAGTGCCTCCTGCAGGCGGGAGAAACTCGAAAGCCCGCGCTCGTCCTGGACGAGGATCTCGCCGTCGAGAAGGGCTTGCCGGCACGGTAGGCCAGCGGAACGCGTCGCCGAGGCGGCCGTAGCGGGCGGACCAATCGAGGCCGTTCCGGGTCAGGAAGCGGACGCGGCCGTCGTCGAGGCGGGCCAGCGTCCGGTAGCCGTCGAGCTTGATCTCGTGCAGCCAGTCCGTCGCCGCTCGGAGGCTCGTCCTGAGGGCATCGCCAGTTGCGGAGCGACGAAGTCGGGCATGGCCTTCGCCGCGCGCGCCCCTGGCATTGACGCGGCGGCGACCGCGGGCGGGGCGCTGACTTCGGCGAGCGTGCGGCCGGAGACGACGCTTCGCCCTTCCGCAGCGTCCGCCTCTTCATCTCGACGGTTTGCCTCATCGGTGTCGTCCTTCGCGCGCGGCATCGTCCCGCTCCTTGATCAGGAGCCAGTTGTCACGGCTCTCCTGCCGCTTAAGGCGGACCAGGGTCCAACCGCCCGTCAGTTTTTCCCCGGCCAGACGAAACTTCAGGACGCCGCGGGCATAGCCGTCGTCCGGATCGGCCGTCGGCACCCAGGTCCCGCGGTCCCAGATCAGAACGTGGCCGGCGCCATATTCGCCTCGAGGAATGACGCCTTCGAAGTCGCCATAGGCGAGCGGATGATCTTCAACGTGAACCGCAAGCCGACGTACGCGGGGATCAAAGCTCGGAACCCGCGTGACCGCCCAGCTCTTCAGAACATCGCCGAACTGCAGGCGAAAATCGTAGTGCAGCCGGCGCGCGGCGTGCTTTTGAACCACGAAGAGCCGGCCCGCCTGTTCGGATGCATCGCCGTCCTTCGGCTCGGTCGTGCGATCGAACCGGCGTTTGCGGCGATACTCGGCGAGCCCGGCAATCGGCGGGCGCTCCTACCTGGCGGCCTCGCGGTCGAAGTACTGCTGCGTCAACGTCGGCACCAGCGCGGCGATCCGCTCGGCGAGGGCTTCTTCCTCGCCCCTGTTCTCGTCACAGACCTGCCGCGTCTCGGCGTCACCGGCCACATCGGCGGCGGCGGCGAGCGAGCGGTAACAGCCGATTTCGTAGTGCTTGAAGGCATAGTCGGCGACCGCGGTCTTGACGACCTCGTCGCCGGCGAGAAAGCCGGTGATTGCCTGGACGTTGCCCATCACCTTGGCGGCCAGGTCCTTGATGGTCGAGATGTCACCGCCGCGACGCTGGATGCATGCCTTCAGCCGTTCCGCCTGCCGCTCGGACTTGGCCAGATGCTCTTCAACCCACGCCCGGAGCTCCGGGTAGTTTTTCATCCGGTCGACCTGTTTTTCGGTGGACTCGATCGCCTGATGCCGCTCCATCGCATAGGCATCGCGCAGCCAGGTCATGAGGTTTTCTTGCGGGCTCGTCGTCATTGCGGGTCCTTTCGTTCGTCAATCCGTTGGTGCCGGCCTGGTCGACCCGCACATGACCCAACAACGGACGCCCCCAGCGGAAGTTCCGGCCATACCGTCAGCCAGACGGCGCCGCGCCGCCTCGGCCTCGGGCTCCAGGTGACGAATAAACAGGACGAGCGAGCGCGGCTGCACCTCGTAGGCGTCGCCAGGCCGGAACACCGGCCCGCCGTCTCCGATGTTGTCGTCGCTCGCCGTGTCAATGATCAGCCGCCAGGCAACCTCGACTTCAATCGCCGGCAGCGTCCAGACGACCATCTCGTGGAAGGCGTTGAAGGCCACGTAGAAGCTGTCGTCGGGCTGGGCCTCGCCGAGCGGCGTCAAGTGCAGTTCACCTGCCTCACCGCGGATGAGGTAGCCGAGGGATTTACATGGACGGATCTTTCCAATCCTCGGCGGCAAACTCGCTTCCGTCCGGCTTCAGCCACGTCACGTCGCGGATCTCGGTACCGGGAATGAATTCGGCGTGAAAGAATTTCGAGCGGTGGAGGACGATGTGCTGGCGACGCAGCTCGATCATGCGCTTGACGAAGGCCAGGAAGTCGCCGTCGTCGTCGTCGATATTGTCCCAGTCGAACCAGCTGATCTCGCTGTCCTGGCAGTACGCATTGTTGTTGCCGCCCTGGCTGCGGCCGACCTCGTCGCCCATCACCAGCATCGGCACGCCTTGCGACAGCAGCAACGTCGCCATCATGTTGCGCCTCTGACGAAATCTGAGCGCCTGCACCTCGGGGTCGTCGGTCGGGCCCTCGACACCACAGTTCCAGCTGTGGTTGTTGTCGGTGCCGTCGCGGTTATCTTCGAGATTTGCCTCGTTGTGCTTGTGGTTGTAGCTGACGGCGTCGGCGAGGGTAAATCCGTCGTGCGCGGTGACGAAGTTGACCGACGCCCACGGGCAGCGGCCGTGGCTGTCGAACAGATCGGCCGATCCGGTCAGCCGGGTGGCGAGATCGGATATTTGCGCATCGTCTCCCTTCCAGAAATCGGCGGACCGTATCGCGGTAGCGATCGTTCCATTCGGCCCAGCCGGCGGGAAAACCGCCGACCCGGTAGCCGCCGTCGCCGACGTCCCATGGCTCGGCGATCAGCTTGGCGACCGTGAGCACCGGATCCTGGCGCATCGCGTCGAGGAAGCCGCAGTGGTTGTCGAACACCCCATGCGCCTCGCGGGCAAGGGTCGAGGCGAGGTCGAAGCGGAAGCCGTCGACGTGCATCTCGCTGACCCAGTAGCGCAGCGAATCCATGACCAGCTGCAGCACCCGCGGGTGGCGCAGATCGAAGACGTTGCCGCAGCCGGTGAAGTCCTTGTAGTAGCGCGGATTGTCTTGAACGAGATGATAATAGGACGCGTTGTCGATGCCGCGAAACGACAGCGTCGGCCCCAACTGATTGCCTTCGGCCGTGTGGTTGTAGACCACGTCCATGATGACCTCGATGCCGGCGGAGTGCATCACCTGCACGAAGGTCTTGAATTCACCGAGATACTTGGAGGTGAGATAGCGCGGATCGGCGGCAAAGAAGCCGAGGGTGTTGTAGCCCCAGTAATTGCATACCCCGCGCTCGATCAGGTGCCGGTCGTCGAGGAAGAGCTGGATCGGCAGGAGTTCGATCGCGGTTACGCCGAGCTTCACCAGGTGATCGACGCAAGCCGGTTCGGACAGACCGGCGAAGGTGCCGCGATACGGCTCGGGAATCTTCGGATGCAGCTGGGTGAAGCCCTTGACGTGCATCTCATAGATTATGCTGGCGTGCCAGTCTGTGCGCGGTGGCCGGTCTTCCCCCCAGGTGAAGGCGGTGTCGACAACACGGCATTTCGGCATCCAACGCGCATTGTTACGGGTATCGAAACTGAGATCGGCGTCGCGATGCCCGATCTTGTAGCCGAAGTGCGCATCCTTCCAGATGAGGTCACCGACGACGCTCTTCGCGTAAGGATCGAGCAGCAGCTTGTGATGATTGAACCGATGGCCCCTGAGGGGCTCGTAAGGCCCGGCAACCCGATAGCCGTAGAGCTGGCCTGGCCGGACATCCGGCAGATAGGCGTGCCAGACCTCGTCGGTGTATTGACTGAAAGCAATGCGGTTTTTCTCTTTTACGCCCCTCATCATCGAACAGGCATAGCTCGACGCGCTCCGCGTTTTCGGAGAACAGCGCAAAGTTGACGCCGCGTCCATCCCAGGTCGCGCCGAGAGGATAAGGCAGGCCGGGCCATACGCGCATCAGGTCGTCTCCGCGAAAAACAAGCTTGCATTACCGGAAGTTCGGGCTATGCAAACGGCGCCCGAAAGGATAGACGGATCCGCCCTCGACCGCCCGAACAACAGGCTTCGTATGCCACGAATGCCCCCACAACGCCAACGCCCCCGACCGGTTCCGGCAGGTGGTCGGATTCGCCTCGGAACCGCGGCATAGCCGCGACGTTAGATGGAGCAGACTGATCGAAAGGTTCCTGCCATGAGCAAAGACAAACTTCCGACAGAGACAGCAAACGAAGGCGAGGGCAACATCACCGCTGCACGCGAATACAACAAGAAGACCGAGGAGTTCGTCGCCAGCGGCAAGGTCAAAGAGGCGGCGAAGAAGGCGGAGGAGGCGCTTGAAGGGCCGGAAGGCGACGAATTGCGGGCAGCCGAGGCCAAAGGTAAGGCCAAGGAAGCCGGCGGCGTGAAAGCCGACCGCGAGCGGTAAAGACTATAGCGACGGAGCGCGCGAGTCCCGAGAGCATCCAAAAACTGGCGTGATCCGGGCGGTGAGAACAGGAAGGCGGTCCGGGGGTGCGGATCAGTAGAGCGCGGAGCGGTGTCCGCCTTCGGCGTCGGTCAGATGGGCTACGCGTTCCAAAAAAAGCGCTTGGCTGACCGACGCCTTCACCTGCTCCGGTCCGAACGGCTTGGTGATCAGGAAGGTCGGCTCGGGCCGGCGGCCGACCAGCAGCCGTTCCGGATAGGCCGTGATAAAAATAACGGGAACCTGGAAGCTGCCGAGAATGTCACGTACCGCGTCGATCCCGGACGAGCCGTCGGCAAGCTGGATGTCGGCAAGGACCAGGCCCGGCCGCTGATTTCGCGCCGCGTTCACCGCCGCCTCGCGGGTCGGCGCAACGGCGATCACGCGGTGGCCGAGGCTCGCGAGGATCTGCTCGAGGTCCATGGCGATCAGCGGCTCGTCCTCGATGATCAGAGCCGTGGTTGTCGTCTGTCGGTGGATATCTGCCACCGCCTCATCGACGAGGTCGTCGACGGCCATCGGGTCGATGTCGAGTACAGCCGCGGTATCCTGACGGCTGAACCCCTCGACCACGGTGAGCAGCAGCGCCTGACGGTTTAGCGGTGTCAGACGCGCCAACCGCCGGCCGGCGATCGCCTCCGCAGGGTCATCGGGCTCGCCCGTAGCATCGGCCGGAGCGGACGATGACACCCAGATCGCGTGAAACGTGCGGTAGAGGCGCAATCCGGCTATCACCGGCCGGGAATTCATCCGGGGCGGCGATAATGCTCTCCAGCGTCGCCGCCACATAAGCGTCCCCGGTCTCCTGGCTTCCCGTCAGCGCCCGCGCATGCCGCCGCAGATAAGGGAGAAGCGGAGCGATCCGCTCCGACAGGCGCTGCATCGTCCCTTCCTCTCATTCTTTAGCCGACCCGGAGTGTGCGGTCGCCATTTGTCCCGGAATTGTGTTATAGGCTACGGTTATACGACAGGTGCAATATCCATGGAACCGTTTTTCCGGCAAGGCGTTAATCCGACGCTCCCAGGGTGTTCAGGAGGATATTAAAGAACTGGGGTCAGTGGATGGGCGATCATGAGCGCGACCCGGCCGGGAAAAAAATGCCGACGATCGTGAATGAACAACAGGCACCTATTCGGGACCGTCCGACCGGCGAAAAAGCCGATTGGATCGGGCAAGAGCTGCGCAAGGTGTTCGACGAAACCGTCAACGAGCCGATTCCGGAGCGGCTCAAGGCGCTGCTGACGAAGTTGCGCAAAGACGAAGAAGGCGAGGACGAGGGACGAGCAACTTGACGAAGACTTCCGGTTCTTCGGACGTCCGAGAACTCATCGTTGACAACATTCCGAGCCTCCGGGCTTTCGCGCGGGCGCTCGCCAATGATCGCGATCGCGCCGATGATCTCGTTCAGGAAACCATCGTCAAGGCGCTCAGCAACCTCGATCGGTTTCAGACGGGAACGAATATTCGCGCTTGGCTGTTCACCATTCTCCGCAATTCGTTCTTCTCGGAGTTGCGCAAGCAGCGGCGCGAGGTTGCCGATGTCGACGGCAAGTACGCGGCCCAGTTGACGACGCGCGCCACCCAGATCGACGCGGTGGAATTCCGCGATTTCCGCCGCGCGCTGTTAAAGCTGCCCAAGCGAGCAGCGGGAGGCGCTGATCCTCGTCGGACCGGCGGGATTTTCCTACGAGGAAGCCGCCGCCATATCCGGCTGCGCCGTCGGTACGATCAAAAGTCGCGTCAACCGCGGGCGCACCCGTCTGACCGAAATGATCGACGGACAAACCGTCGAATTCAAACGCAAGTCCGTCGCCTAGGCGCGAGACGCTCGCCAGCGGCTCCGGGCTCGTCCGGACTCAACCGTCCCCGTCTTGGCGCCGTCCCGCATCTGCCGCCCACCCGTCTGGCGCGCCTGCTGGATGCAGCTGCCGCGCATGGCGCATCCTCTCCGCGCGCGTCCGCCCACACGTCGATCGGCGGCAGTAACCCCGTGATCACTGTCAGGACGCCGTCGAGAATTTTTTGTGCGGTTGTCTTGACGCCGATGTTGGCCGGATCGGGGAATGCCTGCGGGCTTCTCGAATGTGCCCTGAACCGAAATCGGCGTTCGCAGCGTCAGCGGGCTGAAATCCTTCGGATAGGCGCGGAGTCGCAGGTCGAGCGACTTCATCGCGCATATTGATCTGGCCACTGCCGACGACGTTGGTGTCGGTCGTATCGAAGACCAGGGTTCGGGCGTCGAACACGCCCTGATTGGCGGCGAAGTCGGCGACGATGCAGCGAACCGGGACGCTGCGGTCGCCTTCGACCAGAAAGCCGAGCGACTCGGCGATGTCGAGGCCGATCAGTTCGACGAGCAGGTTGCTGAAGCGGCCGCCGGCCAACACCACCATGAGCTCGCCGGTGGCGCTGCCGGCGATGTCGGCGACGGACGTGCCGGTCGCCGACAGCTTGGCGCGACCATTGAACGAGCCGGCCATCTGCGTGACGAAGTCGCTGCCTCTGCAGCAGGCGCTTCAAGTCCACATGCTGGATGACCGTGTCGATGTCGCTTCTGACCGGTGTCTCAGCCGCCGTAAAGGGAGAAGAAGATCCGCACCTCGCCCTTGCCGATGGCGAACGACGCCGGCTGAACCCGAAATGTGCCATTGTCGAGGGACACCTTTGCATCGATCCGGTCGATCGGCACCTTCGGGGTAACGATACGGGTGCCCTTAAAGGAGATATTCGCGTCGACGGCGCGCAGCTTCGACAGATCCACATTCTTGTCCGGAAGCAACCGCCCGGTGTCGGGTTCGGGGGGCGGATTGGCACCGCCTTCCTTGGCGCCGATGAAGGGGGCGAGATCCTTGAGGTCGAGGAGCTTGGAGACCACGTCGCCCTCGATGCGCGGCCGGGCGCCGCCGATCTCGGCGGAGACGGTGCCGCGCATGTCACTGCTGCCGAGCAACCCGGCAAAATTCTTGAAGATGAACGCGTGCCGTTGCGCTCGAGGCGGCCGGGCAGGCGATAGGGCGGCGACGGCGGTATCGGAATGCCGGTGATCGGGTACAGGTTCGACAGATCTTCGCCACTGATATCGAGGTTAAGGTTCAACCCTTCGACGGCCAGCGGTTTGGCCATCGTTCCGTCCACTCGGGCATGGAAATCGCCGGCGACGAGCGTAGACGTCGAGCGGATAGGGCTGGCTTGCCTTCCCGCAGGACCGTCAGCGACCCCATCGTCGCTTTCAGGCTCGCCGGATGTCCCTGATAGGTACCGCTGCCCTCGGCGGTCATCTGTGTCCGCTCGTCGTTCTCGCCGGCGCGAAGCCGTGTCGATCACCAGCGTCGCATGCTTGTCGAGCTGTCGATCGTCGAAGCTTGATGTTGGCGCCGTCGATGGTCAGCTTTTCGATCAGCGGCAGCTCGCGTCGGCTCGTTCGAGGACGCGCGACTTGGGCTGCGGTTGCTCAGCCGTCGCCGAACTGCCAGTTGGCGCGTCCATCCGCGCTGCGTTCAAGCGAGGCGTCGACATCGGCGAGGCGGAGTGAAGGGATGACGACGTTGCCGGAAAGGAGCGGCTTCAAGCGCGATGCTCACGACGAGATCGCCGATGCGGACGAGATGCGTGGCCTTGCCTCCTTTGGCGTTGGCGACGGTGAGTCCCGCGCATCTCGATGCTGCGTCACCCGGCCGAGATCCACGTCCAATGCGTCGGTGATCGCGACGTCGCGCCCGAGAGCGGTGCTTGCCAGCCTTCCGATGAGCGGCCGCGCGTCATCCCAATCGTAAAACAGGGCGAGGACCGCGACGACGATGGCGGGAATACCGATCAACACGCGAACAGGATTCCGACGGCGGTGCCGAACCAACGGAGCCAACGTCGCATCTCTGCTCTTCCTCTCGATTGTTGTCCGGGGCTACTGCAGGGCAACGCCATTTCACCCGCCCGGTTCCTCGCAACGTCGGGCCTCGGCCGACGGATGGGCCGACAAAGACCGGTCGGTCGTCCCGTACCGTCGTTCGCGGTTATGTTGCGCCGGACGAAAATGCGCTAATATCCGAGCCGCGGCGTTCCTCGGAAAATAGGGCATGCGGCGATGGAAAATCTGTTGAGCGTTCTGCACCAGCAGATGGTCGATATCATCGCCGCGCATGCGTTCTATGCGCGGGATCACATCGGCAAGGAAACGATCGACGGACGGCGTCCTCGAGGTGATGGGCCGCATCTCCCGCCACGATTTCGTGCCGCTCGAGCTCACGCCCTATGCCTATGCCGATCAGCCGCTCCCGATCGGCTACGAGAAGACGATCTCGCAGCCGTTCATGATTGCGCTGATGACCGATTTGTTGCAGGTGGCGAATACCACCGGGTGCTGGAAGTCGGCACCGGCCTCGGCTATCACACCGCCATCCTCGCCGCGCTCGCCGGCACCGTCTACACCGTCGAGATCATCGAAGAACTGGCGGAGCAGGCGGAGAAGCGGCTCGCCACCTACCAGTTCGGCAACATCGTCGCCCGCATCGGCAACGGCGAGAACGGCTGGGCCGAGCACGCGCCCTTCGATCGAATCCTCGTCTGCGCCGGCGTCGAGCTCATTCCGGCATCGTTGCTGATGCAGCTCGCCCCCGGCGGCCGTATGGTCATCCCGACGGGCATGCCGGAGCAGCAGACGCTGATGCTGGTCGAGAAGGGGCAAAACGGCAAGCTGGCGACGCGCGACATCCTGCCGGTGCGCTTCGCGATGCTGGAGACCGCATCATAGCTGCGCCCGCCATCGAAATAGCGAGGCGGCACGCAATGCCGGCCGCTCCTTCATCACCGGGTCAAGTTCGCGCAGAGCTGCCTTGACCCATCGACGCCGGGATGGATCAGCCGCCTCGGGATGGATCAGCCGTGGCGGAGGTTTTCCCGGATTTCCTGGATCAGCCGGGTGAGGTCGTCCTCGTGAACGCGGTCGCGACGCATCACCATCCGCATCATCGGATCGTCCAAGCAATTCCTCGACGCGCGGTTCGCCGTGCCAGCGCCGACTTATCTTCCCCGCATCGCTTCGACCGAACTCCTGTACGAACATATCCGATCCCCTTTCGTGGCCTTCCCAAACACGCAAAAGCGGGATGCTGTCGGGCAGGATTATACCTGACTTTTTCGGTCAGGCAAACGCCGGCGCCGATCTGCGAGTTGCTGCACACAGCTCACGAAGCGGTGGGCTTCGCCGGCTGCACGGCTCCCGACCCCGGCCAGGGGCGCGTCGCGACCGGTATTCCGTCGCGTGCGCGGAAGCTCGATCCGGCAGCGGCCGGAAACGCAAACCGTAATGATTTCAATTCTATGGCGATTTTGCCGCCGCCACGCACGCCGATTGTGCTCGCGGCCGGGCCTGTGGCACAAGGCGGGGGTGGGTCCGCGAGACGCAACGAAGATGTCTGCAAAGTTCGGTGATGTTGCTTAGCCTCAGACGGAGGAGCGGCGTCGGTCGTCCTCACCCAGGTCGTTTTTGCGCGATCACTCTGTTGGCGGCGGCTGCGCTTGCGACGGCGGCGGAGGCGGCCAGCTCAGTCGTTCGCGGAGTGGCTCGAGGAGTCTCAGGCCCGACGCGCGGGCGCGCGGGATCGAGCGACGAGCGGTTCGATCGGATTTTTCTCGGAGTGGCAACCGATCGACCGCGTCATCGAGCTGGACCGCCGTCAGCCGGAGTTCGCCCAGACGTTCTGGCGGTACATGGACGCCCGGGTGACGCCGGATCGGATCGAGCGCGGCCGTGCGCTTTTGGTCGAGCATGCGCAACTTCTCGCCGCCGTGCAACGGCGGTATCACGTCCAGCCGCGCTTCATCGTCGCCTTCTGGGGGCTGGAGAGCAGCTATGGCGAAAGCACCGGCGATTATCCCCTCGTCGCCGCCGTCGCCACTCTGGCGTGGGACGCGCGCCGGACCGATTTCTTTCGAGCAACAGCTGCTCGATCTTCTCCAGCTGATCGCCCAAGGCGACGTCCCCGCCGATGCACAGAGCTCTTGGGCAGGCGCTTTCGGCCAGGTGCAGTTCATTCCTTCGACTTTTCGCGCCTATGCGGTCGACTTCGACGGCGACGGCCGCCGTGACCTGTGGAACAGCCTTCCCGACATCTTCGCATCCGCCGCCAACTACCTGTCGAGCATCGGCTGGGACGGTGAAAGCACGTGGGGTCGCGAGGTGGTGCTGCCGATCGGCTTCGACTACTCGCTCTCCGGGCTGGAGCGCGACCGGCCGCTGGCCGAGTGGTCGGCGCTTGGAGTCGGCACCGTCGACGGCAGCGCCCTGCCGTCCGCCAACGTCCGCGCCTCGCTGCTGCTGCCGGGCGGCATCAACGGTGGCCCGGCGTTCCTCGTCTACCGTAACTTCCGCAAAATCATGAACTGGAACAACTCGCTTCTGTATGCGATCAGCGTCGGCCATCTCGCCGATCGCCTCGTCGGCGGCTCCGCCTTCTTAACGCCCACGGCTGCAGGACGAGGTGCCGATGTCGCGCGCCGAGACCATCGAGATGCAGGAACGCCTGCAGCGCCTCGGGTTCGACACCGGCGGCGCCGACGGCCGCGTGGGGCCGAAGACGCGGGACGCGATCATGAGCTTTCAGCAACGGCTGGCGCTACCCGCCGACGGCTATCCGACCGTCGCGCTGCTCGATCAGCTGCGGCTGGCGCAGACCAACTGAACGAAGTGCGTCGGGCCGGCAAGGAGGGGCGATGCGCAGCCGCTGGGTGTTGACACCGATCGTCGTTTGCGGCCTCGCCTGCGGACTCTCGCCGCCTGCGGCACGACACCGTCCGCCACCGCAGCCGCGACGGCCGCAGCCGACGCCGACCTCACGCCTCTACAAGGTCGGCAAGCCCTACCAGATCAAGGGTGTCTGGTACTATCCGCAGATCGACTACGGCTACGTCGAAGAGGGAGTTGCTTCGTGGTACGGGCCCGGTTTCCACGGCCAGACCACCGCCAACGGCGAAATCTACGACCAGAACGACATGACGGCGGCGCACCGGACCTTGCCGCTGCCGAGCATCGTCCGCGTCACCAATCTGGAGAACGGACGGAGCATCAAGCTGAGGGTCAACGACCGCGGGCCGTTCGCGCAGAACCGGATTATCGATCTGTCGCGGCGCGGCGCCCAGCTTCTCGGCTTCTATAACGCCGGCACGGCGCGGGTGCGCGTCGAAATTGACGCCGAAGAGAGCCGGCAGCTGGCGATCGCGCTCACCGGCACCGATTATCCCGGCCAGCGCCGTCGGGAACGATGCTGGCGAGCCGACAGCCGCCTGCGCCGGAGCCCGCCTACCAAGCACCGCATATCAAGCGCCGGCGTATCAGTCGCCTCCCTATGAGCCACCCGTCACCTGAGGCGGTGACGAGCGAGGCGAGCTGCGTTCGCAGCGCCAGCGTGCCGATCGCCGAGGAGTCTATCGCTCCCGGCGGCGAGCGTGGCGCCGCGGCTCCCGCATATGCCATCGGCCAGACCCCCATGAGCCCCATCGAGCCGCCGGCGAGCGAATCGCCGCCGCCTATCGCTCCTCTCGCACCGGCGTTCGTCGGCGAGGTGCCGTTCTCCGAGCCGAGCCGCGCCTATGTCCAGGCCGGCGCGTTCAGTCTGCCGGCGAACGTCGAGAAGGGCGCGGGCGCAGCTGGCGCGCCTGGGCCCGGTTCATGTGACCAACATCGGCAGCGGCGGCCGCGATCTCTGGCGCGTCCGCCTCGGCCCGCTCGCTTCGCCGGACGAGGCGGAGCGGCTGGTCGCGCCTGTGGCGCGCTCGGGCTACCCCGGCTCGCACGTGGTCATCGAGTAGGGGCCGGCGCGGCGGTCCTGCCGCCCGTCGGCCGGTCCATGCGGTTCACACGATCATCGACAAGGAAGGGGACGACAAGGGAATGACGCCTCTGTTCAGCCAACCGGTCCTTCGGCCGCGGCGGCCGGCTCACCTCCGGTCCATCGTCGCCGCCTGCCTTCTCGCCGCCCTCACGATGGCGGTGACCGGTGTTCACCGCGCTGGCCGCGAATGCGCCGGCAAAATCCGCGGCCGCCAAGACGGCGGTCGTGCCGGCCGCGCCCGCGGCGAACGCTCCTTCCGGTGCGCGATGACGACACCGGCGCGGGAAGCGATTCTCGTTGATGCGACGACGGGCGCCGTGCTGTTCGAGAAGGATCCGGACGCGCTGATGCCGCCCGCGTCGATGAGCAAGATGATGACCGCCTATCTCGTCTTCCAGCGGCTGAAGGACGGCCGGCTGAAGCTCGACGATACGCTGCCGGTCAGCGAAAATGCCTGGCGCACGGGCGGCAGCGCCAGCGGCGGCTCGACCATGTTTCTCAAGCTCGGCGACCAGGTGCCGGTCGAGGACCTGATCCGCGGCATCATCGTCCAGTCCGGCAACGACGCCTCGATCGTCATCGCCGAAGGGCTCGCCGGCAGCGAAGCAGGCGTTCGCCGAGCAGATGACCAAGGTGGCGCATGAAATCGGCATGAAAAACTCGACGTTCCGCAATGCCACCGGCCTTCCCGATCCTGAGGAGATGACCACCGGCTCGCGACCTGGCGACGCTGGCGAAGCGGACAATTGCAAGACTTCCCCGAGTACTATCACTATTACGCGGAGCACGAATTCGTCCACGGCGGGATCAAGCAAGGCAACCGGAACCCGCTTCTTTACCGCAACATCGGCGCCGACGGACTCAAGACCGGACATACGCAGGCCGCCGGCTATTGCCTGACCGCTTCGGCGAAGCAGGGCGATCGGCGGCTTATCCTCGTCGTCACCGGCCTCGGCAGCATGCAGGCGCGCTCCGATGAATCGGAGCGCCTGATCGGCTACGGCTTCCGCGAGTTCGACAACTATGCCCTGTTCAAGGCCGGCGAGGAGGTGGCGACGGGCGACGTCTGGCTGGGCACCGCCGATACGGTGCCGATCGTCGCCGGCAAGCGACATCGTGGTGACGCTGCCACGAAAGGTGCGACCCGAGATGAAGGTCGACGGTCGCCTACGACGGGCCGATCCCGGCACCGATCGTCAAGGGCGCGCCGATCGCCACCCTCGTCGTCACCGCACCCGGCTTCACCACCCAGGAGATCCCGCTGGTCGCCGGCGCAGACGGTCGAGCGCAAGGGCTTCTTCGGGCGCATCTTCGCCGGCATCGGCCACCGCCTCGGCAACCTGTTCTAGCGGGCGTCGGCAGGGCGAGGGGCCAGGGGTCGAACGAGCAGGATCGGCGCGCATCGTGGCGGGCGGTCGCTTCATCACCCTTGAAGGCGGGGAGGGGACCGGCAAAACGACGCACGCGGCAATGCTCGCGAACCACCTCCGTCGGTTGGGCCTGCCCGTCGTCCTGACCAGAGAGCCGGGCGGCTCCGCCGGCGGCGAGGCGATCCGCGCCTTCATCAAGGGCGCAACCGAAGCCGACTGGTCGCCGGCGTCGGAAGCGCTGCTTCATTATGCCGCCCGCCTCGATCACCTGCAGCGGGTCATCCGGCCGGGGCTGGCGGCGGGGGCGTGGGTGATCTGCGACCGCTTTGCCGAATTCGACGCGCGCCTATCAGGGTTACGGGCAGGGGCTCGACCTCGCCTGGCTCGACCGGCTGGAGGAGCTGGTCATCGCCGGCGACTGGCCCGATCTGACCCTTGTCTTCGATCTTGATGCGGAAATTGCCGCCGGCCGCGTCGTTGGCCGCGACGTTTCGCGCGATCGGTACGAACGCCTGGACGATGCCTTCCATCGAAGGGTGCGCGCGGGATTTCTCGCCATTGCCGCGGCCGCATCCGGCCCGCTGCGTCGTCATCGACGCCGACGCCAGCCGTGACTGCGTGCATGCCCGCGTCCTCGCCGCCGTCGAACAACGTCTTGGTCTCCGCGGATGCGCAACGACAGGATGAACGACGATGACGCCGCATACGCCCGCTACGGGCGGCCGCCGCCGCCCCGGGCCAACTGGTGGCTGAGCGGCCATGACGAGGCCGAGCGGCGTCTCGTCGGCCTCGCCGTCGCCGACCGGCTGCCACACGCCTGGCTGATCTCGGGGCCGGCGGGCATCGGCAAGGCGACGCTGGCGTTTCGCTTCGCCCGCTGGCTTCTGGCGAAGGAACCGGCCGGCGATGGCCTGTTTTGCGATCCGGGCGCCGGGGGCCTGTTCCTCGATCCCGCCCATCCGGTCTTTCGCCGCGTCGCCAGCGGCGGCCATGCCGATCTGTTGACCATCGAGCGCGCTTTCGATGACGCGCGCGGCCGGCTGAAGAGCGAAATTCCGGTCGACGAGGTCCGCCGCATCCCGGCGTTCTTCGCCGCCACCCCGGCGGAAGGCTCGTGGCGGATCGTCATCGTCGACGGCGCCGATTGGATGAACCGCAACGCCGCCAACGCCCTTCTCAAAATCCTCGAGGAGCCGCCGTCGCGGTGCCCTGCTGCTGCTCCTCGCCGAGCGGCCGGGGGCGCTGCCGGCGACCGTGCGGTCGCGCTGCCGGCGGTTGGCGCTGCGGCCGTTGCCGGCGACGACGGTCGAGGCGCTACTCGGCCGCTACTTGCCGGACCTGACGGCCGAGGAAAAGGCTGCGTCGCCGCGCTCACCGACGGCAGCATCGGCCGGGCGCTCACGTTTGCGTCGTCCGGCGGCATCGCCTTGCACGAAGAGCTTCATCGCCTGCTGCGTTGCCCTGCCGCAGCCCGACGGGTCGGCGTTGCACGCCTTCTGCGACCGGTCGGCAGCGACCGACGCCGGCTTCGCCGAAACCCTCGACCTTCTGAAGGATTTCGTCGGTGACGTGGTGCGTGTCGCCGCCGGTGGCGGAAGCGCCCTTGCCGGCCGACACGCCCCCGTCCCGCGCCGGCGGAAGACGGCCGCGAGATGCGGAGGATCGCGCAGGCGGCGCCCCTTGATCGCTGGTTGGCGGTATGGGACAACGTCGGCGATTTGCTGGCGCGCAGCGACAGCGCCCGCCTCGATCGAAAGCAACTGGTGCTCGCCGTCTTTTTTATCATCGGCAGCGCCATGCGGCCGGGGGCGTCGCCCGAACTCCTCCGCCCCGGCGCTTGACTGGACCAGGACGAGAAATGGCCGGACGCGGCGCCTTTTACGTGACGACGCCGATCTATTACGTGAACGATGTGCCGCACATCGGGCACATGTACACGACGCTCGCCTGCGACGTGCTGGCCCGCTTCAAGCGGCTGGACGGCTACGACGTCAAGTTTCTGACCGGCACCGACGAGCACGGCGAGAAGGTGCAGAAGGCGGCCGCCCTGGCGGGGGTGCCGCCGCAGGTCTTCACCGACCGGGTCTCCCGGCAATTTCCGCGACCTCGCGCGCGCGATGAACTTCTCCAACGATGACTTCATCCGGACGACCGAGCCGCGCCACGCGGCCGCCTGCACGGCGCTCTGGCAGCGGCTCGCCGAGCGCGGCCACATCTATCTCGGCAGCTATGCCGGCTGGTACGCCGTCCGCGACGAGGCGTTCTACGCCGAGAGCGAGCTGGTCAACGGCCCGGACGGCGGCCGTCTGGCGCCGTCCGGCGCGCCGGTCGAATGGGTCGAGGAGCCGAGCTATTTCTTCCGGCTGTCGGCCTGGCAGGAGCCGCTGCTCGCGTTCTACGAGCGACAATCCGGAGTTCATCGCCCCGGAAGCCCGTCGCAACGAGGTGATCAGCTTCGTCCGCGGCGGCCTGCAGGACCTCTCGGTGTCGCGAACGACGTTCGACTGGGGCATTCCGGTGCCGGGCGATCCGGCGCACATCATGTACGTCTGGCTCGACGCGCTGACCAACTACATCACCGCCGCCGGCTATCCCGATACGGAAGGCGCGGATTATCGGCGCTGGTGGCCGGCCGATCTGCACATGGTCGGCAAGGACATCCTTCGCTTCCACGCGGTCTACTGGCCGGCGTTCCTGATGGCGGCCGACATCGCCGCCGCCGAGGCGCGTCTTCGCCCACGGCTGGTGGACCAACGAGGGCCAGAAGATCTCGAAATCGCTCGGCAACGTCATCGATCCGGGCGCCCTCGTCGAGCGCTACGGCGTCGACCAGGTCCGCTACTTCATGCTGCGCGAGGTGCCGTTCGGCGCCGACGGCGACTTCTCGCACCGCGCCATGGTCGGCCGGATCAACGGCGATCTCGCCAACGACTTCGGCAACCTGGCGCAGCGGGTGCTGTCGATGATCACCCGCAACTGCGGCGCCCGGGTCCCGGCGCCCGGTCCCTTCGCCGCCGAGGACGAAGCGCTGCTGGGCGAGGCCGCGGGGCTGGTCGAGCGCGTTCGCGCGCATCTCGACCGGCAACAGTATCATCTGGCGCTGATCGACATCTGGCAGGTGGTCAGCTCCGCCAACGGCTACGTCGACCGGCAGGCCCCGTGGGCCCTGAAGAAATCCGACCCGGCCAGGATGCAGACGGTGCTCTGGGTCCTCGCCGATGTGCTTCGTCACCTCGGCACTTCTGACCCAGCCGTTCATCCCCGACGCCGCGTCGCGACTGCTCGATCAGCTCGCCGTGGATGAAACGCTCGCGCTCGTTCGCCGCCGTCGCGGCCGCTCGCGGCCGGCACGCCGCTGCCGGCGCCGCAGGGACTGTTCCCCCGGTACGTGGAAGAAGCGGAGGCGGGGGCGAAGGAGGCGGGCGAGGGGGGGCAGGCGCATGTGGGTCGATAGCCACTGCCACCTGGATTTCCCCGACTTCGCCGACGACCTCGATGCCATCGTCGACCGCGCCGCGGAGGCGGGGGTGACGACGATGCTGACCATCTGCACGCATCTGACGAAGGCGGATCGGGTGCTCGGCCGTCGCCGACCGCTTCCCCAACGTTTTCGCCACCGTCGGCGTGCATCCGCACGAGGTGGCCGAGGAGGGCGTCACCGCCGCCGACCGTCTCGTGCGGCTCGCCGACCATCCGAAGGTCGTTGGCTTCGGCGAGACCGGCCTCGACTTTTACTACGACCACAGCCCGCGCGATCTGCAGGAGGCGAGCTTTCGCGCCCACATCCGGGCGGCGCGGCGCTGCCGGCTGCCCGTCGTCATCCACACCCGCAACGCCGACGAGGCGACGATGCGCATCCTCGACGACGAGATGGCGGAAGGTGTCTTCGAGGGCGTGCTGCACTGCTTCAGCGCATCCGAACGTCTTGCCCGCCATGCCGTCGGTCATGGCCTCTACATCTCGTTTTCCGGGATCATCACCTTCAAGAAGGCCGAGGCGCTGCAGGCCATTGCGTCCGGTCTGCCGGAGGACCGGCTGCTGGTCGAGACCGATGCGCCCTACCTTGCGCCCGTTCCGCATCGCGGCCGGCGCAACGAGCCGGCCTACACGGCGTTAACCGGCCACAAGCTGGCGGCCCTGCGGGGCGTCGAGGCGGCGGCGCTGGCGCGGGCGACGACCGCCAACTTCTTCCGGCTGTTCACGAAAGCCGCGTCGCCGTGCGGGTGACCGTTCTCGGCAGCGGCAGTTCGAGCGGGACGCCGGCGATCGACATCGGCTGGGGCCGCAGCGATCCCGCCAACCCGAAGAACCGGCGCACCCGGCCTTCGATCCTCGTCGAGGAGGGAGCGACGCGGCTGCTCGTCGATACCTCGCCCGATCTGCGGGCTGCAGCTCCTTGCTGCCGGGCGTGGCGACGCTCGACCGCCGTCCTCTACACCCATGCGCATGCCGACCACCTGCACGGCATCGACGATCTGCGCGCCGTCAACCGGGCGAACGGCGCCGCCCTCGACATCTACGCCGATCGCAAGACGCTCGACATCATCCGCCGCCGCTTCGCCTACGTCTTCAGTCCGCTCGATGCCGGTGCGCGTTTTTTCTATAAGCCGGTGCTGGTGCCCCACGAGATCAGGGATGGTGAACGCCTTCAGGTCGGCGGCATCGAGGTGTGGCCGTTCGAGCAGGAACACGGGTTCAGCCGGACCCTCGGCTTTCGCTTCGGCCCGGTTGCTTATTCGACCGACGTCGTCGATCTGAGCGAGGCGGCGTTCTCGCTGCTCGCCGGCATCGACGTCTGGATCATCGGCACCTTGACCGACGGGCCACATCCGACGCACTGCCACGTCGACAAGGCGCTCGCCTGGATCGAGCGGCTGAAACCGCGACGGGCGGTGCTGACGCATCTCGGCCTCGATCTCGATCACGCGACGCTGTCGGCGCGCCTGCCGGCCGGGGGTCGAGCCGGCGTTCGACGGCATGGTGATCGAGGCGCTGAAAGTCGACCGCCTGCGCTCACCAGCTATCACGTTGCGAGTGACCTTCCTAAGAAGCGTGTGCCGGTGATCGGTTTGTCGTAATAGGGGGTCGATCGGTTTGAACCCCGCCTTTCGGTAAAGAGAGAGCGCATCGGTCATGGTCGGCAGGGTATCCAGGCGCATCTCCCGATATCCCATCCGCTTCGCCTCGCCGATGATGGCCTCGATCAGCGCTGCTGCCGAGCACCGAGACCGCGCCCATGCCCCTGAGGCGAAACGTACAGCCGCTTCATCTCGCAGCAGCCGTCTGCGGGCAGCGGTCTAAGCCCGACGCATCCCAATGGCCGATTATGGATATCGCGCGCTAGCAGCAGTTCGCCGGCCGGCGGCGCATACTTGCCCGGCATCGCCGCCAGTTCCGCAGTGAAACCCTGGTAGCAGAGATCGACCCCCACCGACGATGCGTAGGCCTCGAACAACATCGACCGTCACCTTTAGATCGTCGGCCCACGCTGACCACTGATCGATTCGAACGAGACCTCGCTCATGTTGACTTGTATAAACAGCCGCGCTCTTGACCACAACGGCACCGCTCATCAGCTGTGCCTTCGCCGGAAGCGCGGCCGCCAACCCCTAGCACGGCACATAAGCGGTATTTTTCATAATATCCGTTATGCGACCAGAGGCACCAGGATCCGCCGCCGCCCAGGCCCGTTTGAAGGCGGGTGGCCGTCCAGGCCTCGCCCTCGTCGAGTGTCGCCGCGGCGACGACAATGTGATCGAGGACGGTGGTCATCTCAGCGCCTCCGCCAGCCGCTCGCTGTGCCCGTGCGGGTAGTAAACTCCCTTATGAAGGACATCGAGCAACTCCTTGATATCATGGCGAAGCTGCGCACGCCCGACGGCGGCTGTCCGTGGGATTTGGCGCAAACATTCGCCACCATCGCGCCCTATACCATCGAGGAAGCGTACGAGGTCGCAGACGCGATCACCCGCGGCGACATGGACGATCTCCGCGATGAGCTCGGGGATCTGCTGCTGCAGGTCGTGTTTCACGCGCAGATGGCGAAGGAAGCCGGCGCCTTCGATTTCGCCGACGTCGTCGGCGCGATCTGCGAGAAGATGGTGAGGCGCCACCCGCATGTGTTCGCCGATGCGGAGGTGACCGATGCGACGGCGCAGACGGAAGCCTGGGAACGGCACAAGGCGGCCGAGCGCGCCGCCGCCCGCTCCGCCACGCCTGCCGCCGCCGACCCAACCGCAACCGCAGCGAAGACAATCCGGCGGACAGCCTGCTCGACGGCGTCCCGGCGGCGATGCCGGCGCTGGTGCGGGCGATCAAGCTGCAGAAGCGGGCGACGCTGATCGGCTTCGACTGGCCGGACGCGACCGGCCCGCTCGCCAAACTGCGAGAGGAAATGGCCGAACTGGAGGACGCGCTTGAGAGCGACGCGGATGCGGCGGCGGTCGCCGACGAGATAGGCGACGTGCTGTTCACGTGTGCCAACCTTGCGCGCAAGCTGGGCGTCGATCCCGATCAGACGCTGCGCCAAGCGAATGACAAGTTCGAGCGGAGATTCCGACGGCTGGAAGCGCTTCTGAAGGCTGAACATGAAGTTTCTGCGCCGGTCTCCCTCAATATCTTGAGGGCCTCTGGCAGCGGGCGAAGCGAGAGGTCTGACGCGCGTCGCCCCCCGTCCCTCGCTGCTGGCTGCCGGTTCAGGTGATCACCGTCGGTTCGGTGCGGCCGGTTCGCGCCACCACCTCGGCCGCCTCGCGGGCGATGACGATCAGATCGGCGAGCATTGTCTTGCGTGTCCTGATCGTGGCGCGCCGGATCGGGCTCGAACTTCTCGATGTAGATGCGAAGCGTCGCCCCCTCGGTGCCCGTCCCCGACAGCCGGAAGACGATGCGCGAGCCGTCGGTAAAGCCGATGCGAATGCCCTGCTTCGTCGTCACGCTGCCATCGACCGGATCGGTGTAGCCGAAGTCGTCGGCGTAGGCGACCTCGTAAGCACCGAGGATCATGCCGGGCAGCGCCGGCAGCATGCCGCGCAGCCGGTCGATGAGGCCGCCCGCCGCGTCCGTATCGATCGCCTCGTAGTCGTGCCGCGAATAGTAGTTGCGGCCGTAGCGGCGCCAGTGGTCGGCGACGATCTCCGCGACCGGCTCTTTGCGGGCGGCGAGGATATTCAGCCAGAACAGAACCGCCCACAGGCCGTCTTTTTCCCGCACGTGGTTGGAGCCGGTGCCGAAGCTCTCCTCGCCGCACAGGGTCGCCCGGCCGGCGTCGAGCAGCGAGCCGAAGAACTTCCAGCCGGTCGGCGTCTCGTAGCAGTCGATGCCGAGAGCGGCCGCCACCCGGTCCGCCGCCTGACTGGTCGGCATCGAGCGCGCAATGCCGGCGAGCCCCTGGGCGTAGCCGGGTGCCAGGGCGGCATTGGCGGCGATCACCGCGAGGCTGTCGGACGGTGTGACGAAGAACCGGTTGCCGAGAACCATATTGCGGTCGCCATCGCCGTCGGATGCCGCCCCGAAATCGGGTCCGGCGGGGTCGGACAGCACTTCGACGAGATCGTGGGCGTAGACGAGGTTGGGGTCGGGATGGCCGCCGCCGAAATCCTCGAGCGGCACGCCGTTCATCACCGTCCCTGCCGGCGCGCCCAGGCGGTCTTCGAGGATCGCCCGGGCGTATGGGCCGGTGACCGCGTTCATGGCATCGAAGCACATGCGGAAGCGGCCGCCGGTCAACAGCGCCCGGATCGCCGCGAAATCGAACAGCGATTCCATCAGCAGGGCATAGTCGGCGATCGAATTGATGACCTCGACCGTCATCCCGTCGATGGCGTGCGGCCCGATGCGATCGAGATCGACCGGCGGCGCCTCGCAGGTGTGGTACCGGCTGATCTCGCGGCTGCGGGCGAACATCGCCTCGGTCAGCGCTTCCGGCGCCGGCCCGCCGTTGGTCGCGTTGTACTTGATGCCGAAGTCGTTTTCGGGGCCGCCGGGATTGTGGCTGGCGGAGAGGACGACACCGCCGAAGGCATTATGCTTGCGAATGACGCAGGACGCCGCCGGCGTCGACAGGATGCCGCCGGCGCCGACAAGAACGCGGGCAAACCCGTTCGCCGCGGCCATCCGCAGGATCGTTTGGATGGCTTGGCGATTATAGTAGCGGCCGTCGCCACCGACGACCAACGTCTGGCCGATCCCGATCGGGTAGACAATCAAAAATCGACTGAACGAAATTTTCCAAATAGTGTGGCTGCCGAAATACCGTCACTTTCTTGCGGAGACCGGAGGTGCCGGGTCGCTGCCCATCGAACGGCTTGGTTTCAACGATCTTTTTCATGATCGGTCCCCTTCCCGTTGTTGACGCCGAATTGCGCCTGTGGTGTTGCCACGGACGTTACCAGGAACCGGCAGCGCCGCCAATCGCCCTACGCTCCGGAACGCCGGCGCCTGCCGCGAAAAACCTTTTTGCAACAAGTGGCTGCAAAAGTGACGGCCCGGCGGCGCAGCACCGGCAAATTTGCTGCGAAGGGTGTTAGGCGTTTGTTATACAAACGCGACCAGGATCGAAGGTACGGACGATGCGGCAGGCCCGAACAAGGATAATTACGGCCCGTCCCGATGAATGCGTACCACGACCGCCGCTTACGCGCCTCGCCTTCCCGCGCCGAGCGTCCAAACAGGGTAGGTCCACAGCAATGCGACACGATCCCGCTCTCGCCGCTGCCTTAATCCACCCGCACCGATGGCTGAGGCGCCGGCGGTATGGATCGTGCCGCGATGCGCCCCGTCACCTTTGCTTGCCCTCCTCGTCATCGCGCTGGCGGCGCTCGCCGGGCCGGCGGCGGCAGACAGCAAATTCGCCTCGATCCTCATCGACGTGAACAACGGCCGGATCTTGCAGCAGAGCAATCCCGACCTCCCGCGCTATCCCGCGTCGCTGACCAAGATGATGACGCTTTACCTCGCCTTTCAGGCGCTGGACGACGGTCGCTGGACGCTCGATCAGCCGCTCTGGGTATCGGCACACGCGGCGCAGCAGCCGCCCACCAAGCTCGGCCTGCGGCCGGGCCAGTCGATCAGCGTCGAAAACGCGATGCTCGCGCTCGTCACCAAGTCGGCCAACGATGCGGCCGCTGTCATCGGCGAAAACCTGGCCGGTACCGAAGACAATTTCGCGCTCAGGATGACTGCCAAGGCCCGCGCCCTCGGCATGAGCCAGACAATATTTCGGAATGCCTCCGGCCTTCCGGATCCTTACCAGATCACCTCTGCCCGCGACATGGCACGCTTGGCCCTTGCTCTAATCCACCATTATCCGCAGTACTATCATTACTTCTCGACGGAGCAGTTTTATTATAATGGCCGGGCGATCGCCAATCATAATCACATGCTTGGCGTCTACGAGGGCGTCGACGGCATCAAGACCGGCTACACCCGGGCAGCCGGCTACAACCTCGTCGCCTCGGCGGTGCGCGCCAATCACCGACTGATCGGGGTGGTTCTGGGTGCGCCCTCGTCGCCGACGCGCAATGCGATCATGGCCGATCTTTTCGACCAGGCCTATGCCGGGGCGTCCGACATCCAGATCGCCGGATTCGACGGCTATCTCGCCGGCGGCTCGTCGGCCCGTCGTCTCGGTGACGCCATAGCCGATGCACGCGGCTCAGATCGGCTACGCCGCCGCGGCCGTTGCGCTCACCTCGCGTTCCGGCTCCCGGACCTCTCCGCACGCGTCGGCTCGCGGAGTGGTCACGAACGGTCGCCGCCCGTACATCGGCGACGCGCGATTCCGCGCGAGTAGCTTCGAGCAAGGCTCGGGTTGTCGAGATTGCCGCCCGGTCGCGGACCGACGACGAGCAGGCGGCGAAGTCGCGGACGGCGGCAAAGCCGGCGGTCGTCGCCCAGCGCTCCACGTCATCCGTCGGCAAGGCAAAGCCGGCTGTTGCGGCCGCGGTCAAGGCGAAACCGGCTTCCGGAAACCGCCGGGTCATGAACACCCCGGCTCGCATCCGACGGCCATCGTCAAGGTGGCGGCGAGGAGGCCGCAAGTCGACGCCACCCGGCTTGCGCGGCGCTGATTTTCGGGTTCCGTCCATCGCTCGTCGAGAGCGGCCCGGGGGCGAAAGCCGTCGGGCAAAATAAGTAATCCCTCAGGCGGCGCTCCCCTGTTTGCCGATCCGCTCAAGAAACGCCCGCCGGTGCCGGCACTGCCAGACGGCGAAATGCCAGGGACGCGCATCGGCAATCGCTCGCGTCACCGGCAGGAAGGCGTTGCGGCATCCGCCCACAAGGCCTGAGCGCCAGCGTCACCCGGCCGAGGCGATAGTCCGGGTCCTTCGAAGCGAGCGAGCCTTGCCGTCCTCTTGCGGTGAGGCCGTCGACGGCGATCCCATCGATGCGTGATCAGGCGGCCGGCATGAGACGGGAAACGTCGCTCCCGACCGGTAGACGCGGCGCCAGCCGGCGAGTTCGGCGGCCCTGATCGCGGTCTTCGGGAGCAAGCGACCGAGCACCGCCGCCCGCACCGCCGCGTCCATCAGCGTTCCGTAGAAGAAGTAGCAAGCCATCGGGTCAGATGCCCTCGTTCCGATGCCTTGCTTCAGATGATCGCCGAGGCGATGCGAGCCCCGCGCGATGCCATGAAGTAGAGGCCGAGGTGATGGGTCAGCGCCTGCGGATGCGCCGCCGTCGCCGGCAACCCGCCCGCCTCCGCCGCTGCCCTCGGCAGGTCATAGGTGGCGCATCCCGGTGCATAGACGACGACATCGTGCAGACCGGGCGTGTGGCCGTGGTTGCGCGCCGAAAGCATGCTCAAGACGAAGTCCATGACGCAGATGTCGGTGCACAGGCCGACGACGACGATCGTTCCCACCGCCTCCGGCATTCATCCAGGAGACGATGCGATTTTCACCGGTCTCGTGATCGTGGGCGCCGACGAAGCCGTTGATGCAGTCCTTGCGGATGAGCGTCGCCTGCGGACACGATTCCAGCCACTTGAGCTCGTCGACCAGCTCCTCCTCACCCGACCCCGCCTCGCAATGCGGCGGATAGGGGGCTCCGGCTTGCCCGGCTCGTGGGTATCGAGAAAGACGGCGATCGGAAACTCGCGCTCGGCGAACCAACGGGCGAGGCGATTGGTTTCGGCCACGGTCGTCGCCACCATCGGATCCGGCGCACGCGGTGCCAAAGCGCCGCCGCCGACCCTGGCGAAGCCATTGATGACATCGACGACGATGAGCCCGACCCGGCTGCCGGCAAGGGCGATCGCTTCCGGCGCCACCGGCAGGGTCTCGCCGATCTGCGACAGTAACGGATCCAAAGCCTTGCTCATCCCGCCTCCCTCCGCGCGCCCGGACCCGCGGCGGCGAGCGGCGCGCCCTAAAGGACGGCGATGGGATCGATGCCGCTCGCCGTCAGTTGCCGGGCGAGTTCGCGGCGCAGGGCGGAAAGCCCCTCTTCCGTCGCCGCCTCGCAACGGCCCACCAGCACCGGCTGCGTGTTCGACGCCCGCAACAGCCACCAGCCGTCGCCATTGGTGACCCGCACGCCGTCGATGTCGTCGACGGAGAGGCCCGGAGTCGCTGCCGCAGGCGCGCCTTCACCTCGTCGATGACCCCGAACTTGCGATCTTCCTCGCAGTCGATCCGCAGCTCCGGCGTATTCATCATGCTCGGCATGGCGTCGCGCATCCGTGCCATGCTTTCGCCCGACCGGGCGAGCAGGTCGAGCAGGCGAACCGCGGCGTAGAGCGCGTCATCGAAGCCGTAGTACCGATGTGCAAAAAAGATATGGCCGCTCATCTCGCCTGCCAAGGCGGCACCGGTCTCCGACCATCATCTTTTTGATCAGGGAATGGCCGGTGCGGCTCATCAACGCCCGGCCGCCCATGCGGGTGATCTCGTCGAAAAACACCTTCGACGACTTGACGTCGGCGATGATCGTTGCCCCCGGTGTCTCGGCGAGCACGGGGCGGGCGAGAATTGTCAGCAACTGGTCGCCCCAGACGATGCGGCCCTCGCCGTCGACAACGCCGATGCGATCGCCGTCGCCGTCGAAGGCGATGCCGAGATCGGCCCGCTCCCTGGCGACGGTTTGTTGAAGCTGAACGAGGTTTTCGGGCACCGTCGGGTCGGGGTGATGATTGGGGAAGGTGCCGTCAACCGCCTCGTTGATCAGGACGTGCCGCCCCGGCAACCGCTCGCAGAGGCCCTCGATGACGGCGGCGGCGGCGCCGTTGCCGGGATCCCAGACGACCGTCGGCGGCCGGCCTGTCTTCGTCATGTCCCGGGCGAGGCGATCGAGGTAAACCGGCCTGATGTCGTGAACGGCAACGCTGCCCCTGCCCTCGCCTGGCGACGCAAACGCGCCCGCCTCGATCATCCGCCCCAAGGCCTGGATTTGGTCGCCGAAGAACGGCTTGCCCGCCTTCACCATCTTGATGCCGTTATAGTCGGGCGGATTGTGCGAGCCGGTGATCATCATCCCGCCGTCCGCCTCGCAGATGGTGGGCGGCGAAGTAGAGCATCGGCGATGGGCCGAGGCCGATGCGAACAACATCGACACCGCTCTCGACCAGGCCTTCGACCAGTTCCGCCTCCAGCGACGGCGAGCTCAGCCGCCCGTCGTAGCCGACAACCACCGTCCGCCCGCGCTCCGCTCTTGACCATCGTGCCGAAGGCGCGGCCGATTGACCGCATACCCTGAGAGGGTCAACGTCTCGCCGACGATGCCGCGAATGTCGTACTCACGCAGGATGGTCGGGTGCAGCCGTTCATGCGTACTCATGCTTCTGTCAGCTCCTGTCCCGGCTCGGCGGCGCCGCGTGGTCCATCTCCGGCGGGCGGCCGATCGGGGCTTCCGTTGAAGCGGGTAATCATGTCCCTCACCCGATCGCGCATGTCCTCTCTTTGCAGGGCGAACGCGATATTGGCTTCCAGATAGCCGACCTTGCTGCCGCAATCGAAGCGCGTCCCCTCGAAGCGGAAGCCGTGGAACGGCAACAGCCCGATCGTCTTCGCCATGGCGTCGGTGAGCTGGATTTCGTTGCCCTTCCCCTGCTCCTGGTGCTCGAGCACGGTGAGCACGATCGGCTCGAGGATGTAGCGGCCGATGACGGCGAGTGTCGACGGCGCGTCGTGCGGCATCGGTTTCTCGACGACGCCCCTCGCCCGAACCAGCCGGCCGTCGTCCTGCTCGATGTCGAGGATGCCGTACTGGTCGGTGCTGTCGGGCGACACCTCCTCGACGGCGACGAGGTTGCCGCCGACCTTCCTGTGCGCGTCGACCATCTGCTTCAGGCAGCCGGGCTGGCCGAGGATCAGGTCGTCGGCGAGGAGGATGGCGAACGGTTCATCGGCAATGAAATTGCGCGCACACCATACGGCGTGGCCGAGGCCAAGCGGCACCTGTTGGCGCGTATAGGAGATGTGTCCCGGCGGCGGCATCCAGTCGAGCACCGAATGCAGCGTATCCTCGCGGCCGCGCTCGCGGAGCACGCTCTCCAGTTCGACCGAATGGTCGAAGTGGTCTTCGATGGCGCTCTTGGCACGCCCGGTGACGAAGACGAACTCTTCGATGCCGGCCTGCTGCGCTTCCTCAACCGCATACTGAATCAGCGGCTTGTCGACGATCGGCAGCATTTCCTTGGGCAGTGCCTTGGTCGCCGGCAAGAAGCGGGTCCCGAGGCCCGCGACCGGGAAGACGGCTTTGCGCACGGGTTTCGGCATGGGGGTCCCTTCCTGGAGATGCCACGGGGTCGATTGCAGAAAACGAAAACCTCGCTCTTATACCGAGAGTGCCGCCACGGCTGCAATGCCGCAGTGCACAAAGCGGGTAATCGTGCTCCGTATTTTGCGAGCGGTCGCCCGCTGCGATGTCGTGGCGGCGATTGTGCCGTCGCCGGGCTCGCCGGGCAGTGATCGCGGACACGCCCCGCCCGCTGCCCGGCCCTCTCAGCCGCGGCGGGCGCGGCCGAGAAGAATATCGCGCGCCCGATTGACCTGAGCCGCGAGGAACCCGGAGCCGCCGCGATCGGGATGAACGATGGCGATCAGCCGGTGATAGGCGGCGCGAATATCGTCTTCATTGGCACCGGCCTCGAGGCCGAGGATGCGGCGCGCCTGCTCTGCGGTCATCGTCCCGCCGCCGGTGTCGGCCGCACCGGCGGTTGATCGGTCCGCATCTTCGGGGTGCGCGTCCCCATCGCCGGCAGCGCCGGCCGTCCCCGTCTGGCGCCAGTCCGGCCAGCGCTGATCGAGGAACGTCTCGAGAAGGGCGACACTGGCACTGTCGACGGTGGCGCACAGGCGAAGAAGGTCGGCGAGTTCGTCGAGAGTCAGATCGCTCAGCCGCCGGCCGGCGTAAGGACCCATCAGCACTTCGCCATCGAGGTCGCCCGTTTGCGTGATCCAGCGACATTTTCAGCGACTTGGTCTCCAGCTCGGATGCACCGCCGCCGGTCGCCGCCGAGGGAGCCGAAGGCGTGGCCGAGATCGAGGCCGCGCAGGATCCGGCGGATGAACGGCAGGAGCAGCACGATGGCGCCGATCACGAACGAAAGGCGGCCGCTCAGCGCGAAGAAGACGAGGACGACGGCACCGAGACCGACGAGCAGCCAGCGGCCGATCAGCATCACCTGCCGCGGGTCGGCCGAAACGAAACCGCGAACGATCAGGCCGAGCACCAAGAGCAGGGCGAGGCCCAACAGCAACCAAAGGCCACGCTTCAGCGAGCCTCGAAGCTGGCCGGCGAGCAGGCGGATTTCGCCGCCCTGCCGCGTCGCCAGCTGCTGCAGCGCCTGACGGCCACCGGCGGCGTAGACGGCAACCGCCCTCAACAGGTCGCGCAATTGCGACGGGCTGGAGGAGTCGAAGCGGCAGTAGGCACCGCCGCTGAGACGGGCGATTTCCTTGAAGGCGAATGCGGCGGCCGTGTCGGCACCCTCATGAAACATGAATGCCGGCACCTTCAGCATCCCGAGCTGGCCGGCCTGGTGAGCCAGCCGGTCGACGTTCTCCTCCATACAGTCGCCGACGAAGACGAGCGCCGTCACCCGTTGCCGCTGTGTCTCGTTGATGGCGTGCTGTAAGACCTTGGCGATCTGCGTCTGGCCGGCGCGGCAGACGACAGATGTCATCAGCCTGACGATGTCGGCCGCCCGCGATCGACCAGGGCGCCACCTTGAACTCGCCGAAGCCGCGATAAAAGCAGAGCTGCACCGCAAGCCCGCCGAGCTCGCTCGTCGCCATGAACATCTCGCCCTGAATCTGCGTCGCCCGGTCCCATGTGGGCTGCCGGCTGCCGGTCGCGTCGAGGGCAAACATCAGCCGCCCGCTCCCGTATCACGCGCGATCGCGGGAGCGGATCCTGCCGACGGCGTCGAGGAACGCCCGGACCTCACCGTCGGCGGCCGGATCGGCTCGGAAGCTTCTTCTCCTCGCTCATATGGATGGTCGCTGTTTCCTTCGCGCGGCGGACACACGCCCCGCAACTGTAACATATGACCGGCGCGGGTTTCTCTGCACCTCCTAGGCGCGCGGGCAGAGCTGCAATTTCGGCGCGTCTGGCGATCGCCAGCCGCGCTTGACAGGCGCTCGCCGCTGCCGCCATGTCCGGAGATCATGACCGAGACATGCGAATGCGCCGTCATCGGTGCCGGCGTCGTCGGCCTCGCCATCGCCCGCGCCCTGGCGATCGTCGGCCGCGAGGTCGTGGTGCTGGAAGCGGCGGGCGAAATCGGCTCCGAAACCAGTTCGCGCAATTCCGAGGTCATCCACGCCGGCCTCTATTATCCCCCGGGCAGCCTGAAGGCGCGGCTCAGCCGCCGCGGCCGCGATCTGCTCTACCCTTATCTGGCCGAGCGCGGCATCGATCATCTGCGCTGCGAGAAGCTGGTGGTCGCCACCTCGCCCGGCGAAATTCCCGTGCTGCGCGGGATCGAGGCGCGGGCACGGGCAAACGGCGTCGAGGACCTCCGCTGGCTCCGCGGCGGACGAGACCATCTCGCTCGAGCCCGAGGTCGCTTGCGTCGCAGCACTCCTCTCGCCTTCGACCGGCATCTTCGACAGCCATGCCTACATGCTGTCGTTGCAGGGCGACGCCGAGGCGGCGGGCGCCGTGTTCGCCTTTGCCGCACCGGTCGATCGGCGGTGCAATCGATCACGACGCGATCCGCCTCGACGTCGGCGGCGCTTCGGCCGCGCACCTCGCCTGCCGCATCGTCGTCAACGCCGCCGGCCTCGGCGCGCAGCGGGTGGCGACGGCGATCGGCATGCCTGCGGCGCTGGTACCCCCGCTCTACTATGCGAAGGGCAGCTATTTTTCGTACTTCGGCCGACCGCCGTTCCGGCGGCTGGTCTACCCGGTGCCGGACGAAGCCAGCGTCGGGCTGCACTACACCCGCGATCTGGCCGGACAGGCACGGTTCGGTCCGGACGTGGAATGGGTGGAGGCGATCGACTACGACGTTGACGGCGATCGTGCCCGCCGCTTCTACGCCGCCATTCGCAAGTTCTGGCCCGGTCTGCCGGAAGACGCGCTGCAGCCGGGATATGCCGGCATCCGCCCGAAACTGCAGCGGCCGGGCACTCCGCCCCTCGATTTCGCCATCCACGGGCCGGAGACCCACGGCATTGCCGGCCTCGTCAACCTCTTCGGAATCGAATCGCCCGGCCTGACCGCTTCGCTGGCACTGGCCGAGGAGGTTCTGGCGCGCTTACGCTGAGAGCCCATGCGCCTTCCGCGCCGCCGGCGGCGATCCGGGCAAGGTCGCCGACGAGCCGGCGGACGCCGATCAGCCGGTCGCCGGGAGTCTCCAGATCGCGGCGGAAAACGAGCTTGTGGTCCGGCCGCAGTTTGCATGCGGGCGCATGGCGGGCGATGAACTCGACGAGCCCGGACGGGATCGGCAAAGACGTTGTTGCGGAAGCCGATCACCGACCCCCTTCGGCCCCGCCTCGATCCGCTCGATCCCCGCCTGCCGGCATAACGCCTTGATGCCGACGGCCTCGAGAAGGTTATTCACCTCTTCCGGCAACGGACCGAAGCGGTCGATCAGTTCGGCGGCAAAGGCGTCGATGTCGGCGCGGTCGACGACCGAGGCGAGCCGCGATAGAGACCGAGCCGAAGGCCGAGATCGGGCACGTAAGGCTCCGGGATCGAGCACGCTCAGGCCGATGGAGATCTGCGGGCTCCAGTCGTCGGCGCCGGTGTCGGCACCCTCGCCGCCGCGCGCCTCGGCTGACCGCATCCTCGAGCATCTGCTGGTAGAGCTCGATGCCCACCTCGCGGATGTGGCCCGACTGTTCGTCGCCGAACAGGTTGCCGGCGCCGCGGATGTCGAGATCGTGGCTGGCGAGGGTGAAGCCGGCGCCGAGCGCGTCGAGGGCCTGCATGACCGAGAGCCGCTTCGTCGCCGTCGCCGTCAGCTTCTTCCGGGCAGGCAGGGTGAGGTAGGCGTAGGCGCGCACCTTCGAGCGGCCGACGCGACCGCGCAATTGATAGAGCTGCGCAAGACCGAACATGTCGGCGCGGTGGATGATGATGGTGTTGACCGCCGGCAGATCGAGCCCGGATTCGATGATGTTGGTGGAGAGAAGCAGGTCGAAGCGGCGCTCGTAGAAGGCGGCAACGGCGGCTTCCAGGTCGCGGGGCGCCATCCGGCCGTGCGCCTGGACGATGGTCACCTCCGGCACCAGATCCGCCAGCATCTTTCGCGACCTCGTCCATGTCCTCGATCCGCGGGCAGACGTAGAACGTTTGGCCACCGCGCATCTGTTCACGGAGGATCGCCTCGCGGGTGACGACCGGGTCGAATTCCATGACGAAGGTCCGCACGGCGAGGCGATCCACCGGCGGCGTGGTGATCAGGCTCATGTCGCGGACGCCGGCGAGCGCCATCTGCAGGGTGCGCGGAATCGGCGTCGCCGTCAGCGTCAGCACGTGAACGTCGGCGCGCAGCTGTTTCAGGCGCTCCTTGTGGGACACGCCGAAGTGCTGCTCCTCGTCGACGATCAGCAGGCCGAGATCGCGAAATCGGATCTCCTTTGGCGAGCAGCGCGTGGGTGCCGATGACGATATCGATGCTGCCGTCGGCGAGGCCCGCCTTGATGGTTCCGCGCCTTTGCCGGCGTTACCAACCTGGAAAGTTCTTCGACCCGGACCGGCAGGCCGCGGAAGCGTTCGCCGAACGTGCGGTAGTGCTGGCGGCACAGGAGCGTCGTCGGCACGACGACCGCGGTCTGCCGGCCGTCCAGGGCGACGGCGAAGGCGGCCCGGAGCGCAATCTCGGTTTTGCCGAAACCGACGTCGCCGCAGATCAGCCGGTCGGCCGGCCGGCCGCTCGCCAGATCCTTCAGCACGTCGTCGATGGCGCGCACCTGATCGTCGGTCTCGTCATAGGGAAAGCGGGCACAGAACTCGTCGAACGCACCGTGCGGCGGCACCACCTCCGGCGCCTCCTTGATCGCCCTGAGGGCGGCGGTGCGGATCAATTCGGCGGCGATCTCGCGGATGCGCTGCTTCAGCTTCGCCTTTCGCGATTGCCAGGCGGCGCCGCCGAGCCTGTCGAGGGCGACGCCATCGGACTCGGAGCCGAAGCGGCTGATCATCTCGATGTTCTCGACCGGCAGGTAGAGCTTGTCGCCCTGGGCATAGACGATGCGCAGGCAATCGTGCGGCGCGCCGCCGACGGCCAGCGTCTCCAGCCCCTCGTAGCGGCCGATCCCGTGATCGACATGGACGACGAGATCGCCGGCCGTGAGCGACGTCGTCTCGGTGAGGAAGTTCTCCGGCCGCACCCGACTCGCGGCTCGGCGGGTGAGGCGGTCGCCGAGGATGTCCTCTTCGGTGAGCACCGCGAGATCATCGGTGACGAAGCCGCGGTCGAGCCCGAGCACGGCGATGCCGACCTGGCGATCGGCGAGGGAGATCGTCGCCGCGCCGTCGTCAACGAGCGACCGCGTCGTGGAAGCCGTGTTCGCCGAGGAGTGCGGCCAGGCGTTCGCGCGAGCCGCGGCTGACCGCGGTGATCAGCACCCGCCGTCCCGCTGCCTGGTGTTCGCGAATTCGCCTGATCACCAGATCGAACAGATTGACGTCGGTGCGCTTGCGGGCCTCGGCGAAATCAAGGGTACCGCGGCCGCCGGCATCGTAGACGCGCGCCTCGCCGGCCTCGGCCGCGAACGGCGAGAGAAGCCCGACCGGGCGGTCGGCGAGGTGCCTGTCGAACTCGTCTCGGGCGAGGAACATCGAGGCGACCGGCACCGGCCAGTAGGGCTGCAGCAACACCGAAATCGACCGGTATCGACGTCGCGGCGGGCGGCGAAGTAATCGCTGATCGCCTCCAGCCGCGCCTCGATCGCATCGTCCAGCATATGGTCGAGGATCACCGGCGCCGCCGGCAGGTAGTCGAACAGCGTCTCCAGGCGCTCGTGGAACAGCGGCAGCCAATGCTCCATGCCGGCATGGCGACGGCCGGCCGAGACAGCGGCGTAGAGCGGATCGTCGGCGACCCGGCGACCGGCGAGCGCGCGAAACCCGGCACGGAAGCGGCGGATGCTTTCTTCGTCGAGGATGACCTCGCTGACCGGCGCGAGATCGGCCCCGGTCGATTGTCCCGAGGGATCGCTGCGTCGTCGGATCGAAGGTGCGCAGGCTCTCGATTTCGTCGCCGAACAGATCGATGCGCAACGGCTCGGCGCAGCCGGGAGGAAACACGTCGATGATGCCGCCGCGGACCGCATAATCGCCGGCTTCGGTGACCGCCTCGACGCGGACGTAGCCGTTCGTCTGCAGAAAGCGCGACGAGATCATCGGCATCGAGGCGCTCCCCGGCGACCAGTTGCCGGCGGGCGGCGGACCAAGTCCCGCGCGGCGGCAGCCGCTGCAGGGCGGCGGCGACCGTCGTCAGCACGACGCGCGGCCCTTCCGGCGCCGGCGGCAAGCGCGGCCAACGTCTCGATGCGGCGGCTGACGATCTCCGGATTGGGCGAAACGCGGTCGAACGGCAGGCAGTCCCAGGCCGGCAGCTCCAGCCGGACCACGTCGCGGTGCGAAGAAGGCGAGAGCCTCGGCGAGGCGGCTGAGCCTGACGTCGTCGCGGGCGACGACGAGGACGCCGGTCGGCATGCGCTTCGGCGAGCCGGCCGATGAGGCGGGCATCCTCGCCGGGCGGCGCACCGACGAGTCGGAGCCGCTCCCGTCCGGAAAAAGCGGAAAGCAACTCGGTCAACGTGGCTTGTGCTTACGGCCTGAACTGAAAACTGAGCAAGCGATGCATCACCGGGTGGTCCAGCTCCTGCGGATAGTCCTTGCGGCCGGTGATCCAGGCATTCAGGTCGAGATCGTCATGCGTCATCAAAAGCCATTCCAGCCACGCCACCTCGTCGTCGGTCAGCGCCGCCAGGTGCGCATCGACGAACGAGCCGAACAGCAGGTCGTTTTCCTTCATCCCGGTGTGGTGGCTGCGAAAGACCACCCGCTTTCGCCGCGTCTCGTCCGATTCGTTCATATGCCACTCCCGGAAGCCGCGGCTAGGATATAGACAGGCCTCTTTCGCGTGTCAGCCGTTTCGTCTCCGTCCCGTCCTCAACATCGCGCCCGGAACCATGCGCCCGGAACCGCTCTTCCCGCTGTTCGCACCCGTCCGCACGCTGCCCGGCGTCGGGGCGCACCTGGCGGCGCTGCTCGACCGGCTGACCGGTCCGAGGCTGATCGATCTGCTTTGGCATCTGCCGACGGGCATTGTCGATCGGCGGCTAGTTCCGGCGACGGAGGTCGTGCGCCGGAACGACGGCGACGCTGGCGGTTCGCATCGAGGCTCATCAGCGACCGCGATCGCCGCGCCAGCCGTACCGGGTCCGCTGCCGCGACGCGGGCGGCGACGCTGAAATCGCCCTCGTCTTCTTCCACGCCAGGCCCGATTACCTGGAGCGGGTGTTGCCGGTGGGGGCCGTCCGCCTAGTCAGCGGTGTCGTCGACAGCTACGGCGACGAGATGCAGATGACGCATCCGGACCATGTCGCCGCCACGGAAGACGCGGCGTCGATCCCAGGCTTCGAGCCGGTCTATTCGCTGACCGCCGGCCTCACCGGCAAGGTGCTGCGACGCCTGATTGCCGCCGCCCTTGCCCGCACGCCCGATCTGCCCGAGTGGCACGATCCGGCACTTGTCACCAGACGCGGCTGGCCCGCATGGCGGGATGCGCTCGCCACCGCCCATGCCCCCGCCGACGCGGCGGCGGTGATCGGCCTCGCCCGCGCGGAGCCGCCTTGCCTATGACGAACTCCTCGCCAATCAACTGGCGCTGTCGCTGACCCGCGCGCATGCCGAAGCGTGAGCCGGGCCAGGCGATCGAAGTTTGCAAAGCGAGGCGCGAGGCGCACCTCGCCGCCCTTCCCTTCCGTCTCACCGGCTCGCAGATGCAAGCGCTCGCCGAGATTACCGCCGATATGGCGGCGCCGAGCCGCATGCTCCGGCTGCTGCAGGGCGATGTCGGCAGCGGCAAGACGGTGGTTGCCGGCCTCGCCATGCTCACCGCCATCGCCGCCGGCCATCAGGCGGCGTTGATGGCGCCGACCGAGTTGCTCGCCCGCCAGCACGCGAAGACCCTCGCCCCTATGGCCGCCGCCGCCGGCGTCCGCCTCGGACTGCTTACCGGGCGCGGCAAAGGGGCGGCCCGCGAGGCGACGCGCGCGGATCTCGCGTCCGGAGAGATCGGCCTCGTCGTCGGCACCCATGCCCTCGTTCAGGAGACCGTCGCCTTCGCCGATCTCGCCCTCGTCGTCATCGACGAGCAGCACCGCTTCGGCGTCCACCAGCGGCTGACTCTCGCGGCGAAGGGGCCCGCCGCCGACGTTCTGGTGATGACGGCAACCCCCATCCCGCGGACCCTGATGCTCGCCGCGTACGGCGACCTCGACGTCTCCAAGATCACCGAGAAGCCGCCCGGCCGGCAGCCGGTGGCGACGCGAGCGGTGCCGCTGGATCGCCTCGACGAGGTTGTCGACGGCATCGATCGGGCGCTCGCCGAGGGTGCCAAGGCCTATTGGATTTGCCCGCTGGTCACCGAGTCGGACGTGCTCGACGTCGCCGCCGCAGAGAGCCGGTTCGCAGCCATCGCAGGCCGCTTCGGCGGGCGCGTCGGGCTCGTTCACGGACGTCTCGGCGGCCAGGAGAAGGACCGGGTGATGCGCGCGTTCGCCGAGGGCGCGATCGATCTTCTCGTCGCCACCACCGTTGTCGAGGTCGGCGTCGACGTGCCGCAAGCGACGGTGATGGTGATCGAGCACGCCGAACGCTTCGGCCTCGCCCAGCTGCACCAACTGCGCGGCCGGATCGGCCGTGGCCGTGCCTCCTCCTCGTGCATCCTCCTCTATGCCCGGCCGCTGACGGAGACGGCGCGGGCGCGTCTTCGCATCCTCCGCGATACCGAGGACGGCTTCCTGATCGCCGAGGAGGATCTCAGGCTTCGCGGCGCGGGTGAACTCCTCGGCGTCCGCCAGTCGGGCCTGCCCGCCTTCCGCATCGCCGACCTGGCGCTGCACGCGGATATGCTGCCGATGGCCCGCGACGATGCCCATCTCGTCCTCGACAGCGATCCGGGTCTGGCCGGGCCGCGCGGTCCGGGCGCTGCGGATGCTGCTTTATCTCTTCGAGCGCGACGCCGCGATCCGTTATCTGCGCTCCGGCTGATCGCTGGTATCGCCGCCTTCGAGAAAGCCGAGCAGCGCCGCCAGCGTCTCCTCCGGACACTCCTCGGCGAGATAATGGCCGCACGGCAGCATCTTCCCGCGCACGTCTTCGCCCCGCTCCCGCCACGTGGCAAGCACGTCGTAGTGTCGTTGCATCAGGCCGTACTCGCCCCACAGCACGAGCACCGGGCATGCGATCCGTCGGTCGATATCGGCGGCGTCGTGCTCTAGATCGATGGAAGCTGCGGCGCGATAATCCTCGCACGACGCATGGATCACCGCCGGATCGCGGAAGGCCTCCAGGTAGGCGGCAACCGCGTCTTCGCTGATTGCCGACTTGTCGGGGCCGCACCAGTGTTTCAGCTTGGCGCGGAGATAGTATTCGGGATCGGCTCCGATCAGCCGTTCCGGCAGACCGTCGCCTTGGATCAAGAAGAACCAGTGGTAGTAGCCGGTGGCGACCGCTTGGTTGACGGTGGCAAAGATTGTTCGGGTCGGCACGATATCGAGCAGCGCGACGCGGCTTACCCGCGCCGGATGGTCGAGCACCAGGCGATGCGCGACGCGGCCACCGCGGTCGTGACCGACGAGCTGGAACCGAGGAAATCCCAGCGCCGCCATCAGCTCGACCTGATCGAGCGCCATCGCCCGCTTGGCATAGGCGGCGTGGGTGACGTCCGATGGCGGCTTACCGCTGGCACCGTAACCGCGCAAATCGCTGCAGACGACGGTGAACCGCTCGGCCAGCCTAGTGGCGATCTTGTGCCAGATGACATGCGTCTGCGGATAGCCGTGGAGAAGCAGCACCGGCGGGCCGCTGCCGCCGACGCGCGCATGGATCGTCGTCTCGCCGGTTGGAACGTCGTGCGTCGCAAATCCCTCGAACATCCGTGACCTTTCCGTTGGTGATCTCTGCGACGAATTATGCCGGCAGCCGCAGAGCCGGCACAATCGCCTCAAGGGAGCAAGGGCCCTCCATTATCAGTATTCCTTTCGGCCGGGATCGGCGATCATCCCGATCGTTCCGTCGACGGCCGGTCACCCGCGCAGCCTCCCATGCCGACAGACCCCGATCCCGCGCCCGCAGGCCCATCCACCTGGACGAGCGAGAACCGCAGCGGGCGCGCGTACCCGGTCCGGCCGCTGATCGGTGTCGGTGTCGTCGTCTTCCGCGGCGACCGGGTGCTTCTGGTCCGCCGGTCAAATCCGCCGCGGGCGGGCGAATGGAGCCTGCCGGGCGGCCTGCAGCGGCTCGGTGAGACGATCGCCGACACCGCCGGACGCGAAGTCTTCGAGGAAACCGGTGTCGGCATCGCCGTCGGCAACCTGGTCGATGTCATCGACCTGATCGAACGCGACCCCGCAGACGGCCGTGTCCGCTATCATTACACGCTGATCGATGTCGCCGCCCAGTGGCGGACGGGCGAGCCGGCGGCGGGGAGCGACGCCGCCGAATGCGGCTGGTTTGGCGACGCCGCGATTGGCGGACTTGGGCTGTGGCCGGAAACCGTGCGCATCATCGGCCTCGCCCGCCGGCTGGCAACCGTCGCATCGTCGTCCGGCGGAACGCCCGGCTGATGCGACGCCGGCAACTCGCTCTCGCCGCTTTCGTGACAGCCGCGGCCTTGATGTCGCCGCGACCCGCCCTCGCCGCCGAACTGGTCGCCTCACTCTCCAACCACCTCGTCGCCATCACCACCGGCTTCACCGGATCGAGCGTGCTGCTGTTCGGCGCCATCGACGGCACCGGCGACGTCGTCGTCGTCGTCCGCGGTCCGGAAGCGGCGGAGGTGGTCCGCCGCAAGGCCCGGCGCCTCGGCATCTGGATGAACGATCGCGAGGTGGTGTTCGACAACGTGCCCGGCTTCTATGCGGTCGCCAGCAGCCGGCCGTTGCCGCTGGTCTTCCCAAACGGTCTCGCCGGCCTTTACCAGATCGGCGTCGACAATCTCAGGCTAGTGCCGCGGGCAAGCCAGCCGCCGCCGGCCGCCGCGGCCTTGCGGGACGCGCTGATCCGCAGCAAGCAGCGCGAACGGCTCTACGGCAGTGTCGCGGGCGACATCCGCTTCCTTGGCAATCGCCTGTTTCGCACCGACATGTGGATCCCGGCGAACGCGCCGGTCGGAACCTATACGGTGAGTGTGTACCTGGTGCGCGACGGCGACGTCGTCAGCGCCGAGATCACGCCTTTGATCGTCAGCCGCGTCGGCTTCGAGGCGAGGGTCTTCGAATTCGCCCATCGGCACAGCGTCGCCTATGGTATCCTTGCCATTCTCGTCGCCGCCGCCGCCGGATGGGTGGCCAACATCCTGTTCCGCAAGGGATGATCCCGGAGGTTGCGTACGGCCGTGGCTGAAGCAGAGGACAGCGACTTCGGAACGGAAACGGCGGCGCCGGCGGCGGTGCCGCAGCGGACGTTTCTTTGCGTCGTCGACGAGAGCGAGGAACTGCACCAGGCACTGCGTTACGCCTGCCGGCGGGCGAAAAGTACCGGCGGCCGGGTCGCCCTCCTCTACGTCATCGAGCCGGTCGAGTTCCAGCACTGGATGGCGGTCGGCCACCTGATGGCGGAGGAAAGGCGCGAACAGGCGGAAGAGATGCTGCAGGTGGTTTCGACTGTCGTGCAGAAGCTCTCCGGGGCGATACCGGTCGTCTTTATTCGCGAAGGAACATTGACCGACGAACTGATGGAGCTCCTGGACGCCGAGCCGGATTTGTCCGTACTCGTGCTCGGCGCGTCGTCGGGCTCGGAGGGTCTCGGCAAGGTGATCGCCTACGTGATGAAGCGGGTTGCCCGCCTGCCGATTCCGGTAACCATCGTTCCCGGCGGCCTGAGCGACGAGCAGATCGACGCGATCAGTTGAGCGATCCTCCGGCGTCGGCGGTCGGGCGAAGCGCCGCAATCGTCCGCGCATAGTCATCGCCCGCAAAGACGGCGCTGCCGGCAACCAGCACACTGGCTCCCGCCTCGATGGCGAGGCGAGCGGTCTCGGCGTTGACGCCGCCGTCGACCTCGAGCTCGATCGGTCGATCGGCGATCATCCGGCGGATGCTGCGGATCTTGTCAAGCTGCGCCGGAATGAACGACTGGCCGCCGAACCCCGGATTGACGGTCATCACGAGGATCAGGTCGACGCGATCGAGAACATGTTCGAGCACCGTCGCCGGCGTTCGCCGGGTTCAGCGAGACGCCCGCCCGTTTGCCGAGCGATCGGATCATCTGCAGGCTGCGATCGAGATGGCGGTCGGCCTCGGCGTGAACGGTTATGATGTCGGCACCGGCCTCGGCGTACTGCGGCGAGATAGGGCTGCGCCGGATCGATCATCAGATGCACGTCGAAGGGCTTTGCCGAGTACGGCCGCAGCGCCCGGATGACCAGCGGTCCGATCGTCAGGTTGGGGACGAAATGGCCGTCCATGACGTCGACGTGGATCCAGTCGCAGCCGGCGCTGTCGATCGCGCGGACCTCCTCGCCGAGGCGGGCGAAGTCGGCGGACAGGATCGACGGTGCGATCTTGACCGGGCGCGACGACATAGACGCGCAGCCTCCCGCACTACCTCAGCCGACGACGTCGATCCCGAAGCGTCGGCGTCGCCGGCCGAGATCTGAGCGATGGGCGATCGCCGCCTTGGTCTGAACAACAACGTTCTCGGCGGTGATCCCGAAGTGCCGGAAGAGCACCTCTCCCGGTGCCGACAGCCCGAAGCCCTTGAGCCCGACGAAGACGCCGTTTTCGCCGATATACCGGTCCCAGCCCGGCGATATCGCCGCTTCGACGGCGACGCGGACGCAATCCGGCCAGGCTGGCCCCATCACCTCGCGCCGGTATTTTTCCGGCTGAGCGTCGAACAGCTTCCAGCACGGCATGGAGACGACGGCGGTCGGAATGCCGTCCGCCTGCAGCCGGGCGCGCGCCTCGACGGCGAGATAAACCTCGGTGCCGGTCGCGAACAAGCGTTGCTTCGCGCTCGCCGCCCTCGGCTTCGTAGAGAACGTAGGCACCGCGGGCCGAAAGATTGTTGCTGATATGCTCGCGGCGGACCGCCGGCACCGCCTGGCGGCTGAGGACGAGGCATGACGGCATGTCGAATTCGGTCAGTGCGATGATCCAGCATTCCAGCGTCTCGACCGCATCGGCGGGGCGGAAGACCAGCATGTTCGGCATGACGCGGAGACCGGCCAGCGTCTCGACGGGATGGTGGGTCGGGCCGTCCTCGCCGACGCCGATGGAATCGTGGGTGAGCACGTAGATCACCCGCTGCCGCATCAGCGCCGACATCCGCATGCCGCCCCGCATGTAGTCGGCGAAGACGAGGAAGGTCCCACCATAGGGGATGAAGCCGCCGTGCAGCGCCATCCCGTTCATCACCGACGCCATCGCATGCTCGCGCACCCCGTAGTGGACGTAACGCCCTGCGAAGTCGCCGGGGACGATGTCCCGGGTGTGCTTCGTCATGGTGAAGACGGACTCGGTCAAATCGGCCGAACCGCCGATCATTTCGGGGAACGTGGCGGTGAGGATCTCAAGCGCCTCGCCGGAGGCCTTGCGCGTCGGCCATGTCGGCCGCTCGCCGGCAAGCTTGCGCTTGAACGCGTTCAGCGGTGTCTGCCATCCGGGCGCCAGCTTGCCGACACTGGCCCGCCGGAATTCTTCCTGTCTCTCCGGCGGCAGCGCGGCGAAACGGCGCTCCCAGGCCTCCCGTTCGGGAAGCGACCGGCGGCCGAACTCGCGCCAGGCAGCGACGATGTGCGGCGGCAGCACGAACGGCGGATAGGGCCAGCCAAGGGTCCGGCGCACGCCCGCGACCTCGTCTTCGCCGAGGGGAGCGCCGTGGGTGGCGGCGGTGCCGGCCTTGGTCGGGGCGCCCTTGCCGATGATCGTCCGGCAGTCGATCAGCGACGGCTTGTCGGACAGCCGCGCCTTGGCGATGGCGGCAGCAACCGCATCCGGATCGTCGCCGTCGACGACCAGGGCATCCCAGCCACAGGCCTCGAAGCGGGCGAGCTGGTTGTCGTGGGTAGAAAGCGTCGTCGGCCCGTCGATCGAGATGCGATTGTCGTCCCACAGCACGATCAGCCTGGACAGCCCGAGGAAGCCGGCGAATGAGATCGCCTCCTGGCTGAGGCCCTCCATCAGGCAGCCATCACCGACGATGCAGTAGGTGTAGTGATCGACGATCTCGTCGCCCCAGCGCTGGTTGCGCAGCCGCTCGGCGAGAGCCATGCCGACGGCGTTGCCGAGACCTTGGGCGAGCGGTCCGGTGGTCGTCTCGATTCCGCAGGCGACATCGTATTCGGGATGGCCCGGCGTCTTCGAGCCGAGCTGGCGAAAGTTCTTCAGCTCCTCGATGGTGATCTCTGCATAGCCGGTGAGATAAAGGAGCGAGTAGAGCAGCATCGAGCCGTGGCCGGCGGACAGAACGAAGCGGTCGCGATCCGCCCAGTCGGGCTTCGACGGATCGAACTTGAGGAAGCGGGTCCACAGGACCGTCGCCACGTTGGCCATGCCCATCGGCATGCCGGGATGTCCCGACTTCGCCCGCTGCACCGCATCGGCGGCGAGGATGCGAATGGCGTTGACCATTTCCTCGTGCGTCGCCTGGGCGGTCTCCTCTGCGGTTTCCTGGCGGGCGATAGCGACGGGACCGGCGACCGACATCGGCGGGATTCCTTCAGTTCGCATGTTGGCCGGACGCCGCGGTCAACAAATAATGGGTCAACAGGAGCTGAGACAGCGCCAGCGGCGGACTGTGGCGAAGCGTGTTGCGCGCATCGTGGAAGGCGCCGAGGCAGGGATGCTCGCGCCGGCCGTTGGCAACGAAGCGCCACAGCCGGTCCTGCATCGTTCTTCGCCTCCGTCTCCTCCAATGCGCCGAAGATGTGCAGCGCATCGGCCGGCCGGCCGTCGACGTCGCGCGCCAGCTCCATTTCGAAGCCGTGATCGGTGGCGCCCTCGAACAGCGCGGCGATGTCGATCTGCGGCAGCGTCGGCCGGAGAAGATGCCGGACATTGAGCCGCTCCCCGGTTTCTTCCGGGCTGTCGTCCGAGGGATAGAAGCCGATGACCATGTCGGCGCAGTCGCGCTGGGGGAGCACGTAGCGGGCGCTGTCGCGATTGAGGCGGTCGAGCGACGCCATCACCTGCTCCAGCGTGTAGCCGCTCGTCTGCGTGTCGCGCTGGAACTTCCAGCGCAGGCGCAGCGGCTCCTGCGGTTCGAGGAAAAACTTGACGTCGATGGCGTCGCGCAGCGTCGGCGTCGAATAGCCCAAGAGACCTTCAAGGATGATGAATTCGCGCGGGCGCACGTACTCGGCCGGCTCCAGCACGCCGCCGTTATGATTGTAGACCGGCTTGAGAACGGGCTGTCCGTGCCGCAGCAGCGCCATATGCTGCTCGAGGATGTCGATGTAATTGGCGGCCGGGTCGTGGGCGGTGACGGCGAGTTCGCCGCGGCGCTTCCGCGAGTACTTGATGTAGTCGTCGGAGCAGATGATCAACGTCCGTTCCGGCCCCAGCACATCGGCGAGCCCCAGCGCCATCGTCGACTTGCCGGCGCCCGAATCGCCGACGATACCGATAATCACCGGACGAGACTGCGTCGTCGTCTGCATCGTTGATGTCCGCATCCGCTGACCGGCCGGTCGGTCCTTGCGCGTCGGCATCGCACCTCCGGCATAAATACCCCCCAAGCGCTGTGTTTAAAACCCCGCGCCGGTCACGAGTTGCTACAAACTACAACAGCCACAGGATTGGCCCCGTTTCCCGCATCGGGTTTGCGAGACGTCATGGACTTGCCGGCGCCCATCAATATGTGGGGCACCTAGAGCAATTCGCTCCCAGGATGTCGTGGCAATAGCAGGATGACGCCGAAGCCTCGCGCACGCGCAGCCCGACCCGCACGAAAAGGTGGGGCGAGAGATGGGATTCGAACCCACGACACCCGGGACCACAACCCGGTGCTCTGCCAACTGAGCTACTCCCGCCACCCGGAGATCATGTAGCCCCGCCCCCGCGAAACCGTCAAGCGCGGCGGGTGGAGGGGGCGACACGTCACCCTCAACGCCCTTCGTCTCTCGTCAGCGCGCCCTGTCGTCGCCGTTGTCGTCACAGTGTCGTCAAATCGTCGTCCTTTCCGATCCGAGGTGTCGCCCGAGTGTCGTCAAGAGACCAACCCTGCAACCCGCCGACTTCAAAAAACTCGTTCCCGCTGATCTAGTTGAGCGTTACCGCACAACCCCCGAACAAACGTCGTCAAATGTCGTCATTCGTCGTCATCGGCCCTCACTGCCCGAGCGAGCAGCTCCAGGGGCTCTTGCCATGAAAGGGAACACATCAAGAACATACCGCCCGCCACCCCGGCCGTCAATCCCGCAATCCAGTTCGCGGTTCGCCATTTCCCCAGCGGAGAACAGCGCCTCTGAGTGTTCGTTCAGTCGGCCATATTTGTACAAATTCTCGATGTTCACAGACGCTTCTCTGATGCCCAACGTCCGATCTCAGCCGCGACCCGGGGGAGCGAAGCGGCGGCAGGGTTGACTCACTCTTGTGGCTTCGCGGCGGCATGCGAGGACTGACGCTGGTTAGAGGACGCCTGAAGATCCGACCGAAGTGTGACTTCTTTTCCGTCGCGCATAGGCCGACACTCTAACTGCGGATCGAGTTGCACTCCCAAAACAGCGCCGAGCACCTTGTTTGACAGATCAAGTTTCAGAGCAGCCAGCATTCCTTGCTCTCTGAGAATTTTCATTTTGTCATGCTCTGGTTCCACATGGAGATAGCTCATTACAGTGGAGATAAAAATTCGGGAATAGCTATCTGTCTCGTTTAAGTGAGTCACGCCTCTGCGTATGGCAATTGTGCTAACGAAGATGGCAAGCAGGGCGAGAGTTGAGCCAGTTTGTCATCATCCAGATGAGAAAACGACCAAGAGCCATGGGCTGAAGTGTTTCAACAAAGAGGGGCCTCAATGATTCCCCTACAACCGAAAGGCGCAGCAGTCCGCCGGCAACTATTCCAACTAATAGCACTACTTTGAAGCAGAACCATGAAACTCTCAGGGCTCGGTTTGCGAAGAGGAATAACGCAAGAAGGAAGTTCTTCATGAAATTTCTCGTGTACCAGTGCCCAGCATTGATTGGACGGATCTGCATCCACTCCGCGTAGCCACCATCGATGAGATCGAACCTAGTTTCACGCTTCGCAGATTGAGGTCAAGCGTCCATCGATGTCACCTGAGCCTCAGCGTCCGGAGTTGGTATAACGCGGATGGAAATGCACGCACTTTTGCTGCGAGCCGGATGTTTGCACGCAGGCGGTCAGTCACGCGTTTGCCGGACTAGTTTCTGATATTCCTTTTCCGTAATCAGATCCATGGGATCGGTTCGATCGGGGAATACGCGTCCTTCGATGTGGTCGAATTCATGCTGGAAGACGCGGGCGACGAAATCCTCGAACGTCTTTTCCTCGCGCTGACCCTGGCGATTTGTGAATGCCACGGTCACGGAGCGGTGGCGGGGGACGTGGCCACGAATTCCGGGAATGCTGAGGCAGCCCTCCCAGTCCTTCACGGTCTCGCCCCGGGTCGCGATGATCGTCGGGTTGATAATGGCTAACGGCTCCATCTCCGGAGCGTTCGGATAGCGCGGGTTGGGCCTGGAGGCGATGATGAACAGCCGGAGCGGCCGATAGACCTGCGGTGCGGCGATGCCGACGCCGTCGACATCGCGACAGGTCGCGATCATGTCATCGATCAGCGCCTGGATGCCGGGATCGGCACAGTTCTCCACCTCTTGCGCCTTTGCTCGAAGCAGCGGGTGACCGAGCTGGCTGATCTGCAGCAGTGTCGCCATTTACGGCCCTCTTTGCGTCGCCGTCTCGCGTTTCGCGCAGCCGCCGTTATCGCGAGAAGTGCAACTGCTGCCGGAAGAAGCACCGGAGCAGAAGCGCGGTTCCCAGTCCCCAGGCCGTATTGACCAGGATCGACGTCAGCATGTCGGCGCCATGCCAGCCGTTGCCGAGTGGCCGTCCGTGCAAGGGAGCGGATATGAACCAGTTGCCGAAGGTCGGTCCCGTCGCACCGAAAATTGCCGCGAACAACCAGACATTGAGGGTGCCGCGCAGCGATGCCGCGTAGACGAGAGCGATGCCCCAGAAGCCGCCCCAAAGCCCAAGGGAAACGACCACCGGTACGCCGAGCGGCGGGGTTGGATCCATCACGAATGAGGTGCGGTCGGTCAGCCCGATTAGGTTCAAGACTGCGACCAGCGCCTGATGAAAAAACAGCGTGGCCAGAAAGCCGGCGGCAAACCCAGATCCCGCGTGTGCGCCCTGCCACAACAACCGCTGCGTCGAAAAACGTGGCCTAGCCATCCGGGGCGGCGGCGAAATGTTGGGAGAGCCGCGCGACGGCTTCATCGAGCACCTCGTTGCGCTTGCAGAAGCAGAAGCGGACGCAGGTGTGCACATCGCCGTCCCTCATAGAAGGCGCTCAAGGGGATGGCGGCGACGCCGGCCTCCGTCGTCAGGAAGCGGCAGAAGCTCTCGTCGCCGTCGTTCCAGCCGAGCGGGCGGATATCGGCGGTCAGGAAATAGCTGCCCTGGCTTGCAAGCACATCGAAATCCCGCCGCCCGCAGTCCGGCCGCCAGTCGGTCGCGCTTTCGCCTCCTGCGTCGCGTGCGAGCGCCTCGATCCAGGCGGTCTCGTGATCGAGGCCGTGGGCGACGCCCGCCTGCAGGTTGGGCGGGGTGGTGAAGGTGAGGAACTGGTGAGCCTTGGCGACGGCTTCGATCAGCGGCGCCGCGCCGACGACATAGCCCACCTTCCAGCCGGTCATCGAAAACGTCTTGCCGGCCGAGCCGATGCGGAGGCAGCGCCCGCGCATTCCCGGGCAGCGTGACGAGCGGCCGGTGCGCGCGGCCGTCGAAGACGATGTGCTCGTAGACCTCGTCGCAGACGGCATAGGCGTCGTGCGCCTCGATCAGGCCGGCGATGAACGACAGCTCGTCCGCACCGAACACCTTGCCCGTCGGGTTATGCGGGGAGTTGAGGATGAGGAGCTTGGTCCGGGGCGAGAAAGCCGCCTGAAGCGCGTCTTTCGGCAGCTCCCAGCCGGGCGGCTGCAGGCGGACCAGACGCGGAACGCCGCCGGCGCGGCGGACGAGCGGCAGATACGCATCGTAGAGCGGCTCGATCAGCACCACCTCATCGCCCGGCGCGATCAGCCCGAAGCAGGCTGCGGCGAGGGCCTCGGTGGCGCCGGAGGTGATCAGCACCTCGGTCTGCCAGTCGAGATCGAGCCCGTAATGGCGCCGATCGTGCCGGGCCACCGCTTGCCGCAGCGCCGGCAGTCCCTGCATCGGCGGGTACTGGTTGGGACCGGTGAGGCCGGCGGCGGCGGCCGCCTCGCGCATGGCGACGGGGCCGTCTTCGTCCGGGAAGCCCTGGCCGAGGTTGATCGCGCCGTGCTCGCGGGCGAGCGCGCTCATCACTGAAAAGATCGTCGTGCCGCAGGCGGCGAAGACGGGATTGCCCGGTTTCATCTCGCTGATCAGAGGTCGCGGCCGAAGCCAATGCTGCCGGCGCCATGCTGCCGCGGAACGCACGCCCCCGCAAGCCGGCGATCGCCCGCTGCGCCCTGCCCTCGAACACCGTCGCTCTGCGCCGCGGCGTGCATTCGCCAGACCGGTACTCCCTCCGCTCTCCGGGTGACCTGAGATCGTTTGCCTTATCCATGCCCGATCGCCTACAAAGTAGGCAGGCCCCTGCGACGGCCGGCTGCAGCAGGGCGGGGAAAAACAACTTTGAGGGTTCCCAACGCCCCGCAAGGCCGCTATCGGCGGGTTGGCACGCGTCATGCTAAACTCTCGGGTCAAACACTTCTCCAGCGGGTGACCCGACGTCACGGCGCGGTGCAGCGGGGCGGCACGGGGCGTACGGCTCCAGGATGGGACCGAGGCATAGTGGATGAAAAAAATCGAAGCGATCATCAAGCCGTTCAAGCTCGACGACGTCAAGGAAGCCCTACACGAACTCGGCCTGCAAGGGATTACCGTGCTTGAGGCCAAGGGGTTCGGGCGGCAGAAGGGCCACACCGAACTCTACCGGGGTGCCGAGTACGTGGTCGATTTCCTGCCGAAGGTGAAAATCGAACTCATCGTCGAGGACAACCTCGTCGAACGGGCGGTGGAAGCCATTCAGCAGGCGGCACGCACCGGCCGTATCGGTGACGGCAAGATCTTTATTTCCACCATTGAAGACGCCATCCGCGTCCGCACTGGCGAGCGCGGCATCGAAGCGATATAAGCCGGGCCGCAGTCGTTCTGCGCCTCGGCGCGGCGATCTCCGCCACTTTCTCCTCGCCACATCTGCGAGTGATAACCGCAAAGGGACCAAGGGAACATCAACGATGGCTTTGAACTGCAAGAGCGCGGACGACGTCATGTCGGCGATTAAGGAAAATGAGGTCAAGTACGTCGATCTGCGCTTCACCGACCCGCGCGGGAAGTGGCAGCACCTGAGCATGACCGCCGACTATGTCACCGACGACTACTTCACCGACGGGGTCATGTTCGACGGATCGTCCATCGCCGGCTGGAAGGCGATCAACGAGTCCGACATGTCCTTGATCCCGGACGCGACGAGCGCGGTGATGGACCCCTTCGCCGCCCAGGCGACGCTGATCCTCTTCTGCGATGTCGCCGAGCCCTCGACCGGCGAGCCTTACCTGCGCGACCCGCGATCCGTCGCCAAGAAGGCGGAGGCCTACGTCGCCTCGACCGGCATCGGCGATGCCGTATACATCGGCCCCGAGGCCGAATTCTTCGTCTTCGACGACGTCCGCTACGACGTCCGCATGAACCACTGCTTCTATGAGTTCAGCTCCGACGAGGGACCGTACGTGACCGGCCGCATCCTCCCCGAAGGCAATGCCGGCCATCGGCCGCCGGTGAAGGGCGGCTACTTCCCGGTGCCGCCGGTCGACTCGGCCCAGGACCTCCGCTCCGAGATGGTCTCGGTGATGATGGAGATGGGCCTGAGCATGGACAAGCATCACCATGAGGTGGCGCCGTCCCAGCATGAACTCGGCCTGATCTACTCCACCCTGGTCAGGTCCGCCGACAATATCCAGATCTACAAGTACGTCACCCACATGGTGGCGCAGACCTACGGCAAGTCGGCGACCTTCATGCCGAAGCCGGTCGCCGGCGACAACGGCTCCGGCATGCACACCCACCAGTCGATCTGGAAGGACGGCAAGCCGCTGTTTGCCGGGTCGGGCTATGCCGACCTGTCGGAGACGGCGCTCTACTACATCGGCGGCATCATCAAGCACGCCAAGGCGCTGAACGCCTTCACCAATCCGACCACCAACAGCTACAAGCGGCTGATCCCCGGGTTCGAGGCACCGGTGCTGCTGGCGTATTCGGCGCGCAACCGCTCGGCGTCCTGCCGCATCCCGTTCTCGTCGAACCCGAAGGCGAAGCGGGTCGAGGTCCGCTTCCCCGACCCCACCTGCAACCCCTATCTCGGCTTCGCGGCGATGCTGATGGCCGGCCTCGACGGCATCCAGAACAAGATCCACCCGGGCGACGCCATCGACAAGAACCTGTACGACCTGCCGCCGGAAGAACTCGCCGCCGTGCCGACGGTCTGCGGCTCGCTCCGGGAGGCGATCGGCCACCTCGATGAAGGTCGGGATTTCCTGAAGAAGGGCGATGTCTTCACCGACGACCTGATCGACGGCTACATCGAACTGAAGTGGGAAGAGGTCTACAACTTCGAGCACACCCCCCACCCGGTCGAGTTCCAGATGTACTACAGCTCCTGAGTGCGCGTATTGGCCCCCGCAGCCGAAGTCCCTTTGTTCCGATACCCCCGCCGCACCGTCGGCGGGGGATTTTCTTATGCCGTCACGGGCGAAGCGCCGTAGGTCGGAATAGCCGAAGGCGTATTCCGACGAATGACGCCGGTCGGGTATGTTACATCCGATCCGGAAGCGACTGATGCCCGATTACAACCGTTATCGCGTGCCCGGCGGCTGTTACTTCTTCACCGCGAACCTTCTGGAGCGGCGCGGCAATACTTTGCTCACTGACCGCATCGATCTCTTGCGCGAAGCGGTTCGGCGCTTCGGCGCAGCCGTCCCTTCGCGATCGATGCCTGGGTCGTCCTTCCCGACCATTTGCACGCCGTCTGGACATTGCCGCCGGGCGATGTCGACTTCTCGACCCGCTGGCGTCTGATCAAGAGCTTTTTCGTGCGCGGCTTGCCGAAGACCGAGTGGCTGTCGCACGTCCGGCGTGCCGATGGCGAACGCGGCATCTGGCAGCGCCGCTTCTGGGAGCACGCCATCCGCGACGATGCGGATTACGCGGCGCACGTGGATTACGTCCATTTCAACCCGGTCAAGCACGGCCTTGTCGCGGCTCCGGCGGCATGGCCATACTCGACATTCAAGTCCAGCGCCCACCGCGGCCTTTATCCGCTCGACTGGACGGGCAACGGCGTTCAGGATGTGCCGGCGGGCGAGCCCCGCCGATGAACACATTCGTCGGAATACGCTTACGCTATTCCGACCTGCGCGTGCTACGCGGCTGAACGGTCCTATACAGTCTGTATCCGTAGGTCTCCGCCGAGTAACGTCTTCTTGGAAGGCTAGAGCGGTTTTCGATCTGAGGGAATCCGGGGAGTTGATATGGGATTCCCTTATTTGGTTTGATCGGCGATAATTGCGGGCAGATGTGGTGTGAGGTCTGCGATGACGAAGCCGTATTCGAGGGATCTGCGCGAGCGGGTGGTTGGTGAGGTGAGGGCGGGGCGAAGCGTGCGTGCCGTCGCCGCCGTCTTCTCGGTGAGCCCGAGCTTCGTCGTCAAGCTGACGCAGGCATGGCGGGCAACCGGAACGGTGGCGGCCAAGCGGCAAGGCGGCGACCGGCGTTCGGCGGCGATCGAGGCGCACGGCGACCGGCTCCTGGCCCTGGTCCGGGAGACCCCGGACCTGACCCTGGCGGAGATCCGAGATCGGCTGGGTGAACGCGGGGTCTCCGCTTCGACCAGCTCCATCTGGCGCTTCTACCAACGACACGGCGTCACCTTTAAAAAAAACCGCGCACGCCGCCGAGCAGGAGCGGGCGGACGTGGCCGCGGCGCGGACGGCCTGGAAGGACAGCCAGCCCGGCCTTGATCCGGCGCAACTGGTCTTCATCGACGAGACCGGCACCACGACGAAGATGACGCGGGCGCGCGGCCGCGCCGCTCGCGGCAAGCGGCTGATCGGCGCCGTTCCGCACGGCCATTGGAAAACCACCACCTTCGTCGCCGGCCTGCGGCACGACCGCATCGCCGCCCCCTTCGTCATCGACCGGGCGATGAACGGCGCCATCTTCCGTACCTACGTCGAGCGATGCCTGGCACCGACGCTGCGGCCGGGCGATGTCGTCATCCTCGACAACCTGCCGGCCCACAAGGTCGCCGGCGTCCGCCGCGCGATCGAGGCCAGAGGCGCCCGCCTCCTCTACCTGCCGCCGTACTCGCCCGATCTCAATCCGATCGAGCAGGTCTTCGCCAAACTGAAGGCGCTCCTGCGCAAGGCCCAGGAGCGCTCGATCGAAACCCTCTGGCGCCGCATCGGCCAACTCCTCGACCACGTCAAAGCCGACGAGTGCAGGCGATACTTCACCCACGCCGGTTACGTATGATCGAAAAATGCCCTAGGTTCGTGGGGATATTCGAAGCAATCCTCTTATCTGCTAAGCCTTCTCGTTATCACCGCCTTGGCGGGCTGTGCGAGACCGGGGCCCGTTCCAATCGGAAAGGATACGTACATGCTTTCTGGGACAGGTGCATGAAGTTGGTCTTCCGGCGCCTCACTTAAGGGCGATCTCTTCCGCGAAGCTGATGCATTTTGCCGGAGCCAGAGTAAACAACTCATGCCTGTAAATACAGCTTCACATGACGGAAGCTTCTTGCAGTTTGCGCAAGCGGTTGCAATTTCGATGTCTGACAGAAGGAGACCCCGAGCTCGCGCGCCCCAATTTGCAACCTGTACCCAACGTCCGGATCGAGAACCAGACTAAGAGGGCTCGCGCGGCCGCCCGGGCAAACCGTGTGGGCCTCAGCCCCTCGTTGGCATCCGTGCGAGCGGGTTTTGCCGCCCGCACGGGCCGGTGAACTCTAGCGTTAGCGAGTAGCCCGGATTGGGTTGAGGCGCGGTGTACTGCTCGCTTCCCGCCTCCGGGGATGACCGCTCCTGGCGACGGGCTACAGATCCTCAGGCCTAAGACCGGTCTGTCTCGCGATGCGTGCAAGCATCCGCGGACCGATTTCATCACCTTCGTGAAAGGCAAAGACAACGTCCGGCCAACCGTCACACCGGAGAACGCGATGGGAGCCGGAGTGCCGCTCGATACGCCATCCGTTTCTCAAGAGCGCGGCAAGCACCCGTGAGGCTTTGATCGCTGGCCAACAACTTACGCAGCAAACAGCCCTCGAAGGTCGGGAACGGCCTCGCCGTGATCGAGCCGATCCGCCAATACCCGCAGCGCCATCGCTTCCGCTCTGATGATCGCTTCAGATCGCGTCCCTCCATACGCGAGTACGCCTGGGAGATCCCTGATCTCGGCGATCCAGCGGCCGTCGTCTTCCTGCTCGGTCTCCAGGTTGAGCAATGACTCTCTCCTTCGACGGGGGTGCTTCTTTCGTACCTCAGCCGGCGCTCTCCACGCGAGAGGTCTGCTCAACCTCCGCCGTCCGCTCGCCCGCGGGCCGTTACGCTGCGGATGGCGCGAGATGAACCGCGGCGGCAGAACCCCGAGGGCTCAGTCGATGCCGTTCATCTGCCAGTGGGCGCGGGACAGGTGGATGCCGCACTCGGTCTTGTCGCTGTTGCGCCAGCGGCCGGCGCGGGCTTCCTCCCCCGGCTTGACCCGGTCGGTGCACGGCATGCAGCCGATGGAGAGAAAGCCGTCCGCCTCCAGCGGATGCCGCGGCAGATCGTGGCGGGAAAAATAGGCGTCGATCGCCGCCTTGTCCCAACCGGCGAGCGGGTTGATCTTGATCCGCCCGTCGTCGCCGGCCTCGATCGAAGGCAGCGCCGTGCGCTCACCGCCGTGGATGCGCTTGCGCCCGGTGATCGAGGCATCGAACCCGGTGAGCGCCCGGCGCAGCGGCTCCACCTTGCGGACGAAGCAGCACATGTCGGGATTGCCGTACCAGAGCACGCCATCCGGATCGACCGCATCGACCTGGCCTGGCTCCGGGCGGACGCTGCGGACATCGCTCAGCCCGCACAGGCGGACGAGCTGGTCGCGGTAGCGCAGCGTCTCGCCGAACAGCTTGCCGGTATCGAGAAAGATGACCGGCGTCGACGGCGCGATCTGCGCCACCATGTGCAAGCAGCACCGCCGCCTCGGCGCCGAAGGAGGAGACGAGCGCGATGCGGCCGGGAATTCGTCCTCGATCATCGCCCGCAGCAGGGTCTCCGCATCCGCGTCGGCGTAGCGCGCGTTCAGTCGCCCGGCACGCCCGACAATGCGCGCCTGGAGACTCGTCAGCTGTTCGGCGCCGTCGACGGCTTCGGCCGCCATGGCGGTCATGCTGTGTAAGGTCATTCCGCCGCCCTCGCCCGCCGGCGCGCCAGCGGCGCCGTCAGCCTGCCGTCGCCGGTCGGCTGATAGAAGACGCTGAACTCGGCGATCGCCTCGCGCCAGGCGGCGAGCGCGCCCTCGTCCTTCACCTCGAAGGCGTCGAAGCCGCAGCGCTGCATGAACAGGTACTGGTCGCGCAGCACGTCGCCGACGGCGCGCAGTTCGCCCCGGAAGCCGTAGCGCTCGCGCAAGCATCCGCGCCGTCGAGTAGGCCCGGCCGTCGCTGAAAGCTGGGGAACTCGAGCGCGACGAGGGCGAGGTGCGCCGAGATCGTCGGCGATCTCCGCCGCCTGGTGGTGGGGCGCGAGCCGCACGCCGACGCGGAAGGCCGCGACCGAGCAGCGTCTCGCTTGTCGGCCTGCCAGCGGGCGAGCGGGACGATCACCGGAACGCCGTCCGGGCAGCGGCTCGTCCTCGCCGACGGTGACATACGGATCGGCGCGTGATCCGTCCCTCCTTAATGAGCGGCATAGAGCCTCTCCTTGAATGGCATCGAGGCCGACGCGGCGGTAGGTGTCGAGGAACCGCTCGCCTTCCTCGCGCGATCTCCAGGTAGCGGCCGACGAGCGTCTCGACCGCATCGGCGACTTCGTCGCCGGAGAAGGCCGGGCCGATGATCGCGCCGAGCGACGCGGTCTCCGTGGCGTCGCCGCCGAGGGTGATCTGGTAGAACTCCTCGCCCTTCTTATCGACGCCGAGAATGCCGATGTGGCCGACGTGATGATGGCCGCAGGCGTTGATGCAGCCGGAGATCTTGATCTTCAGCTCGCCGATGTCGTGGCCGCGGGCGACGTCGGCGAAGCGCTCGCTGATCCGCTGCGCGATCGGGATCGAGCGGGCGTTGGCGAGGCTGCAGTAATCGAGGCCCGGGCAGGCGATGATGTCGGTCACCTGGCCGATGTTGGGCGTCGCCAGTCTGCAGCGGCCGAAGCGCCTGCCACAGCGCGTAGAGGTCATCTTGGCGCGACGTGCGGCAGCGTCAGGTTCTGTTCGTGGGTGACGCGGATCTCGCCCAAGCTGTAGCGGTCGGCGAGATCGGCGACGGCGTCCATCTGGGCGTCCGATGCGTCGCCCGGCACGCCGCCGATCGGCTTCAGCGACAGATTGACGATGGCGTAGCCCGGCTGCTTGTGCGGGAACAGGTTGATGCGCGCCCAGGCGGCGAAGGCCGCGATCTTCAAGCCGATGCCGCTGATAGGCGCCAGAGATCGCCGGCAGCGTCTCGAACGGCGGCGGCGCGAAGTAGGCCCGGATGCGCTCCAGTTCTCCCGGCGGCAGCTCGACCGGACCGCCTCGTGAGCTGCTCCCACTCCTCCTCGACCATCTCGGTAAAGCGTTCCGCACCAACCTCGTGGACGAGGATCTTGATGCGCGCCTTGAACAGATTGTCGCGCCGGCCGAGCATGTTGTAGACGCGGAGAATCGCCTCCAGGTAGGAGAGCAGGTGCTCCTTCGGCAGGAACGGCCGGATCGTCTTGCCGATGAACGGCGTGCGCCCCTGGCCGCCGCCGACGAGCACGGCGAAGCCCACCTCGCCCGTCGTCGTTGCGTGACGATGCGTGATGCCGATGTCGTGGACGGCGATGGCGGCGCGGTCGTTCGGCGCGCCGGTGACGGCGATCTTGAACTTGCGCGGCAGGAACGAGAACTCCGGGTGCAGGGTCGACCACTGGCGGATGATCTCGCACCAGATGCGCGGATCCTCGATCTCGTCGCCGGCGGCGCCGGCGTAGTGGATCGGCGGTGATGTTGCGGATGCAGTTGCCGCTGGTCTGGAGCGCGTGCATCTCGACCTCGGCGAGCTCGGCGAGAATGTCGGGCACGTCTTCGAGCGCCGGCCAGTTGTACTGGATGTTCTGGCGCGTCGTGAAATGGCCGTAGCCCTTGTCGTAGGTGCGGGCGATGTGCGCGAGCATCGCGCATCTGCCGCGACGACAGCGTGCCGTAGGGAACGGCGACGCGCAGCATGTAGGCGTGCAGCTGCAGATAGACGCCGTTCATCAGGCGCAGCGGCCGGAACTCCTCCTCGCTCAACTCGCCCGCGAGGCGGCGGGCCACCTGGCCGCGGAACTGCTCGACCCGCTCGAGGACGAACGTCCGGTCGAATTCGTCATAGCGATACATCGCGTATCCTCTTTTCGGCCTGCTTGCCGAGGTCGAGCCGCACGGTGGGCCCCTCGGCGCGGATGCGTTCGCGAAGTTTCGTCGGCAACGGGCCGGCCGGGCCCTCGACGACCTCGATGAGGTAAGGCCCGACCACCGCGCCGCTCGTCGACGGCGCGCTCCGCCGCCGCCATCAGCGCCTCGGCCGCGGCTTTGTCGGCGGCGACGGCGGCGTCTTCCGCCCGCTCCGACCAGCGGCCATCGGCGGCGAGGAAGACGACGATGCCGTCGCCGAGGCGATTGGCGGTGACGGCCTGCGGCCCTCCCCTGCCCTTGCCCGCCTTGCCCTTTGCTCCTTCTTCGGTGACCGCCAACGCCGTCTCCTTCCTCTATCGCTTACCGGTGACGGCGGGATCAGCCGACGGCGCGCTGCGCGACCGGACCGGGGGCCGGCACTTCGCGCCACGCCGTCGCCTCGCGCACCACCTCGCCGATGACGAGAAGCGCCGGCCCGTCGCCGGCGGCGGCAACAAGCGCCGGGAGATCCGCAAGACGACCGGTGCGCACGTCCGCATCGGGACGGGTGCCGTTGACGATGACGGCCGCCGGCAGATCGGGATCGGCGCCGGCGTCGATCAGCCGGCGGGCGATCCGGTCGGCGACCGAGGCACCCATGTAGACGACGAGCGTCTGCCGGCCGCGGGCCAGCGCCGTCCAGTCGACATCCGGCTCGCCCGTCGCGGCCGTGGCCCGTCACCAGCGTCACCGCCTGCGCATGATCGCGGTCGGTCAGGGGGATGCCGGCGGCGGCGGCGCAGCCGAGGGCCGCGGTGATCCCGGGAACGACCTCGATGCGGAATGCCGTGGGCGAGGAGGTACCGCCGTTCCTCGCCGCCGCGGCCGAAGACGAACGGATCGCCGCCCTTCAGCCGGACGACGCTCTGGCCCGCCCGCGCCTTCGCGACGAGAAGGTCGTTGATCTCGTCCTGGGTGGCGGCGCTGGCTGCCCTTCGCCTTGCCGACGTAGATCCGCTCGGCATCGCGGCGGGCACGGTCGAGCACCGCCTCGCCGACCAGCCGGTCGTAGACGATGACGTCCGCCTCCTGAAGCGCGCGCACCGCCCTCACCGTCAACAGATCGGGATCGCCCGGTCCGGCGCCGACGATGGTGACGCGGCCGATCGCTTCGCCATTATCGTCCCCGGACGTGCGGTTGATCAGCGACAGCATCTGCTCGGTGGCACCCAGCTCGTCGCCGGCGAGCACCGACGCCGCCACCGGTCCCGCGAAGAAGCGCTCCCAGAAGCGCCGTCGGCTGCGGACCTCGGGGCCGCACGGCCTTGACCGCCGCGCGGAACCGCCCGGCGAAGGAGGCCAAGCGGCCGAGGTTGGTCGGCAGCATGGCCTCGATCGCCGCCCGCACCCGCCGCGCCAGAACCGGCGCCGCACCGCCGCTGGAGACGGCGACGATCACGCGGCGTCGCGGTCGACGATCGCCGGCACGATGAAGGTGGACATCGCCGGGGCGTCGACGACATTGACCGGAACCCCCGCTCCGCGTGCGGCGGCCGCGACCGCGCATCCTCCCGCCGATCGCCGGTGTCGACGATGACGATGGCCGCACGAGCGAGATCGGCGACGCGTCGAAGGCGCGCTCGCACAGCACGATTTCCGGCCGCTCGCACACCGCCCGCATCGCCCGCACCCGGCCCCGGGCGACGACGGTGACGCGGGCGCCGCAGGCGGCGACGAGCGCCGCCTTCCGTGCAGCCGCCTCGCTGCCGCCGACGATGAGTGCGGCGCGCTGCTTCAGATCCATGATAGATTGGCAGATGGTTCATCGGGCTGCTCGTCCTCGGCCGGCGCGCCGAAGCTCCCGTGCGGATCGAGCGTTATACGCGCCTCGACAGTGAATGATGTGGATGTCTTATATCCATTATGTACAATGAAAATAAACTACAAATATATGATGTTGTTTATGGCCAAGCCGATGAAGGCTCAGGATACGGCTCCCAGCGGCTCCAGAAAAGGATGGTTGCGGGAGAAAAGGTCTAAAAGTGGTCGCCGGCCTTGAAGACGTGGCTGCGAAGCTGCGAGAAATCGAGGGCCGCTTCCTCGTACAGCGTCTCAAGCGCGGCCGGCTTTTCGATCAGCCCGACCAGCCGCTCCTTGTCGACGACCGGCAGGTGGCGAATTCCCTTCTCGGCCATCTTGTTGAGCGCGGAGTTGATATTTTCGCTCGGCAGGCAGGTGCTCACCGTCTTCGTCATGATCGCGTCGACCGGCAGATCGAGTGCGGCCGCACCGCGATCGCCGATCGCATGAACGATGTCGCCAAAGAGACCACTCCGATCAGCCGCTCGCTCTCGGCACAGACCATGGCGATACCGCTTCGCTTCTTTTCGAACAGCCGGGCCACGTCCTGGACGGTATCGTTCGGCCGTACGGCGAGGACGTCTCGGGGATGCGTCTGCAGGACCCGCTCTACGATCATCGGTCGTCTCTCCCGTCCCGGTCGATGGCACTGCCGATGGTCACCGGGACCGTTGCTGCGGTTGCGTGTGTAGGAGGTTTGAGGCGCCGTCTCAATGGTTATTTGCCCGGCTGTTCCGGGGCGGGCCGCAAGGCTGGCGGCGGGTCACGGGAACAGCGGAGGCTGCGCCAGTCCCGGTCGTTTCGGCCAGTCCGAAGGCGACGTTCATGTTCTGCACCGCCTGTCCCGATGCGCCTTTGACCAGATTGTCGATCACCGAAAGGAGGATGGCGCGGCCCGGCACCCGGTCGGCGAAGACGCCGATCCGGCACTGGTTGGAGCCGCGGACGTGTCGCGTCGCCGGCACCTGTCCCTCTGCCAGGATGCGAACGAAGGGCTCGCTGCCGGTAGCGCTCGGCGAGCGCGCCTCTCAGCTCGGCGGCGGTCGTTCCGCGGGCGCAGCCGGACGTAAATCGAGGCAAGGATGCCGCGGTTCATCGGCATCAGGTGCGGCGTGAAATTGAGGATGACCGGATGCCCTGCCGCCGCCGACACAGCCTGCTCGATCTCCGGCGCGTGACGGTGCGTGGCAACCCCATAGGCGTGGATGCCTTCCGCCACCTCGGCATAAAGCGAGCCTTCCTTCGCCGCCCGCCCGGCCCCGCTGACGCCCGATTTGGCGTCGATGACGATATCGTCGGCGTCGATCAGACCGGCCTCGACGATCGGCACCAGCGGCAACAGCGAAGCCGTCGGATAACAGCCGGGACAGGCGACGATCCGCGCGCCGCGCGATGCGCGCGCGCGCCAGTTCGGTCAGGCCGTAGACGGCCTCGGCCTGGGTCGCCGCGGCGGCGTGCGGCTGACCATAGGTCGCGGCGTAGACGGCGGGGTCGGCGAAGCGGAAATCGGGCGACAGATCGATCGCCCTGACGTGCCCGGGCAGCCCCGCGACCAGCGGCTGCGCGGCGCCGTGAGGCAGACCGAAGAAGGCGACGTCGACGGCCTGCCAGTCCACCTCTTCGACGGCCGATAACGGCGGCAGGGACGGCTCTCCGCCGCCGCCGGCCAGATGCGGAAAGACCGCGGCGAGCGTCTGCCCGGCCTTGCGGTCGGCGGTCAGCGCAGTGATGCGGGCGGCGGGATGGGCGACGAGCAGCCGCACCAGTTCGGCGCCGGTATAGCCGCTGGCGCCGACGACGGCGACGCGCAGCGCGTTGTCCTCGGAACTTCATGATCAACGCTCCGTCTCGCCGCCCGCGGCAAGCGGGCGCGGGCGCAGGCGAGGAGCGCCGACGCTCAGCGCTTGGAGAACTGGAAGCTGCGCCTGGCTTTGGCCCGCCCGTATTTCTTGCGTTCGACGACGCGAGGATCGCGGGTGAGGAAACCTCCTCCCTTCAGCGTCGGGCGCAGCGCCGGCTCGATACCGGATCAACGCGCGGCTGATGCCGTGCCGCAGCGCGCCGGCCTGTCCCGACAGGCCGCCGCCGGCAACGCTGGCGACCACGTCGTACTGGCCGACGCGGTTGGCGGTGGCGAACGGCTGGCCGATCAGCATCCGTAAGGTGGGCCGGGCAAAGAACACGGTGACGTCGCGGCCGTTGACGACGATCACGCCGCGACCCGGCTTCAGCCAGACACGGGCGACGGCGTCCTTGCGCCGGCCGGTGGCGTAGGCGCGGCCGTAGGCGTCGAGTTGCTGCTGCGGTTCTTCCCGCGCCTCGACCACGGCGTCGTCGCTCGACCGGTCATCCGCTTCAGAATCCTCGAGGGTTCCCGTCGTTCCGACCATCTGTGTCAGCCCTGTCTCTTGTTCTTTGCGTTCACTGCGGCGAGATCGATCGCCTGCGGCTGCTGGGCGCTGGTGCGGATGGTCCGGCCCCTTGTAGACGTGCAGCTTCTTCATCTGCGCCCGGCCGAGGGGGCCGCGCGTGATCATCCGTTCGACCGCCTTGACGATCGCCCGCTCCGGATACCGGCCGTCGAGAATCTGCCCGATCGTCCGCTGCTTGATGCCGCCCGGGTGGCCGGTATGCCAGTAGAAAACCTTGTCGGTGCGCTTGCGGCCGGTGAGCTTCACCTTCTCGGCATTGACGACGACGATGTGGTCGCCGCAGTCGATGTGCGGCGTGAACATCGGCTTGTGCTTACCGCGAAGGCGCAGCGCAACGTACGACGCGAGGCGGCCGAGGACGACGCCCTCGGCATCGATCATCAGCCAGTCATGCGTCACATCCGCCGGTCGAGCGGAATAGGTCTTCATCGGAATTCCTCGAGATTAGTCGGCCGGGCGCATGCGACGCCGCGGCAAGCCCGGCGGGGAAAGCGCGGGAGTATGCCACAAGCCGCAGCGGTGTCAACGCCGCGGCGGCGGCCGATCCGCATTCCCGCCGCCATCGCCTCTCCCGATTTGATTGCGCAATCCCCAGATAAAGGGAGTATGGAACTCTGCAAGCCGTTGCATACAAAGGACCGGCCGCCTGTGCTTGCATGGGATGAACTCTGAAACCTTGGAACCCGACGATGCCGCTCATTGAATGGACCCCCGACTTTACCGTCGGCGTCGAATCTCTCGACACCGACCACAAGGTCCTCATCAGCTTGATCAATCAGCTCGATGACGCGATTACCGCCGGGAATCCGCGGGCCACCGTGCAGCGGGTGCTCGATGCTTTGTACGACTACACCGTCTACCACTTCAGCCGGGAGGAAGCGCTGATGCGCGCCTGCGGCTATCCCGACTACGACGCGCACGTACGTATCCATGCGACATTGCGCACTCAGGTCGCCGACATAAGGGAGCGCTACGGCCGCAATCCCGAAATCGATGCACTCGCGTGAAGTCCTCGCCTTTCTCAAGAACTGGCTCTCGGCACACATCGTCGGTCGCGACCACCTCTACATGCCGTTTATGGCGAGCAAGGCGGACGCCGTCGCCGCCGCCGACGAGATCGTTCGGCGCAACCAACGAGACGTCGAACGCCGCCGCCAGATGACGTGTTGAAGGAAATCGCACACGCGCCGGCGACCTGAGCCGCGTGCGGGGCGTTCGGCTGTCATGCTGGTCCGGTGCGGACTGCAGCCGGGAGCAATCGAGGGACCATGGCCATGACTCCTCCCCTTCTTGACGCGCGTGCACGCGCGGGCGGGCCTCCGGATCGAGCCGCTGGACGAGGCCATCCTCGGCCTTACTCTCGATCGGCCGGAGAAATACAACGCGCTCTCCGTCGCCTTGATGACGGCGGTCGAAGACACCCTCGCCGCCATCGCCGAGGACGGCGAAACCCGCGTCGTCGTCGTTGCCGGCGCCGGCAAGTCGTTCTGCGCCGGTCACGATCTCGCCGAGCTGCGCGCCGATCCCGGCAAGCAGGCGATCCGGGCAATCTTCGACCAGTGCACGCGGATGATGCTGGCGATCGCCCGCCTGCCGCAACCCGTCATCGCCCGCGTCCACGGAACGGCGACGGCCGCCGGCTGCCAACTCGTCGCCGCCTGCGATCTCGCCGTCGCCGCCGACACCGCCCGCTTCGCGGTCTCCGGCGTTAACCTCGGCCTGTTCTGCTCAACCCCGATGGTGGCGCTGTCGCGCAACCTTTCGCGAAAGCAGGCGATGCGCCTTCTGCTCACGGGCGAGTTCATGGATGCGGCAACCGCCCTCGCCCAGGGCCTGGTCAACGAGGTGGTGCCGGACGCGGACCTGGATGCCGCGACCCTCGCGCTGGCGAGGCGCATTGCCGACAAATCGCCGGCGGCGATCGCCCTTGGCAAGCGGCTGTTCTACCGGCAGCTGGAGGCCGGGCTTGAAGCCGCCTACGATCTCGCGGCCGAAACGATGGTCTGCAACATGCTGACCGAGGATGCACAAGCGGGAATCGACGCGTTTCTCGAAAAGCGGCCGCATCCCGAATGGACCGGCCGATGAACGTCGACCGACGAACCGGGAGGCGCAGGCGCCCGATCTGCGACGCCTTCTCTCCGGCGCAAAAACGATCGCCGTTGTCGGCGCGTCGCCCTAATCCGGCGCGGCCGTCCTTCGGGGTCATGGCGTACCTGCAGCGGCATGGCTACCGCATCCGGCCGGTCAATCCGACCGTCGCCGGCTCTTCGATCCTCGGCGAGCCGGTGGCGGCCTCGCTCGCCGAGCTTTCGCCGCCCGTCGATATCGTCGACGTTTTCCGCAACAGTGTTCATGCCGGCGCCGCCGTCGACGACGCGCTCGCCGCTCGCGATCGCCTTGGTGTCGCCGGAATTTGGCTGCAACTCGGGGTCCGCGACGGCGCCGCCGGCGAACGGGCCCGCGCCGCCGGCCTCATCTTCGTCATGGACCGATGCATCGAGATCGAACACGCCCGGCTCCTCGCCTGATGACGCTGTCTTGCCGGAGCCCTGCCGGAAGTTCTGGGGGCTCTCGCCTGAGGTATCGCCGGCGCGTCCGCCGAATCGGCGAAACCGGGCGCTGCATGGCGACGGCGCCACAGCGCCGCCGGTGTCGGCCTTTGGATGACGCTTTATTGGGCGCGGCTCGACAAGTCGGAACGTCTTCGGTAATTTCCGAACATGAGCAAGCTTGCAACCGACGACAGCCCGGACCCGATCGACCGCCACGTCGGCACCCGCATTCGCGGCCGCCGCGTCGGGCTCCGCATCAGCCAGACCAAACTGGGTCAGGCCATCGGCGTAACCTTTCAGCAGATTCAAAAGTATGAAAGCGGCACCAACCGCGTCGGCGCCAGCAACTTGTTCAAGATCGCCAAAGCCCTCGGCGTCGATGTCTCGTTCTTCTTCGAAGGCGCCTCGACCGAGCCGCTCGCGGCGATGGCGGCGCCACAGCCGGGCCTCGCCGATGTTGCGTCGCAGCCGCTCGACGTCAACCCGATGAACTCGCGGGAAGCGTTCGAGTTGATGCACAATTACTACCGCATCCCCGACCCGGTCGTCCGCAAGCGGCTTTTTCAGCTCGTCCGGATCCTCGCCTTCGCCGACTCCGATAACTGATTTCCCGGGCGCGGGGACCCGGGTGCCGGCGTCTCGTCGTGAACAGCGTCTTTCTCGCCCTCGTTCTTGTTGCCTTCGCGGTCGCAGGCTTTCATCAGATTGGCCGATGCGGACGCGGCGACGATGGCGGCACTGTCGAAGGCGATACTCGACGAAGCCGGCCATGCGGTCACGCTCGCCATCAGTCTCGTCGGCGTCATGGCGCTGTTTCTCGGCCTGATGAAGGTGGCTGAGGAGGCCGGTCTTCTCGCCGTCGTCGCGCGCCAGGTGCGGAGGCCGCTCGAAGCGCCTGTTCCCGGACGTGCCCGCCGGCCACCCGGCGATGGGGGCGATGGTCCTCAACATTGCCGCCAATATTCTCGGCCTCGGCAACGCGGCGACGCCGTTCGGGCTGAAGGCGATGCAGGCCCTCGATACGCTTAATCCCAACAAAGGCTGGGCGAGCAACCCGATGGTGCTGTTTCTCGCCATCAATACGGCGAGCGTCACCCTGCTGCCGACGAGCGTCATCGCCCTCAGGGCCGCCGCCGGATCGAACGATCCCGCCGGGATCGTGCCGACGACGCTGTTCGCAACCCTCTGTTCGACGGCGGTAGCGATCCTCGTCGCCCGTTTCGGCGAGCGTCTTTCGCCGCTGCCTCAGACACCGGTTGCGGTCGATGCGAGCCGCCCCGATGCTGGCCGCCGCCACCGCCGACCCCGCGGCGACCGCCGACGACGCCGCTCCGGCCGGCCCCGGCGTGGCAGGCCTGGGCGGCGGCGTCTCGGACTCCCGCCCTCGTTGGCCTTACCCTCGCTTCCGGGCCGTGAGATGGGGCCGTGGCTGATCCCGGCACTGGTCGCGGCCCTCCTCGTGTTCGGCGCGCTCCGGCGGGTGCGCGTTTACGAGACGCTGGTCGAGGGCGCCGCCGATGGCTTCCAGGTGGCGGTGCGGATCATCCCTTACCTGGTCGCCATCCTGGTCGCGATCGGCATGTTCCGGGCCAGCGGCGCGATGCAGGGCCTGATCGAACCCGTCGCCCGGCTCGGCACGCCGATCGGCATGCCGGCGGAGGGGCTGATCATGGCGGTGCTGCGCAGTCTTTCCGGCTCGGGAGCCTACGCGTATCTGGCGAGTGTCCTCAATGATCCGGCGATCGGCCCGGACAGCTTCACCGGCTATCTCGTCTCGACCATCCAAGGCTCGACGGAGACGACCTTCTACGTCCTTGCCGTCTATTGTGGCGCCGTCGGCGTCCGGCGCATGCGCCACGCGCTGCTAGCCGGCATCGTTGCCGACTTGGCGGGCCTGGCCGCCGCCGTTTTCATCTGCCGGCTCCTCTACGCCGCCTGAACCGCGGCTCGGCGCGGGTGCCACGAACATGCGCGGAACACTGCGGGCGTTTGAGTCTACTAGTAGAAACCGCGAGCGATTATTTTCGAACGGCTTCCCGCATAGCGAGCACTTCAGTGACAAATTGCTTGCAATGCGCGTGGCGGCGATTATGCTCTCATTAAGAGTTTATGACGATACTTGTTCACGCATAGAGAGAGCTCGTGACGGCCATGAACACGGCAAAATTCAAGATCAGCACGCGTCGCTACCGCACCGTCCATGGCCACCGGCCGCAGGGTCTCGGCCTCTGGTACTTCCAGATGCCGGGCGGTCGCATCTTCACCTATGCGGGCCCGTTCGCCCTCGCTCGTCGCGCCGCCGCCGGCCACGCCCGTGACAGCCATCTCGGCGAGGCGTCGCTGATCCAGGTGTGCGCCTGAGCAGCGGGTGGCCATCGACGAGGTTGCGACACCCCCCGAATGCGGGTATTCTCCTTTTGTTCTCCGCTTTTGGCCTCACGGGCCTTCCGCCCGCGCCGCAAGGAATAGCACCATGACCCCGCCGAACGACGCCGAAAGCGCGCTCTACGCCGATCTCACGGCGCTCCTCCAGCGCATGCGCGGCGCCACCTACGCGGAGGTGAAGTTCGCCCTCGAGGAACGGTTCCAGGCGTTCCTTCGCGCCCATCGGGCGGGCGCCTCGGCGCTGTCTCCAAATCACCCAGACGATAACGGTGCACGACGACGCCGAGCCGTGGGCTGTCTATCGCACCGAATACCGGGTCACGGCGGCAACCCTGCCCCGCCGCGCCCTCGGCGGCGACGCTGACGCATGCCCTTCGCAACGTCGTTCCCTTCCCCGTCGCCTTCGGCGATGCCGCCCGGCCCTCGCCGTCGCTGCGATCGAGGCGCTGCCCGGCCGCTACGTACCACCTGATGCAGCGCTGCCGCTCCTCCCGCCGCCACCGGCTTAAGCGGAACGGCTCAGGGGAAGCTGCTCTCGGCGCGGACGGTCTTGCCGATCTGGTCAATGAGCAAGCGGGACCATCGCCGGGCGACGACGAAGGGATCTTCGCTGCCGATCCGCACCGTCGCCGAGCCTTGCCACAGCGGCGTCTCGCCCGACCGGCCGACGACGAAGGTGAGGGAATAGGGCGTACCCGCCCGAAGCCGGTCCGCTTGCCCCGCCGAATGAAGCCGTCGCCTCCGGTATCGCCTGAACGACGTCCCGATCCTCGCTGCCGATATCGCCGGTGCCGCGTCCGACCATCTCGTTGTCGACCGCGAGCGCACCGACCTCGGTGTCGTTTTCCGCCTGGGCGGGATTGGACGCCGACGGTGGCGTTGGACAGTTCGGTGTCGAACCAGAGCTGCAGGCCGTAGCCTCCGCTTTCGCCGATGCCGTAGCCCTTCGCCCGCAGCGCCTGCTCGATCACCCCCTGCAACCGGAGGCTGACTTCGTCGGCATCCTGAGCGGTCACCGTGAAGGTACTGGCGGGCGGCACGGGCGCCCGCGCGTCACCCCGAACCTTCGCCACCCATTCGCCGGACGCTTGTGCCAGCGCCCCGCCGGGGACGGAGGCAACACCGCGACGGCAAGCACGGCAGCAAGCCCCGCCGAAAGCACCGGCGTCAGCCGGTGCCCGACACCGTCACTCCCCGCTGCGGGTTTCGCATGTCGTTCCCCGTTCCGTTGCGCCATCGGACAAACCCTACGGCGACGACAGGACCTTCTTCAAGCGGAGATGCGCTATCCGGCCTTGCCGCCCAACCGCGCCGCAAAAGCGCTCAGCGCGGGTACAGCCCGATGCTGCTCGCCACGCTGTCGGCGATGTGTTCCTTCGTGATGACGCCGAGGATCCGGCCCGCCTCGAGATGGCCGAGACGCGGAATGACCAGCGCCATTGCCGCGCCCTTGCGCCGCATCCGCACGATCACGTCGAAGACGGCCGCGTCCTCCCGGACAACGGTGAAGTTGCGCGCGCCAACTCACCCAGCGTCACCTCCGCCCCCGCGGCGCCGACCGCCCGCCGCAGGTCGGTATTGACGCGGAGCACGCCGGCCATGTGGTTGCGCCGGGTGACGACGACGTGGCGCAGCCCGCCCGCGTTTTCCGACATCCGCAGGAACACCGCGAAGGTGGTCCCCGCATCGAGGATCGCGAGGTCGCCCAGCATCACGTCGCGGGCGCTGCGCACCAGGAACAGGTTGGCGTGCAGGCCGCGCGGCATGGCGTGGCCGCGGCGGACCAGCTTCATCGTGTAGATGTTCTGCGGCGACAAGCAAACGGCGAACGCCGAGGCTGAGCGCGACCGCGAAAATCATCGGCAGGACGATGTTGTAGTCGCGCGTCATCTCGAACGTCATCGTCACCGCGGTCATCGCGGCGCCGGTACCGCCGCCGACCATCGCCCCCATCCCGACCATCGCGAACGCCGGAATGCTGAGCGTTCAGCCCCGGCGCAAGGCCGCGCCGATCAGAGCTCGCGAACGCGGTTCCGAGGGTTGCTCCCATGAACAGAGAAGGCGAGAAAATGCCGCCCGACGACCCTGAGCCCGAGACTGACCGTTGGTCGCCAACAGCTTGCTCGCAAACAACAGCAACAGAAAGCCGCCGCCGATGAGCTGACCGGCGAGGATGGCCTGGATCGTCGCGTAACCGACGCCCTTCGACGTAATAGTGCCCGCTCGTGACCAAGAGCACATAGATCAGCGCGCCGACGATGAACATGCCGATCGGCATGGCGCAGATAGCTGTTGGGGATCCGCTCGAAAACATCCTCGAGCCAGCCCAGCGATGCGCACGAAGGCGGCGGCGGCGACACCTGCGACCGCCCCCAGCACCGCATAAAGCACAAAAGTCAGCGCGCTGGTCGGCTCGTTGGGAAGTGCGGCGAGCTGCTCCGGCACCGCAAATGCGGGTTGCGATCCGAAGAACAGCCGGCCGATGAAGGTGGCGCTGCTGGTGGCGAGCGCGACCGGCAGAAACGTGTTGACGCTGACCTCCGGCATCAACAGCTCGATCGCAAACATCACCCCGCCGATCGGTGTGTTGAAGGTCGCGGCGATGCCGGCCCCGGCCCCGGCCGCAACCAGGGTAATGCGCTGCGCGGCCGGCATCGCTACGAATTGACCGAGGGTGGAGCCCAGCGCCGAACCGATCTGGATGATGGGCCCCTCGCGCCCGACTGCCGCGCCACTGCCGATCGCCAGAGCCGACGCGAGCGATTTGGCGACGGCGACCACCGGCCGGATCATGCCCCGCCGATAAAAAATTGCGTCCATCACCTCCGGGAACGCCGTGGCCCTTCGCTTCCGGTGCGAAGGTATTGACGATGAAGGTGACGCCGAGCGACCCGAGAGACCGGGACGAGGATGACCCACGCTCCCCACGGCGACGGCAGAGTGAACAGATTGGCGTCGTAGCCGAACGAGGCGTGGCCGAGAAACATAAGGTTGTGAATGAAGCCGATCAGCGCGCGAAACAGCACCGCGCCACCGCCGGTAACGATCCCCATGACCAGAGCGAGCCCGCACATCGACCACAGACCGAGCGGCCGTGGCTCCCATTCCGCCGCGATGCCGGCGGTTTCGGAAGGCCCACTTGCGGCCGCCGGGTCGGGAGCCGGGGGAGCGGGTCCGCCATGTTGACCGCACCTGCCGTTCCACCGCCGCGCGCTCTCGCCTGCGGCGCGCACCATTAGTCCGGCGCTTGGGCAGACCCGCAAGCGCGCGATAATCAACGCGCTGATCGGTTCGGCGCCTACCTCGCATGCATCATAGAGGGTTCGGAAGCGGCGGGCCGCGATTAACTCTCGCCGCGACGCCTTTCAGCGGCGGACGAACTTGAAGAAGCGGCTCTCATCCCCGTCCTTTGTTTTCTCCTGGTAAAGGAAAGCGAGTTTGCGCTCGTCGAAGGTCCGGAAAAATTCCTCCCAGGAGATCTCCTCCAGCTCCGGCTCCTTGTCGCCGAAATCGATCCGAAGGATGCCGCCGTCGTCCTTCGAATGTGTCTGCCCGACCGCGGCCGGACGGCCGCCGCGAGCCTCCGCCCACTTTCGGATCTCCTCGTGATCGGTCGTCTGCTTCGACTGATGCGCTTGCGCCATGTCCCGTCTCCCTTCGGCCGATGGCCGTAAAGCCCGAAAAAACGTACGCGGCGGTCCGCGGTTCCGGCTGCATCTGCCGTAGACGGGTCGTCCCCGGCCGGCACGACCTGCGGAACCTATTCATAAAACTTGCGTTGATGCGGTCTGGAGAAGATGAAGCCGTTCCGGATTTCGGCTCTGAAGGAGGCAGCTCGTGCGCATCGTCGTTACGGGGGGAGCCGGATTCATCGGATCGCACGTCGCAGACGAACTGCTTCGACACGGCCACACGGTGCGCGTTCTCGACAGTCTGGACGAACAGGTTCATCCGGACCGGCAACGCCCGGATTACCTTGATCCGGACGTCGAGCTGCAGGTCGGCGATGTCCGCGATCCGGAGGCCGTCGCGCGTGCCGTCGACGGCGTCGAGGCCGTCATCCATCTCGCCGCAAAGGTCGGCGTCGGCCAGAGCATGTACGAGGTGCGCGGCTACGTCGACGTCAATGATCTCGGCACGGCGACGCTGCTGCAGACCCTCATTGGCTCCGACGTGCGCCGGCTGCTGGTCGCGTCGTCGATGAGCATCTACGGCGAGGGCCTGATGCTCGATGGCGACGGAAAACGCGTTGAGACCGTGGAGCGTACGGTCGAACAGCTGCGTCGCGGGCAATGGGAACCGTGCGGCGTTGACGGCGAGCCGCTGCAGCCGGTGCCGACGCCGGAAGACAAGCGGCCGGCGCTGACATCGGTTTACGCGCTCGGCAAGTTCGCCCAGGAACGGATGGGCCTGATCACCGGTCGTGCCTTCGGCATTCCGACGACGGCGCTGCGCTTTTTCAACGTCTATGGTCCGCGCCAGGCGCTTTCCAATCCCTACACCGGCGTCCTTGCCATTTTTGCGGCGCGGCTCCTCAACGGGCAGCCGCCATCTGGTTTTCGAGGACGGGGCACAACGGCGGGATTTCGTGCACGTGCGCGACGTCGCCCGCGCCTGCCGGCTCGCCCTCGAAACCAGCGCCGGCGACGGCAGCGCGATCAACATCGCGAGCGGCGTCAGCATCGGCATCGGCGAGATCGCCGAGAGGCTGATCGCGGCGCTGGGCACGAGCGGCATCCGTCCGCACATCACCGGGCAGTATCGCGTCGGCGACATCCGTCACTGCTTCGCCGACACGTCGCTGGCGCGCGCCGCCTCGGATTCCACGCACGCGTGCCATTCGACGAGGGTCTACTCGAACTTGTCGAGTGGCTGGCCGGCCGACAGGCAACGGATCGGAGCGCGCAGGCGATGCAGGAACTCACCCGCCGCGGGCTCGTCGCATGAATGGGCTCCGCTGCCTCCGGCAAAGCCGCATGCCGGCCTTGATCGCGCCGGGGTCGTGGAATGGTTCTGCCCCGGTGAACGCGAGCGGGTGGAGGCGACGCTTGACGGCCTCGCCGCCCTCGGCATCGGCCGGCTTCGCACGGCCGTTTCCTGGGCCGACTTCCACACCGAGGAAGGACCCGCCTGGTACGACTGGCTGCTGCCTTACATCGCCCGCCGCGTCGAGCTGCTTCCCTGCTTCCTCTACACCCCACCTTCGCTTGGGATAGAGCCGAAAACCTCGTCGCCTCCGCGCGACCCGAAGGCGTTCGCCGACTTCCTTGACGTTGTCGTCGAGCGGTACGGCGGCTGCTTCGAGTGGGTCGATCTGTGGAACGAGCCCAATAACCTGAACGAATGGGACTGGCATCTGGATTCCGACTGGCGGCTGTTTTCATCGATGATGGGCGCCGCCGCGTACTGGATGCAGCGCCGCGGCAAGCGGACGCTCCTCGGCGGCATGTGCCCGGTCGATCTCAGCTGGCTCAGCCTGATGTGCGAACGCGGGGTTATCGCGCACATCGACGCGGTCGGGCTGCACGCCTTTCCCGGCACCTGGCAGCCGCACTGGAAGGGCTGGGGGGTCGTTCTCGACCGCTCGCGAGAGACACTCGACCGGCATGGCTCCAACGCCGAACTATGGATCACCGAAACCGGATATTCGACCTGGGATCATCGTGAGGTCGGTCAGGTTGTGAATTTCGTCGCTGCCCTGCAGAGCAGTGCCGAGCGCGTCTACTGGTACTCCTATCCGGGATTTGCCGGCGGAAGCGGAGGGACAGGAAGGCTTCCATTTCGACGAGCGCCACTATCATACCGGCATCGTCACCGAAGAGGGCCGACCGAAGCTCTTGTATCGCGCGCTGGCCGTCGGGCGGCGTTGGGAAGCTGGAGACGATCGACCGGCTTGCGCGACCACCGCAGGTGCTGCGGCCGGCGAAGTACGTCCTGATCACCGGTGGCGCCGGCTTCGTCGGATCCAACCTGGCCGACCGTCTCGCCTCCGAACGGCCGCGACGTTCTGCTTTACGACGCTTTGGCGCGAGATCACGTCGACGAGAACGTGCAGTGGCTCATTGCAGCGCCACGGCGCGCGTGTCACGCCGGAGATCGGCGACGTTCGCGACATCCATGGCCTGCGGGATGCGGTGCGCGGGGCGACGCAGGTCTTCCATCTGGCGGCGCAGGTCGCCGTCACCTGCAGTGTCGAGGATCCGGCGACGGACTTCGAGATCAATGCCCGCGGCACCTTCAACGTGCTGGAGGCCGATCAGGGCGACGGCCCTTGCCGCCGCCCTTGCTGTTCACCTCGACCAACAAGGTCTACGGCGCCGCCTGTGCGCCTTGAGGATCTGAGCGAGGAGCCGCGACGTTACCGCCCCGTGGCCGCCGATTGCTGCGGAACGGCTTCGGCGAGGAGCGTCCGCTCGACCTGCACAGCCCGTACGGCTGCTCGAAGGGAACGGGCGACCAGTACGTCCTCGACTATGCCCGTATCTTCGGCCTTTCCGCCGATCGTCTTGCGGATGAGCTGCATCTATGGTCCGCGCCAGTTCGGCACCGAGGACCAGGGCTGGGTTGCCCACTTCCTCCGCGCCGCCCTGGCCGACCGGCCGATCACCATCTACGGCACCGGCAAGCAGGTCCGCGACCTGCTGTTCGTCGGCGATCTCATCGATGCCATGCTTCTCGCCGAGCAGCACATGCCGACGTTGAGCGGCCGCGCCTTCAACATCGGCGGCGGTCCGACCAACGCCACCAGCCTGCTTGAGATTCTCGATCTGATCGAGGACCTGATCGGCGGCCTTTCGCCCGAGCTGCGGTTCGAGGATTGGCGGCCGGGTGACCAGCCCTGGTACGTCTCGGACATCCGCACCTTTTCCGACGCCACCGGCTGGCGGCCGCGCATCGGCACCCGCGAAGGCGTGTCGCGGCTGATCGACTGGCTCTCGGCCTGGACCGGCCGGCCTCTTCCGAAATCGGTTGCGCGGGAGGTCGCCGCATGCGCATCGCGCTGATCAACCCGCCATGGAGCTTCGAGGGCAGCATCTACTTCGGCTGCCGAGAACCGCATCTGCCGCTCGAACTGGCATACACCCGGGACCTGCTCGCCGGCACAGGACATACGGCGGAACTGTTCGACGCGCACCTGTTCCCGCTCGACGGCCGCCGAACTCGCGCGAGCCGTCGCCGACTTCCGGCCCGAGATGACCGTGATCACCACGGCGCCGACGTACCTGTTCTGGCGCTGCGCACCGCCGGAGCTGCGGGTGCCGCTGCATGTCCTGTACGCGCTCGACGAGGCGGGCGGTCGGCGGCATCAGGGTTGCGGTCGGGCCCCACGGCTCGACGACGCCGCGCGCGGCATTGCGCAAGCTCGGCGTCGATGTCGTCGTCATGGGCGAGTGCGAGGAGACGGTGGCGCGCCTGGCGCAGGGAGAGCGCGACAGCCTTCAGGGCATCGCCTATCGCCGGAACGGCGGCGACGCGCGGGTCAACGGCGGCCCGCAGGCGGCCCGTTTCGTCGATGCGCCGCCGCTCGTCTGGCCGCAGACGTGGCTTGCCCGCCATCCATCATCACCACCACCGCTTCGATGCATCGCCGGACGACCCGGGGCGGAGGTGGAAGCCTCGCGCGGATGCCCCTACCACTGCAGCTTCTGCGCCAAGGAAAACTTCCGCGACCGCTACCGCCGGCGACTGCTGCCCTCGCTGCTGGCCGAGATCGACGGTCTGACGGCAAATGGCGTTGAGTACATTTACTTTATTGACGAAATTTTCCTGCCCAACCGCCCCCTGCTCGAGGCGCTGGTGGCGCGCGATCTCCGCTTCGGCATCCAGACTCGGATCGACCTGTGGAAGCCGGACATGCTGGAGCTCTTGGGGCGCGCCGGCTGTGTCTCGATCGAGGCTGGCGTCGAGAGTCTGACCGCGGAGGGGCGCGACCGGCTCGACAAGGACTGCCGGATCGACACCGACGCGCTGACCGGCGCGGCTGATCGAGGCGAAGCGGCACGTGCCGTTCGTGCAGGGCAATTTGATCGGCATGGCGGGCGACGATGCAGGCGCTGGTGCAAACCTGGCGCGATCACCTCGGCCGCCACGGGGTCTGGGCCAACGAGCCGGTTCCGCTGTTCCCCTACCCCGGTTCCCCCGACTATCGGAAGCTGTGGGGAGAGGCCGACGACGGCGCCTGGGAACGGGCGCATGACCACTACGTCGGCGTCTCTCCGCACTTCAGCGAATTGCAGGATGACCGGCCGCTGCCCCTTGCCGAGCTGGAACGGCTGCCGGCCCTCCACGCCCAGGGGTGCTAGACATGGCCCCGTCTGCCGCCAATTTTCCCTGCCGCGTGCTGATGACGGCGGACGCCGTGGGAGGCGTCTGGCACTACGCGCTGGACCTCGTGCGCGGCCTCTGCGCGCGGGGTACCCATGTCGTTCTTGCGGTGATGGGACCTGAGCCGTCGGCCGCTCAGCGTACGTCGGCGGCGGCGATCGAGGGGCTCTCGCTGCGCTGGCGGCCCTTTCGCCTCGAGTGGATGCAGGACGCGGAAGACGATGTGGACGACGCCGAGCCGCTGGCTGGCCGATCTGCAGGCGGAGTTCGATCCCGATGTCGTCCACATCAACGGCTATGCGCACGGCGTGCCGCCAACGGGCTCGCTGTGGTCGTCGTCTGCCACTCCTGCGTGCGGACGTGGTGGCGGGCCGTTCACGGCGTCGAGGCGCCGCCGGAATGGGACCGCTATGCCGAACGGGTGACGCGGGGACTGTTCGCGGCCGATCTGGTCATCGCCCCCACCCGGGCTTTCCTTGATGCGATGCTGCGCACCTACGGGAAGCCGCCGCAGACCCTGGTGATCCACAACGGCCGCGACGGACCTTTTCGTCCCTGCGCATCCAAAGACCCCATCGTGATCTCCTGCGGCCGCGCCTGGGACGCAGCGAAGGGCACAGATGCGCTGGATGCCCTGGCGCGGCGGCTGCCATGGCCGGTATATCTGGCGGGCGACATCCGCTCGCCGGAAGGAACCGCCGCCGCACCTCCGTCCGCCTTATCGTCCCCTCGGGCATCTCGGCGAGGAGGCGCTGGCAGGGTGGTTCACCCGCGCCTCGATCTATGCGCTCCCGGCCCGCTACGAGCCGTTCGGGCTGAGCGTGGTGGAGGCGGCGAAGAGCGGATGCGCCCTCGTCCTGGGGGACATCGAAACCCTCAGGGAGCTTTGGGGCGAGGCGGCTCTCTTCGCCGATCCGTCGGAAGAAGACGCCCTGTTCGATGCGACGATGCGGTTGATCCGCGACGGCGCCTTCCGCCGCCGCATGGGCGCGCGGGCGCTGCGGCATGCGGGGCGATACCGTACCGACGTGATGGTCGCCTCGTACGTGAGCGCCTATCGCCGCGCCCGGGTGCTGCATGAGCGGGCGGCGGCGGCCGCAATCCGGCGCCGTCCCGACTGCGATGAATGCCCGGCCACCGGAACGGAGGGGCTGCGATGAGGATCGCGTTCTTCGGATCGAGCCTCGTCTCCGCCTACTGGAATGGCGCCGCCACCTACTATCGCGGGCTGCTGCGGGCACTGGCCGGCCGCGGCCACGCGATCACCTTCTACGAGCCGGATGCCTTCGGCAGGCAGCAGCATCGCGACATGGAAGATCCCCCGTGGGCCCGGGTGGTCGTCTATCCGGCGGACGAGGGTGCACTTGTCGCGGCGTTGCGTGAGGCCGGCGATGCCGATCTGCTGGTCAAGACGAGCGGCGTCGGGGTCTTCGATGCGCTGATCGAGGAGATGATCCTCGATGCGGGCGGGCCCGGTTCGCGGGTGGCGTTCTGGGACGTGGATGCGCCGGCGACGCTCGGGCGTCTTGCCGATCATCCGAACGATCCGTTCGCGCAACTGATCCCGCGCTACGACATCGTCTTCACCTACGGCGGCGGTCCGCGCGCCGTCGATGGCTACCTCGCCCGCGGCGCCCGGCACTGCGTGCCCATCTACAACGCCCTCGATCCGGAGACGCATCATCCCGTGCCGCCGGATCCGCGGCTATGCCGGCGACCTTTTGTTCATCGGTCACCACCTGCCGGATCGCCGGGAGCGGGTCGCGGACTTCTTTTTGAAGCCGGCGGCGGCCCTGCCCGACCGGCGATTCCTGCTCGGCGGCAACGGCTGGGAGCACGAGGCGCTGCCGCCGAACGTCGAGCCGCTCGGCTATGTGTTCACGCACCAGCACAATCTGCTCAACTGCTCGGCGCGCTGCGTGCTCAACGTCAATCGTGACAGCATGGCGCGCGTACGGCTGGTCGCCGCCGACGCGTTTCTTCGAGGCGGCCGGAGCCGGCGCCTGCCTGATCACCGACGCTTGGGAAGGCATCGATGCCTTCCTCACCCCGGGCGAAGAAGTCCTTGTCGCGGCCGACGGCGAGGAGGTGGCGGAGATTGTCGCCGCCATCTCGGCCGAGCGGGCGCGGACGATCGGCGCCGCCGCCCGGCGCAGGCTGCTCGCCCATCATACCTATGAGCAAAGGGCCGGCCCTGGTCGAGGAAGCGTTGTCGCACGTTGACCGTGGAGAGGGCGGCATGAGCGGTCTCCGTCTCGTCATCCTCGGCCTCGCGATTACCTCGTCGTGGGGTAACGGCCATGCGACGACCTACCGCGGACTGGCTAAGGGGCTGGTTCGGCGCGGCCATCGGGTGACCTTCCTCGAGCGAGACGTGCCGTGGTACGCGGCGCACAGGGACCCTGTGTCCGAAGACTGGGGCTGCGTTCGCCTCTATCCCGACCTCGCCAGTCTGCGAAGCCGCTTCGCGTCCGAGATCGCCGACGCCGATGCAGTCATCCTCGGATCCTACGTCGAGCAGGGCCCGGACATCCTCGGCTGGATCCTCGACATCGCGCGAGGCGTCGTCGCCTTTTACGACATCGACACCCCGGTGACCGTGGCCCGACTGCAGCGCGGCGACGAAGACTACGTCAGTGCGGCGCTCCTCCCTCACCTCGATCTCTACCTGTCGTTCACCGGTGGCCCGCTGCTCGATCACATCCGCCGGATCTTCGGCGTGCGCCGCACCGCCCCCCTCTACTGCGCCGTCGACCCCGACGTGCACTTCCCCGAGCCGTGCGCACCGCGATGGGATCTGGGCTATCTCGGGACCTACAGCACCGACCGCCAGCCGAAGCTGGACCAGCTCTTGAATGCGCCGGCCCGGCGGCTCCCCGATCGTCGCTTCGTCGTCGCCGGCCCGCAATATCCGCCCGAGACCGCCTGGCCGGCGAACGTCGAGCGGATCGAGCATCTGTCGCCGGACTGCCACCGGCACTTCTATTGCAGCCAGAGGTTCACCCTCAACGTCACCCGCGCCGATATGGTTGCGGCCGGCTGGTCACCGAGCGTCCGTCTGTTTGAAGCGGCCGCCTGTGGCGTTCCGATCATCAGCGACGACTGGCCCGGCCTCGCGACCATCTTCGTGCCCGACGACGAGATTCTTGTCGCCCATGACGGCGAGCAGGTCGCCGCGATCGTCGCCGAATGTCCGGAGGAGGAGCGGTGCCGCATCGCCGCCGCGGCACGTCGCCGCGTCCTCGCCGGCCATACGGCAGCCTGCCGGGCGCAGCAGCTGGAAGAGTACCTGACGGAGGCGGGCGCAAGCGCGTCGGCCATACGCTCGGGGACGAGTCCCCTCGACGCAAGACAGCAGGGAGAAACACCGTGGGAAATCGCAGAACCACAGGCGCGATGAAGCGTGTTCTCGTTACCGGCGGTGCCGGCTTCCTCGGCTCGCACCTCTGCGAACGGCTCATTGCCGAGGGCCGCCACGTCTTCTGCCTGGACAATACCTCGACCGGCTCGCTCGAAAACATCCGCGCCCTTCGTCGTCATCCGTGTTTTGTCTTCCTGCACCAGGACGTCATGACGCCGATCGCGATCGAGGTCGACGAAATCTACAACCTCGCCTGCCCCGCCTCGCCTGTGCATTACCAGGCCGATCCCGTCCGCACGACGCTTACCAGCGTGCTCGGAACATTGAATGTTCTTCGCCTGGCGCAGCGATGCGGCGCGCGGGTGCTGCAGGCCTCGACCAGCGAAGTCTACGGCGATCCGGCCGTACATCCGCAGCCGGAAGCCTATCTCGGCAGCGTCAATCCGATCGGCCCCCGCGCCTGCTACGACGAGGGCAAGCGCTGCGCGGAAAGCCTGTGCTTCGATTTTCACCGCAGCCATGGGGTCACCATCAAGGTGGCGCGCATCTTCAATACCTACGGGCCGCGCATGCTGGAGAACGACGGTCGCATCATCTCCAACTTCGTCGTCCAGGCGCTTCGGGACGAGCCGCTGACGGTGTACGGTGACGGCTCGCAGACACGATCGTTCTGCTACGTGACCGACCTGATCGAGGCATTGGTCCGGCTGATGGCGACGCCGACCACCGTTACCGGTCCCGTTAACGCCGGTAATCCGGAGGAGGTCTCCGTTCTTGCGGTGGCCGAGCGCGTCATCGGCTTCACCGGTTCCCGCTCCCCCATCGTCTTTCTGCCGCTGCCTCGCGACGATCCGGCGAGGCGCAGGCCGGACATAACGGAGGCCGGAAGGCTCCTCGCCTGGCACCCGACAACTCGGTTGGATGAAGGCCTGCCGCGCACGATCGGCTACTTCCGACAGCGCCTGGCGATCCAGGACGTAGACCGGGTGGCTGCGGCGCGCGAGGAGCCCGCGGTGCCGCTCGGCATGATCGCGGGCGCGATGGGATCGACCTGAGCACGCGCCATTGAGGAGCGGTTCCATGCGCTTCGCCTTCTTCGTGCACTCGCTCGTCTCCGACTGGAACCACGGCAATGCCCATTTTCTGCGCGGCATCATGCGGGAGCTGCTGCAGCTCGGGCACGCCGCCGTTGCTTATGAGCCACGCGATGCCTGGAGCCGAACGAACCTCGTGCGCGACCAGGGCGAAGAAGCGATCGAGCGTTTCGCCGCCGCATTTCCGTCCCTGGAATTCGGCCGCCTACGATGCGGACGATCCGGACCTTGACCGCATGCTCGACGGCATCGACGTGGTCGTCGTCCACGAGTGGAACGATCCGTCGCTGGTGGCGCGGATCGGCCGCCACCGACAAGGTAACGCCTACACGCTCCTCTTCCACGATACCCATCATCGCGCGGCGACGGCACCGCACGAGATCTCGCGGTTCGATCTGAACGACTTCGACGGCGTGCTGTGCTTCGGCGAAGTCATCCGCCGGATATATTTGCAGCAAGGCTGGGCGAAGCACGCCTGGACGTGGCATGAGGCGGCGGATACGGCGCTGTTTTGTCCGCAGCCGGAAACGCCGAAGACCGGCGATCTGGTGTGGATCGGCAACTGGGGCGACGAAGAGCGCAGCGAGGAGCTGCGGGAGTTTCTGCTGCGGCCGGTCGCTGAGCTCGGGCTCAGCGCCCTTCTCTACGGTGTCCGCTATCCGCCCGAAGCACTCGGCGAAATTGAGGCGGCCGGCGGCCGCTACGGCGGCTGGCTGGCGAACGCATCGGTGCCCGACGTCTTCGCCCGGCACCGACTGACGGTCCATGTGCCGCGCCGGCCGTATGTGGAAGCGCTGCCGGGAATCCCGACGATCCGGGTTTTCGAGGCATTGGCGTGCGGCATTCCGCTCATCTGCGCTCCCTGGAGGGACAGCGAAGGACTGTTTCGGCCCGGCCGGGATTACCTCATTGCCCGCAATGGCCGTCAGATGCGCGAGATGATCCGCGCCGTCCTCGATGATCCGGCCCTGGCCGCCGGACTCGCCGAAAGCGGGCTGGAAACCATCCGCGCCCGGCACACCTGCGCGCATCGCGTCAGGGAACTGCTCGACATCTGCGCCGCCTGCCGCGGCGCCACGGCAACCGCAGCGACGATTGCGGCGGCGTAGTGCGGAAGCCCGCCCGGTTGATTAGGGCAGCTCGTAGTAATCGGCGTAGGTCTGGTAGTTGCGGGAGACGGTGCCGTCGTATTGCACCGGCTGGTCGGTTATTTCCAGGCGACCGGCCCACTCTGCGATGGTGACACCGTTCCGCTGCAGACGGAAAACCGGCGTACCGAGACGGTCGCGACTGTACGGGATGACCGCGGATTGGCGCTCCTCCGAAGTCGCCGCGAAGATCTGTTCCGCCGGCAGATCGACGACGGTCGTCACACCGCCGAAGGAGACGGAGAGCCTGGCCGGCTCCCGCAGGAAGGATGTGACGTAGATGATGTCCTTGACCTCGTCGCCGTACTTGACGACGTCGGCGCCGGGGCACCAGTCGCCCGAAAGCGTCGCCTTATTGAGCCCGATCGGGTGCTGGCGATGCTGCCAAGCGACGAATTCGCGGTCGGCGGTGGGCCGGACGCCGCTCAGGAACCACTTGGCGAACTCCTGATCAATGCGGTGGAAGCCGCGGTGCGTCCAGTGCGTCGCCCGGTAGCCGGTACGGAAGAACGTCGTCGCGTGCGACGCGCGTCGCTGCGGAAACGGCAGCGGCTCGACGCACTCGCCGATCTGCCGGAGAAACTGGTCGCGGCCGAGCGGGTCGCAATAGAGGGACGATGAGTGCGACGCGTCCTCGCCGAGGTCGCCGGCGAACCCCAGGGTATACATCACAGCGCTGAGGCCGGGACCGGCGGCCGTCTCGATCTCGCCCCCCGGGCGATAGGCATACCAGGCGTCGAGCATCCGCTTCCAGCCGGACATGCCGGTGATCGCAGGCGCCGAGACCTTGCCGTCTGCGCCCTGACAGACCAAGCCCCCGCCGGTGCAGTGCGAGGCCCGCGCCGACGGGATACCGGGGACGAACCGGCCGCCGATCTGTTGCATCGCTGCTTTTAGTCGGGTGGCCCGATCGAGCCGCAACGGGTCACCGCTGAAGAACTCCATGAAGTTGGGTGTGACGCCTGAGAGCGGTATGGCCGGAGCGCAGTTGGCGAACCACTCGTCGAAACCGGTGTTGGCGGTCTGCTGCTGATGATGGAACCACTGGAACCAATAGTCTCCGCGCACGCCCCTGAGCGCCCCGAACAAGCCCTGGTACCAGCCGAGGCCGCCGGCTGCGCAAGGCGTCGTCGCGTAGCTGGCGACGACCGGGGCACCGCCCATCGTGCAGTAGGCGCTGGACGAGGAATCGGGCCCGTCGGCGGCGGCAAAAAACTCCTGCTGCTGGCGCGGCGTAAAGCCCTGGTTGTCGTAGAGGACGGCAACGCAAACCGGCCTGGGCATCTCCGGGTGGCTGTTGTAGGCGCGGGCCGCATCCGCGAACAGTTGGACGCGCCGCAGGCGCTGCTTGTCTGCCGCGTTCGGATCATCCGCGGCGGTGTCGAGCAGGAAGACGCTGACCCCGGCCGCTGCGCCATCGGCGATTTGATTGAAGTAGTTCTGGAACACGAGTTCCTCGGTGGGGGCGGGGCGGCCGACTTGAGGATCCGGGCATCCCTCGCACCAGTCGACGGTGTTCATGAAACTCCAGGTCCAGACGGCTTTGTTGCTGATCTCGATACGGGCATGAGCGTCCGCGGGCAGACCGAGCATCGCCACGCCCCATAAAAAAAGTGCTGCCGCCACGCGTGTTCCCGCCCCCATGAACATCTCCTTCATCTTGCTTTGCCATGTCGGCCGCGAATAGGCCGTCGCCACGAACGGGCATTTCCACGCCGCCCTTACGACACGAGTAAATCACTTGCGAACACCGAGCGCGAGTAATCTGCGCCACATTCGATGCGACGGCGATCGGGCCCGTTTTGCTTCGACAGATCCGATCTGCCGTCCGGCTTCTGGACCAGGCGCCATCGACGGCTCATTATACCGGGACGCGGTTTCCGGTCGCCTGATCGGAATGCGCGTGCGGGGCTTCGTCCGGTCGGAGGAGGCGGCGGGCCACAAGGGAGAAGGACGCTCATGACGATGACCAAAGCTTTGGCCGCCATGGAAAAGGGCGCGCCGCTGACGCCTTTTGAATATGAGCCCACGGAAATCGCCCCGAGCCAGGTCGATATCGACGTCCGCTACTGCGGCATTTGCCACAGCGATCTCAGCATGATTGACGACGAGTGGGGGCTCAGCAGCTATCCGCTCATCGCCGGACATGAGATCGTCGGCACCGTCGCCGCGGTCGGCAACGGCGCGACGCGCCTGCAACCGGGGCAGCTCGTCGGCCTCGGCTGGTATGCCGGCTCGTGCATGGGATGCCGTGAGTGCCTGTCCGGCGACCACAACCTTTGCGCTACCGCGGAGGCAACGATCATCGGCCGGTACGGCGGCTTCGGCACGCGCGTACGGGCCGAGGCCGCATGGGTGCTGCCGCTACCCGATGGAATCGACCCGCGCACCGCCGGACCCCTGTTCTGCGGTGGCATTACCGTCTTCAACCCGATCGTGCAGAACGGCATCCGGCCGACCGACCGAGTCGGCGTCGTCGGTATTGGCGGCCTCGGCCACATGGCGCTGGGCTTCCTGCGCGCCTGGGGCTGCGAGGTGACGGCATTTTCCACTTCGCCCGACAAAGAGGCGGACGCCCGCGACCTAGGAGCGCATCACTTCGTCGCCACCCGCGAGCCGAAGGCGCTGGCCGCCATCGCCGGCACGCTGGACATGATCCTCGTCACCGTCAACGCGCCGCTCGATTGGGACGCCTACGTAGCGGCGCTGCGGCCCCGCGGCCGGCTGCACATCGTCGGCGCCGCACCGCAGGTAACCGCGTCGGTCTTCCCGCTGCTTATCGGCCAGAAGTCGATCGGCGGCTCGCCGGTGGGCAGCCCGGCAACGCTGGCGAAGATGCTCGACTTCGCCGTCCGCCACGACGTCGCCCCGGTCACCGAGCACTTTCCAATGTCGCAGATCAACGATGCATTCGAGCGCCTGCGTTCCGGCAAAGCCCGCTACCGTCTGGTGCTGGAGAACGATCTGGGATGAACGTGCGGCCCCGCGCGCATCCGGCGAAGGTCGCGCCGCCGCCTTCGTTCACCCTTGCCCTCGCGGTTCGCCTTTCGAGCCCCTCCCAGGGCGTTTGAAGAGGGCGAGGAGTCTTTGCGATTTTTGATGAGGTGGCGACCCCAACGGGATTCGAACCCGTGTTACCACCTTGAAAGGGTGGTGTCCTAGGCCTCTAGACGATGGGGTCGCGGGCGGCCCGACGGCCTTCTGGTACCCGCGCCGGCGGGATAAATCAAGGCCGTCGGCCCCGGCCAGGCGGCCGCGTCGAGCACGGCATTTCGGCTTTCGCCGGCCGGGCGTCCATGTTACCGTGCCCGGCCGTTCAGGCAGACGCGGCGCGGTAGGCCAGGCGGACGCGCACGCAAACGAAACTTCTCCGGATTTTGCTCTTTTCGGTAGGTGGAGGCAGCGGATCATGTTGCACGGGAAAGTCCTGGTCGCCCAAGGCGGCGGGCCGACGGCGGTCATCAACGAATTGATGGTCGGCGCGGTCATCGAGTTGCGGAAAATTCCGGCGGTCGAGCGGGTCTACGGCGCCTATCACGGCGTCCGCGGCATCATCAACGAGGATTTCCTCGATCTGACGCGCGAGACCACGCCACAACCTCGAAATGGTCGGCAACACGCCGACCTCGGCGCTCGGCTCGACCCGCGACAAGCCCGACGAGAACTACTGCGCCGAGATCTTCAAGGTGCTGCGGGCGCACGGGATCGAGACATTTTTCTACATCGGCGGCAACGATTCCTCGGACACCGCCCGCATCCTCCACGACCAGGCGCGCGCCGCCGACTATCCGCTGCGCTGCGTCCACGTCCCGAAGACGATCGACAACGACCTGGTGATCAACGACCACACGCCCGGGCTTTCCCTCGGCGGCGCGGTTCGTCGCCCTCGCCTTCGCCGGCGCCAATCTCGACAACCGCGCGCTGCCCGGCGTCTATGTCGCCGTCGTCATGGGCCGCCACGCCGGCTTCCTCACCGCCGCCTCCGCCTTGGGGCGCAAGTACGACGACGATGGCCCGCACCTGATCTACGTGCCGGAGCGGGCCTTCAGCCTCGAAAAGTTCGCCAAGGACGTGCGCGAGGTCTACGACAAATACGGCCGCTGCATCGTCGCCGTCATCGGAAGGCATTCACGACGAGATCCGGCGAGCCGATCGCGGCGAAGCTGGCCAAGAAGGTCGAACGCGACGCCCACGGCAACGTCCAGCTGTCCGGTACGCGGCGCGCTCGCCGACCTGCTGACCGATCACATCAAGACCAACACCAACATCAAGCGCGTCCGCGGCGACACCTTCGGCTATCTGCAACGCTCCTTCCTCGGCTGCGTCTCCGACGTCGATCAGCGCGAGGCCCGCGAGGTCGGCGAGAAGGCGGTGCAGTACGCGCACTTCGGCGATCACGACGGCAACCACTCCGGCTCGGTCACCATCCATCGCACCGGCTTCTATTCGGTCGACTACCAGCTGACGCCGCTCGAGGACATCGCCGCCAAGACCAAGGTGATGCCGGACGAGTTCATTGCCGACAACGGCCACGACGTCACCGACACGTTCCTGCTCTATTTGCGCCCGCTGCTGGGCTCCGGGATGCCGGAAATCTCGCGTCTCCGGCTGAACAAGGTGCCGAAGATCCTGAAGCGGCTGATTGACCCTCGCTGCGCCACGGTCGACTGATCCACGGTCCGGCGAGTTCACGACGGCATCGCCGCATCGTCGATGGCGAAGAAGATCGCACCGTCGCGGCGGCGGCGGATGCGACC
>CAWAGY010000001.1:0-45909 GCA_963781645.1 uncultured Alphaproteobacteria bacterium | reverse complement strand
CCGAGCCTTGGAAGCACTCGTAGGTCTGTTCGGCCTGGAAGAGGTTTCTGCTCCCGCTGCGGCATGGCGGCAGGTGCCTTGGCTCGGGCGCCTCCATCACCAGGTGCTGACGCGCACTCTCATCGCTAGAACAATCGAGGAGGACAATGCCGTCTCGCCGTGGCCCTTTATTGCCGCGAGCGAGCTTACTCTGGCCGTGGGGTATGGACCGGATCCCAGAGGGCATTTGGCTGCTCGATCGGCCCCTTCACGTCATTCTCGCGCCGAACGACATCCCAGGCGATCACCCCCTGCGGCGGTATGCGGATACTGCCGTTAATGCGATTACTTTAGACAACTTTTTTCGCGTGGCTACTCGATGACGGTTCTAAACACTGCGAGCGATGGGACATTCAATGTTTTGATTGTTCTGTTTCGTGCGCTCAGGGCTCATGGGCCAGTGAAGCGCGAGTATTTTTTGTCGCTGTGCGGCGCCGGTGCCGATCCAAACCCGGATCGTTTGCGCCAGACCCTGCGGCGCTGGACCGACCTCGGGCTGTTCGCCGAGAACGAAGACGCGTTTTGTCTTGCGCCGGATATCATCGATGATGGCCTGATACTCCCCGCGCGACATCCGCACAGCGACGGCGATCCTGCCGGCGCTCGTTCGTAGTCTCGTCTTTCTGGAAAAGAATAACGCCCGGTTCTGGGACAATGCCGGCTCGCTGTGCGCTGATCTTACGCGCGGGCTGGCTTGGCTTCTTGCCCAGGACATTTATACAGCGGATCTCTCGAACATGCCTCGATTTAGCAATTAGAAGCTCAACAGTTGATAGAGCCTGACCGCCGGATCGTTCAAAACGACGTTCGATGGCGGGGTCTTCTCTCCTGGGCCAGCTATTTAGGGTTTTTGTGGTGCCCCGATACGCCGGTGATTGATCCGACGGACTACGCGAGGACCTACCGCTCATCTTTGGCCAGAACACAGAACTTGCGGCCGAGAGCTTCGCGCAGCGAGTTGCCGCAGTGCTGCCAGTGCTCGACGGGGGCCGGTATCGAAAGGAAGTGGAGGATGCCCTTGATCCAGCAAGCTGGCAGCGCCCGGTACGGCCGGAGTTGTGTCGACCTCGTTGTCCCGGGCCCTCTGGCGCTTGGATACGCAAGGCATCTTGGTCCTCGAAAGTCGTGCGGACACAGGGATAGTCGGCGTTCTGCAGCGCATGGACGGCCAGGACTGGCGCCGGTTCACCCACGTTCGTACTGCCAAGAGGGCTGCCTGACCATGTTGGACCGCTACTGGCCCCGTCAGGAGGAGATCGATCGTTGCATAAAGGCGGAGGCGGAGACGGCATCTGAAGCCGTTCTGCTCGCTGTTCACCAACCGATGCCGCTTCGGGTACGCAACGCTGGCAGCCGATTGGAGACGCCGGCTACCGAACTCAACGTGCTGGAGACCTTTCTGACGCCTAACCTCCCCGAGGGTACGTTGCTGCTGGCGGTAACCGGCGCCTCCGGGGCTGGGAAGTCGCACCTGATCCGCTGGCTGGCGGCTCAGTTACGACGCGACGATCGAGCCAAGCGGATGTTGATATCCGTATTCCGAAAAGCGCCAGTCTGCGCTCCGTCGTCGACTTGATCCTTGAACCGCTGACCGGCGACGAGCGCTACGCCAACGCGCGGATGGAGTTGCACCAGGCGGTGGCGGAGGTGACGCCCGAGATAGGGGCCATACGGCTGGTTGGAGGTTTGGAGATAGCGCTCAACGAACTCGACAGGCGCCTAACCTCCGAGTTGCGAACAGACCCTCAAGCGCCGAACCGGCGCGACCTGAAGACGCGGCTGGACCATGCTCGCCGCCTACCATCCTTTTTCAACGACGCCGCACTACAGGAGCATTTCAAGCCGAACGTTTTGGCCCGGATCGTCGAGCGGGCTATCCGAGGCAACGACCGACTGCTCGATGACGTGCCCCTGCCCCAGTTCACGGCCGAGGATCTCCGGGTGCCGGACAATACGATCTGGGCCGGGTGTCGCTGCAGGTCCGCCAGTACTACCAGACGGTGCTCAACCACGACGGGGGCAAGGGGTTCGAGCGAGCGGCCGAAGTGCTTAACGAGGTGCTCGACCAAGCCATTTGCGAGGTTTTCCGGCTCGGCCAGGCAATGGGCGGGATCACCCTTGAGGAGATTATCCTGCAAATTCGGCAGTTCCTCTTTGAGGACGGTCGCGAACTCGTCCTCCTAGTCGAGGACTTCGCGGCGCTTTGGGATCGAAGAGGTCCTGCTTCGAGTGTGTATCCAAGAGGCCGTGCGCGACGGGCGGCTTATCCGGGCGCCGATACGAACGGCTCTGGCGGTGACAGATGGTTATCTGCCGGAGCCGCGAAACAATTCTTCAACTCGGGCCAAGCGCGAGTGGATCGTTAGGACGACTACGTGGACACGGAAAGCGATGTCATCGATGGCACTCACGCGCTGATCGCGGCTTACCTAAACGCAGCGCGCTGGGGAGAGGCCGAACTTGAGCGGCGTTTCAGGAACATTTCCCAAGACGGGCGTGCGGACCTCACCGGCTGGATAACCACGTTCTCCGACGAAAGTCTGGACGCGGAGAAAGCTCCCGCTCGTCCTCGATGCGTTTGGAAAGGGATCGCGCGACGTTCCCCTGTTCCCCTACAACGCATCTGCTATTCACTCGCTCGCTCGCCGGCATCTACTGGAGGGTGGGCGTCGCAATTCCGCCCGCGTTCGATCATCAACTTTCTACTACGCGATGTCCTGGTCCGCCGGGGCGATTTTGAGCGCGGCGGCTTTCCGCCACCCGAGTTTGAGGGCGAGGCCGACCGCCGAAGTGGCGGCTTGGCTTTCCCGCGTGCCCTGCGATGAGGAGACGCGAGGGCGAATTGGCAGTCTCCTTGTTCACTGGGGCGGCAATCCGAAAGACGCCAGGGCGGTTGGCGGGTTGCCAGAAGGGCTCTTCGGCGCCTTCCATCTACCAACGCCGCGGGAGTTGGGAATAGCGGCGCCAGTGGACCCGCGACCGCCTTCAACCCCGAAGCCATCAGGGTCTGCCGCGTCGTCTCAGCCTGGCGCTGATCCAGCGGTCGCGCAGTCGGATCCAGAGTTGGCAAAGTGGGACGCCAAGCTCGAAGGGTGGGCGATGGGAACGCGCCTCGGACAGCAGGACGCCAACCTTCTGCGAAAAGTTATCCAGTCGCTTCTCTTGGAAGCGATTAACTGGAACGCCCTGAGGATCAGCGCGTCGGCGACACCATCGCCACTGCTCATCGATATCCCGAATGCCGCTGGCAACGATGCCCCGGCCCGGCTCCGACTGCCAATTGCCGAGGATCATCGGGATCTCGACGGCACCCTCCGCCGCACTCTGATGGCCCTCGTCCGCTACGACCGCAACGACCGCACCTGGTCCTACCAGGAGGGCGACGAGGACGGCGCCCGTGTCGCGAACTTCATCGACGGTATCGCTCAGACGTTTACCCGCATGGTTGAGACCCAGGCGGAGGGCGAGATAGCCTCACTAGTGCACTGACTCATTCAGAAGGTACAGGCAGGCGGTCGAGTTTGGCGAGGAGGCTTCGGCGGTTGTGTCCAGACGAACGGTTTGGGGCGCTTGTTGTGCTCGCGGATGTAGCGGGTGATGGCGTCCTGCAATTGGCTGACCGACGTGAAGACGCCGCGCTTGAGGCGTCTGCGGGAGAGGATGGAGAAGAAGCCTTCGACTGCGTTCAGCCAGGACGCCGAGGTGGGGGTGAAGTGAAAGACCCAGCGGGGATGGTTGGCGAGCCAAGTGGTGACCTTCGGATGCTTGTGCGTGGCGTAGTTGTCGAGGATCGCGTGGATCACCTTGCCGGCCGGCACCGCGCGCTCGACGGCATTGAGGAACGTGATGAACTCCTGATGCCGGTGGTGCGGCAGGCAGCGGCCGACGACCTTGCCTTCGAGCACGTTCAGCGCGGCGAACAGCGTCGTCGTGCCGTTGCGCTTGTAATCGTGGGTCATCGTGCCGCACTTGCCGGGCTTCAGCGGCAGGCCGGGCTGGGTGCGATCGAGCGCCTGGATTTGGCTTTTTTCGTCGATCGACAGCACGACGGCGTGCGCCGGCGGGTCCATGTACAGGCCGACGATGTCCTCGACCTTCGCGGCGAACGCCGGATCGGTGGACCTCTTGAAGGTGCGGATGCGGTGCGGTTGCAGGCGGTGGGCCTGCCAGATGCGCTGCACCGCGCGCAAGGAGACGCCGACCACCCGGGCGACGGCGCGGCCGGTCCAGTGCGTCGCTTCGCCCGGTGGTTCCGCGCACGGCAGCGCCAGCACCTTCGCCACCGTCTCCGCCGACAGCGGCGCCTTGCCGGGCTTGCGCGTCTTGTCGCGCAGCAAACCTTCGACACCCGCTTCCGCGAACCGCTGCTGCCAACGCCATACCGCCGGCCGGCTGACCCCAACTTGGCCTGCCACCGTGAGGACGGGCAACCTCTCCGCCGACAACAGTACGATTCGTGCCCGCTGAATGTGCTTCTGCGGACGGTTCCGATCGCCGATGACGGCGGCCAATCGCGCGCGGTCCTCGGCTCCAATGATGACGCTGACGGTCTGTGCCATGCCCGCACATTCGCATAGCCAGCCCGATTTGTGAATTATCTGATTACGTCAGTGCACTAGCTAATCTTCTCGTCCGTCAGTCGCGCGTGCTTGGGCTTTCGACCCAGGGTATTGGAACAGCACGCGGTTTGGCTGATGTTGTCTTAGCATCGGTCAACCCCCTTAGAGAAATTGATTTAATAGAAAACTCTCCGGAGGCGCGCTGGCAACAACTACAGCGTGAGGCGCACGAGATCCGGCCCCGCCTTCAAGAGTTGCTAATCGCCCGGATCGGCTGCTTTCAGGGTGTAGGCAAGACCGCCTATGGCATCGACTCGATAAGGTTATCGGAGGCGGTCCGAAGAAGTGAGGCGGCGCAGCCCAAGGAACTGGGGGCGGAACCTCTGCAAAGCCACGCGCGCGCCCTCGGCGATACGCGCCTGAAAGCCCGCTTAGACCCGATCGTCCAAAGCCTCCGGAATTTCGCCGACGAGATGCGCGAGTCCCTCGGTGAACCCTTCGACAAGGAGACCTACGTCCGCGAGGCGAAGGCTCTCCTTGACCACCTGGAGAAGCCTGGCGCTTGGCCGCACCAGAAATTTGTGAAGAGGGAGATACAAAAGAAATCGAGGCGTTCCGGATGACTGCTCTAATGGACCTGTTAAACAAGGTCGGCTCTCTCGAAAGCTCGACGGAAGACAGGGCTTTGGACGAACTCGTCGAGGCCGTAAGCAAGGTCGACCTGTCGGTCGTCCACCGAGTCGGCGTTTCGTCAAGAGCATGAACCAGTTTCTGATTCGGTCGAGCAGACGGTTCGAACAAGGAACGGACGGCGATCGGCGTTGACCCTGCCGCCAAGACCGAGGAATTGGACCGCACCCTGGTGGCGTTAGCGGACCATTTGTCCAAGCTGCATACTCAGCAGGAGGGGGGGACATGACGCTGTTGGAGCGGACGACGGCTCTAAAAAGTCGCGCCGAGGCTCTTGAGGACCTACAAGCCCGGATCGACGAGGCAGCCTTGCTGCAACGCCGGCTTGATGAGACGAAGAGCGTCGCCGCGAGCCTAGTCGAGGTGAGCGAGAAGGTTATGCTTCTCGGGCAGGCCCGCTTATGGCTGTCGCCGGCGCCAGAAGTTGTCAGGACGGCGAGCAAGCAACTCGACAAGATCCCGCGGGCGCTTCGCCGACTCTCGGAAGGCGGCGACGCTGACCAAGGGGAAAGACTGGGAGCGACTGCTATCGGCTCTGCCGGAGGCTGCATCGTCCGTCCGTTCGAAACTGCAGGCACTCTGGAGGTCCCATGTTGACAATCTGTTCACCGGCGAGACGCCTGCCCAGATAGACACCCGACTCGCCAAGACGGAAAAGAACAATCAGGCGATGTTACGTTACCGCCAGTTATTTTCCGAACTGAAAAGCCTAACGGACCGGCTTCCAGACACCAGTCCGATCTGGAAAAGGCGAAGGAGGTCGCTCGCTCCCTCGGAGCCACCGTTCGCGACTTTGATTTCGACGTGCTGCCCTCGGTCAAGGCATTCCTCGATGCGGTGGCTTCTGGCGGGGCGCCCCTCGACCTGGTGACTGAGGAGGTGCGCAACTGGCTTGATCGCAACGGATCGACTAGTCGGTACAGGGTCGTGGCAGTCAGGCCGATGAGGCCCGCGAGGCCGCACCTGCGGATGTGGAGGCGTTTCTGCGGACCGTCCTGGACGCCATCGAGCAGAAGGAGGCCCGCCTGCTGGTCTGGGGCCTCGCCGATGGTCGACTAGCTGCGACGAGGTGAATGCGGTTATAGATCCGCTTCTCGACGAGGGGTTGGAACAGGGACTTCCGGGTTTTCTGGACGCGTCAGATGTCGTTGCCGAACTCAAGCGCCGGGCCCTCCTCTTCGAGACGGACGACGTGCCGTTCCCGGACGGCGGTGAACTGGATGGCGGAGACGGTCAGGCTGCTTTTTGCCTAAGGCAAATGTTCCCAAGGCACGCCGGCCCGGACGGCTGGCAGCAGGCCCCAACGCTGGTGGCAGACTTTCGCTTTTTGTGGCGCCGCCGCCGCTATCCAGACCGCGTAGTTCCCGTGTCCGATGCCTTGGGAACGCTGGCAGATAATACTAGGGATGAGACGACTTTTTCCGCGTTTGGCGCTTTGCTAGAAGAACGGGGGGAAGGCTACAAGCTTGCCAAATTCCAGTTGCGCACCGGGATTCGTATTATCGACCGACTCGAGGCTCAGCGCCCATCGGGAACTCTCGTCAGCGCTGGCACAGGTAGCGGCAAGACCCTTGCGTTCTACCTGCCGGCACTTGCGCGCACGGCCGCTCACGTGGCGCGGGAGAGCGGGCACTGGGTGAGAGTTGCCATCTACCCTCGGACCGAGTTGCTGCGGGATCAGTTCGCTGAGATTTGATCGCGAGGCGCGTCGTCTGGACAGCTTTCTACAGCGGTCCGGAAGCCGCAAGATCCGTATCGGAGCCCTGTACCAAGGTACGCCGAACACAACTCGGGCTTTGGAGAGCAGGTCGCTGCCGGGTTGGAACAAGACAACTGACGGCTTCGTATGCGGTTACATGCCTTGTCCAAAAGAGGGATGCGGCGGCGATCTGGTGTGGCCCGAGAGCGAATACAGCCGGGGCCGCAAGACCTCGTTTGCAGATCTGGCGGCGGTGAGGTTGGTGGTGGTGAAGTTGTACTCAGTCGCGAGGAGATGCGCCGCCGGCCGCCTGACATCCTGTTCTCCACGACCGAAATGCTGAACCAGAGGATGGCCGACGACAGGTACCGCCATCTGTTCGGTCTTCGCCCGCAGGCTGCGCGGGCGCCCGAGATGATGCTACTCGATGAAGTCCACTACTACGCGGGTTTCCACGGTGCGCAGGTGGCTTACCTCATGCGGCGCTGGATGCACCTTGCGCGGGCACCGGTCGCTTTCGTTGGCCTCTCGGCCACCGTTAGGGACGGTGCCCGCTTCTTCGCACGCCTAACGGGCTTGGCCGAGTTACAGGTGGAGGAGGTTGCGCCGAGGCACGACGAGATGATCGTAGACGGCGCCGAATACCTGCTTGCGCTGCGCGGGGATCCGGTCTCCCAAACGTCGCTCCTGTCTACGACTATCCAGACCGCAATGTTGATCGCGAGGTCGCTAGACCACGAGACCGACCACAGGAGCTTTGGGCTGTACGGTCATCGCACCTTCATCTTCACCGACGACATCGACGTCACCAATCGACTGTACTTCAGTCTTCTTGATGCCGAAGGGCGCAACTATCGCGGCGACCCAGACATGGTGCGCCACCCCAACGGACCCCGGCGGTGCTGCGGCGTCCTCTAATATCCCGGTCCCGCGAGCGATACGGCCAAAACTGGGCGATGCCTGAGGCAATCGGCCACCGACTGGAGGAGCGCAAGCGGATCGGCCGCACGAGTTCGCAGGACCCGGGCGTGGCCGCCGGCATGGACGTGATCGTCGCCACCGCCTCTCTCGATGTCGGTTTCAATGCCGCCGTTGGTGCGATGATCCAGCACAAAGCGCCAAGGGGCGCCGCCCAATTCCTTCAGCGCAAGGGACGGGCCGGCCGGTCGCGGCGCATGCGCCCGTGGGCCATCGTCGTCTTGTCCGACTATGGGCGCGATCGGATCGCCTACCAGGGCTATGATAGCCTCTTTGACCCCGAGTTGCCTGCGCCATCTCTGCCTTTGTCGAGCCGCTATGTGCAGCGCATCCAATCGGTCTTCTCGCTGATCGACTATTTGGGGCTCGACGGACGCGACGGGCCCTCCCGCGGCAATGCTTGGCGGGACCTCTGTACTCGATGAGGCATCGCCGAAGCGGCGAGCCTTCTTGGTCGGACGCCTAGTCGCGTTAATGGAAACGGAGGCGGAGACCGAGGCATTGGCGGAGCATCACGCCAAGCACTGAAGCTCTCACCCGAAGACGTTCTGCCGCTGCTTTGGGAGTATCCCCGGCCTCTCCTCACGGCAGTGATCCCGACGGCGCTGCGACGGCTGAGTTCGAACTGGCGCAAGGGAACGGAGGCGCGGGCAGATTACCACGTGCCGTTCTCGCCGCTCCCGGAGTATGCGCCTGCCCGTTTATTCAGCGACCTCAACCTGCCCGAGGTGCGCGTGGTCGTGCCCCCGGCGCGGCCCGGCGACCGCCCAGACCCTGAGACCATGCCCGTCGCCTTGGCGATGCGGGCCTTCGCGCCGGGTCGGGCGTCCCGCCGCTTCGTAGGCACCACCATCGGCCCACCGGGTTGGGGCTGGAGAGGAGATCCTGGGCCGCGCCTCGATGAGATTGATATTGACGAGCATTACCGCGTCGATGCGCTCGGGGACTGGCTGGTCCGCGACGGCAACATTGTGGCCGCCTGGCCGGTGCTACGTATTTTAGGAATCCGGCCACTCCATCCCCCGAAGCGTGTACGCGATACCTCCAACGCCCGCCTGGTCTGGCGCACACAGATGGTGCACGCCCGGCGTGGACTGTTCCAGCGTCCACCGGCCGGCACAAACTGGCAGACCCTCATCGTCGGTATCGAGGCGTTCCTTCATGGTGAACAGACTCCGGTTGAAGCGCGCCGGTTCGCCGGTGTCTCGCAAGCCGACGTCCAACTCGAAGGGCAGGACTTCGGTCCAGGCCCGGTTTGTCTACCGCCGGAACGGCGTCCCGGCCGCGCTCGGTTTTTCCCTGTCCGCGGACGCTCTGCGGATCCGGGTGGCGCTGCCGCAAGACCTTTGGGAGCGGCGGTCAGAGGGGGCGGGCCCGATGTGGCGAGCGCTCCGAACCGCCCGCTTCTTCGATCTCGCTTGGTCCGGCGAGAGGCTTGCCGGCGTCGCTCAATCTTTTCGCTCGGAAATCCGGCTAAACTGACTTTACCGGCGTTAGCTTCGATGCCCTAGTGCACGGACCATTCAGAAGGTACAGGAAGGCGGCGGAGTTTGGCGAGGATGGTTCGGCGGGTTGGTCCAGACGAACGGTTTTGGGTTCTGGTTGTGCTCGCGGATGTAGCGGCGGATGGCGTCTTTCGAGATCGGCGACCGATTTGAAGACGCCGCGTCGGATTCGCCTGCGGGTGATGATCGAGAAGAAGCCTTCGACGGCGTTCAGCCAGGACGCCGAGGTGGGGGTGAAATGGAACACCCAGCGCGGATGATCGGCGAGCCACTGCTGACCTTGGGATGCTTGTGGGTGGCGTAGTTGTCGAGCGATGGCATGGATGATCCGCCGGGCCGGACCGCGCGCTCGACGGCGTTGAGGAACTTGATGAACTCCTTGTGGGTGTGGCTCGGCATGCAGCGGCCGACCACGGTGCCGTCGAGCATGTTGAGGGCGGCGAACAGCGTCGTGGTGCCGTTACGTTTGTAGTCGTGGGTCATGGTGCCGCATTTGCCGGGTTTCAGGGGCAGGCCGGGCTGGGTGCGGTCGAGCGCCTGGATCTGCGATTTTTCGTCGATCGAGACGACGACGGCATGGACCGGCGGGTTCATGTAGAGGCCGACGACTCTTCGACCTTTCGGCGAAGGCCGGGTCGTTGGACGTCTTGAAGGTGCGGACCCGGTGGGGCTGCAGGCGGTTCGCCTCCCAGATGCGCTGCACGGCGCGCAGGCTGACGCCGACCGCCTCGGCGACCATGCGGCCCGTCCAATGGGTGGCTTGTCGGGGCGGCTTGCCGCACGGCAGCGCCAGGATTTTTGCCACGGTCGCCGCCGGCAGCGGTTTCTTGCCGGGCTTGCGCGTCTTGTCGCGCAACAGCCCGTCGACACCCTCCTCGGCGAAGCGCTGCTGCCATCGCCATACCGCCGGCCGGCTGACGCCGACTTGGCGCGCCACCGCTCAGGACCGGCAGGCGCTCGGCCGACAAAGAACGATCCGTGCCCGCTGAACGTGTTTCTGCGGCCGGTTTCGATCGCCGACGATCGCAGCCAATCGCTGGCGATCCTCGTCTCCAAGAGAATACAGACGGTCTGTGCCATGCCCGGAAAATCGCATCGCTCAGCCCCCACTGTGAATTATGTTTATGTCAGTGCACTAGCGAGGCAGGTGCCGCTCGCGGAGGCCGATGCGGCTCTCGCTGCTGGGGCGGCGGCGCTCGTCCTGACCGATGTTTTGGAGGCTATCTTCCAATCGCCGTTGAGCGCCGCGGACGATGCTGAGCAACCGGATACCGACCGCCTGCGTCAGCGCCTGGACGAACTGCTGCATGACCGCCTGTCATGGAAGGCTTGCACGATCTTGGGCGCGTGTTGTGGAACCGGTGGACGTCGAGTGGGAGAGTTGGTTGCGTCAGCGGTTCAAGGCGACTGTCGGAGCGGCAGCCTTTGAGGGAATTCGCAATCTCTGTCCTGAAGTCGGGGAGGACGGGCTTATCGTTGATCTCGATCCGGCCACGGGATCCTTCGGATTCCCTGGCGACGGAGGATTCGGATGCAGAAATCTGGATCTCCGAGACGACTCCCGGCGGAAGCGGGCACATCGAGACTTTCATGCGTCTCTACGCGGAGGATCCCCGCCGCTTTTATCTCCTCATGTCAGCCGCCCTGCGTCCGACAGAGCACGAACTGATCGATCACCAGTTGATTCGCTTCCTGGAGATGATCGCCGGGGACGCTCCGGTCCAGGACCTGGTTACGGCGGTGCAAGCTTTCCGCGCTGTCGCAGCCATGACGACAGCGATGTTGCGATAGCGGCCTTACGCCGGCATCTTCGGCTCAACGGGTTTGTCCTTTTCCACGGCTTCGTGTCGGCGCTTGCCAACCGGATTGTCCGTCCGGGCGCGACGGAACCGAGCGACGCGTTCATCCTTCAGTCCGTCCGACGCTGGACTTTGGAGGAGGAGCGACTGGCCATAGAACTGGACGCCAAGACGATCGCATATGCCCTCGCCCAGGACAATGCGATCGACCAGGTAATGACGGCGGCAGGTCTTGCCGTGCCCGCCGACAACCTCCTGCCCTGGCGCCACAACACCATTTACGGGCTGCTGTGGCCACGGGGGCGCGTGATGCGACGTAGCGGACTGAGCCAATACAATCCCTTCGCCCCCCTCCCAGAGCCCGAGCGCCTTCTGGTGGCGGAGTTCCTCGCCGAGGGGACGGAAAGAATTAGCCTGGAGGCGGTCGACTGGCGTGAGGCCGCCCTGTCGCGACTAGCGGAAGGCGGAACGGCTACCCTCGTCTGCCCCGTCGCCTTTGCGGACCGGATAGCTGAAGCTCTTAATTTCGTTGCGACGAATCCGGTCCAAACTGAATACTTCTCCGTTTTCGCCCGGATCAACGCGCTCCGCCGCGTCGGAGAAGCCTATGAGGTGGATCTGGAGATTGCCGAATTCGCTCAATAATGATCGACGCCCATTACAGCCTCCGCCGCATCTTCAAGAGTTCGGTGACGAGTTGGAAGGTAATCGAAGAATTGATTACGCTGATGATTTTAGCCGAACTGGTCGATCCAGGTGAGGAGTTTTGGATTGTCAGCCCGTGGATCAGCGATGTTCCGTTGCTCGACAACCGGCCTGGCAGCTTCGATGTGGTGAACCCGGAGTGGGGACGCCGCGAGGTTCGGCTGGTGGATGTGGCGAGCCAGTTGATGGCTGGCGGCAGTCGGTTGATCGTTGTCACCCGTTTCAACGAGCACAACAAGATTTTCCTCCAGCGGTTGCGCGATGCCGCCGTGGATGCCGCCGTCGAGGCATCGCTAACAGTGATCGTGCGGGACCAGTTGCATACCAAAGGTATCCTTTCCAAACGCGGGCTTATGCTCGGGTCCATGAACCTGACGTACAATGGGCTGGAGTTGAACGACGAAATTGTGGAGTACGACACCGACCCCACCAACTTGGCGAGCGCGCGGCTCGCCTTCGCGGGCTACCGAGAGGCGAGCGGGTGATGTTGGGCGTGCCTTCGGGCGGTTTCGACTGGATTCCGCCGATTTTTCGGCGGCCGTAACACCCTGCGATGGGAGGACTTCCAAGCCCGAACGGCGCCCGATGGCTGGGCCGCCGACGTGCTGCCGTGGCTCGATCTTCTAGCGCGAGATGATCCCGCCATTCCGGTGGTCCTCCCCTACCGCGATGGGTCGGGTATCGTGATCTGGTATGGCGCTGCACGTACGCAGCAGACCGCTCTGCGGTTGGTGGAGGAACTGGTCGCTCTTGTCGGCCCTACCTACGCCGACTTCACACACCGCCCGCACTTGGTCGATCCCGCCGACGATCCCCAGGCCGCCTTGACCGAGGCATTCGTCGAGCCCGTTTTGCGCATTTGCCCCGCCTTACCAGAGGACGTGGAGAAGATACGCAGGGTCATCCGCCTCTACCGCGGCTTGGTCGAGCGACGCCCGCCGGAGTTGCGACTCGCCGCACGTCCGCTGGGCGTGCTCCGCAGCCGATTTGACCGGGCGCTCTTGGCCGGCAACGAGACCGAGGCGCAGCAACTTTTCGAGCAGATACTGGCCACTGGGCGCCTAAGCCCTGACAATCGACTTTTCCTTGAGTATCCGTCAGTATGCGGGCCTCGGCCTATGGGGTCAAATCGCTGGGGACGCCCGCCTCCTGCGTGCCGCAGCCGACCTCACACTACCGCCGCAGGTGCGGGTCGACGTGGTCGAGGCTCTCTACCGGATGCATGCCGAGCCTTGGGAGGAGGCACAGGACGCGGCGGGTGCCCTGGCTGCCTTCCTGGAAGCTGGGATTTCAGCGGTTTGGGCGGCTGTTCACCACCCGGCAGGGAATTGAGCGGCCGCGGGTGGTCAAAGCGTTCCTGTTACACGCCCTGCTTCAGTCGCAGCCTAATCTTGGTGAACTTCAGTCGCTTTGCGAACTGCTCCCGAAGGGGGACGAGGCCGATTGGCCTTTTCTGCCGGGTTACGCGCTCTTGTAGCCGAACGTGCCGGGTCATCGCGAAAGCTAGTGCACTGACTTATTCAGAAGGTACAGGCAGGCGTTGGAGTTTGGCGAGGAGGGCTTCGGCGGTTGTTGTCCAGACGAACGGTTTGGGGCGCTTGTTGTGCTCGCGGATGTAGCGAGTAATGGCGTCCTGCAATTGGCTGACCGACGTGAAGACGCCGCGCTTGAGGCGTCTGCGGGAGAGGATGGAGAAGAAGCCTTCGACTGCGTTCAGCCAGGACGCCGAGGTGGGGGTGAAGTGAAAGACCCAGCGGGGATGGTTGGCGAGCCAAGTGCGTGACCTTCGGATGCTTGTGCGTGGCGTAGTTGTCGAGGATCGCGTGGACGATCTTGCCGGCCGGCACCGCGCGCTCGACGGCATTGAGGAACGTGATGAACTCCTGATGCCGGTGGTGCGCCAGGCAGCGGCCGACGACCTTGCCGTCGAGCACGTTCAGCGCGGCGAACAGCGTCGTCGTGCCGTTGCGCTTGTAGTCGTGGGTCATCGTGCCGCACTTGCCGGGCTTCAGCGGCAGGCCGGGCTGGGTGCGATCGAGCGCCTGGATTTGGCTTTTTTCGTCGATCGACAGCGACGACGGCGTGCGCCGGCGGGTCCATGTAGAGGCCGACGATGTCCTCGACCTTCGCGGCGAAGGCCGGATCGGTGGACCTCTTGAAGGTGCGGATGCGGTGCGGTTGCAGGCGGTTGGCCTGCCAGATGCGCTGCACCGCGCGCAAGGAGACGCCAGACCACCCGGGCGACGGCGCGGCCGGTCCAGTGCGTCGCTTCGCCCGGTGGTTCCGCGCACGGCAGCGCCAGCACCTTCGCCACCGTCTCCGCCGACAGCGGCGCCTTGCCGGGCTTGCGCGTCTTGTCGCGCAGCAAACCTTCGACACCCGCTTCCGCGAACCGCTGCTGCCAACGCCATACCGCCGGCCGGCTAACCCCAACTTGGCCTTCGCCACCGTAAGGGAAGTGGGCAACCTCTCCGCCGACAACAGTACGATTCGTGCCCCGGCTGAATGTGCTTCTGCGGACGGTTCCGATCGCCGATGATCGGCGGCCAATCGCGCGCATTGCCCTCGGCTCCAGATGATGACCGCTGACTGGTCTGTGCCATGCCCGGACATTCGCATAGCCAGCCCGATTTGTGAATGATCCGATTACGTCAGTGCACTAGGGCCGGACCTCGATACGGCCGACCGAGCCTTCGAAGACCTGGACTACGATGGTGCGCTGGCCTTCTACGCAGCATTGCCGCCGTCCCGGAAGGTCTTGAGCCGTCTGCTGGCCTGTGCCAGCGTGATCAGAGATCCTCGTTCTGCACGGATCGCCCTCAACGCCGTAGATTGCCGTCCAGAGGACGCACAGGCCCTTCCTGATACACTCAAGATCAAGATCCAGGAGTTACGGGAACTCGCCGCCGCGCCTCAATCGGACATTGCAGGCGACATTAGCGTCGATGCAGGACCAGTCCAGCGCGCGGGTGTCCCGGACGACTGGCTGGCCTGGATGCGCTGGCTCGTCGGGGGAGCCCCAATTGACGCCGCACGGCAACTACTCGACGAGCGTAGCGCCACCTGGACCGTGGAGGTGCTGCGCAGGGATCCGAGCGAAGTCGCTGAACTGGCGAGGTTGCTCGGCAACGCCGACGGCGCGGTGGCGGAGGTCGTGCAACATGCCTTCCCCCGACTGTTCCAGGCTTTCGTCGCTGATCCGGACGAACCAGTATCGGCCTTCAAGCCGCTTTATGCAACGCTGCTCACCCTGATCGCCATGGCGGATAGCCTTTCCCATGACGACCTGGAACTCGCACGTGTGTTGGCGACAGCTATCCTTAACAGCGGCGTCAACGAACACGAGTACCAGAGTCTTGTTCTGGACCTCGAAGAGATTCTCGACCGGAAGCGCTCCATCGCTACGTTCGATTGGACCCTGGATACCGCGGAAATCCTTGCTGTGAACCCCGCTCCTCAGGCGGAACTGCGCCTGAGGTTCATCATGAAGGTCCTCGACACTGCTCTTTCGCTGGGCCACCGACTTGGGGCTGCGCAGGTCGAGGCGCTTCACTTGCTGTGCCAGGATATCGGCATTTCGCTTCCGGCCGAACTGTCTGCGGCAGTCGGAGATGTTGGTGCACCGGCCGCGGCCTTCGACCTGAACGGCAGGAGCGTTGCGATCTACACGCTGATAGGGGCGGCCGGTCAGCGTGCCATGACCGTGCTGCGTCGGCTCTTTCCGTCGGTCAATGTCTGGCTCAACAGTGACGCTGTTTGCTCCGAACGATTAGTTGCCCTGGCCAAACGCGCGGACATCTTTGTCTTTGCCTGGAAAAGCAGTAAGCACCAAGCTTATTACTGTGTGAAGGACAACCGTCCGACCAATTTGCCGCTTATCCTACCTCAGGGAAAGGGGAGTGCCAGTATCCTGCATGCAGTTCTGAATGCTATAGACTCTTAAGAATGTTAGCCAGCATAGAGTACGGTCTACATCTCGTACTTTTGGTTCTGTAATCGATCGCTTCCTGCCGCCTACCATGTCCGTACATTTCATCGGGCTACGGTGGCGGGTACCAGTGCATCGGGGGTCGCCGCGCTGCTCGCGGTGCCGCGTGGTGAAGGTAAGCGTCCGCCCAGCCTTTCAATTACCCACAAGTTGTGCGTGTAGGGTAGCACCGATGGTGATGTCGGCGAGGCGGGAGAGGCCGCGCCACATGACCGTGTTGCCCGGCGGTGGATCACTGGCGCGGGCGAGATAGCCGCCGAGCCGGGCGACTTTGATCAGGTAAACGGAAAGCGTCTTGTTGCAGGGCGGATTTCCCGCTTGTCCGGCACGAGTTGGTCGAGGAGCGCGGTTTCGAGGTCGGTCAAAGCAAGGGCTGGCGGAGCGTTCGGAGCGGAGGGATTGATCATCGTCATCCAGAACACCCGCCAGCTGAGAGCTCGTAAATGTCGCTCTCGCGATCGCCGATATGGACGCATCTGGCCGGATCGCCGAAGAGCGCGGTGGATTGGCGCATGTTCTCCAGCCAGCGGACGCTTTCTTTCTGTTCGATGGGAACGCGGGTCGGATTGATCTTCTTCTTGAGCGCGGCAGTCCCTTGAATTTCGACCGCGTCCAGAACTTGACGGCCGCAAGTCCAAGGGCAGCCCCTCCAGCGTGACGGCCAGGCTCGAATGCATCAGCAGCCCGCACACCGTGCGCAGCCTGCGACCGCCATTTGTCTTTACCACTGTTCAGCCTGGTGCATGACGCCGATCTGATCGGCCCGCTCCCTCTGATAGGTGAACTCCATCGTGTCTTGGAGCACCAGTATGGGACCGGTGGTTGCGGCAAAGCGGCTGCGTGTCGACTGCAAATGGCCCGCGAGAATTGTGTCCTCGCTGACCTGTCGTTGGAGAAGAAGCGATAGGCCGCCTTGGTGTTGGCCCAGTCCTGGCATGCCAGAGGAATGCTTGGCTCCCATGGCACCCTCCATCCGCTCCAGCAGCTTACGCAACCTTTTATTGAGACGCTCATCCGCCAAGCTGCAGCCGGCAATTTCCCGATCAAACCATCCGCCCCGAGCCCGTCCATCGGCACCGCTCCCCTGCGATTTTGTGCCAGACAAGGAATCACGTCCGATTCTTCCGACGCAACAAATTGTGCGCTCCTTCCGACATAGGAAGGCTGGGCGGACGCTTACTGGTGAAGAGATCAACAACCCGAGCAAGAAAGTCGAACATGCGCTGCAGATGGCGTTGCCGCGCAAGCCGTCACAATTTGCGATGATGCTTTCGAGGCAGAACGTTCTGCCGGCGGTCGGCGGCGACGGTTCGATAAACAGTCCGGGCAACAACCTGGGCAACATTCCGTATGGTGCGCTGATGGCGCTACCCCCGCCAGCGACAGGCGGGCCCAATCTCGACGCCCTGGGTCTCAGCGCGCGCGGCAAGCGGCTGGCCGAGGCCGTCCGGGACTACGGTATCTACGTGGTCGACGGCGGGGCATGCAATGCCATGCGCGCCGACCAGCACGTGGGGGAATACGAGCGAACTGAAGGCGACGTTGTCCAAGCTCTATCCGCACATTCGCATGATCCTCAACAACGACGTGCGCACCCCGACTGCCGGCGGCGGAGGCGGTCTCGCACCGAACTGCGCGAACGACGCATAGCCCGGCTAACGGCGACAAACCTTCACGAACCTCGGTAGAGGCCGAAACACTTCCCATCACGCTCTCCCGAACCGGCGAGCAGGGCGGGGGATTTTGCAGGTACTGCAGCTTCGGTCACGATTATTCAATTCCGGAGACCAGCCGACCTGCGGCGCGTCGCGGCGGCCGAACGGCGCCTTGCGTTGATCTCAGCCGACACCGGAGGGTTCGGCGTCAAGGCGCTGTTCGTCGACGACGCCCGGCGCAGCGGCGGCAAAGCGCACGGTCGGTCGTCGCCAGGGAAAGATGGCTGCGGATCGCTAACTCCGACTGACAGCGGCGATCGTGTTTTCGCAACGAGCACGACGAACAGACGACACCGCTCAACCGCTGAGCAGCGAACCGAGGAGAGCGATCCGCGACGGGATCGCCGGCGGTCCGGCTGATCGCGCGGCCGGCCGGGCGCGCAAGGGTCAAGCCCTCCGGCGCTAACGCGCCGGCCCTTCGGGTGCGCCCCCGGGCCTGAAGCCGCGCCCGCCTCCCGCTGCCGGCGAGCCCGTCGCCGGCATTCCTCTTCCCCCATGCGATGGAGACAGAAGATGAAGAGTGGCAAGTCCCTGGTGGAACTCGCGCAGGCGATCGAGCGGCAGCGTGGCCTCAAGCGTGATTTCATCGCCGATACCCGGCACCTGCAAATACAACCGACCGACCGCGGACCGGCGCTGATCGTCGAAGACCGGGGCTATCCGCTGACTTCGATCGCACACCAGCAACTGAGCGAGCGCGTCGGTATCCCGGCCAAGTACTACGAGCGGATGCGGGGCGATGCGCCGGAACTGCTGGCGCGCAACGTCAATCACTGGTTCGCGCGACAGCCGGAGCGGCGGCTGGTCCGCACGCTCGGCGGCGATGCCCGGGCGTTTCTCTCCGACCGCTACCAGCGGATCGACAACGCCCACGTGGCGGAAGTGACGCTGCCGGTGCTGCCGCCTCCGTTCGTCCTGACACAAACGACAAGGCGCAGCTCGTCGATTACTCGATCAAGCGAAACTACGACGAGGTGGATTGGCTGATCGACGTCGCGGAACTCCGCCGAGGCGAAAGGACGCAGACGATAGTTCGCATCGAGCGTTGGAATGCTCGTTGCCGCCGCAGCCGAAAGAAAGTCCGACACCATACTCCGCCTGTGGGCATGTGCGGCGATGACTGGCAATGAGAGCCTGCAATGAACCGGCGGAAGCCACCGTTTGTCGAGCGACGGGTCTTGAGCAGCTTCGAGGCGGCCGCTTACCTCGGCCGCTCGAAAACCTGGTTAACCGATCATGCCAATCGTCTCTACAAGACGGGATTTCCGCGCCCCATTCCGGTCGTGGGCGGTTATGATAAGCAAGCAATCGACCATTGGCTGGATCGGATGGGAGGTGCTCCTCGCTCGGACGACTTCGACGAGGCGTGGACCAATGCAGCGAATGGGTAACGTCAATATCCGCTACTTCGTCTGCAAACACGGCCGCGGCGGTCGCGGTACCTACTACTATTGGCAACCTTCCGCCAATCTTCAGCGAGAAGGATGGCACACCCGCCGGCTCTCCGACCGGCTGGAGAAGGCGATCGCGGAGGCCGAAGGGTACAATCGTCAGGTCAATGCCTGGCGCGAGGGCGGCGAAACGCAGCCGAATCAAGCTGACACGCCGCCCTGGCTTATCAGGCTTTACAGACTGGATGACCGGTTCACATCCCTGGGAGCGGCGACCAAGCGCAGCTACGATCAATCCCTCATGACCATTCAGGGATGGTCCGAACGGGCCGGCAATCCGCCGCTGACGAGCATCAAGAGAAAACACGTCAAGCTGTTCTATCGGGCGATGCTCGAGAGAACACCGGCAAAAGCCAACGCCGTGGTACGGGTCCTGCGGTTACTCCTAGCGTTCGCCATCGACGAGGGCTACCTCGACGACAACCCGGCGTCCAAGCCGCGGATGAAGGGCAGACCACCACGACACCAGCGATGGACTGAGAAGTCGATCCAGGCGTTCTGCTCGGCTGCCCGTGCCGCCGACCGTCCGTCGCTTCAGCTCGCTGTGCTTCTCAGCGCCGTCTCGGCCAGCGTCAGGGCGATATCCTTCGCATGACTTGGCAACAGTACGACGGTCAGCAAGTGACGCTGCGGCAGGGCAAGACCGGCGTACTCATTGCCGTGCCGGTGATGTCCGAGCTCCAGGTCGTCCTCGACGAAGCTCTGCAGAAGCGCCGCAAGCAGCTGATCGAAAAGCTTGAGGAGAGCGGTGCACGATTAAATGAGGGGTCGTCCGGTGGCATCGCAGCGACGATGCGTGATGGGCGAGCAGCTTCGAAAGCAACAAAATCTGACCGCTTCAGTCCGCTCTAACTCCACGGTCGAGCGAGTGGACACAAGAATAGCCGTGAAAGCGTCACCGATACTGATCTCGGAAACCACGTCTCGGCCCTACAAGGTGGATCATTTCCGCCACGAGTTTCGTCGCATCGCCAACGCCGCGGCGCTGAAGGACCTCCAGTTCCTTGACCTGCGACGCTCGGCCGTGGTGCGGTTGGCAGAGGCGGGATGCACGGTGCCGCAAATCGCAGCGATCACCGGCCATCAACTCGACCGCACTTTGCGGATCCTAGAGACCTATCTGCCGCGCAACACCGAAATGGCTCGCGCGGCGATACACACGTTAAGAATGCGTACAGAAACAGAACGAAGTTGGAAACAGACTAGGAATTTGGTCGGAAAAGTTGGAAACGCTTTCGTAACCCCTTGAAATTGGTGGGCGCACAAGGACTCGAACCTTGGACCCGCTGATTAAGAGTCAGCTGCTCTACCAACTGAGCTATGCGCCCGCGCTGCGGTGCGCGTTCTTAGCAAAGCCGCCGGCGGATGTCGATGCCGGCGTAACCGTCGCCGCACCGGCATCCGGCGCACGGCGGCGGGCTCAGGCGTCGGCGGCGTGCGGGCCGATGATGGCGTTGCGATTGATATAGACGCACATGACGAGGCCGAATCCCAGCATCAGGGAGACGATGGCGGTGCCGCCGTAGGAGACGAGCGGCAGCGGCACGCCGACGACCGGGATCAGCCCCATCACCATCGCCATGTTGATGAACACGTAGAGAAAGAAGGTCGCGGTGACGCCGAAGGCGACCAGCCGGCCGAACTGGCTCTTCGCCGACACCGCGATGGCGAAGCAGTAGCCGAGGACGAGCACGTAGAGACCGAGCAGACCGAGCGAGCCGATCAGTCCGAACTCCTCGGCGAGCATGGTGAAAATAAAGTCCGTCTGCTTCTCCGGCAGGAAGTTGAGATGCGCCTGGCTTCCTTCGAGGAACCCCTTGCCGCTGATCCCGCCGGACCCGAGCGCGATCTTCGACTGCAGGATGTGGTAGCCGGATCCCAAGGGATCGCTCTCCGGATCGAGGAACGTCATTACCCGCTGCCGCTGATAGTCGTGCAGCATCCCCCAGGCGACCGGCAGGGCGGCGCCGCCGATGGCGAACGCGAGCGCAAACATCCACAGCGCGACGCCGGCCGCAAAAAAGACCGCGGTGCCGGCGAGGAGCAGCATGCCGGCGGTGCCGAGATCGGGCTGCTTGAGGACGAGGGCGACGGGCGTGAGGACGATCAGCACCGGGACGATCAGCCGCAACGGCCGGCGAACGGCACTCGCCTCGCAGCCGTGGAAGTAGCGGGCGAGCGCCAGCACCATGGCGACCTTCATTACCTCGGACGGCTGCAGGTTGATGATGCCGAGATCGATCCACCGCTGCGCTCCCATGCCGACGCTGCCGGCGACGTCGACGACGACGAGGAGGACCAGGGCGATGCCGTAGATGACGTAGGCATACGAAAGCCAGAGGCGAAGATCGGTGACGGAGACGATCAGCATCAGCGCCAGCGCCACCAGGACGCGCGCGCCCTGGCGGACCGCCCACGGCTCGAAGCTGCCACCCGCGGCCGAATAGAGCATGGCGATGCCGACGCCGGCGATGGCGGTGATGACGAGCACGAACAGCCAGCGGATCTCGCAGAACCGTTCGAACAGGCTGAGTTGCGCGCTTTCCCACATCGTCCCGTTCCCGTTCCCGTTCCCGTCGCCGTCCGCTAGCCGCGGCCGGCACCGTCCTCGCGCATCGACACCGGACCGGCCGGCCGGTACGGCCGCTCCTCGGTCAGCCGCTGGAGAGCGAGCAGCACGTCGCGGGCGATCGGCGCCGCGATCTTCGAGCCGCCGCCGCCGTGCTCGACGATCACCGAGATCGCGTAACGCGGCGCCGCCACCGGCGCATAGCCGATGAACAGGGCGTGGTCGCGCTTGTCCCAGGGCAGGCGCTCGTTCTTGATGACGCCGTGCGCGCGCTCGGCCTTGCTGATGTTGCGCACCTGCGAGGTGCCGGTCTTGCCCGCCATCTCGAACCCCGACTGGCGGATCGCCGAACGCGCCGCCGTTCCGCGCGCCACGACGGCGACCATGCCGTCGCGGATCAGCTTCAGGAACTGCGGCGAGACGTCGAGCCGCGGCGGCGATGCGTCGGCGTCGGCGGGATCGGCATCGAGCGGGAAGGCGATGCGCGGAACGACGGCGAGGCCGCTGGCGATGCGGGCCGTCATCACCGCGAGCTGCAAAGGCGTCGTCAGCACGTAGCCCTGGCCGATGCCGCAGATGATCGTCTCGCCGGGCGACCAGGCCGCCTTGTACACCTTCTGCTTCCACTCCTCGGTCGGCATCAGGGCCCCCCGTTCGTGCGGCAGATCGATGCCGGTGGGGGCGCCGAGGCCGAAGATGCCGCCCATGGCGGCGATGCGATTGATGCCGGCGCGGCGCGCCGCCTCGTAGAAATAAACGTCGCACGACTGGGTGAGCGCGTCGCGCAACGCAACCGTGCCGTGGCCGCCGCGCTTCCAGCAGTGGAAGGTGTTGGCGCCGAGGTTGATCGAGCCCCGGCAGGTGACGGTGGTCGCGGGCGACATGACGCCGGCGGTCAGCGCCGCCATGCCGACGATCGGCTTGAAGGTCGAGCCCGGCGCGTACTGGCCGGCGATCGCCTTGTTGGTCAAGGGCGCCTTCGGATTGTGGATGAGCGACCGCCACTCGGCCAGCGAAATGCCGTGGGAGAAGGAGTTTGGATCGAAGCCGGGGCTGGAGACCAGCGCCAGAACGTCGCCGGTCTGCACGTCGATGGCGACGATGGCGCCGCTTTCGTCGCCGAGGCGCTCGTAGGCAAGACGCTGCAGGTCGAGATCGAGGGTCAGCCGGACATCGTGACCGGGCTTGCCGTCCTTGCGGCCAAGTTCGCGGATCGGCCGGCCGACGGCGTTGACCTCGACCGCGGCCGAGCCGCCGACGCCGCGCAACGCCTGTTCGTGCACCTTCTCGACGCCGCCCTTGCCGATGCGGAAATCGGGAAGATGCAAGAGCGGATCGTCGACGGCGTCGCCCTCGGCGACGGGGGCGACGTAGCCGAGGACGTGTGCCAGGACCTCGCCGTACGGATAGACGCGGGTTGTGCCCTCGTCGATCGAGACGCCCGGCAGATCGAGGCTGTTGACCTCGATGCGGGCGACGTCGGTCCAGGCGAGGTTGTCGCGGACCATCACCGGCACGAACTTTCGCGCGCGGGCGACCTCGCGCAGCACGCGCTCGCGGTCAGCATCGTCGATCGGGATCAGCGCGCCGACGGAATCGAGAATCGCCGCAACATCGCCCGCCTGCTCGGCGACGATGATGAGCCGATAGTCGTCCCGGTTGACGGCGACAGGGCGGCCGAAGCGATCGACGATGCGGCCGCGAGGCGGCGCGAACAGCCTGAGATCGATGCGGTTATCGTCGGCGAGCATAACGTAGCGCTCGGACTCGACGACCTGAAGCTGGTAGAGGCGCCCGGCGAGTGCGGCGAGCAGTAGCCCCTGGCCGCCCGCGACGAGCAGCGCCCGGCGGGTGAACTGCCGCTGCCGGTCGATGTCGCGCGCCATCTCAGGCCTGCCTCAGGACGTTGACGTGGCAGTACCAGAGGACGCGGACGACCAGGGGGAAGCAGCCGATCGTGGTTATCGCCTGCAGCAGCACCGAACGGCCGTCGACGAGGGCAAGCGTCATCGCCGACATGATCAGCCAGCCGAGGATCGCCGCGGCGATGGCGGCGACGGCGAACCCCAGCCAGAGGACGGAGAACGACTTGCCGTGGAAGAAGGTCCGTTGCGAGTGCACGGCCGCGTGCAGCACGACGAAGACCGCGGCACCGGTGCCGATCGGCGCACCCGAGAGGATGTCCTGGAAGAGGCCGATGAGAAACGCCGCCGCCGGCGGCATCAGGTCCGGCCGGTGCAACGTCCAGTAGAAGACGGCAATGAACGGCAGGGAAGGGGCGACGCTCTGTAGTCCGGGGACGTAGAAGGGAATGGCGCCGACGACGATGAGGGCGAGGGTGAGGGCGAACGGCATCAGCTCGCGGGCGAAGAGGTCGAGCCTGCGCCACGCCGAAGGCTTCATGGTGGGCTCGCGGCGGCGCCGGCCGCGCGCATACCCTTGCCCTTGGCGTCCGCGACGGTCGACCCCGGCATCGACGGGCTCGCCGGCACCTCGTAGGCGACGAGGCGGACAAACTCGAGCCGGCTGCGGTCGACGAACGGGCGGACGCGGATCACCGTCCCGTCCGCATCGTCGACAATGCCGATCGGCTGACCGGGCGGCAAGGCGCCGGCGAGCCCCGAGGTGACGACGATATCGCCCGGTCCGATCACCCCTTCGCCGACACGGTGGATGAGCTTCGGCCGCTCGGAATTGTCGCCAGCCAGCACCGCCATCACTCGCGACGCACCGACGAACACCGGCACCCGCGAATTCAGATCGGTGATGAGAACGACGAGTGCGGCGCGCGGCGAAACGGCGGCGACCCGGCCGGCAAGCCCTTCGCCGGTGACCGCCATCTGGCCCTTGGCGACGCCGTCGTTGCTGCCGGCATTGGCAACGACGCTGTGAGCAAAGGCGCTTGTCGAATTGGCGACGACCCGCGCCGCGATCGATCGCATCGCCGGATCGGGGACATAACTAAGGAGGGCGCGGAGGCTCGCATTCTCCGCCTCGAGGCGGCGGGCCACCGCCTGCCACTGCAGCAACTGCTCGCGTTCCGCCTTCAGGCGGGTGTTCTCCTCGGCGAGCCAGGTCCACGACTGGATCCGTTCGGCCGCCCGGGTGAGCCCGTCGACCGGCCGCGACAGCACATCGAGGATGGGGACGACGGCATCCGTCACCTGCAGGCGCAGCCGTTCGACCAGCGGTGGATCGGCGCGGCCAAGCACCATCACCGCCGCCGCCGCAAACAGCAGGCCGCCGTAGACGATCCACAGACCAAGGGATTTCAACAAGCCCGTCATCGCAGACCCAACGCGGCGACCCGATCCGGAACGCTCCACGACACGCGCACTGCCGCGGGTCGCGCCCGTACGGAACCGCTTAGGCAAGTATACCCCGTTTCAGGGCGATGGCGTACATCGACGCTCCCGGCGCTGCCACCGGCTAATACATGGCGCTAAGGACGTTGCGCATCTTCTTCATTTCCTCCAGTACCCGTCCGGTGCCGAGCGCCACGCACGACAACGGGTCGTCGGCGACGGTGATCGGCAGGCCGGTCGCATGCCGCAGGACGAAGTCGATGTTGGTGAGCAGCGCGCCGCCGCCGGTCAGCACGATCCCCTTGTCGACGATATCGGCGGCCAGCTCCGGAGCGGTGTGCTCAAGCGCCACCTTGACCGCATCGATGATTGCGCCGACGGGCTCGGCCAGGCTTTCGGAGATGGCGCGCTCGCTGATGACGAGCTCCTTCGGCACGCCGTTCATCAGATCGCGGCCCTTGATCTCCAGCATGCGGCCGTCGCCGTCCTCCGGCGGACAGGCGGAGCCGATCGATTCCTTGATCCGCTCGGCGGTGCTTTCGCCGATCAGAAGGTTGTGGTTGCGACGGATGTAGGCGATCACCGCCTCGTCCATCTTGTCGCCGCCGACGCGCACCGACTTCGCGTAGACGATCCCGCCGAGGGAGAGGACCGCGACTTCGGTGGTGCCGCCGCCGATGTCGACGACCATCGAGCCGGTCGGCTCGGTCACCGGCAGGCCGGCGCCGATCGCCGCCGCCATCGGCTCCTCGATCAGGTACACCCGCCGCGCGCCCGCGCTCTCCGCCGAATTCCTGGATGGCGCGCCGCTCGACCGCGGTCGAGCCCGACGGCACGCAGACGATGCACATCGGACTGGCGAAGCTACGCCGGTTGTGGACCTTGCGGATGAAGTACTTGATCATTTCTTCGGCGACTTCGAAGTCGGCGATAACGCCGTCGCGCAAGGGTCGGATCGCGTGGATGTTGCCGGGTGTGCGCCCGAGCATCAGTTTCGCGTCTTCGCCGACGGCGAGCACCTGCTTGCGGCCCTTGTGCTCGACGAGAGCGACGACCGACGGCTCGTTGAGGACGACGCCCCGGCCGCGGACGTAGACCAGCGTGTTGGCGGTTCCGAGGTCGATCGCCATGTCGGCGGACAGGAACCCGAATAGCCGTGAGAACATTCCCCCTCGCTCGCTTCACCGCTGCGAAAAGCACAAGCCTGCGCCGCGAAAGCCCCGAACGGAGGATCGGGTGCCCTCGCGGCCTCGGGCCTCGAGTGACGGCAGGCAGATGAGGTGGCTTACGCCGACAACGCCGACGGCGCCGTCTTCTCCCGTTTGACCAAGAGCTTGTTGAGCGCGTGCAGATATGCCTTGACCGACGCCACCATGGTGTCGGTATCGGCCCCCTGACCATTCACCGTCCGTCCGTTTTCTTCCAGACGCACCGTCACCTCGGCTTGCGCATCGGTGCCGCCGGTGACGGCATGCACCTGATAGAGCTGCAGGCGCGCCTTCGTCTGGAACAGCTGCTTGATGCACTTGAACGCCGCATCGACCGGCCCGTCGCCCGAGCCGTCGCACGTCCTCACCTCGCCGTCGACGGACATCGACAACCTGGCGCGCGGCGCCTGCGTGCCGCACTCGACCTCCAGCGAGACGAGCTTGATGCGGTCATGGGCGCGGCCCAGTTCGTCGTCGACGAGGGCGACGATGTCCTCATCGAAGATGTCCTTCTTGATATCGGCCAGCTCCTTGAACCGATGGAAGGCGTCTTCGACGGCGTTGTCGCCGAGCTCGTAGTTGAGTTCGCGCAGCTTCTCGCGGAACGCGTGCCGCCCCGAATGCTTGCCCAGCACCAGCTTCGACTTCGACAGACCCACCGATTCCGGCCTCATGATCTCGTACGTGCCGGCGTGTTTCAGCATGCCGTCCTGATGGATTCCGGATTCGTGGGCAAAGGCATTGGCGCCGACGATCGCCTTGTTCGGCTGGACGACGAAGCCGGTAATCGCAGAAACCAGCCGCGACGCCCGCATGATCGCCTCGGTCTTGACGCCGGTCACATAGGGCATGCGGTCCTGGCGCGTGCGTAGCGCCATAACGATCTCTTCCATCGCCGCATTGCCGGCCCGCTCGCCGAGGCCGTTGACCGTGCATTCCACCTGACGGGCGCCGGCGTCGACGGCGGCCAGCGAATTGGCGACGGCGAGGCCGAGATCGTTGTGGCAGTGAACGGACAGAACGGCCTTGTCGATATTCGGCACCCGGTTGCGGATCATTCCGATCAGGGCAGCGAACTCGTCCGGAATGGCATAGCCGACGGTATCCGGAACGTTGATCGTCCGCGCGCCGGCCTCGATCGCCGCCTCGATGCAGCGGCAGAGAAAATCGTGCTCGGAGCGCGAGCCGTCTTCGCACGACCATTCGACGTCGTCGGTGAACCGCCTCGCGTACGAGACGCTGTCGACGACGCGGGCGAAGACCTCGTCCGGCTCCAGCTGCAGCTTGTGCTTCATGTGCAAGGGGCTGGTCGAGATGAAGGTGTGGATGCGACCGCGCGCTGCCGGCTTGATCGCTTCGGCGACGCGGTCGATGTCGCCGCGGCTCGCGCGGGCGAGGCCGCAGACGGTAGACCCTTTGACCGCTTTCGAGATGGCGAGCACCGCCTCGAAGTCGCCGGGCGAGGCGATGGGGAAGCCGGCTTCGATGACATCGACGCCCATCTCCTCGAGCAGGAGGGCGATCCGCACCTTCTCCTCGAGGTTCATCGACGCGCCGGGCGATTGCTCCCCGTCGCGCAGCGTCGTGTCGAAAATGATGATGCGATTCGCATCGGCGTTGGTCGTCATGGGATCCGTCCTTAGCACAAAAGGGTCACATAATCGATGTGGTCTTTTCCCCTGAGCCTAGGCCGGACGGCCGCCCGCAGGCTGCCGGACCTTGGGTCAGGGGCAGCTAAGTCGAAGGGTCCCGTAGAGCGACCGTGACGCGATCGGGTGGGACGGAACGCAGCCATCTGCCGCGGGGATCACCCCGCTGCTTCGCCGTCCAGCGATCGTCCTGCGATCGATGCGCACCCGTCTGTCCTCGCTTGTGCCGCAGCCGGGGAGGAGAACGACGAATTGCCCGGCCGTCACCCGCTGCCGACTAGAGACATGGGGTGTGAACGGTTGTCAACAAGATTGTCGGAGGCAAGGGATGTCCCTCCGGGTCGACCACCTTATCGGGGTCGGTGGCCGAACCAGTTGGCGAAGCGGGGCCGATTCGATCCCGTTTCCGCCGAGGCATTCGATTTTTGGAGTCGCCCAACATGTCGAGGTGGTCGCGTCGCCCGGCATCGTACCCACGTCGGTAAGACCGCATGCACAAATCGGCGACCACCTCGCGTTGATCCGCAGTGAAGCCGAGGAAAAAGCTGCCGATGGCACTGGGAAGCGAGACCACGTCGATAATTGGATCCGATTCGCCACGTTGGCAGACGGTGAGGCGCGTGTCGGGGTAGATCGTCATTGTGTAGTCGCTGCCGAGCGATCGGAACTGGAGCACAAACGGCTCGTCCATCTGTCCGTCCCCCGAGCCGACGTCATCCTTGCAGAAGTCACCGCAAATCCGGACTGCCGCATGGCCCTAGAGCGGCTGGGCCCGATCTTGGTGCCTTTATGCCAGCCGCTTCACACTATGCCTCATACTGGGCAGAAGGACGAGCGCAAGCATAACCCTGGGGGGAACCGGGATGCTCCGCGGGGCTAATTCTTCGATTTGTCGACGAGGCGGTTGGCGGCGATCCACGGCATCATGCCGCGCAGCCGTTCGCCCACCTGCTCGATCGGATGCTCCGCCGCCCGCCTTCGCAGCGCCTTGAAGCTCGGCTGGCCGGCGGCGTTTTCCAGCATCCATTCTCCGGCGAAGCGGCCGGACTGGATGTCGTCGAGGACTTGCTTCATCCGCGCCTTCACCGAGGGATCGATGATCCGCGGCCCGCGCGTGTAGTCGCCGTACTCGGCGGTATTCGAGATCGAATAGCGCATGTTGGCGATGCCGCCCTCGTAGATCAGATCGACGATCAGCTTGACCTCGTGCAGGCACTCGAAATAGGCCATCTCGGGCGCATAGCCGGCCTCGACGAGCGTCTCGTAGCCGGCGAGGATGAGCGAGGTCAGGCCGCCGCAGAGCACCGTCTGTTCTCCGAACAGGTCGGTCTCGCACTCCTCGCGAAAGGTGGTCTCGATGATGCCGGAGCGGCCGGCGCCGAGACCGGACGCATACGAAAGCGCCAGTTCGAGCGCGGCACCGCCGGCGTCCTGGGCGATGGCGACGAGCGACGGCACGCCGGCGCCGCGCTGATATTCCGAGCGCACGGTGTGGCCGGGGCCTTTCGGGGCGACCATGAACACATCAAGGTCGGGCCGCGGCTCGATCAGGCGGAAATGGATGTTGAGGCCGTGGGCGAAGGCGAGCGCCGCCCCCTCGCGCAGCCGGTCCTGCAGATGATCGGTGTAGAGCCTTGCCTGCAGCTCGTCCGGGGTCAGGATCATGACGACGTCCGCCCAGTCGCCCGCCTCGTCCGCGGTGATCACCCGAAGGCCGGCGGCCTCGGCCTTTTTGATGCTGCCGGAGCTGGGCTTGAGCGCGACGGCGATCTCTTTTACCCCGGAATCGCGGAGATTGAGAGCATGGGCATGGCCCTGGCTGCCGTAGCCGACGATCGCCACCTTCTTCGAGCGAATCAGGTTGAGATCGGCATCCCGATCGTAATAGACGCGCATTTAGGCTCCCTCCCTCGATGTTGTTGTGGGCGCCCGGTCTTTCGACGGACGGATTACAGCGGTTCCGGCGCCGCGGGCGATGGCGACGACGCCGGTGCGGGCGACATCGATCAGGCCGAGCGGCCGCATCAGGCCGACGAAGGCGTTGAGCTTGGTGGTCTTGCCGACGATCTCGAAGACGAACGATTCGTTCGGTCGAATTCGACGACGCGGGCGCGGAAGATGTCGGCGATGCGCAGTGCTTCCACCCGCTTCTCGCCCTGGCCGCTGACCTTGACCAGCGCCAGTTCGCGCTCGACGTGAGGGCCCGTTGACGGTGAGATCGCTCACCCGGTGCACCGGCACCAGCCGGTCGAGCTGCGCCTTGATCTGCTCGATGATCATCGGCGTGCCGGTGGTGACGATGGTGATGCGAGAAACATGGCCGCCGGCGTCGACCTCGGCGACGGTGAGGCTCTCGATGTTATAGCCTCGCCCGGAGAACAGGCCGATCACCCGGGCGAGGACGCCCGGCTCGTTGTCGACCAGGATGGAGAGCGTGTGGGTTTCCTGCCGCGCCGCTTCGGGCATGGTTGCGACCTTTCTTGTGCTTCGATCCGTCGAGTCCAGCGGCATCGCCGGAGCTCCCCTGTCGTCACGATGATAAGAAGAAGGCGACGCCCCTCAGGCGAGGTGGGGCGCCGCCGATCTCGGGTGACTTTCTCAGACGAGAACCATTCCGTCCTCGGAAACCGGCTGCTCCGCTTTGTCGGCGGGGCCGAGAAGCATCTCGTTGTGGGCGGCGCCCGACGGGATCATCGGGAAGCAGTTTTCCGCCTTGTCGACGCGGATATCGGCGATGACCGTCCGCTTGTTCGAGATCATCTCCTCGATCACGCCGTCGAGGTCGGCCGTTTTCTCGGCGCGCAGGCCGACCGCCCCGAAGGCCTCGGCGAGCTTCACGAAATCCGGCAGCGACGCCATGTAGCTCTCGGAATAGCGGCCGCCGTGCAGCAGCTCCTGCCACTGGCGGACCATCCCCATGTACTCGTTGTTGAGGATGAACACCTTTACCGGCAGCCGGTACTGCGCAATCGTCGACATCTCCTGGATGTTCATCATGATCGAGGCTTCGCCGGCGATGTCGACGACCAGCGCGTCCGGATGGGCAAGCTGCACGCCCATCGCCGCCGGCAGCCCGTAGCCCATGGTGCCGAGGCCGCCGGATGTCATCCAGTGGTTCGGCTTTTCGAAGGTGTAGTGCTGCGCCGCCCACATCTGGTGCTGGCCGACCTCGGTCGTGATGTAGACGTCGTCGCGTCCTTTGGTCATCTCGTAGAGCCGCTTGATCGCGTACTGCGGCTTGATGATGTCGCCCGACTGCTGGAAGGCGAGGCTGTTGCGCTGCACGCCACTGCTCGATCTGCTTCCACCAGGCGGCGAGCGCCTTCTGGTCCGGCTTGACGTTCTTTTCCTTCCAGATGGCGATCATCAGTTCGAGAACCTTGGCCACGTCGCCGACGATGCCGAGGTCGACCAGGACGTTCTTGTTGATCGACGACGGATCGATATCGACGTGGATCTTCCGGGACTCCGGCGAAAACGCGGTGAGCTTGCCGGTGATCCGGTCGTCGAAGCGCGAGCCGATGGCGATCATCGTGTCGCAGCCGTGCATGGCGAGATTGGCCTCGTAGGTTCCGTGCATGCCGAGCATGCCGAGGAACTGCGGATCGGAGCCGGGGTAGGCACCGAGGCCCATCAAGGTCAGCGTCACCGGATAGCCGGTCATCCGCACGAATTCGGTGAGGAGCTCGCACGCCCGCACGCCCGAGTTGATGACGCCGCCGCCGCAATAGAAGACCGGCCGCTTCGCCTCGGCCATCATCTCGACCGCCCGCTCGACCCCCGCCCGGTCGGGATCGGCTTTCGGCTGATAGGTGCGGTGGGCGACGTCGTTGGGCGGCATGTAAGGGCCGGCGGCGAACTGCACGTCCTTCGGCAGATCGATCAGCACCGGGCCGGGGCGGCCGCTGCGCGCCACGTAGAAGGCTTCGTGGATGGTGCGGGCGAGCGCATCGGTGCTCTTCACCAGGTAGTTGTGCTTGGTCACCGGCCGGGTGACGCCGGTGGTGTCGCACTCCTGGAAGGCATCGTTGCCGATCAGATGCGTCGGCACCTGCCCGCAGAGGATGACCAGCGGCACCGAGTCCATCAACGCATCGGCAATCCCGGTCACCGCGTTGGTGGCGCCGGGACCGGAGGTAACGATGACGACGCCGACCTTGCCGGTCGATCGCGCATAGCCCTCCGCCGCGTGCACCGCGCCGCCCTCCTGGCGGACGAGGATGTGGCGGATGGCGTTCTGCTGAAATAGCTCGTCGTAGACGGGAAGGATGGCGCCGCCGGGATAGCCGAATACGTCGGTGACGCCCTGGTCGATCAGGGCCTGAATGACGATCCTCGCTCCGGTCATGTCGTCGTACGCCATCGAGCAACGCTCCTTGTTGTTGCATCCGGTCGGCTTGCCGATCGCGCGCAGTCGCAACAAACGGACGACGCAATCGTCGGGAGGGGCCGAAGGAGCCGCACCCTAGTCGCTCACGCCCCGCCGGTCAACAGGAACCGGCGAATAAATGAAAACAATTTCTGCTCCAAGCTTTCCGAATATTGCGCAAAAAAGACCAGATCGCCGATGATCTGGTGTCGCAGCCAGGTGATTTGGCGCTTGGCGTAGCGCCGCGTCTCCCGTTTCGCAACTGCACACGCTTCATCGAAGCTGATCTGGCCCTTGAGGTGGGCGACGAGCTGGCGGACGCCGACGGCCTTCATCGCCGGCAGCCCCGGCGGCAGGGCGCGCACCGCCGCCGCCTCGGTCAGCGCATCCGCCGCCAGCATCCGCTCGAACCGCGCGTCGAGAGCGGGATAGAGCCGGTCGCGCGGCGGCAGCAGCAAAACGGTGGCAACACGGTCGGGAAGGGGCGGGGACACGGCGTCACGCTGCCAGTCGGCGAGGGTGCGACCGGTGGCACGAACGACCTCCCAGGCGCGGATCAGCCGCTGCGTGTCGCCGGGAGGCAGGCGCGCCGCGGCGGCGGCATCGACGGCGGCGAGCTCAGCGCGGAAGGCCTCACCGCCGAGCAGCCGATGGCGGCATTCCGCCTCGCGGCGGACGGCGTCGGGAATCGCGGGCACGTCCGCGAGGCCGTGCAACAGGGCGCGCAGATAGAGGCCGGTGCCGCCGACGACGATGGGAAGCCGCTCCGCCGCCTGGGCTTCACCGATGGCGGCAAGCGCCAGTTCGCGCCAGCGCCCGGCCGAACAGGGATCGCGCGCGGAGAGAACGCCGAAGAGCCGATGCGGCACCCGCGCCTCATCGTCCGCCGTCGGCCGCGCCGTCAGGATGCGGAGCTCGCGATAGACCTGCATCGCGTCGGCATTGATGATGAGCCCGTTGAACGCCTCGCCGACCGCGATGGCCAGCGCCGATTTGCCGCTGCCGGTCGGTCCGGCGAGGACGACGAGCGGGGCCGCCACGTCGCCGCAGGTATCGCGCGGATCGGCGGGGCCGGCCGGCCGGGGGCGGGTCAGTCGAGCGGCAGTGACAAGAGGCCGTCGGCGAGCTTCGGTTCGAACCATGTGGATTTCGGCGGCATGACCTCGCCGGCATCGGCCACCGCCATCAGCTCGGCGAGCGACGTCGGATGGAGGGCGAAGGCGACGGCGGCGTCCCCGCTGTCGACACGCCTCACGAGTTCGTCGAGGCCGCGGCCGCCGCCGACGAAATCGATGCGGGGATCGGTGCGTGCATCGAGGATGCCGAGGACGGGGGCGAGCACCAGCCGGTTCAGCCGGCTGACGTCGAGGCGCTCGGCGGCCGGTCCGGACGCAGCATCGCGGCAGATCAGACGGAACCAGTGGCCGGCGAGGTACACCCCGAACTCGCCGCGCGCTGCCGGCTGGACGGGTCCCGCATCGGGGGTGACGACGAAGCTGTCGCGCAGCCGGGCGATGAGCATCGCCGGCGTCAATCCATCGAGGTCGCGGACCACGCGGTTGTAGGCGAGAATGCGAACGCTGTCGGCCGGAAAGCTGATGAGGAGAAAGCGATCGTTGCCGCCCATGGGGCGCAGTCCCGCCGCTGCCTGCGCGTCCGCGACGCGTGCCGCCGCCGCCGAGCGATGATGGCCGTCGGCGATGTAGATCGCCGGCATCGCCTCGAAAGAGCGGGTGATCGTGGCGATCGCCGCCGCATCGGCAATCAGCCAGGTCTGGTGACGGGTGCCGTCGTCGGTAGTTGCATCGGCGAGCGGCGGATGCGCCGTCGCGTCGGCGATTACAGCTTCCAGGTCTGCGTCCGGCGGATGCACCGTCAGGACCGGGCCGGTCTGGGCGCCAACCGCTTCGATCTGGCGCGTCCGGTCGAGCTCCTTATCGGGCCGCGTGTGCTCGTGCCGGCGGATGCGGTTCTCCTGATAGGCGGCGAGCGAGCCGGCGGCAGCGACGCCGGTCTGTACGTGGCCGTCGGCCGCCGTCATCCGATAGGCGTAGTAGGCCGGTCGGTCCTCGCGGATCAAGGCGCGCGCCTTCTCCATCCCGCGCAGCGCTTCTGCGGCCTGCAGGTAGACGGCGGGCGCGTGCGGATCGATGTCTTCCGGCAGATCGATCTCGGCCCGCGAGACATGGAGAAAGCTGAGCGGCCGGCCGGCGGCACCGGCCACCGCGTCGGCCCGGCTCAACACATCGTAAGGGCGGGCGGCGACCCCCTGCGCGGTCTCGGCGGTCGGCCGCAGCGCCGCGAAAGGCGCGATCAGCGCCTCGTCCATCGCGGACGCCTTTCAGCCCTTGGTGGCGAGGCGGATGGCGACGAAGCGCATACCGCCTTCGCCTTCAACGAGCAGCAGCACCGATTTGCGACCGGCCTCCTTCGCCGCCTTCACCTTCGCCGTAAGCTGTGCCGGGGAAGAGATCTTTTCCTGGCCGATCTCGACGATCGTTTCGCCGGGGCGCAGGCCCTGCTCGGCACCCGGGCCGTCCGGGTTGACGTCGGTGACGACGAGGCCCTTGGCGTCCTCGCCGAGGTCATAGCGATCGCGGAGCTGTGGATCGATGGCGGCGACGGTGACGCCGAGTTCGTCGATGAACTCACCGCCCTTGCCCTTTTCGCCTTGCTGCGGCGCAGAGGCCTGCTTTTCCTCTTCCTCCTCCTTGAGGGCGCCGACCTCCACCTTCAGGGTCATCTCCTTGCCGTTTCGCCAGATCTTGACCGGCACCGTCTTGCCGACCTCGGTGTCGGCAACGATCCGCGGTAAGCGCCGCATCTGGTTCACCGGTGTGCCGTCGAATTCCAGAATCACGTCTCCGTCCTTGATCTTTGCCTTCTCCGCCGGGCCGCCCGAGATGACGCTGGCGACGAGGGCGCCGGTCGCCTCCTTCAAGCCGAGAGCCTCGGCGATCTCGTCGTTGACCTGCTGGATGCGGACACCGAGCCAGCCGCGGCGGACCTCGCCGTGCTCGATGAGCTGTTGGATCACCGGCTTGACGGTGCTAGCCGGGATCGCGAAGCCGATGCCGATGCTGCCGCCGGACGGCGAGAAGATCGCCGTCGCCATGCCGATGACCTCGCCTCCGAGATTGAACACCGGGCCGCCCGAGTTGCCGCGGTTGATCGACGCATCGGTCTGCAGGAAATCGTCGTAGGGACCGGCGTTGATGTTTCTGCCGCGCGCCGAAATGATGCCGGCGGTGACCGTGCCGCCGAAGCCGAACGGGTTGCCGATGGCGAGCACCCAGTCGCCGACGCGGATCGCATCCGAGTCGCCGAATTTCACCGCCGGCAGGGTGAGCGCGCCGGGATCGACCTTGAGAACGGCGATATCGGTCTTGGCGTCGCGGCCGATCAGCTTGGCCGGCAGCCGGGTCTCGTCGTGCAGGATGACGGTGATCTCCTCGGCATCCTGGATGACGTGGTTGTTGGTGACGATGTAGCCCTTCGGATCGATGATGTAGCCGGAGCCGAGAGATGTCGCCTTCCGCTCTGCTGGTGCGGCTGGTTCTTCTCCATGAACTCCTTGAAGAACTCTTCGAAGGGCGAGCCGGGCGGCAGCTTCGGCAGTTCGATGCCGGCGTTGCCCTCGACCGTCTGCGTCGTCGAGATATTGACGACCGACGGCAGCAACTGCTGGGCGAGGTCGGCGAAGGTGTCGGGCGCCACCCGCGCTTCCGCCGGCGTGACCGCGGGCGGGAAGGGCGCAGCGACGAGGGCGAAGCCGGCCAGGCCGAGAGCCAGAAGCCCCGCCCACCGGCTGCGGCGCGGTGGCGGCGCGGCAACGCGCCGGCAGGGAAACGAAAGCTGAGACGTCATTGCGGGCACTCCTTCTCCCCCGGCATCCGCGATCGGCACGGGGGGCATGACGGGCCGGTTGATGCTGGTCACTGCTGCCTCACTCCGGGCGAGCTCACCTCGAGGGCGTCGACTGCGCGACGGCGCCGCGCTCGTCGAGGAAGAACCGGAAGAAGTCGGTGTTCGGGACGCAGCACCATCGTCGTTCCCGGCGTGGCGAGGGCGGCGTAGGCCTCGAGCGAGCGATAGAAGTCGAAGAACCGGGGATCGCGGCCATAGGCCTGGTTGAGGGTGATCGTCCGCTCGGCGTCCCCTTGGCCGCGCAGGATCTGCGACTGCCGGGTGGCATCGGCGATGATCACCGTCCGCTCGCGATCGGCCTCCGCCTGGATGCGCGCCTTCTGCTCTTCACCTTCGGCGCGGAGCTGCGCCGCCTGGGCGACGCGCGCCGAGCGCATCCGGTTGTACACCGACTGGCTCGTCGTTTCCGGCAGATCGGTGCGGCCGATGCGGACATCGACGACCTTGACACCGAATCCCGGCGCCTGATCCTCGAGGGTGTTGGCGATCCGGCCCATGACGTCGGTCCGGTTGATCGACAGCAGCTCGGCCAGGCCGATCCGCGCCACCTCGCCGCGTACCGACGAATTCAGCTGGGCGCCGAAAATCTGCCGGAAGTTCTCCTCGGTGCCGGCGCGCTGGCGGAACCGCAACGGATCGACGATGCGATAGCGGGCGAAGGCATCGACGTTGATGCGCTTCTGGTCGGCGAGCAGGACTTCCTGCGGCGGCGGGTCGAGATCGAGGATCTGGTTGCTGAAGTACTCGACCGTCTGCACGAACGGCACCTTGAACTTCAGGCCCGGCTTTTCGTCCACCCGGACCGGGTTGCCGAACTGCAGGATCAGCGCCTGCTGCGTCTGGCGCACGGTGAACGCGGCGTTGAACAGGATGAACAGGGCGATGACGGCGGCGACGCCGATGGCGCGCGAGCGTGCGCTTGCTCATTTGCCGTCCTCCGCGCGGCGTTTCTGCAGTTCGCCGAGCGGCAGGTAGGGCACCACGCCCTGGCCGGTCTTCGATTTGTCGATGACGACGTTTTGCGTGTTGCGCAGCACGTCTTGCATCCGTTCGAGATACAGGCGCCGGGTGGTGATGTCCCTGCCGGTGAGATAGGCCTCGTAGACCGAATTGAAGCGGGCTGCGTCGCCCTCAGCCTCGCGGGTCACCTGATCCTTGTAGGCGCCGGCCGCCTGGACGATGCGTTCGGCGTCGCCCTTCGCCCGCGGCACGATATCGTTGCGGTAGGCGAGGGCTTCGTTGACCAGGCGATCCTGGTCCTGACGGGCGCGCTGTACGTCGTTAAAGGCGTCGATGACTTCCGCCGGCGGATCGACCTTCAGCTGCCTGACCTCGGTGATCAGCACGCCGGCGCCATAGCTGTCGAGGATCTGCTGCATCCGCTCCTTGGTGCCGTGCATCGACGTCCTGGCGCTTCACGGTCAGGGCATCCTCGAGCAGCGTCTGGCCCAGGGATTTCGCGGATGGCGCTTTCGGCCACCAGCTTGATCGTATCCTGCGGGTTGCGGATGTTGAAGGCGAAGTCGGCGGCGTTCTTGATACGCCACTGGACGATGACATCGACGTCGATGATGTTCTGGTCCTGGGTCAGCATCAGGCTTTCGTGCAAAACGTCCCGGGCGCCGGTCCCGCGGCCGCCCTCGCCGGCACCCCGGAAGCCGATATTGATCTGATTGGTCTGCTCGACGTTGACGATCTGCACATCGCCGATCGGCGTCGGGAACCAGTAGTTAAGGCCGGGCGTATTTGACTTGACATAGCGGCCGAACAGCAACTCCAGCGACTGCTCGCCGGGCTTGACCGTGTAGAAGCCGGTCGCCAGCCAGATGGCGAGGATGACGACGAGGCCGAGGAGAATGCCGCGTCCGCTGCCGAAGCCGGTCGGCAGCAGCTTCTTCATCCGCTCCTGGGTCCGCTTCACCAATTCTTCGAGGTCGGGCGGCGGTGAAGACGATGGCCCGCCGCCCCAGGGGCCGCCACCGCCGCCGCCGCCCCCCAAGGGCCGCCGCCTCTGGGATTCCAGGCCATGCTGATCCTTTTGCTGCCGGCACCGCGCCGGCCTTGTGTTGGTCCGCCCGTTCGCCAACCCATATATGGGTGGGCGGCGGGCTCGTCGAGCCTTATAGGTCAGGCAATCAGAGGCGACAACCCGCCCGTGCGCCGCTGCGGGCGAGAAGCGCTCGAGGCGTGGGAGGAGTTACCGGGGATGCCGTCCGTCACAGAAGACACCGTTCTCAGTTCGCTTCGTTGCATCGCCGATCCGGAGCGGCAAGGGTGACATTGTCAGCCTCGGCATGGTTCAGGGATTGCGAATCAAGGACGGTCACGTTGCCTTCGCCATCGAGGTCGACCCGGCGCGCGGGCGCGCTCTGGAGCCGGTGCGCAAGCAGGCGGAGACACTCGTCGGGAAGCTGCCGGGGGTCGTAACCGCATCGGTCGTTCTCACCGCCGAGCGGAAGCCGGCGGCGGTCGGAACGGCTGCGGCGCCCGGCGCGCGTGGCCAGCGAAGGCCACGCCCATGCCCATGAAGGCCATGCCCGTGCGGCGCACGCTCCCGGCCGCGGCGGCCACCTCTTGACCGACGTCGGGGCGATCATCGCCGTGGCTTCCGGCAAGGGCGGCGTCGGCAAGTCGACGACGGCGGCCAATCTGGCGCTGGCGTTGGCCGGTCTCGGGCTGCGGGCGGGGCTGCTCGACGCCGACATCTACGGGCCGTCGATGCGCCGGATGCTCGGTATCGAGGGCCAGCCGCACTCGTCCGACGGCACCCGCCTCGATCCGATGGAAGCCTACGGCGTCAAGGCGATGTCGATGGCGTTCCTCGTCGAAGAGGAAACGCCGATCGTCTGGCGGGGACCGATGGTGCAGTCGGCGCTCGAGCAGATGATGCGTGATGTCGCCTGGGGCGCCGCTCGATGTCATGGTCGTCGATATGCCGCCCGGCACCGGCGACACCCAGCTGACGATGGCGCAGCGGGTGCCCTTAGCCGGTGCCGTCATCGTCTCGACGCCCCAGGACATCGCCCTCGTCGATGCCCGCAAGGGCCTCAACATGTTCCGCAAGGTGGATGTGCCCGTGCTCGGCCTGATCGAGAACATGAGCTACTTCTGCTGTCCGAACTGCGGCCATCGCACCGAGATCTTCGGCCATGGCGGTGCGCGGCGGGAGGCGGCCCGGCTCGGCATCGATTTTCTGGGCGAGATCCCCCTCGACATCGTCATCCGAGAGACGTCGGACGGCGGCTTCCCCATCGTCGCCGCCGAACCCGAAAGCGAGCACGCCAAAGCCTATCGCGCCATCGCCGAGGCGGTATGGGCCAAGGTCGAAACCAACCGCGCCGCCCGCGCCGCCTCCGCCCCCAAAATCGTCATCCAGTAGCGGCCGCAAGGCTCTAGACCATCATGTCCGTGTGAGGCGGTAGACGATTGAGGTGGCCCGCCTCGAAGTGTCGACTAAGGCGTGTAGCAACGCTGCGGGGGTTGCTCCGATGGTCGGAGCCTGTCCCCAGGCACTGAACGAGGCGGACCATGACGGATCTTACGCTTTTCGTCGGCTTGGACGTCCACAAGAAGACCATTGCCGTTGCCATGGTCGAGGCGACGGCGGGCGCCGATGTTCGGTTCTACGGCACGATCGCGAACACACCGGATGCGCTGCGCACCTTGTGCAAGAAGCTCTCGAATGACGGCGGGCGGCTGAACTTCTGTTACGAGGCGGGCCCCTGCGGCTACGGCGTGCAGCGTCATTTGACGCGGCTCGGACACCGTTGCGACGTGGTGGCGCCGGCGCTGATCCCGCGCAAGGTCGGCGACAAGGTGAAGACCGACCGGCGCGACGCGATGATGCTGGCGCAGACGCTGCGCGCCGGGCAGCTGACCGCGGTCTGGGTGCCGGACGAGGCGCACGAGGCGATGCGGGACCTGGTTCGGTTGCGGGCGCAGGCGATGCGGGATCTGCGCAAGACGCGCCAGCAACTGCTGAGCTTCCTGCTTCGCCATGGCCTGAGTTCGCCCTACGGCCACTGGTCGAAGATGCATCGGCGCTGGCTGGGCGAACTGACCTTCGCGCATCCGGCCCAGCATCTGGCGCACGAGGAGATGATCCAGCGGATCGAACGCGCCGAGGCGCTGTGCGACCGGCTCAAACAGGCGATCGCCGACCTGGTGCCGCAATGGTCGCTGGCGCCGGTCGTCCAGGCGATCCAGGCGCTGCGCGGCGTGTCGCTGGTCGTCGCGGCGGTGATCGTGGCCGAGGTCGGCAGCTTCGGCCGGTTCGACAATCCGCGCCAGCTGATGGCCTATCTCGGCCTCAATCCGTCGGAACATTCCAGTGGTGCGACGATCCGGCGTGGCCCGATCACCAAGACCGGCAATGCGCTGGCACGGACCTGCCTGGTCGAGGCAGCCTGGACCTACCGCTTCCCGGCGCGGGTGACGCAGATCATCCGTGACCGGATGAAGGATCTGCCGGAGCCGATCCGCAATGTCGCCTGGAAGGCGCAAGTCCGGCTCTCGGCGCGATACCGCAAGCTCACGGCGACCGGCAAGCCGGCACCCAAGGTCGTGGTGGCGATCGCACGCGAGTTGGTCGGCTTCATCTGGGCCATCGCCCGGATGGTTGAGCCGAAGTTCGCCTGACGGCGGCACGGCCTAGCAGCCTGTCGGACTTAACGCGACGGGGCGCCCTGCGTTAGAATTCGGGCACTGATTCACTCCCCCCGGCCCGGACCTCTTCCGCATGAGCAACTTCCGCCCGATCGACCGCGACACCGGATTTCTGATGCCGCCGTCGGTGGACGAGTGGCTTCCGCAGCGGCACTTGGCGCGGTTCGTGGTGGAGGTGATCGCGGGGCTGGATCTGCGGGCGATGACCGGCAGCTACCGTGGCTCTGGGGAAGCGTCTTACCACCCCGGCCTTCTGCTGGGCATTCTGATCTACGGCTATGCGACAGCGGTGTTTTCGAGCCGCAAGCTGGAGCGCGCGACCTTTGACTCGGTGGCGTTCCGCTTCATCGCGGCCAACGAGCATCCTGACCACGACACGATCGCCGCGTTCCGGCGGCGCTTTCTGAAGCAGATCGAGGAACTGTTTGTCCAGGTGCTGGTGCTGGCGCGCGAGATGGGCGTGCTGAAGATGGGCACGGTGGCGCTCGATGGGACCAAGATCCACGCCAACGCCAGCCGCCACAGCGCGCTGTCGTACGAGCACGCGGGCAAGATCGAGGCACAGTTGCAGGCCGAGGTCGCCGAACTCATGGCCAAGGCAGAAGCGGCGGACCAAGTGGACATCCCTGACGGCATGTCGATCCCCGACGAACTGGCGCGACGTGAAGAACGGTTGTCCAGGCTCGCCGAGGCCCGGGCGAAGATCGAGGCCCGGGCGAAGGAACGCTTCGAACGGGAGCAGGCAGATCATCAGGCGAAACTCGCGGCACGGGACGCCAAGGCAGCGGCCACCGGCAAGAAGCCCACGGGCCGGGAACCGAAGCCGCCGGTGGCGACGCCGCTGCCCACTGATCAGATCAACCTGACCGACGAGGAAAGCCGCATCATGCCGGTGGCGGGCGGCGGTTTTGAGCAGTGCTACAATGCGCAGGCGGCGGTGGCGGCGGGCAGTCTGCTGGTGGTGGGCGCCGACGTGGTGCAGGCGCCCAACGACAAGCAGCAGCTTATGCCCATGCTGGACAAGATCGGCACTCTGCCGGACGCGCTTGGCAGGCCGGACACGCTGTTGGCGGACAATGGCTACTTCAGCGAGGCGAATGTGCAGGCCTGTGTGGCCGGCGGGATCGAACCGCTGATCGCGCTTGGTCGCGAGGCGCATCATCCGAGCCTGCAACAGCGCTTCGCCGCGGCGCCACCGGCGCCCGAAGACCCCACCCCGGTTCAGGCGATGGCGTATCGGCTGCGCACGCCGCAGGGCCGCGCGCTCTACGCCCTACGCAAGCAGACGCCCGAGCCAGTGTTTGGCATCATCAAGTCCGTGCTGGGGTTCCGGCAGTTCCTGCTGCGCGGGCTCGATGCCGCCCGTGGCGAGTGGAAGCTTGTGACCATGGCATGGAACCTGAAGCGGATGTTCGCACTCAGCCGCGCCGTGTAGCCTGCGCGGCAAGCTCCGCAGGCGCGCCAGCGCGGCCGCACCCCCCAAAATGGCGCTGACAGGGGCGCCGAAGTGCCGATCCCCCGAACGCTACGTGGGTCCGTCGACGCCCGAGACGCAAGTCCGACAGGCTGCTAGAAACGGATTTTGCCAGGCAAGGAGGTGAAACAGCCATCACGGGAACACGCTTCGACGCCCAGCGCCGACGGCAGGATGAGGAGGGAGGGGAACCCTCGATCCGGGTTTGATGCCGGGATCATCCGACGCGCGTTCGCTAGACAGAGGAAGCCCCACGACGAACCTTGGTCATGCGGTACCAACCCGCGGATAAGAGCCAGATCAACCGTCGTCCATGCTTCCTGCCGTCCGCACTGGGCGCCGATATGCTCAAGTATCACCTGCAAAAGCAGGGTGAATCAATGTGCCTTAGTCTTGACATCACGGACATAAGAGCCCGTCTTATTCATGACGTCGGCTGGGGGGCTGAGCGTTTGGGCGGTTGTGGCTGATGGGACGCGCGTGGGCTTGCGGGTTTTTCCCGGCTTGGTTGGGGTGGATTTGATTGCGGCGCTGGGGGTTTGCGGGAGGGGTTTGGCGGGGCGTTCTGGCCCCGTTGCTCAGGGTCCGGCGAGGGCGGTGGCGAGGTGGCGGACCAGCGGCGCCTCGGGGCAGGCGGCGGCGAAGGCGAGGCGGACGCGCGACACGGTCTCGATGACGCGGGCGCCGAGCTTCAGCAACCTGAGCCGCAGCGTGGCGAACTCGGCGACGGCGAGGGCATTCGCCTTCGGGATGGCGTCGCGGAGTGCCAGGATCAGCCAGTAGGCGGCGGTATGGAGAACCAGGCGGACCTGATTGGCGAGCGGCGAGCGGCAGCTGGTGCGATCGGAGGCGAGCTGGCTCTTGTGCAGCTTGATCAGGTTTTCGGCCTGGCCGCGGGCGCAGTAGAGGACCTCGTAGACGTGCTCGGCCGTGCCGGCTGCGAGGTTGGTGACGACGAAGCGGATGTCGAGGCCCTGTGTCGAGGCCTCGATGCGGGCACACGCCCGGCGCCCCCGCTTCCACGACTTCGCCCGGTAGCGGGTCTCGGCGAAGCCGCGCAGGCAGGGCTTTTTCTCCAGTGCCCGGCGGGTGCGGATGTCGTCGGCGGCCTCGTCGACCAGGCGGTCGAGCACCCTGTTGCCGGGCAGGCCGAAGAGGTAATCGATGCCGTTCGCTTCGCACCAGTCCATCACCTCGGGCCGGCCGTAGTGGCCGTCGCCGCGGATGGTGATGCGGGTGGTGGGCCAGCGGCGGCGGATGTGGCGGAGGAGGCGGCGCAGATGGCCGCGGATCTCCTTGCCGGACGGCGTCTTGCCGGGACGCAGGATCACCGCAACGGGACGGCCCGTCGCCACCTCGTAGACGTGGATCGGCAGAAAGCAGCGCTCGTCGTAGTGGGCGTTGAACAACGACAGCTGCTGGTGGCCGTGGACGACGTCGCAGGTGTCGTCGATGTCGAGCGTCACCGCGGCGGGCGGCGTCGGGTAACTGGCGCACCACAGATCGAGCATGACCCGGCCGAGCCGGATGACGCTGCGCAGATCGGGCGCGTTCTCCCAGCGGGACATCGTCGGCTGCGAGCACAGATCCCGTCCGCTGTCCGGTAGCCGGCCGCAGGCGAGCTTGAACGCCGGATCGAACCGCAGGCTGTCCAGGTCGTCGGCGTCCTCGTAGCCGCAGGCGATGGCGAAGAGGCGCGCCCGCAGAATGTCGGCGAGCCGGTGGATGGTCCGGTTCGGATCGCGGTGATCGGGGATCACCGCCGCCAGCTTCCCGGCGATGCCGAGCCGTCGCTCCGCTTCGGCCAGCAGCATCACCCCGCCGTCCGAGGTGATCCGGCCGCCGTCGAACGCGGCGGTGACCTTCTTGCGCTCAACGGCTGGAAACGCGAACGGCAGGGTCGTATCGTCGGTCATGGCGGATGTGGCAGGCCCGGATGTCGTCGAAGCGGTGGCTTCAGCAACCGAATCCTACGCCACATCAATCCATTACGCTACTTCCGCCAGCTCCTTCCAACGGCCCTCATGAATAAGACGGGCTCTTATGTCCGTGATGTCAAGACTAAGGCACATTGATTCACCCTGCTTTTGCAGGTGATACTTGAGCATATCGGCGCCCAGTGCGGACGGCAGGAAGCATGGACGACGGTTGATCTGGCTCTTATCCGCGGGTTGGTACCGCATGACCAAGGTTCGTCGTGGGGCTTCCTCTGTCTAGCGAACGCGCGTCGGATGATCCCGGCATCAAACCCGGATCGAGGGTTCCCCTCCCTCCTCATCCTGCCGTCGGCGCTGGGCGTCGAAGCGTGTTCCCGTGATGGCTGTTTCACCTCCTTGCCTGGCAAAATCCGTTTCTAGGCCGTGCCGCCGTCAGGCGAACTTCGGCTCAACCATCCGGGCGATGGCCCAGATGAAGCCGACCAACTCGCGTGCGATCGCCACCACGACCTTGGGTGCCGGCTTGCCGGTCGCCGTGAGCTTGCGGTATCGCGCCGAGAGCCGGACTTGCGCCTTCCAGGCGACATTGCGGATCGGCTCCGGCAGATCCTTCATCCGGTCACGGATGATCTGCGTCACCCGCGCCGGGAAGCGGTAGGTCCAGGCTGCCTCGACCAGGCAGGTCCGTGCCAGCGCATTGCCGGTCTTGGTGATCGGGCCACGCCGGATCGTCGCACCACTGGAATGTTCCGACGGATTGAGGCCGAGATAGGCCATCAGCTGGCGCGGATTGTCGAACCGGCCGAAGCTGCCGACCTCGGCCACGATCACCGCCGCGACGACCAGCGACACGCCGCGCAGCGCCTGGATCGCCTGGACGACCGGCGCCAGCGACCATTGCGGCACCAGGTCGGCGATCGCCTGTTTGAGCCGGTCGCACAGCGCCTCGGCGCGTTCGATCCGCTGGATCATCTCCTCGTGCGCCAGATGCTGGGCCGGATGCGCGAAGGTCAGTTCGCCCAGCCAGCGCCGATGCATCTTCGACCAGTGGCCGTAGGGCGAACTCAGGCCATGGCGAAGCAGGAAGCTCAGCAGTTGCTGGCGCGTCTTGCGCAGATCCCGCATCGCCTGCGCCCGCAACCGAACCAGGTCCCGCATCGCCTCGTGCGCCTCGTCCGGCACCCAGACCGCGGTCAGCTGCCCGGCGCGCAGCGTCTGCGCCAGCATCATCGCGTCGCGCCGGTCGGTCTTCACCTTGTCGCCGACCTTGCGCGGGATCAGCGCCGGCGCCACCACGTCGCAACGGTGTCCGAGCCGCGTCAAATGACGCTGCACGCCGTAGCCGCAGGGGCCCGCCTCGTAACAGAAGTTCAGCCGCCCGCCGTCATTCGAGAGCTTCTTGCACAAGGTGCGCAGCGCATCCGGTGTGTTCGCGATCGTGCCGTAGAACCGAACATCGGCGCCCGCCGTCGCCTCGACCATGGCAACGGCAATGGTCTTCTTGTGGACGTCCAAGCCGACGAAAAGCGTAAGATCCGTCATGGTCCGCCTCGTTCAGTGCCTGGGGACAGGCTCCGACCATCGGAGCAACCCCCGCAGCGTTGCTACACGCCTTAGTCGACACTTCGAGGCGGGCCACCTCAATCGTCTACCGCCTCACACGGACATGATGGTCTAG